>NZ_BCSH01000085.1 GCF_001570765.1 Nocardiopsis listeri NBRC 13360 | reverse complement strand
GGCAGTTGCTCACCGCCGCCCCGGTCCTGGACCCGGACGAGGCCCGCCGTCTACGCGCCGAGCGTTTCGCCGAGCGCGACGGGGCGGTCGCCTGACAGCGAGCGCGATACACCTGTCGAGGGCGGTCATGGACACGGTTCCATGACCGCCCTCTTCGTGTGGGCCGACCCGGTCCGGTCGCCCGCTCGGTCCGGCTGTTCGCGCGGATAGGTCAGGACCACCGTGCCGTCGTGGCGGGTTCCCGATCGAAGAACCGAGGCCATGGACCAAGGCGGGAATGAAAACCGTTATCATGTGGTTGACGGAGATCGACCACCAAGGAGGCCCACATGGCACGCAACGACGCACGACCCATCATCAAGCTCAGGTCCACCGAGGGAACCGGAACCACCTACGTGACCCGCAAGAGTCGTCGCAACACCCCCGACCGTCTGGTCCTGCGCAAGTACGACCCCAAGCTGCGTCGCCACGTCGAGTTCCGAGAGGAACGCTGACCAGACCGCGCCCGAAAGAGAGGCACGCATGAAACAGGGAATCCACCCCGAGTACCGACCCGTCGTCTTCCGGGACAAGGCCGCCGACTTCGCCTTCCTCACCCGGTCCACCGTGACCGGTGACAGGACCATCGAGTGGGAGGACGGCAACACCTACCCGCTCGTCGACGTCGAGATCTCCAGCGCGAGTCACCCCTTCTACACCGGTAACGCCCGCGTGGTGGACACCGCCGGCCGGGTGGAGCGCTTCCAGCGCCGCTACGGGCAGCGGTAACCGAACACATCGCGGGTGGCGCGGGGCCCGGGCACGACTCGGGCCCGCCTCCCGCACGGAAAGGCACGTACCAATGGCCGTACCCAAGCGCAGGATGTCCCGCGCCAACACCCGCACCCGCCGCTCCCAATGGAAGGCCAAGACCCCCGACCTGGTCACGATGCACTTGCGGGGCCGCGAGTACCGCGTTCCCCGCAACCTCGTCCGCGCCTACGAACGCGGACTCCTGCCCCTACCCGAGTAGGGAACCCGAAAGATCACCCCCATCGGGGTCCGGGCCCACGACCGGCTCCCTCCCCGCCCGGACCCCGATCCGCACACCGAACCCCTCACACCACCCGGCGACCGACGAAACGCCCCCCGCCCCTGATCACCGCGTCCTCACGAGTCGGGCAGGCTTGAGGGGTGACGACATCCCCGACCGATTCCTCGGCCGCCGCCCCCGGCCGATTCGCCGCCCGCGCTCCGCGCAGGCCCATCGACCTGCTCATCGGCTTCGCCGGACTGATGCTGGTCTTCCTGGTCCTGTTCCTGGTCACCGATGTCATGGCCGAAGGCGGGCCCATCGACGACGCCTCCCAGTTGCGCGCGGTGATTCCGCCCGGGCTGCTCCTCGCCGTCGCGGTCGGTGCGAACCTCCTGTTGCTCGTCCTGATCTGCTACGTCGTCCTGCGCACCCTGATCATCGGGGGCGTGCGCGACCTGCTGCGTCCCATCGTCGCGGCGGCGGCCGCCTACGGTATGACCTCCTGGGTCAACGCGCGGATGAAGATCGCCACCATCGGCGCCGAACCCCTGCCGGGCCTGCCCGAAGACGTCCTCACCGCCACCACCCTGGGCTACGTGGCCGCCGGTATCGCCTTCACCCGGACCATGCCGGCCGGGCAGCCCAGGGTCCGTTCCCTGTTGTGGGGCACCAACGCCGTGGTCGCCGTCACCGCGGTCACGGCGGGCGTCAGCAGCATCCTCGCCGTCCTCTTCACCGTCCTGGTCGGCCTGACCTGCGCGGCCCTGGCCCGCTACGTCATCGGCGTGCGGATGCCGCCCCCCGTCACCGGACGCATCCTGGACGAACTCGCCCGCTTCGACCTGGTCGCGGACCGGATCCTCCCCGACGGTACCGATGAGGACGGGGACCACCGACACCTGGCCGATCTCACCGACGGGCGCCGGATCGAGCTCACCGTCCTCGGCTCCGAGAACACCAGTGGCTTCTGGAGACGGCTGCGTGCCCTGCTCCTCCTGCGCGGTCCGGTCGCCCCGCGTATCCTCTACGGGATCCGCAGACGCGCCGAACACGCCGCCCTGATGAGCGCCGCCGCACGTGATGCGGGGGTTCCCGCGCCCCGGGTGCTGGCCCTGGGGGAACTCTCCCCGGGCACCGTGTTGCTCGCCCGGGAACGCTCGCACATCCGGGCCCTGGACACCCTCCGACCCGAACAGGTCACCGATACCCTCCTCGCCGACCTGTGGGAACTCCTCGGCGCGCTACACCGACGCCGCGTCGTCCACGGCGACCTCCACGGCGCCACGGTCGGCATCCATGAGAACGGTTCCGACGACCCACCCACCGCCGCACTGACCGGGTTCGACCACGGTTCGGTGGCCGCGGCCCAACTGCGCATCTCCCTGGACACCGCGGCCATGATCACCCTGCTGGCGCTGCGCGTGGGTGTCGAACGCGCCGTGGCCTCGGCCGTGCGCGCCCTGGGAGTAGAGACCGCCGCCGCGGTACTTCCCCTGCTACAACCCCCCGGCCTGCCGCACCGGCTGCGCGCCGAACTGCGACGCACCGACCGCGCGCTCCTGGGCCGACTCCGTGAGCACATGGTGTCCTTGGCCCCCGAGGCCCCGGCCGAACCCGCCCGACTGGAACGGATGCGGCCGCGCACCATCGTCAGCTTCGTGGTCGCCACCGTCGTCGGACTGGTCCTGGTATACCAACTCGCCGGCGTCGACCTGGCCACCATCCGCCACGCCGACCCGCTTTGGGCCTTGGCCGCGTTCGTCATGGCCACCACGTGCATGATCGCCGCCGCCATGGTGCTGATCGGTTTCGTACCCGCGCCGCTGCCCTTGTGGCGCACCGTCCTGGTTCAGTACGCGGCGTCGTTCGTGCGCATCGCGGCCCCCGCCGGATTGGGCTCGATCGCGATCAACAGCCGATTCGTCATCAAGGCCGGTGTGCCCACCTCCCTTGCGCTGTCCGCGGTCGGCCTCACCCAACTGGTGGGCTTCCTGGTCCACGCTCCCCTGCTGTTGATCTGCGCCTACCTCACCGGCACCTCCTACTGGACGGGCTTCAGCCCCTCACCGACCGTCGCCCTCATCAGTGTCCTGGGCACGGCCCTGATGGCAGCGGTCCTGCTGCATCCTCGTATGCGCCGGGCGGTCATCGCACGTTTGCGCCCCTACCTGCTCGGGGTCCTGCCCCGTCTGCTGGACATGCTCCAGCGTCCGATGAGTCTGCTGCTCGGGGTGGGTGGCACGCTGCTGCTCACCGTCGCGTTCGTGCTGTGTCTGCACTTCTCGGTCCTGGCGTTCGCCGGCCCCGATACGCGGGTGAGCCTGGTCGCCGTCGCAGTGGTGTTCCTGGCCGGCAACGCCATCGGCTCGGCCGCGCCCACCCCGGGTGGTCTGGGCGCGGTGGAGGCCGCGCTCATCGGCGGACTCACCGCGGTGGTGGGTGTCCCGGCGGTAGTGGCGTTGCCCGCAGTGCTGTTGTTCCGGGTGCTGACGTTCTGGTTCCCGGTGCTGCCCGGCTGGCTGTCGTTCAGCCATCTGCAACGCCGCGAGGCCATCTAGAGATGAGCGCTTCCAAGGGGTGGGGGTGAGGGCGGGGGTTGCTGGTGGGGCGCCTGGGGTTTCTGGCTCTTGGGGA
>NZ_BCSH01000084.1 GCF_001570765.1 Nocardiopsis listeri NBRC 13360 | reverse complement strand
TTGTTGGGCGGGGAAGGAGGGAGAACCGACCCCCACCCCGCCAGGCCACCGGCAGGACCAGGACCCCAGGCGCCCCACCCACACACCCGACACCAGCCACCCTGCGGAATTACTCATCTGGTTCAGACCAGTAGCAGGACGCAGAGGAACAGCAACAACCCCAACAGGGCCACGATGGTGACCTGGTAACGATGCCGGACCGATCCTTCGGACGGCGACGAGGCCGGTGCCGCGTGGAGCACGGTGGACCGTGGCTCGGTGGGTTCGGCGCCCTGGGGGGCGGTGGCCTCGACCGGTCCGGCCCCGGACGCCTCGACGACCGGTTCGGGTTCGGGAGCGGTGTCGACGGTCGTGGTCACACCGAGGTGACGGGGCGGCCAGGCGCGTTCCAGGGCCTCGTCGGTGCACCGCTCCACCACCTGGAGCGGGGTGGGCCGCAGCGCGGGGTCGTGTGCCCAGCAGTCCCGGATCAGCGCGATCAGGTCCGTGGGGAGCCCGGCCAGGACCTCCAGGGGTGGTGGCGAGATCAGTCTCATGAGGATGCGCGGCTCGGAGGGACCGTCGAACGGGCAGTGTCCGGTCGCCGCCTGGGCCAGGGTGGTCCCCAACGCGAACATGTCGGAGGCCGGGAAGAGCGCCGATCCCTCCGCTTGTTCGGGGGACATGTACGGCAGGGTGCCGAACACGTGCCCGGTGCCGGTCATCGTGCTCCCCTCGGTGGGGCGTGCGATGCCGAAGTCGATCACCCGAGGGCCGTCCGGCGCCAGGATGATGTTGCTGGGCTTGATGTCGCGGTGGATGAGGTCACGGGTGTGGATGGTGTGCAGGGCCTCCGCGAGAAGGGCGGCCAACGCGCGCAGGGACGCGGGGTCGAGCGGCCCGCGTTCGGCCAGCGCGTCCTTCAACGACGGCCCCGGGATGTGTTCGTAGGCGATCCAGGGTCGTTCCGAATGGGGATCGCTGTCGACCACCTCGGCGGTGTAGCGCCCGCCCACCCGCGCTGCGAGCTCGGCCTCACGGGCGAAGCGCGCACGGTAGTCGGTGCCGTCCAACCGGTCGTCCTCCACCAGGGCCGAACGCACCACCTTGACCACCACGTGGGCACCGTCGTCGGTTCGGCCCAGGTACACCTGACCCATGCCGCCGGTGCCCAGCCGGTGGGTCAGTGGGTAAGGGCCGATCCGATCGGGATCGTGGGGCGTCAGGGGCAGCACGTCACGCCTTTCTGCAGGACTTCACCCTCACTGTGTTCCCTTTTGAGGACGTTCATCCCTTCTCGGTGGAAATCGTGCGGAATCCTTGCACGACCATTGCCCGAGAATTCGCTCCGGGAGTCGGCCCGGTCGAACCCGGGTTCGACCGAGGTCGAGACTTGCGGTTGACGCGACGTCAACGCCTACGGTCGTGCCGAGGCCGGACGGACCGGCCCGACGAAGGGAACCCGATGTCCTGGTCGATGGCCGAGGTCTGCCGTGTCAGCGGTGTGACCTCCCGAACCCTGCGCCACTACCACCACATCGGTCTCTTGGAGCCCGAGAGCCTGGGCCCTGGAGGGCGGCGCCACTACGGCGACCGTGAGCTGCGCAGATTGCAACGGATCCTGGTCATGCGCGAGTTGGGGTTGGGGTTGGCCGACATCCGGCGTGCCCTGGACTCCGAACGCGACGAGGTCGCCGCGTTGCGCCGGCACCTGTCCGACCTGGTGGCCGAACACGACCGGTTGGGTTCCCTCATCGAGACCGTGCGACGCACCGTCGACACGATGGAAGGAGATGGCATGACCGCCATCCGACCCGAGGAGCTCTTCGAGGGCTTCGACGTCACCCACTACGACGATCGTGCCCGTACCCAGTGGCCCGAGCAGTGGGAGGAGGCCGCTGCCGCCGGTCGTGACCTGACCCTCGAGGAGGGGGAACGGATGCGAGCCGAGGCTGTGGCCCAGCTGGAGCGCATGGCCGTCCACCTGAGGGCCGGCCGTCCGGTCGACGACCCGGCCGTGCGCGCCGAGGTCGCCGTTCACCACGAAGGCGTGTGTCGCATGTGGACTCCGGACGCCGACGCGTTCGTTCAGCTGGGGCGGGTCTACGCGGAGCCGGGGCCGTGGCGCGAGGTGTACGAGAAGGTGGCGCCCGGGTTGGCCGACTACCAGTGCGAGGCGATGGAGGACTACGCCCGTCACGTGCTGGGGGAATCGCGCTGATCCCGCCCGTGGAGGGCCCCGACGTCCCACACCGGGGGCGGCGGGACCCTCGCGTGCTCACAGTACGTCGGGGGACACGTCCAGGACGGTGCGGTCGCGGGAGGACACCAGGTCGAACCAGGGCCCGGTCCTGGGCAGCTCGTGCCGGAAGAAGTAGGCGGCCGCGGCCCGCTTGCCCTCGTAGAAACCGTCGTTCCGGCCGTGCGCGGTGACCAGCTGCTCCAACCAGAGCCAGGCCACCACGACGTGTCCCACGGCCTCCAAGTAGGCCGTGGCGTTGGCCAACGCCACGGCCGGGTCGCCCTCGGCCCAGGCCGAGGCGGCCGTCTCGGCGGTGCGTGCCAGGGCCACGTCCAACAGTTCGGCGTACTCGGCCTCGGATCCGCCCAGCCCCCGTGCCCGCTCCACGGTGGCGCGCGCGGTCTCCACCAGCAACGTCAACCGCGACCCGCCGTCCTGGACCACCTTGCGGCCCAGCAGGTCCAGCCCCTGAATGCCGTGGGTGCCCTCGTGGATGGCGTTGAGCCGATTGTCCCGGTAGTGCTGCTCCACGTCGTACTCGCGGGTGTAGCCGTAGCCGCCGTGGACCTGGATGGCCAGGCTGTTGGCCTCCAGGCACCACTGGGAGGGCCAGCTCTTGACGATGGGGGTGAGCACGTCCAACAGCAGCCCGGCCTCGCGCACACGTTCGGGTGACTCCGCGCTGAGCTTGTCGTCCATCAGCCGCGCGCAGTACAGCACCAGGGCCAGAGCACCCTCCACGTAGCTCTTCTGCGCGAGCAGCATCCGCCGCACGTCGGTGTGTTCGATGATGGGCACCTGCGGCTCACGCGGGTCCTTCGCGCCCAGGGGGCGGCCCTGGAGACGTTCGCGGGCGTAGGCCAGCGACTTCAGGTAGCCGGTGTAGCCGACCGCCATCGCGCCGGCACCCACCCCGATCCGGGCTCCGTCCATCATGTGGAACATGTAGCGCAGACCCTGGTGGGGTTCGCCGACCAGGTGGCCGACCGCGCCGGGCTCGCCACCCGGGGTGTGCCTGCCCTCGCCGAAGTTGAGCAGGGCGTTGACGGTGCCCCGGTAGCCCATCTTGTGGTTGAGGCCCGCCGGGACGACGTCGTTGCGCTCACCCGGGGTGCCGTCCTCGTTCACCAGGTGCTTGGGCACGATGAACAGGGAGATGCCCTTGACCCCGGGTGGGCCGCCGGGGATCTTCGCCAGGACCAGGTGGACGATGTTCTCGGTGAGTTCGTGGTCGCCGGCGGAGATCCACATCTTGTTGCCGAAGATCCGGTAGGTGCCGTCGCCGGCGGGTTCGGCCCGGGTGGTGATGTCCGACAGCGAGCTGCCGGCCTGGGGTTCGGACAGGCACATGGTGCCGGTGTAGCGGCCCTCCACCATGGGGCGTACGAACGTGTCGATCTGCTCGGGGGTGCCGTATTCGATGAGCAGGGAGGCGTTGCCGGAGGTGAGGAACGGGTAGGCGGAGGTGCCCAGGTTGGCGGCCTGGAAGTAGGCGTTGCAGGCGCTGGAGAGGACCCGGGGGATCTGGTCGCCGCCCACGGAGGCGTCCATGGCGATGGAGGACAGGCCGGTCTCGGCGTAGACCTCCAGGGCCTTCTTGACCTGGGGGTCGACGTGGACGCGTTCGCCGTCGAAGCGGGGCTCCTCGGCGTCGTTGGTCTTGTTGTGCGGGGCGAAGTGGTCGGTGGCCACGCGCTCGGCCAGTTCCAGGGCGCCGTCGAAGGTCTCCCTGGAATGGTCGGCGTACCGGGTCCGCCGGGTCAGGGCCTCGACGTCGAGCCACTCGTAGAGCAGGAACTGCAGGTCGCGCGCGGACAGCAGGGTGGACGCCACGGGATGCCTCCAAGATGAGAACCGACTGGTCGGTATGCTACCTGCCTCCGCGTACCCCACGCGCGCTCGGGGCCGCCGGAGGGAAACGGTCTACGCTGGTCCCACCGAACACCGAACACGACCAGGAAGCCGCCGATGCCCGAGAACGCCGCCACCGTCCTGTTGCTCAACGGCCCCAACCTCAACCTGCTGGGCACCCGTGACCCCGAGCAGTACGGCACCACCACCCTCGCCCAGGTCGAGGAACGCGTGATCTTCCTGGGCAAGGAACTCGGCGTGGAGGTGGTCTGCGCGCAGAGCAACAGCGAGGGCGGAATGGTCGACCACATCCACTCCGCCCGCCACTACGCGGGGGTCGTGATGAACCCCGGCGCCTACGCCCACTACAGCATCGCGCTGCGCGACGCGATCGACGCCGTCGAGGCGCCCGTCGTCGAGGTGCACATCTCCAACGTCTACGCCCGTGAGGAGTTCCGGCACACCTCGGTGACCGCGCCGGTGGCCGCCGGCTACGTGGCCGGGTGCGGGATCGTGGGCTACGAGTTGGGGCTGCGGGCGGTCCTTGCCCGTGCCGCCGAACGCCGAGCCTGACCGCACCCGACGATCGCACCCGACGGCCGGGACCGACCGGTCGGTATGCCACGGGCGTGAAAAGGTCCGGATCAGCGGTAGGTCATCAGCTCCGGGCCGCCCTGCTCCAGGTGGGCGTGGTCGTTGAACGAGAGCAACTGCGTCCCGCCTCGCCCGTGCGCCACCTTGCTCACCGAGGCGTTCACCGTCACCCGGTTCATCATCACGAACGCCGAGTCCGGTGCGTTCAACAGCGTGGAACAGACCGTGCCGATCACCCCGCCGGAAGTGAACACCAACGCGGTCCGCCCACGTTCCAGGCCCGCGGCCACGTCGGCCAGCGCCGCGCGCACCCCTTCGCGAAATCGCGGGAACGAACCCGGACCCACGTCCTCGGCGGTGGTCCACGAAGTCAGGCAGGCGTCCAACCGTTGTTGCAGCGAGCCCTCCTCGATCGGGAAGCGGCTCAGCAGGTCCAGGTGGTCGTACTCGTTCCACCGCTCGTCGATGGTGGGTTCCACGTCGATCCCGGCCTCGGCCAGGACGGTGGTGGCGGTCTGGCGCTGGCGCAGCAGCGACCCCGTCACCACCGCGCCCACCGACAGTCCACGCCGCTTGAGTTCGGCGCCCAACAGTCGCGACTGTTCGTATCCGGTGGGGCTCAGCAGGTCGTAGTCATCGGCCTCGGGGGAGGCCTTTCCATGGCGGATCAGATAGATCGTCGGCATGCGCACAATGTACGGGGACGCCCCTCGCACGCGCCCACCGGGCATGGCGTTGACACACTTCGACCACTCCGGCCGGTAGAAAAGTAGGGCCGGTCCCCCCAGAGCTTCGGCGTCCTACACGACGAGGAGACCATGGGAGCGCTGTTCACGGGGGGTACCTCCGCGCGACGACTGGTTCGGACCGTCGTCCTCCAGGCGCGCAAACGGTTGTCCACCTACGGATCCCAGATTCTGCTGGCGATCATCGGCGCCGCCGTGGCCTGGACCATCGCCGGGGGACTGATCCAGGACCACAGGCCCTTCTTTGCACCCATTGCCGCACTCATCGCGCTCAACGCATCGGGCGGCGAACGAGGAAGCAACGCGGTCCGGTTGCTGGCCGGCGTCTTCATCGGCATCCTCGCCGGGGAGTTCGCGCTGTTGGTCACCGACCGGGGCGTGGTCTCCCTGACGCTGGGCACCGGACTGGCCATGATCGTGGCCGCCATGGTCACCTCCGAACGCGTCGTCGTCGGGCAGTCGGCCGCCAGCGCCATCCTCACCACGATCTTCGTCGGCGGAGGGAGCCCGGGCGTCGACCGACTCGTCGACGCGCTCATCGGTGCCGGGGTGGCCCTGCTGCTGAGCCAACTGCTCTTCCCCGCCCGCCTGGTGGCGATGATGCGGCGCATCGAAGAGGAGGCCTTGGGCGAGATGGCGCGCATGCTCGACGAGGTGGGTCTGTCCCTGACCTCCGACGGAGACGACGCCAGCGCCCAAGTGGTCAACCGGCTCGGTGACCTGAGCAGACCCATGGCCGAGCTCAGCAAGGCCCGTGAGGCGAGCATGTCCACGATCCGACTCTCCACCATCCGCTGGGGCGATCCCGGGCCCGTCATCGACGAGGACGAGGTCATCGAACGACTCATCCTGCTCGGCGAGAGCTGCCTGTTCCTCGCCCGCACCACCGTGGCCATGGACAGCGAGGAACGCCGCGAACTCGCTCCCATCGTGCGGGGCATGGCCGACGTCCTCGGTACCCTCGCCGACGACCTCAGCAGCCGGGAGGCCAGGGAACAGGCCGTGAACCAGGCACTGACGGCGGCGCGCGGCTACGGTGCGGGCACCCCTGACGACGACCCCGTCACCCACGCCACCCACCTGGCCGTGGAGATGGTCGCCACCGACATCATGGTCTTCGCCGGGATCCGTTTCGAAGAGGTCGAGGACGTGCTGTTCGGCGAGCTGGAGGATCCGACGATCCCGGCCCCGGCCCAGGAGCCCTGGCTCCCGTGGCTGCGCTGGCGGCCCCGCCTGCCCGACATCCGTATCGGACGGTTCCGCGAACGCGGATGACCGGCCCGATGCCGGGCCGGTCGATTCACGCGTCGCCTAGTCACGTACGGGAGAGTTCCGTACGGGAGAGGGTTCGAACCGCACCACCACCGACTTGGACGTGGGGGTGTTGCTCACGTCGGCCGTGGAGTCCAAGGGCACCAGCACGTTGGTCTCCGGATAGTAGGCGGCCGCGCTGCCCCGCGCGGTGGGGTAGTGCACCACCCGGAAGTGCGGGGCACGCCGCTCACGTCCATCGGACCACTCGCCCACGATGTCCGTGTAGGCGCCGTCGGCCAACCCCAGCTCGCGGGCGTCCTCGGGGTTGACCAGGACCACCCGGCGGCCGTCCCGGATACCGCGGTAACGGTCGTCCAGCCCATAGACGGTGGTGTTGTACTGGTCGTGCGAACGCAGAGTCTGCAACAGCAGCCGTCCCGCGGGGACCTCGGGCGCGTAGGTACCGTTCGTGGTGAAGTTGGCCAGCCCTGTCGCCGTCGGGAACCTGCGGTCGTCCCGAGGGGCGTGCGGCAGCTCGAAACCGCCGCGCCGCCTGGCCTTGGCGTTGAAGTCCTCGAACCCCGGCACCACCCGGGACACGTGGTCGCGGATCCGGTCGTAGTCGGCCATCGCGTCCCAGTCGACCGTGCCGTCGGGGAACATCCGCCGACCCAGCGCGCGGACGATGTCCACCTCCGACCACATGTCCTTCGACAACGGCGCGAGCACACCGTGCGAGGCGTGCACCGCTCCCATGGAGTCCTCCACCGTGATCCACCGGGCCCGACCCTCGTGCACGTCCCGGTCGCTGCGGGCCAACGCCGGCAGGATGAGCGCCCGCGTACCCGTGACCACGTGCGAACGGTTCAGCTTGGTGGACACGTGCACGGTCAGACCCACCCGGCGCATCGCCTCCTCGGTCACCTCGGTGTCGGGGGAGGCGGACACGAAGTTGCCGCCCATCGCGAAGAACACACCCACCTCGCCGCGTCCCATCGCCCGGATCGCGTCGACCGTGTCGTGCCCGTGCTCGCGCGGCGGCTCGAAGTCGAACTCGGCGGCCAAAGCGTCCAGGAACGACTCGTCGGGCCGCTCGAAGATGCCCATGGTGCGGTCGCCCTGCACGTTGGAGTGGCCGCGCACCGGGCACACGCCCGCGCCCGGCCGGCCCACGTTGCCGCGCAGCAGCAGGAAGTTGACCACCTCGCGGATGGTCGGCACCGAGTGCTTGTGCTGGGTCAGGCCCATCGCCCAACACACCACGATCTTGTGGGAGGAGGTCACGATGGCGACCAGCTCCTCGATCAGCGACCGGGACAGCCCGGAGTCGCGTTCGGTGCGTTCCCAGAACTCGTCCTCGGGCTCCTTGAGCAGGGCCTGCGTGAACTCCTCGAACCCGTGCGTGAACTCCCGTACGAACTCGTGGTCCAGCACGTCCTCGCCACGCTGGTCGGCCTCCAACAGCAGCCGGTTGACCGCGCTGAACAGCGCCAGGTCACCACCCAACCTGACCTGCATGAACAGGTCGGTCAGCTCGGTTCCACGGCCCACCAGGCCGCGCGCGTTCTGGGGGTTGCGGAACGCCTTCATGCCCGCTTCGGGCAGCGGGTTGACCGTGACGATCCGCGTTCCCGAACGCTTGGCCTTCTCCAGGGCCGAGAGCATCCGCGGATGGTTGGTGCCCGGGTTCTGCCCGGCCACGATGATCAGGTCCGCCTCGTACATGTCCTCCAGGGACACGCTGCCCTTGCCCACACCCAACGTCTCGGTGAGCGCCGAACCGGACGACTCGTGGCACATGTTCGAGCAGTCCGGCATGTTGTTGGTGCCCAACTGCCGGGCGAACAGCTGATAGGCGAACGCCGCCTCGTTGCTGGTGCGCCCCGAGGTGTAGAACTCGGCGGCGTCGGGGGAGGGCAACCCGCGCAGCTCCTCGGCGATGAGGTCCAAGGCGGCCTCCCACGAGATGGGCTCGTAGTGGGTTCCGTCCTCGGGCAGGTACACCGGCCCGGTCAACCGGCCCTGCTGCCCCAGCCAGTAGCCGGAGCGCTCGGCCAGCTCACCGACCGGGTTCCGGGCGAAGAAGTCCGCGCCGGCCTCGCGGCGGGTGGCCTCCTCCGCGACCGCCTTGGCGCCGTTCTCGCAGAATTCCGCCGTGTGCCGCTTGTCCGGGTCCGGCCAGGCACACCCCGGGCAGTCGAAGCCGCGCTTCTGGTTCACGGCGAGCATCGCGGGCAGCCCGCGCATCACACCGGCCTGTTCTCCTACGTGCCGCACGCTGCTGAGCACCGCGGGGATTCCCGCGGCACTTTCCTTGGGTGATCCGACCTCCGGCGCGTCCTGCGCGGGATCGGGCATCTGCGAATCATGGTGTCTCACACCCCCATTCTTTCACCCGGCGGAGCCGAGCACAGGAGGCGGATGCGTTCGCGTACGCCAAAAGAAGAGATCACTATCAAGCGATTGACCGTTCTTGTTGAGGGGACCTTGGTCCCTGTACGCTCGGTCGATGTTGTTGAGCCGGCTGAAGTACCTGACCGCGCTGGCCAAGGAACGTCATTTCGCACGCGCCGCCCAGGCCTGCCACGTCTCCCAGCCCGCGCTGTCCTCCGCCATCCGCAAGCTGGAGGTGGAGTTCCGCGTACCCATCGTCAAGCGGAGCAACCGGTTCATCGGGTTCACCCACGAGGGCGAACAGATCGTCACCTGGGCGCAACGGGTCATCGCCGAACACGACTCCCTCCTGGAGAGCGTGCGCAACGGGAGCGAGGGGCTGAGCGGACGACTGCGCATCGGCGCCATCCCCACCACCCTCAGTTCCCTGTCCCTGATCACCCGTGGGCTGTGCGAACGTCACCCCCAGGTCACCCTGTCGATCGTCTCGATGACCTCCACCGAGATCGAACAGGCCCTGGCCGACTTCCAGATCGACGTCGGCGTCACCTACATCGCCAACGAACCCCTCGACCACGTGCGCCGAAAACACCTCTACCGGGAGCACTACGTCCTGCTCACCGCCGAGGACGGGCCACTGGGGCACCGCGCGAGCATCAGCTGGGCCGAGGCGGCCGAGGCGCCGTTGTGCCTGCTCACCCCGGACATGCAGAACCGGCGCATCATCGACGGCGCCTTCCGACAGGCCGGCACCCGACCGGTGCCCCGGGTCGAGACCAACTCGGTCAGCGCGCTGTGCTCCCATGTCCGTGGCGGCCAGTGGTCGGCCGTGATGCCGCACGCCTGGTTGTACCTGCACGCCATCCCCGAAGGCATGCGCGCCATCCCCCTGGTACGGCCCGAGATCGGCCAGGAGATCGGGTTGGTCATCGCCGACCGCGATCCCGAACCGGTCCTCGCCCGCGCCCTGCTCGACAGCGTCACCGAGGTCGACATGGAGGAACACCTGCCCGGACGCGACTCCACGGGAGGGGCGGCGCTGACCGGCTGAACCCGGCCCCTTCGATAAGCCTGCGTTATCGCGTGAAAGAAAATTCGTATTTGATTCCGCTCACACCTGGTGTGACGATGTTCCATGCTTGTTTCCGGTGTTGCGGAAGTGGCGTGGAAAAGGCCTGTATTCCGAACGGAAAACAATCCTGTGGATCGCGAGGATGGTTCGTGCTGTCGTTTTTGGACCGTGAGAAGAGTGTTGCCCCGCCCGGCTACAGCCGGTGGTTCATCCCACCCGCCGCGCTCGCCGTACACCTGTCCATCGGCCAGGTCTACGCCTTCAGCGTCTTCAAGACGCCGCTGGTGGAACGGTTCGACACGACCCTGACCGCCATCGGCGTGGTCTTCAGCATCTCGATCGTGATGCTCGGCCTGTCGGCGGCCTTCGGTGGCAAGTGGGTCGAACGCAACGGCCCCCGCAAGGCGATGTTCGTCTCCGGCCTGTGCTGGGGCACCGGCTTCCTCGTGGGCGCGCTCGGTGTGGCCACCGGACAACTGTGGCTGCTCTACCTGGGTTACGGCGTCATCGGCGGGATCGGCCTGGGCATCGGATACATCTCGCCGGTGTCCACCCTCATCAAGTGGTTCCCCGACCGCCCCGGCATGGCCACGGGGATGGCCATCATGGGCTTCGGCGGTGGCGCGCTCATCGCCTCACCACTGTCCGCGGCGCTGCTGGACCGTTTCGCCGACACCCCGGCCGAAGCGATCGTCCCCGCGTTCCTCACCCTGGGCGCGGTCTACTTCGTCGCCATGATGCTCGGCTCGATGACCGTCAAGGTGCCGCCGCCCGGGTGGCGGCCGCAAGGGTGGGAGCCGCCCGCCCCGATCGCCGGAGGTGTTCTGGCCACCGAGGGCGTCAGCGTGGAACGGGCCTTCCGCACCCGCCAGTTCTGGCTGCTGTGGATCGTGCTGTTCTGCAACGTCACCGCGGGGATCGGCATCCTCGAACAGGCCGCCCCCATGATCCAGGACTTCTTCGCCGACGTCGGAGCGGCCGAGGCCGCCGGCTACGTGGGCGTGCTCTCGTTGTGCAACATGTTGGGCCGCTTCGTGTGGTCCTCCACCTCCGACGCACTGGGCCGCAAGCGCACCTACATCGGCTACCTGGGCGTCGGCTGCGCCCTCTACCTGCTCATCGCGGTCGCGGGTACCGGCTCGGTGGTGCTCTTCGTCGCCGTCACCGGGATCATCCTGTCCTTCTACGGTGGCGGGTTCTCCACCGCACCCGCCTACCTGAAGGACCTGTTCGGTTCCTTCAACGTCGGCGCGATCCACGGTCGACTGCTCACCGCCTGGTCGTGCGCGGGCATCGCCGGGCCGCTCATCGTCAACGTGATCGCCGACCACCAGCTCGCCGCGGGTCGTACCGGCGCGGACCTGTACACGCTGTCGCTGTATCTGATGGTGGTCGTGATGGCGGTCGGGTTCACCGCCAACATGCTGGTCCGCCCGCTCAGTGAACGTCAACTCGACGAGAGCGTCTCCGACGCGCCGGTGACCTCCCGGCAGTCCGCGTGAGTCCGGTCCCACAACCCGAGGAGAAGTACATGGAACAGAAGAGCTCCGGCAACGTCCCCGCCAAGGCCGCCGCCGTCTTCTTGTGGGTGGCCGTGATCGTGGCCCTGGGATACGGAGTGACACAGACGACCCTACAGGCGGCCACCCTGTTCACCGGCTAGCGTGACGGAACCCGGCTCAGTCCACCTCGCCGGCGAAGGTCACCGGCGGGTACAGCGGCACGAAGTCCTGGTCATGGAACTCCACCGTGTACTGGAGCCGGGTTTCGCCCTCTTCGGCCCAGCAGTCCTCGTCCCAGGAACCGCTTTGTTCCGGTTCCAGGGTCTCGGGCGGCTTGACCTGTGAACCCAGGGCGGGCGCGCCCGACTCCCGGGGTGGTTCACCCACCTCGCAGGTGCGCGTCAACGAACCGGTCTGCACGGGCTCGGAGCCGTCGTTGGAGACCTCCACCCGCCAGGACACGTACGGCAGGTCCTCCTCCTCACCGGTGACCGGGTCGACCCCGCCCTCCTCCACCTCACGCCGAAAGTCGCTCAGCCCGATGGTGAACCCGTCACCGAAGTCGTGGGTCTCGTTCAGATCCACGGTCACCGGATCGAAGGTCGGGGTGGGCCGCGGTGTTTCCTGCGCGGTGGGTTCGGGTTCGGCCACGGGCGGCCCCATCGTGCTTCCGTGGGTGATCCACCCGGCGCCGAAGCCGACGATCAACGCGGCCGCGACGGCGGCGACGGTGGCGATCCATCCGGTTCTGGTCATGCGCAGGGGGTCCTTCCCGGGGCCGGGCATCCGTCCGGCGTCATCGGTGACGGTACCGCACCAGGGGGTGACCACGTGATCACGGCCCACCCGGATACGCGATCGGACGTACCCGAACGCGATTCCGGGCCGACGCGGTGTCCCGGGCCCACGACGCACGATGGCGGCATGAACGTACACGATCGCCCCGCACCCGGTCTGTCCTTCCCGGTCCTGGTCCTCCTCGCGCTGATCGCCGCGCCGCGCGTGGTCCTGCACGATCTCGGTCTCATCCAAGAGGGCACCTTCGTCAACGCCCTGTTCGTGTTCGTGCCTCCCCTGGCGTGGATCGCGGTGGTCCTGTGGCGCCGCGTCCCCAACCCCTTCCGTACCCTCCTGGTGGTGGGGGTCCTGTACGGGGTGGCGCTCATGCTCGGCCACCAGATCCTGTGGACCGTCGCCCATGGAGGCGACGCGCCCACGCTCGGCGGTGACCTCGCCGATCTGTCACCGGTGGTCCAGCAGGTCGTCATCCGTGTCTTCGCGGCCCTGAGCAGTCTGGTCACCGGCACCGTCGTCGGCGCCGTCTGCGGACTGATCGCCTGGGGCGCGAGCAGGGTCCTGCCGGTACCGGCGGCCACACGAGCGGACGGGTGACCGTGCCGGCCGTCAGTTGACGGCGACCTCGACGCCGCCGGTGATCTCGACCAGCTCGCCGTGGGTGAGCGGGAAGACCGTGTTCGGGGTGCCGGCCGCCGCCCACAGCGTCGGGTGGTCGGCCAGGCCGGTGTCCACCACGGTCTCCACCGGCGCCGGGTGGGCGACGGGGGCGACCCCGCCGATCACCTGGCCGGTCGCGGCCCGTACCTCCTTCGGCTCGGCCCTGCGGATCTTCTTCTTGCCCAGCCGCCCGGCGAGCAGGTCCAGGTCCACCCGGTGCCGTCCGCTGGTCATCACCAACAGTGGTGCGTCGTCGGCCATGAACACCAGGCTGTTGGCGATCGCGCCGACCTCGCAGCCCAGGG
Source organism: Nocardiopsis listeri NBRC 13360 (assembly GCF_001570765.1). GTDB lineage: Bacteria > Actinomycetota > Actinomycetes > Streptosporangiales > Streptosporangiaceae > Nocardiopsis > Nocardiopsis listeri. Next base: position 15,028 of record NZ_BCSH01000084.1, on the reverse strand, counting down.
CTCGGGCGGCCTCGGCCGCGGTACGGGTGGAGGCGGGCAGCTCCCGCACCCGCCCGGTCAGACCGAGCCCGTCCAGAACCTCGGCCACACGGCGGCTTCGCTCGGGCAGCGCTTGGACCTCGTCCATGGGGGAAGAACCTCTCGTTGTCGACCTCGGTCGCAGGCTATCGCCCACCGAAGGAGTGGACCACCGGGTCACCGTCGGGTGTCGGGGAGGAGGTGGCGGTCGAAGCCGGCGGCGACCAGGCCGTGGAAGGCCTCCCGGACGTCCTCGGGGACCGGTTGGGGGACGGCGAAGCCGCGTGCCGGGTACTCCATGACCCGTTGCAGGTCGCCGACCATGGTGTCCAGGACCAGCCGGTCGTCGCCCACGGTGGGCAGGTAGGCGTCGAAGTCGAGCGGGGCCGAGGCGCACACGGGCTCCACCTCGGGCCACTGCTTGAGGACGGTGGCGTGGGCGCGCCTTTCCATGTACGGCTTGCAAACGAACATCACCGTGGCCGGCGTGATCTCCTCGGCATCGAGGAGCGCGCGACCGAGCCGGAGGTTCTCACCGGTGTTGGTCGCCTCGGTCTCCATCAGGACCGCGGATCCCGGCACCCCCTGTTCGACGATCCGCTCGCGGTAGTGCACGGTCTCTCCACGAGGGAACCGGGACCGGGTGGTGGGGCTGTTGGCACCGGTGAGGACCATCCTCTCGAAGAACCCCAGCCGATACAGCTCGGCGGCCCGGTCGGCCACCCCGATGTCGTGGCTGCCCAGCACCACCGCCACGTCGCACCGGCGTGGCTCCTCACCCAAGCGCTGGTGGTCGTAGACGACCCTCGCCCAGCGTCGTACCTGTTCGGTCAGGTCCACCCTCGTCACCTCGGCCATGGCCGCAGCCTAGACCAGGACGGGCCCCGCCCAACGTTCGGCGGGGCCCATGTCCTCGGGGAGGAAACCTCAGCAGACGCCGTCGCTCGGCTTGGGCACGCCCAGACCGAACAGGGTGCGGGCGCGCAGGCCCGCCCAGGTACCCGCCAGCGCGAAGACCGCCCACAGCCAACCGTGCAGGCTGCCCGAGGAGATGCCCGCCAGGTAGGCGCCGATGTTGCAGCCACCGGCCAGTCGCGCGCCGATGCCCATCAGGACACCGCCGACCAGGCCCGCGGCCACCAGGTTCCGGCTCAGGCCGGTGTGCACCTTCCAGGTGCCGGCGGCCGCGGCAGCGGCGGCGGCGCCCAGGATGATGCCGATGTTGGTGAGACTGTTCTTGTCCCGAAGGACCGGGCCGGCCAGCTGCTCGGCCTGACCGGGCTGGGACCAGAACGCCCAGGTCTGGGGGTGCAAGCCCAGCAACTGTAGCCCCTTGGCGCCCCACAGGTTGAACGCCGAGGTGATGCCCCACGGGCCACCGGAGACCAGGAGGACGGCCGCGCCCAGCGCGGACAGGAGCAGGGCGCCGACGATCAGCGGCCAGCTACCGCGCAGGAGGCGGGCCCACCCCTGGGCCGAGGGCGGGGCGCCCACCGGCGGGGGGACCCGACGGTTCTGCACCGCGCGGGTGATGACGACCAAGGCGACCAACGCGGCGATGGTGATCGCCCACGAACCACCCCAGCCCACGTGGTCGGACAACAGCACCGGGGGCACCGAGGGCAGGTCGGCGACCAGCGGCCAGGCCGCCGAGTAGACGACCGAACCCACGATGAACCCGAACAGGGTGATGAGGATGGCGGACTGCCCGGAGCCGACCGCGAACAGGGTGCCCGAGGCGCACGCGCCCCCGAGTTGCATCCCGACGCCGAACAGGAACGCGCCGGCGAACAGCGCGATGCCGATCGGCCCGGCCGACGGCCCCGGCTCGTTTCCGAACAGGCCGGTTCCGGTCCCGATGACCAGGGCGAACAGGGTGGCGGTGGTACCGAGCAGCACCGCGTGGGCGCGTAGCCCGGCGCCGTTGCCCACAGCCAGGAACCGGCGCCAGGCCGAGGTGAAGCCGAACCGGGAGTGGAAGAGCGTGAAGCCCAGGCCCAGACCCAGGAGCAGCAGGGTCGCGGATGGGGCGCCGTGTTCGGACCACACGAACGCGGTGAGCCCGAGCGCGCCGATCAGGGCGACGGCCAGCGGCCACCAACGCACCGGTTCGGCCTCGGGTGCCTGCGGCGGTGGAGCGGCCAGGGCGGGGCGCCACCGCAGGGCCAGGGCGGGTGAGGACTCGACGGGGTGGTCGTCCTTGTCGGTCTTTCCTACCGGAGTGGTGGGTGTCGAGGTCACGAAGAGACGTCCAGAGATGACGGAGCGGGAGAAGGACCTGCTGTGACCGGTGCCGTGTCGGCGCGCGGGACGGGGGTCGGGGTCAGCGCACGACGGAGCGGCACCGGCGGCGACAGAGGCCGTCATCGGTGCTCGTCAGCGACATGGAGATGAGCACCATGCGCAGGAAGCGTGCGGGACCGAGCATGGGAGCGATTGTAGGGCATGTCTTCGAACCGGAACGCATGGCCCATGGTGGTGGCCATCGGCCCATGGGGCCGTTCGGTCCCGTCGGGGGTTCACTCCTGGGGCAGCAGTCGGATGGTGCCGTTGTCGGTGCGCGCGGTGACGGTGCTGTCGGAGCCCTCGGAGGTGTCGATCCCGGTGTCGATCTCTCCGTTGTCCACCGTCTCGAAGACCGCGTAGGGGCCGTCCGGCAGGAGGAGGGTGGCGCTCCCGTTGTTGGTGCTGACCTCCACCTCCGAGGGTCGTTCGGTGAAGGCGGCGTCGATGGTGCCGTTGTCGGTCGCCAAACGCGCGGTCTCGGAACCGACCCCGTCGAGCTCCATGTCCCCGTTGTCCGACGACAGGTCCAGCGGACCGGAGGCGTCGAAGACCCGTACCGTCCCGTTGGCGCTGGTGACCTCCACACTGGAGGCGAACCCGGTGAGGGAGACGGGGCCGTTGTCGGTGCTCAGCGACAGGGGGGTGGCGGCGGGGATCGCCACCTCGTAGCGCACGTCACAGTCGGAGAAGACGGCGCAGTCCGAACCCAGGGTGAGGGTGTCGCCCTCCATCCCCCATTCGCCGCCGGCCTGGCCGGACGACTCCCGGGACACCCGTACCTGGTCGCCCTCGGCGGCGACGAGGGCGATCTCGGCGTTGCCGCCCTCCACGATCAGGGGTTCGGGCACCGTGTCGAAGACCTGTTCCTCGACCTCCTGGGGATCGCCGGCGCATCCCACCACCAAGGCCAGGGAGAGCGTGGCGACGACGGTGGTCAGGGTGCGCACGACCGGTCGGATCACGTGGTCTCCTCAGGTGCGAGTGGTGCGTCCACGACCGAGACCCAGCATACCCACCGGTAGCGCGGAACCGGGGGAGGGGAGAAGGTGCCGGGCCGGTCCCCGGAGACGGGAAAGGGGCCCACGGCGCGCCCGCGGGCCCCTGGAAGAGGGGAAGGCTCAGGCCAGGTCGTAGACCCGCACGTAGTCCACCTTCATCTCCTGCGGGAAATCGGTGGTCTCATCGGGGTAGCCGGGCCACTCGCCGCCCACGGCCACGTTCAAGATCATGAAGAACTCCTGGTCGTACACCCACTCACCGCCGACGTCCTCGGAGGTGATGGTGTTGAAGGGGACGCCGTCCACCGACCAGGTGATCGAGCCGGGCTCCCAGTCGATGGCGAAGACGTGGAAGTCGTCGGAGAAGTCGCCGCCCTCGGGGTGGTCGTAGGAGGCGCCCACGCCCTCGCCGCCCGAGTATCCGGGCCCGTGTACGGTGCCGTGCACCGTGCCGACGTCGCTGCCGATGAACTCCATGATGTCGATCTCGCCGGAGTCGGGCCACTCGGTCTCGGGGAAGTCCGAGCCGAGCATCCAGAACGCCGGCCAGATGCCCTGGCCGCTGGGCAGCTGGACGCGGGCCTCGACGCGACCGAAGGAGTGCTCGACGTTGTTCTGGGTGGTCATGCGCGCCGAGGTGTAGGAACCGTCGGCCTCCTGCCGGGCGGTGATGACGAGGTTGCCGTCCCCGTCGAGCGCGGAGTTCTCCCGGCTCTCGGTGTAGTTCTGCAGTTCCTGGTTGCCCCAGCCGTGGTCACCGGTCTCGTGGTTCCAGTTGGCGGGGTCGGGGGCGTCGCCGGCCGCGCCGTCGAACTCGTCGGACCACACGAGCTCTCCGGGTTCGGCGGCTTCGGCCGAGGTCAGGGCGCTGTTGTCGGCCGTGTCACCGCCGACCCAGGTCAGGGCGGTGGCGGTCAGGGCCGCTGCGGCCCCCAGGCCCACGGTGGCGGTCAGGGTGTTCTTGGTGCGCTTGCGCATCCTTGTCTCCAAGGGGGATCGGGGCCTTCGGGCGACCCGGACACGCGCGTGCTAGCGGGCCGCGCGCGGTTCCGACGGGTAATGACCCGAGACCGAGCTGAACAAGTGTTAAGTGACTGTAGGTGTGATTCCACTGCGTCACAAGGGGGTTTCGGAGAGATTTTGGGATCGCTCCCAAGGAGGGTTCCGATCGGGCCGCGGTACCGTTCTGCCGTGACCGCAACACGCCCCTCTCACCTGCCGGAACCCGCGTCTTTCGGTCCTCTCCGGTTGCGGAGCCGGTCGGCCACGATGACCACGGTCACGCCGGCCGCGATCGATACCAGGGTCGCGGAGAAGACCCACTCCCGCGATCCCCACGGCCCGTGGACCCGATCGGCCCCGCCACGCCATAGGGCCCGGGCCCGTGACGAGGCCGGGCCGTCCCCGGGGTGTTGGCCGGCCGAGCAACGCCTGGACCTGGCCAAGCACCTGCTGGAGGGTTCGGACCTACCGGTGGACCGCATCGCCGAACGCGCCGGTTTCGGTACCGGGGCCTCTCTACGCCTGCACATCCAACAGGCGCTCGGAGTGACCCCCAGCGCCTACCGCCGCACCTTCCGAGGCACGACGTGAGGGTGGTCAACCCGCCTGGACCAGGGATCGCGGGCTCGGTGGGGAAGACGAGAGATCCTCGGGCGCGGTCAGGTACCAGGCCTCCAGGGTGAGCTCGCTGAGCTCGTCCAAGTCGATGCGGTCCAGCTGTACCACCACCCAACCGAATCCGCCCGCGGTGAACTGCACCTCGAAGACGTCGGGGCGTTCGGCGACCAGTGCGGCCTGTTCGATGAGGGTCTGCTTGAGCCCCACCGTGGCGGTGTCCGGCCACAGGTAGCCGAACGGCCTTTCCCGCACCCGGAAGGTCGTGTAACGCCGTGACTTGGTACCGGTGCATTCCGGAAGCGCGCGCACCAACCGCAGGAACCGTTCGATCTCAACACCCATGGGATGAGAAAACCACACCCCACCGACACCGTCGCCACAGTGTCCGTGGCGCCCGCTCAGGTGGTGGGGCCGAACCAACGGGACAGTGCTGCGGACAGTCCCTCCTGGCCCTCGCCGACCCACACCACGTGGCCGTCCGGTCGCAACAGCACGGCGGGTACGTCCAGTGCTCCGGTCGGGTCGGCGACGTGACCGACCCGGTCCCGCCGACCCTTGACCGAGAGCCCGCCGGTACCGTCCACCAACAGCCCGCGACCATCGCGCACGAGTTCGAACAGTCGACCTCGTTCCAACTCCACGTCCCTCAGCCGCCGACCGAGCAGTTCGTGTCCTTCACCGACGTCGTAACGGACCCCGATGGCGGTGATCCGCTCGATGAGCAACCGGTTGGCGTCCTCCAGGTCCATCAGCTCCGAGACCAGCCGACGCACCGCCTGTGAGCCGGGGTCCTGCCTCATCAGCACGCCTTGGGCGCGAGTGCTGTCCAGTACGGTCTCGGCCACCGGGCGGCGTTCGCTCTCGTAACCGTCGAGCAGCCCCTCCGGCGCCCACCCCTGGAGGTCGGCGGCCAGCTTCCACCCCAGGTTGAAGGCGTCCTGGACACCCAGGTTGAGCCCCTGCCCGCCCAGCGGCGGGTGCACGTGCGCCGAGTCACCGGCCAGCAGCACCCGACCGACCCGGTACTTCTCGGCCAACCTGGTGGCGTCCCCGAAACGGGACAGCCAACGGGGCGAGTGCACACCGAAGTCGGTGCCGGCGGTCGCCCGCAACGCCCCGCGCAGCTCCTCCAAGGTCGGCGGGACGGCCCGGTCCTCGGCCATCCGCTCCGCCGGGACGACGACCCGGAACACCCCGTCCGCCGCCGGCCCCACACCGAAACGCAGCTGGGTCTCCCGGACCCGGGTGACCACCGCCATCACCTCGTCCATCGGCGTGGTCAGGCACACCTCGCCCAGAAGCCACTCGCCCTCGGCGGGCTCACCGGGGAAGCCGACCCCCAGCAGCTTGCGCACGGTGCTTCGGCCCCCGTCACAGCCCACCAGGTAGCGCGACCGCAACCGAGATCCGTCGTCCAGGACCGTGGTGACGCCGTCCTCGTCCTGCTCCAGGTCGACCAGCGCCCGACCACGCCGCACCCGCACGTCCAGCTCTTCGGCGTGCTCCCTCAACAGCCGTTCCGTGGCGGTCTGCGGGATGCCGAGGATGTAGGGGTGCGCGGTGTCCAGCCCCTCCGGAGCCGGCTTGGCGATTCCCGCGTACACCGACCCCAACGGATATCGCCGCCCCTCCTGGAGGAACCGGTCCAGCAGGCCGCGCTGGTCCATGATCTCGATGCTGCGCACGTGCAAGCCGAGCCCGCGCACCACCTTCGTGGGCTCGGTGTCCCGTTCCACCACGAGCACCTGAATCCCGCGCATCCGCAACTCCGCGGCCAGCATGAATCCGGTCGGTCCGCCACCCACCACGATCACGTCGAACATGAGCCCCCCATCGATATTCGGCTCACACATCCTCGTCACGGGTCCGTTCCGGGGCAAGCCCGATCCCCGACACGACCGGTATCGGTCAGGTCAGACAGGAACAAGGAGGGACGATCGCGCAGGCCAGCGTCATCGTGACCGTGAACGCCAGAGGGGCCGCGACGACCAGCCCCGCGAACACCGAACGTGCCCAGACCAGGGTGCGCGGACAGCTCGGTGAAGGCGCGACCTGGCGCCGCACCCGCTCGACCGGGCAGGCGCCGCCGATGGACAGCGTCGCGACGCCGTGCCCGTCCTCGGCCCCGGCGAGTCGCCCCAGCGCGTGAGCCAGCGGCCCGACCCCCACCCGGCGCACGGCGCGATCGTCGGCGGCCCACTCGACCAGAACGGACACACGCCGGGCGGCCTCCCGCAGCAGCGGAACTCCCGGAAAGGCCCGGTCCAACAGGCGTACCCAGCCGACCAACAGGTGGTGGCCACCGGCCAGATGGGCGCTCTCGTGCTCCAACACGGCCAGGGTCTGGCGTGGGGTCAGGGCCTCCAAGGCCCCGGTGGTGATGACGATCCGGCCACCGTCACCGGGCACGCAGTAGGCACCGAGCCGGCTCGAGGGCACCAACCACACGCGGTGTCCGTGCAGGACGCGGCGTTCGGCGCCCTCGCTCAGCTCCCGGTCGTGTCCGCGCCGCCAGGACCGGCCGGACCGACCGCGCAGCAAGCCGGTCCACGTCAGTCGGGCGACGGCGAGCAGGGCCGAGGCCAGGGCGACCCCGACGAACCCCAGCGCGCCGGGCCCCTGCCCCTCCAACGCTTGGAAGAGGTTCACGCACATGGCGATGACGCCCTTGACCGACGGCCCCAGGAGTTCGGAGGCCGCCACCACGACCAGGGCCGCGCACGAGAGCAACCACACAGTGCTCGCACCCACCCACAGCCCCAGCTCGCCGCGTGGCCCGGGGCCACAGTCCGTGGTGGCGCGACGCAGGAGGGCGGGGCCCTTGACGCTGAGCGCGACCACGGCGCACACCGCCACGAACGACCAGATCACGGCTCCTCCTCGGGGTGCTCGGCCAGGAGCGCGCGCAGGGTGCGCACCTCATCGGGGCTCATGCCGTCGACGAACCGCAGGAGCGTGGCCCCGGCGTCGCGGCCGTCCTCCAAGGCGTCGCGCATCCGTTCGGCCGCGTGGGTGGGGCGATCGCTCAGCGGTTGGTAGAACCAGAGGCGTCCCAGCCGTTCACGCCGCACCCACCCCTTGCGGCGCAGGTTCTCCAGGACTGTGGAGATCGTCGTGTAGGCGATCCCCTCGCGTGGCAACGAGTCCAACACCTGACGAACGCTCAGGGCGGAGGGGGAGGCCCACAACGCCTCCATGACCTTTGATTCCAACGACCCAAGGCCCGTGAGCATGGCATCCGTCTCCTGTGGACCGCGTCGCGGCGGTCGCCGCGCCCGCACCGGATTCTATCGGCCATAGAAGATGGTTCGTCGCGCGGAGGTGGTGTTCGTGTCCGCGACGGCCGAAGACGTGGGGCGTTCATCCCACCGGAAGCGCCGCGAACACCCGTGACTCGTCGGCGGTGGTGACCTCCACCAGGGCCGGGCCCGATTCGAGCGCGGCGGCGGGTGGTTCGGCGTGACCCTCCCACTCCTGCTCCACCGACCCGGTCCGTACGTCCAGTGCCTGGTGCGTGTCCGCGTCATCGAGGTAGAGGGTGGCGCCGGCCGCCCCGCGCATACGGGTGTCCTGACCCACGTCGTGCCGCCAGAGTGGAACGTGGCCCTCGTCTGTCACCGCCTGCACGCTCGACGTGTCCGGGTCCTCGGCGGGTGCGCCGAGGACCGCCGTACGGCCGTGCCCGAGGTCCAGGGACCGGGGCCGTCGATCCGGAGCGAGGGTGAGGAGCCGATCACCGGTTCGCAGGTCGTGCACCGTGTACAGCAGGGGTGCTCCCTCGTCGTCCTCGTTCCCGGAGGCCGCGCTCCACACGAGCGTGACCGCGGCCGCGGAGTCGTCGGCGGGGCGGGGGCCGTAACCGACCCGGACGTCCGACGCGTCCAACTCTTCGGGGATCTCCAGGTCGGTGTGGTCCCACAGATCCGCGCCGGTGGAGTCGACCGCCCGTAGCGCCTCGTCACGATGGACCAACACCACACCGTGGTACTCGTGCAGGATCACCTCGTCCTCGTGCTCGTCGGCGGTCACCGCGCCCGTGCCCGTGTGCAGGGCGACCTTGGGGCCCGTATGGTCGCTCATGACGCTCCCCTGGATGGCGGCGAACACCAACCCCGGGCCCACCAGGGTGCCGGGAACGTTCGCCGGGCCCCACACGAGTTCACCGTCGTCGGGACGGAACGCCGACGCGGTGGTCCTGGTGGCCAGGAAACCTCCGTCCGGATCCTTCTCCTTGTCCAGCAACACCACCAGTTCGGAACCGTCCCGTGGATCGCGCGTGATGACGAATCCGGTGCACTCGGGGTCGCGCTCGGTGGACCAGCGGGTCCGACCGGTGTGGTCGACCCCCAAGAACTCGACCGCGCCACCCTCCCGTTCCTGGACCACCCCGATGAACATCGACTCGGTGGCCTTGGGCTCGGAGGAGAACGGCGCCGCCCACAGGGGATCGGCCCGCAGCGGTGGGGGGAGTGGCCCGGAGACCTCCGGTGGAGGCGGGGCCGGGTCGTCGCGCGGCACCGTGTCGGAACCGTTCTCGCCCGGGCCCGCGCAGGCGCTCAGGAACAGCACCGCGACACCCGCCAGGGCCCCGAGTCTCTTCGTGGACGGCAACGTCAGCCCTTCTCGGAGGTCTCTTGGCTGTCGGCCTCGGTGGAAGCCCGCTGCCTGGCCCGCCAGGTGAACACGAGCACCCCGCCGACCACGACCGCTCCCAGGACCAGGGCCACGAGATCGGTCATCGTTCCCAACCGGGACAGCGATTCCTGGGCCCGATAGGCGAGCTGTTCCGCTCCCGCCATCCCGGGTAGGCCCGCCATGGACGCGGTGCCGTCGAAGGCGATGAAGAGCACTCCGATCCCGATGAACAGGCCACCGCTCAGCAGCGCGGTGGTGTGCGTGGTCAGTGGGCCCAAGCGCACCGATCGGCCGCGCAGCCACCGGCGGTGGCCCAGGTCGTAGCGGTCCCACAGCAGGGCCAGTACGAACATGGGCAGGACCATGCCCAGCGCGTAGGCGGCCATGAGGAACATGCCGCGCAGTGGGGTGCCGGTCGCCGCGACGGTCAGGACCGCGCCCAGGATCGGCCCCGAACAGAATCCCGCCAACCCGTAGACGGCTCCCAGTCCGAGCACCGACAGATGCCCCCGCCCCGAGGCGAACCTGCCCTGAGCCCGTGCCAGTGGCGCCCAGGTGAACCCCAGCCCCAGGATCTGTAGGACACCGAAGACGATGATGACGGCGCCCGCCACGTTGATCAGCGTTTCCCGGTGACCGTAGAAGAGCATGCTGACCATGGCCGACCCCGCACCGAGCGGAATCAGGGTCAGACACAGTCCGGCGTAGAAGACCGAGGTGCGCAGCAGGAGACGCCCAGGATCACGGAAGGCGTAGGCGAAGAACGAGGGCAGCAGCAGCGCGCTACAGGGGCTCAACAGGGCGAGCACGCCGCCCAACACCGCCGCGAGGAAACCGATGTCCATGTCCGCTCACTCCCCGGCCGCGGTCAGGGCGGTGTCGATGCTGTCGACGAAGACCGACAAGGGTTGGGCACCCATCACCGGATCCCCGTTGATGATGAAGGCCGGGGTGCCGGACACCCCGATCTGCTGGCCTTCGAGGAAGTCGGCGTCGACCCGCCCCAACAGCTCTTCGTTTTGAAGGTCGCCGTCGAAGCGTTCCAGGTCCACGCCGATGTCGTCGGCGATCTCCCGCAGGTCAGCTTCGGGGTCGGAGGACGACTTCAGTTCCTCCTGCCGCGCGAACACCGCCTCCTGGTACTCCCAGAAGGCGTCCTGCTCGGCGACGGCCAGCGCGCCCACGGAGAGGTCACGGGCCAGATCGCCCAGGTAGGGGAACTCGCGCCACTCGATCCGCAGGTCACCGGACTCGACATAGCGTTCCACGAGCTCGGGTTGGGTCTCCTGGGTCCAGGTGGCACAGTAAGGACAGGTGAAGTCGGAGTAGACGACCATCACCACCGGGGCGTCCACCTCGCCCAGAGCGGCGGGGTCGTCGGCCCCGCGCCGGGCCAGGCTCTGCCCCCACTCCCGCTGCTCCTCGCTGATCCGGCTCTCGACCGGTGGCTCGGCCTGGGAGGCGTTCGCGCCCCCGTCGCCGGGGTCCTCCTCCAGGGTGAGGCCGATGGCCACCGCCAGGACGACGGCGAGCAGCACCGCGCCGGCCAGCAGCAACGGCCCGGTGGTGGACGCCTTCGCTTGTGGGGGCATGGGGTACCTCTACTTTCTATGCTAGATAGAAAGTACTCTATGCTCCATAGAAACACGTGGGAAACGGGGGTATCCCCCGGTCGACCGAAGGGATGTCACGTGCGCGCATGGGGACTTCGACAGTGGGGCGTCGCGGCTCTGGGCACGGCCGCCACCCTGCTCCTGCTCGGACTGCCCGCCGTCCTCATCCCGAACGGACTGTTCGCTCGGGAGATCGAGCCGACCTGGTGGTCCTACCCGGTCTGGATCGCCACTTCGCTCCTGTCCGGCCTGGTCATGGCGACCTACGTGCGCGGCACGCCGAAGGTGGTGGAGCCGAGCGGTGACCGCGACGGGGGACGAGGGATCGCGGGTGCGGCCCTCGCGTGGTTCGCGATCGGCTGCCCGGTCTGCAACAAAATCGTCCTGTTGGCCCTGGGAACGAGCGGCGCCATGGCCTGGTTCGCTCCGCTGCAACCACTGCTCGCGGTCGCCGGCATGGTGCTCCTGGCCTGGGCCCTGCGATCCCGCCTGCGCGCCGCGAACTCCTGCCCGACCCCGGCCCGGACCGACTGACGCGAATACCCGATCGCCGCAGAGAACAACGGCCTACCCACCCGGCTCACGAACCGGAGTGGAGCAGGAGCACCCCGGCCACGGAAACGGCCGTCACCACGGCCGTGCCGGCCAAAGCCAGGAGGAACGGTCTCGGGCCGACCCGCAGGAGGCTTCCGAACCGGATCCCGGTACCGAGGGCGAACATGGCCGCGGTGAGGAGCGCGGTCTGCGCGACCTCGCCCCACCGGAGCGCCCCTTCGGACAACACCCCCGTGGAGCGCAACAGCATCATGGCTACGAAACCGACGACGAAGAGGGGGACGAGAGGAGGAAGCCTCCGCGCGGAGGGCGTGTCCGCGGACGGGACGGCCCGATGGGCCAGTCCGATCAGCACCATCACCGGTGCCAGCGTGAGCACCCGGGCGAGCTTGACGACGATCGCGAGGTCGAGGGCGGTGGCACCGAGCGCGCTGCCCGCCGCCACGACCTGGGCCACCTCGTGCACGGAAGCCCCCACCAACACGCCTCCGGCCTCCTCCCCGAGACCGAGTAGACCCACGAGGAGGGGAACGAGGGGGATCATCAGGGTCCCGAACAGTACGACCAGGGCGATCGCGGTGGCGGTCTCCTCGTGGTCCTCGGCGTCGTCCCCGAGAACCCCTTCCACGGCCGCGACGGCGGCGGCACCGCAGATGGAGAAGCCGCAGGCGATGAGCAGTCGTTGAGAGGGGCCCACCCCCCACATCCGACCGATCCCGAGGATGGCTCCGATCCCGACCGCCACCACGGCCACGACGAGGAGGATCACGTCGACGCCGAGCCCCACGATGTCGCCCAACATGACTTGCAGCCCGAGCAGTACGACGCCCAGCCGCAGCAGTCTCCTGCTCGTGAAGGCGAGTCCGGGTTCCACCGACGCGGGCAGCGGCACGGTGTTACGAAGGAGTGCCCCGAGCACGATCGCGATGAGCAGGGGGCTCACCGCCGGAAGCGCGAGTGTGACCGCGATGGACATCAGGGACGCCAGGACGCCCAACAGCAGTCCGGGGGCGAGCCCGCGCGCGGCCAGGAGCGTGCGGGGCGGCCACTTCGCGATGTCGGCCAAGTAGTTCATGCCTTGATGATTCTCCTGCGGACCTCGACCCGGTAGCCGCAATCCACCATCAGGGCATATCGTCAAGGATATGCCTGATCGGCCACTCGACCTCACCGCCCTGCGGGTACTCGTCTCCGTCTCCGAGAACGGGAGCATGTCGGCGACGGCCAGGCGCCTGGGCATGGCCCAACCCAACGTCAGCAGGGCCTTGGGCAGACTCGAACGTTCCCTCGGGTTCCGGTTGCTCGACCGAGGCCCTCGTGGGTCACGGCTCACCTCCAACGGCGCGGTCATCGCCGATTGGGCCCGTGAGGTGGTGGAGAGCGCGGACCGGCTCACCCTCGGAGCGGCCACCCTTCGCGCCGAGCACCGGTCGCACCTGAGGGTCGCCGCGAGCATGACCATCGCGGAGGCGCTCATGCCCGCGTGGCTGGCACGCCTACGCCGTGCCCACGACCGGCTCGACATCCGCCTGAACGTGCACAACTCCAAGACGATCCTCGACCTCGTCGAAGAGGGGGCCTGCGACGTCGGGTTCATCGAGACCCCGATCTTCCGTGGCGGCCTGCGGTTCGCCGACGTGACGCACGACCGGCTCGTCGTGGTCGTGCCACCCGGTCATCCGTGGTCTCGTCGGCGCCGTCCCGTCACCGCCGCCGAGCTGGCCGACACCCCACTCGTGGTGCGGGAAGCCGGATCCGGCACCCGGGACACCCTCGACGCGGCGCTCTCGGGACACGCCCCGGTGTCACCGGCCCTCGAACTCGTCGGCAACGCGGCGGTGCGGGTGGGTTGCGCCTCCGGAGCGGGACCGGCCGTCCTCAGCGAACTCGCGGTGGCCTCCTCGGTGCGCGGCGGCGAACTGGTTCCCGTCCCCACGATCGGGATCGACCTGGAACGCCGCCTACGCGCGGTGTGGCCGGGGAACGGGCCCGGACACGGAGTGGCGGGCGACCTCATCGCGATCGCCCGAGAACAGGACCGCGTTCGACCCGTGCCCGCGGAAGCCGATCGGCCTTCGCCCACTCGGAGCAGGGGCCGACCGTGACCGACGCGGCCGGTCCCTGCTCGCAGGGAACGCCGCGCACACGCACTTCCCCGCGGGAGGCCAAGGGCGCGCGACCTCGGTCTCCAGGGCGCGGTCGACCTGGGCCGGCGCAGACCTCGATGACCCCGTTCTCGCCCGTCACGCGTTCGCCGCGCCGAACCTTTCCCCGATGTGGGTCCTCTCGGAGGTGCGCCCACCGGGCCGGTGCACAGGGAACGTCCGGCTTCATCCGGGGAGGCGTCGGTAACGGACCGGCCGGCCCGGTGGCAGGCGCGTCTCAGTCGAGGATGGCCTCCGCTTCGACCTCGACCAGGACGTCGGGCTCGAAGAGGTGGTCCACTCCGATCGCCGAGAGTGGTGGCAGGGGCTGCGGGATCCCCAGCTCCTCGACGACGCTTTCGATCCCCGCCATGAATTCGGTGTACTTCTCCGGCTGCCAGTCGGTCACGAAGAACCGGAGGCGTACGACGTCGGAGAAGCTCGCCCCGGCTCCGGCCAGTCCCCGTGCGGTGTTGCGCAGGGCGTGGGCGAGCTGGCCGGCGAGGTCACCGGGCGAGAGGTGCTCGGCCTTCTCGTTCCGGGCGATCTGACCGGCGACGTGAACATGCCGCGTGCCGGTGGCGACCGAGACGTGGTGGTAGGGCACCGGTTGGAACATGCCTTCGGGGGTGGAGAGTCGGACGGCCATGGGATTTCCTTCCTCGGTGGGTGGTAGCTCATTGATACCTAGGCAAGAAAGGGAACTTCAACGAGACTAGGTTTCATGGACGAAACCACCCCTACTCAGGTCGACCACTCCCAGATCGTCGGTGAGCATCGTGAGTTGCTGGACCAGGTACTCGACAAGTGGTCGCTGCTGGTACTCGACAAGTTGTGCGAGAGCCCGCGTCGTTTCAACGAGCTGCGCCGGGTGATTCCGACCGTGTCGCAAAAGTCCCTGACCACGACACTGCGTCGGCTGGAGCGCAACGGCATGGTCGAACGAGTGGTCATCAGCACCCGGCCGGTCGCCGTCGAGTACCGCATCAGCGCGCTGGGGAGCACGCTTCAGGAACTCATCGACGCGCTTTTCGGTTGGGCCACGGCGTATATGCCGGAGGTGGGACGGGCGCGGGAGAGGTTCGACGACGAGCACGATGCCTAGGGGGAGAGGCGATGGAGAAGGGCGATAGGGAGGGGAGGGGGGAAACGGGCGTGG
>NZ_BCSH01000083.1 GCF_001570765.1 Nocardiopsis listeri NBRC 13360 | reverse complement strand
TTTTTTTGTTGGTCGCCGAGCAGGGGCAGGGGCCTCGTCTTCGCGACGGGCCCCCGCCCCGGTGTTCGTCGGTCCCCTGGTACCTCGGCGCCTACCGCGCCCCGGTACTCGGAGAAGGCCCGGTCTAGAAGCCGTAGTTGTACATCGAGCCGCCCGGGTAGACGGTGCCGACGCCGTCCCGGTAGGCGTAGCCACCGTAGGCCGCGCCCTCGACGAAGGTCCAGCCGCCCAGGGTCAGACCGTTCAGGGCGACGTACCAACCGGCGGCGTTCGGATCGGTGTAGCCGCGCAGCGCGAAGTGGATGTGGGCCCCGGTGGTCGAGCCTCCGGCGCAGAGGCTGTTGCCCTGGGTGCCGAGGTAGTGGCCGTTGCCGACGTCGTTACCGGGCAGCCACTGGTAGTCCTCCAGGTGGTAGTAGTCCGTGGAGTAGCCGTTGTCGTGGATGACCCGGGTCCAGCCGGTGCACAGCGAGTAGGCGTAGCCGCCTCGGGCCGCGCGGGCCTGGCCGTTGCCTCCGGCGAAGTCAACGGAGCTGTACGGCGGGCCGGAGCTGAAACCGTGCGGTCCGCCGGTCATCACCATCGACGTGCCGACCGAGAACGGGAGTCCTACCCCGGTGTAGGCCATGGGGGAGAGCTGGTCGGGGTCGGTGGACGCGGAGACGGTCTCGCGCTCGTCGGTGTCCATGAGCGAGGACTCGGCGAGGATCGCGGAGAACTCCTCGGTGCCCTCCAACCCCACCGTCCAGGCGGTGTCGTCGAGCTCCGCGGCGAACAGCCAGGCGTAGGGGTCCTCTTCGGCGCCCATCGGGGCGGTCACGATGGCGACGCCGAACGCGGCGCCCTCGGTGGCCTCTCGGATGTCGACGCGGACGTCGCGCTCCTGGTCTGCCAGGGCGGACAGCCCGGTGTCGCGTTCGGCCAGGACGTCGTCGATGACGGCGTCGGCGAGAGCGTCCTCGGCGGACTCGGAGGTGGTGCTCAGGGTACGGGGCAGGTCCAGGGTCTCGGCGTGTTCGACGATGATCTCGACGTTGTCCGCCGTGCTGTGCGAGGGAGCGGACGGTTGGGCCGAGACCGGGGTGGAGGCACCCATGAGCAGGGCGGCGGACATGGTGACCGCGAGCGCGCCAACGGGCAGGAACCGGGGGGCGGGGATGGGCAGTGCCAACGCTTCTCCTGGGGGAGTCGAGTAGCGAACGGGGAATGACACCACAACCTTGATGTGGCTACCGCAGAGTAAGCACGCCCCGATCCCCGATCAAGGGGGGTAACGAAACTTTCATACGCGATTACGGTTTTCGAGGTTCAAAAGTTTCTTCTTGCGCTCCAGTCCTCCCGCGTACCCCGTCAGTGAACCGTTCGCGCCGATCACCCGGTGACAGGGGACGATGACGCTGATCGGGTTGCGCCCGTTCGCCGCTCCCACGGCGCGCGACGCGGTGGGTCGCCCCAGTTCATCGGCGAGCTCCCCGTACCCGGCCGTCTCCCCGTACGGAATGGTGGTCAGGGCCCGCCACACCCGCAACTGCCAGGGGGTACCGACGGGTGCCAACGGCAGGTCGAACTCGCGTAGTTCACCCGCGAAGTAGGCGGCCAGCTGCCGTTTCACCTCGGTGAACGGAGCCGGGTCCGCCAGCCACCTCTCGCCGATGTGGTGTGGCGACCCGTCCTTGGGCGGGGTCGACACCCCGGCCAAGGCCTCACCGTCGCCGAACAGCAGGAGTTCCCCCAACGGCGAGTCCACCGTCGTGTACCTGGTCGAGCCCGGTATCGGTTCGCGGAACCGTACCGAGGTCACCCTGGGCGGGGCCGCCGGTTCGGTGGCCTCGGGCAGGTCCAGCGGTAGTGCGTCCTGGTCGGTGTAGGTCATCGTCCTCGCCTCTCTTGGTGTTCGTCATGGTCCAAAGACGCCCACAACAGGTGGGTCGCGTAGGAACGCCAGGGGCTCCAGGCCAGTGCTCCGCGTGCGGCCGCCGCGGGGGTGGCCGGCAACGCCGCCCTCTCCAGGGCCTTCTTGACCCCCAGGTCCGTCCCAAGGAAAACGTCCGGGTCGCCCAGACCTCGCATACGCACGTACCGGGCGGTCCACGGACCGATGCCGCGTAACTCCACCAGCCTCCGCTCCGCCTCGTCCCGGTCGCAGCCGGGTCCGAGGTCGACCCGACCGTCGGCCAACGCCGCGGCCACCCCCACCAGCGCGCGACCGCGGGCCACCGGGATCGACATCGCGGTCGGGTCCGCCGAGGCGAGCGCGGCGGGTGTCGGGAACGTGTGGGTGAGGGCGCCGTCGGGCCGTTCCAAGGGCTCTCCGAACCGTTCGACCAGCCGGCCCGCCAGGGTACGCGCGGCCCTCACCGACACCTGTTGGCCCAGGACGGCCCGCACCGTGAGTTCGGCGGGGTCCACGTGACCGGGGGCGCGCACGCCGGGACGTTCGCGCAGTACCGGCCCCAAGAGGGGGTCGGGCCCGAGGACCTCGGCGACGGCTTCGGGGTCGGCGTCCAGGTCGAGCAGGCTGCGACAGCGGCGGACCGCCCCGCCCAGGTCGCGTGGTTCGGTCAGCCGCAATCGGCACAGCACGTGCCGGCCCGGGGCGTTCGACCCGTTCGCCGGGGACAGTTCCACGATCCCGGGTCCGTTCGCCAATCCGAGGGTGCGCCGGTACGTCCCGTCGAAGTACTCCTCGACCCCGGGTACCGCGCGTTCCCCGAGGAAGGCGAGCATCCCGGGCAGGTCGATCCGTCCCCGGTAGGGAAGCCGCAGCGTGATGGTGCCCGAGCCGGTCGCGACGGCGCCGCGGTCGGCGTCCTCGCGCATCCGGCCGGGGGAGCGGTCGTAGATCGCCCGCATGGTCTCGTTGAACTGGCGGACGCTGGCGAAGCCCGCGGCGAACGCGGTGTCGGCCATGGGCAGGTCGGTGGTCTCCACCAGGATCCGTGCGGTGTGCGCCCGTTCGGTGCGGGCCAGCGCCAGCGGCCCCGCGCCGACCTCGGTGGTGAGCAAACGGTTGAGCTGACGTTCGCTGTACCCCAGTGAGGCGGCCACGGCGCTCACCCCGCCGCGGTCCACGGCCCCGTCGTTGATGAGACGCATCGCCCGCCCGACCACGTCGGCCCGTACGTTCCACTCGGCGGAGCCGGGCACGGTGTCGGGGCGGCAGCGTTTGCAGGCGCGGTACCCGGATTCCTGGGCGGCCGCGGCGGAACGGTAGAACCGGACGTTCTCCCGTCGGGGGGTGACCGCCGGGCAGCTCGGGCGGCAGTAGATACCGGTGGTCCGCACGGCGGTGTAGAAGACCCCGTCGAAGCGGGAGTCCCTGCTGCGGACCGCTCTGTAGCGCTGGT
Organism: Nocardiopsis listeri NBRC 13360; assembly: GCF_001570765.1. Taxonomy (GTDB): domain Bacteria; phylum Actinomycetota; class Actinomycetes; order Streptosporangiales; family Streptosporangiaceae; genus Nocardiopsis; species Nocardiopsis listeri. The sequence continues at coordinate 29,694 of NZ_BCSH01000083.1, read as the reverse complement.
CGTCGTCCATCACCTCTCCATGTTCACCGACCGGGAGTTCAGAGGCCGGCGGTTTTCGGACATGGAGGTGAGGGAGCTATTCCTCCTCGTTCTCGTTGTCGACCAGGTACTGGACGTAGACCGGGCGCAGCGCCTCCTGGAGTTCGGGGTCGTCCTCCGCGGACAGCGCCTCGAAGAACAGCCCGGAGGCCTGGGCGACGCTCGCCTGGCTGGATTCCATGTGTCCCGCGGCGGCCTCACCCGCGGGAATGAGGCCCAGCAGTTTCCAGAAGAACCGCAGGTCCCACCGTTTCCGTGCCAGTTCCACGGCGCGTTCACGCAGGTCATCGGTGCTGATGTGCTCGAAGCCGGTGGTGTTGTCTGCCATGGTCGGAAGATACCCGACACCCGGACCGGGCATCCCCGGGTGAGCTGCGTTACTCTTCACACGAGTTCATCATCTCCTCCCCGGCGTCCGGGGGGACCCTCACAAGGGGTGCCGGGCGGGCGGGGAAACGTCGTGAGGGGTACGCCATGGCCGAGTCCGCCGCGCGGGTCGTCGTCGCCAAGCCGGGTCTGGACGGACACGACCGAGGGGTCAAGATCGTCGCCCGGGTGCTGAGGGACGCCGGGGTGGAGGTCATCTACATGGGCCTGCGCCAGACCCCGGAGATGATCGTGTCCGCCGCGCTCCAGGAGGACGCGGACGCCATCGGCCTTTCGGTGCTCTCGGGCGCCCACATGACGATGTTCGGTCGGGTCATGGAGCTCCTGCGGGAGAACGACGCCACCGACATCAGGGTGTTCGGCGGTGGCATCATCCCCGATTCGGACGTCGCGGAGTTGGAGTCGATGGGGGTCGCCCGAATCTTCACGCCGGGTGCGCCGACGGCGGACATCGCCGACTGGGTGCGGGAGAACATCCGCCCGGAGCACGCCGCCTGACCCACGCCCGACCGACCCCGAGCCGTGATGTTCCTCGCATCGTGGGCCGTGGGATCGGTGTTAGCGGCCGTGTCTCTGGTCACAGATTTTCCCACGTGGGAACCGTGCTACTACCGCGCGAGCGGCTTTCCGGGATGGCTCCGAGGGGTCAACGCGGCCCCGATGGCCGGCGGCCGGATTCGGGGCGACTAAGCTTTGCGCATGTCGCGGGTGGCAACGCCGCGGCGATCATCGGTCTCCGTAGGCGGCTCGGCCCCCAGCGGGGTTCGCGTCGTGTGACACCAGTGCGTCACCGCCGATCCGGACACGCCACCCCCGGTACACACTTGAGCCAGCGATTTACAAGGACGGACCCTCGTGGACCTGTTCGAATACCAGGCGAAGGAACTCTTCGCAGAGTACGGAGTCCCCGTACCCCAGGGAAAGGTGGCGAGCACGGCCGCTGAGGCACGTGCCATCGCTGATGAGTTCGCCGCCGCGGGCAAGCCCCGTGTCGTCGTGAAGGCCCAGGTCAAGACCGGTGGCCGCGGTAAGGCCGGCGGTGTGAAGGTCGCCGACGGCCCCGAGGACGCTCAGGCCAAGGCCGAGCAGATCCTCGGCATGGACATCAAGGGCCACACGGTCCACCGTGTCCTGGTCGAAGAGGCGAGTGACATCGCGGAGGAGTACTACTTCTCCTTCCTCCTGGACCGCGCCAACCGTGACTTCCTCGCCATCTGCTCCAAAGAGGGCGGCATGGAGATCGAGGAGGTCGCCGAGACCAACCCCGACGCCGTCGCGAAGATCTCGATCGACGCCCTCAAGGGTGCCCCGGCCGATGTCGCCGCGGAGATCGTGAAGGCGGGCAAGCTGCCCGAGGCCGCTGTCGCGGGTGCCACGGAGATCATCACCAAGCTCTGGGACGCCTTCGTCGGCAAGGACGCCACCCTCGCGGAGGTGAACCCGCTCATCCTGACCAAGGACGGCCGGGTCGTCGCCCTCGACGGCAAGGTGACCCTGGACGAGAACGCCGAGTTCCGCCAGGACCTGGAGAGCCTGACCTTCGCCGAGGAGGGTGACCCGCTCGAGGTCGCCGCCAAGGCCAAGGGCCTCAACTACGTCAAGCTCGAAGGCGAGGTCGGCATCATCGGTAACGGTGCCGGTCTGGTCATGTCGACCCTGGACGTGGTCGCCTACGCCGGTGAGAACCACGGTGGCGTCAAGCCCGCCAACTTCCTCGACATCGGTGGTGGCGCCTCGGCCGAGGTCATGGCCAACGGCCTGGAGATCATCCTGGGCGACCCCGCGGTCAAGAGCGTGTTCGTCAACGTCTTCGGTGGCATCACCGCCTGTGACGCCGTCGCGAACGGCATCGTGCAGGCGCTGGAGCTGCTGGAGGGCCGCGGCGACGACGTGTCCAAGCCGCTGGTGGTGCGCCTGGACGGCAACAACGCCGAACTGGGCCGACAGATCCTGGACGAGCGTGCCCACCCGGCGGTTCGTCGGGTCGACACGATGGACGGCGCCGCCGCTCAGGCCGCCGAGCTCGCGGCGAAGTAGGGGACGAATTCACCATGGCTATCTTCCTGACCAAGGACAGCAAGGTGCTGGTCCAGGGCATGACCGGCTCTGAGGGCACCAAGCACACCCGCCGGATGCTCGCTTCCGGCACCAACATCGTCGGCGGCGTGAACCCGCGCAAGGCCGGCCAGAAGGTCGACTTCGACGGCACCGAGGTTCCGGTCTTCGGCTCCGTGGCCGAGGGCATGGAGGCCACTGGCGCCGACGTCACCGTGATCTTCGTTCCGCCGAAGTTCACCAAGGACGCGGTCGTCGAGGCCATCGACGCCGAGATCGGTCTGGCCGTCGTGATCACCGAGGGCATCCCGGTCCACGACACCGCCGCCTTCTGGGCCCACGCGGGCGCCAAGGGCAACAAGACCCGCGTCATCGGCCCGAACTGCCCCGGTCTCATCACCCCGGGTCAGTCGAACGCCGGCATCATCCCGGCCGACATCACCAAGCCGGGCCGCATCGGCCTGGTGTCGAAGTCGGGCACGCTCACGTACCAGATGATGTACGAGCTGCGCGACATCGGCTTCTCGACCGCCGTCGGCATCGGTGGCGACCCGATCATCGGCACCACGCACATCGACGCCCTGGCGGCCTTCGAGGCCGACCCGGACACCGACGTGATCGTGATGATCGGTGAGATCGGTGGCGACGCCGAGGAGCGCGCCGCGGCCTACATCAAGGAGAACGTGACCAAGCCGGTCGTCGGCTACGTCGCGGGCTTCACCGCCCCGGAGGGCAAGACCATGGGCCACGCCGGCGCCATCGTCTCCGGTTCCTCCGGTACGGCCGCCGCCAAGAAGGAGGCCCTCGAGGCCGCGGGCGTCAAGGTCGGCAAGACTCCGACCGAGACCGCCGAGCTGGCTCGCGAGCTCTTCTAGGTCTTCTCGAAGAATCGACGGCTCCGCCCCGCCACCGGGTTTCCCGGTCGGTGGGGCGGAGCCGTTTCGTGTGCGGGGCGGACCCCTGCGGACCTACTCTTCGATCCCGGGCGGTCCGTCCGACCTCTTGCGGATGCCCTGGACGGTCGCGACGGTGACCGCGGGCACCATGAACAGCAGCAGGAAGATCAGCCATCCGATGAGGGAGCTCGTACCTCCGTAGGCGATGGCGGGGATCCCCCAGATGACGAAGATGACGCCGCCCCAGATGACCAACCCGTTGACGTTGGGGCCGTCCTTCTCGCCCTTCTTCTCCTCCGTCTCGGCCACCTCGGCCACGTCGCCCTCGGGGCGCGGCGCGGGGGCCGGAGCCGTCTCCTTCGGTCCGTCGATGGCGCTGGGTCGGAGCGCGCCGGGTAGGTCGTCGAAGAGCGGGACCAGGTCGGTGTTGGTGACCGCGTGCAGGGTCTCGTTGGTGCGCCGCTCGTGTTCGTCCAGGTCCAACCGCCCGTCCTGTAGCGCCGTGCGCAGTCGGTCCAGGGCCTCGTCGCGTTCGGAGTCCGAGAGACGGTAGGGGTGGTCCGGGGCGGGCTCTGACATCATCGTCCTTCGAGCGGGGAGGGGGCTCATGATCTTACGACGTATCTCGTTCGTTCCCCGTTCCCGGCTCCTGACGCGGACACGACACGCGCGAGCCGGATGCCGCGGAGCATTCCGGTCCCTGGCAGCATAAGTCGGGTGAGTACGCCAGCATCACCCCCCGACAAAGGGCGCCCGTCCAAGTCCGGCTCCGCGCCCGCGGCCTCCACGGCTCCGGGCGCGCCCCGCCCGGTCTACTCGACCGGTGGGATCGCCGCCGCGTCGGCCGCCGGCATCGGCCTGGCGGTGATCGTCACCTTCACCATGGTCGGTTGGGTGGCGGCACCGCACGACACCTTCGGCGAGGACATCGCCGACCTGCTGCGCAGCGCGGTCCTGGCCTGGTTGGTGGGCCACCACGTGTCCTTCACCATCTTGGAGGGACAGATCAGTCTGCTGCCGATGGGATTGGTGCTGCTGCCCGGGATGCTGCTGTACCGGTTCGGTCGGTGGTTGGCCCGCAACTGCGAGATCGAACGGCTGCGGCACGTGCACCGGGCGGCCCTGGCGATCGCGGGTCCCTACGCGGCGATCGCGGGCACGCTCGCGTTGCTGGCGCACACGGACGCGGTGGAACCGAGCATGCCGCGAGCGTTGCTGATGGGGTTCGTGATCGCGTTCTCGGCCGGTGGTCTGGGGGTGCTGCGCCAGCTCATGAGGGACAAGGGCGTGGCCGCGGGCGACCTGCTCGACCTGATGCCGGCCCGTAGCCGTTCGCTGCTGGTGGGGATGTTGGCGTCCTCGGGGACCCTGCTCGCCGGCGGTCTGCTGTTGTTCCTGGCGGCGTTGGCGATGAGCTACGACGAGGTGCTGGCGGTCACCGCCTCCCTCGCCCCCGGCCTGGTCGGGGGTCTGCTGTTGTTCATCGTCCAGCTGGCCTACCTGCCCAACGCGGTGATCTTCGCGGTCTGTTACGCGCTCGGCCCGGGCTTCGCGGTGGGAGCCGAGACGCTGGTGGCGCCGACGGGTGTTTCGGTGGGGCCACTGCCCGCGTTGCCGATGCTCGCCGCGTTGCCGTCCAACGGCGCGGCCCCGATGTTGTCCTTGGTGGCTTTGGTGGTGCCGTTCGTGGCGGGGGCGCTCGGCGGTGTGGTGACCCAACGCCACGCCCCGGACGTGGTGAGCGAGGCGGCGCCGCTGTGGGGGTTCGTGTGCGGGGTGACCACGGGGATCCTGTGCGCGGCTCTGGCCGGTGCCGCCGGTGGTTCGTTGGGCACTCAGCGCCTGGCGGAGGTGGGTCCTTCGGCCTGGCAGGTGGGGTTGGTAGCCGCCTTGGAGGTGGGGGTGGCCGCGGCGGTGGCGGCGTGGATCGCCAACTGGTGGTACACGCGCAGGCTGAATCGTTCGGTGGTCGCCCGCCGGGTGGAGGCCAAGGCCGAACGCGCTCCAGAACCATCGATGCCGGTGGTGGAACTGCCCCATGACGTGCCCAGCGGTAAGGGGCTGGCGACGGTCACCCCGTTGCGACCCCGCGAGGAGGAGTCCGAGGCCACCGAGGCCGGTGAGGTTGTCGAGCCCACCATCGCCGAACGTCGCGAGGAACTGAAGAGGGTACGTAAGGCCCGTCGCGCCGACCGTTCCACCGAGCGGCGGGCGCGCAAGGACGCCCGCAGGGAACTGCGCGAACAACGTCGCGCGGAGAAGGAGTCGCGGTCGTGGTGGCGGCGCGGCGGTGACGTGGAGGAGGAGGTCTCCGAGGAGGAGCTGTACGGCATCACCTACGAGGCCTCTTCGGAGGAACTCGACCGACGAGACTGAGCATGAGGGAGATCCAGGAACCGATGACCACCCCCCTCCACCCGGCCCTGGCCGGCCTCCACGACGTTGATTGGACCCCGTTCGGCCACCCGGGCGGAACGGAGGAGGACCCGACGGAGCTCATGGTCCGGCTGGTGGACGCGGACCCGGCCGTGGCGCGGCGGACCGCCATTCACCTGGACGACCTGCTCAACGACGCGATGACCTACGAGCCGGTTCAACCGCACCACTCGAACGCTGCGCGCTTCCTGCCTTTCCTGTTGGGGTTGCTCCGGGAACCCGACCCGCCCGCCGCGCCCGAGATCGCCGAGGTCCTCTACAATCTGAGCCTCTCCCAGATCTGCCACCCCACCGCCGAACTACGTCGGGCGTTGTTGTCGAGGATCGACGACGTCGTCGATCTCCTGTGGGCCCGGCCCGCCGAAACCATGGAATGGCTGGTCGGCATGGTGGGGAACCTGGGGACGATGATGTGGGGGATCACCGCTCGGGACGACCTGTGGACGGAGGCCTACGGCACCTTCACGGTGCCCGAGGTCGATGTCGTACCTCCGGGGCTGATCGACCCGGTGGGCCGCACTCCCGAAAGTCCGTGGCCGCGTGTTCCCGCCGACATTCGCGCGATCGGAGACGCCCCCGTCCGGCTCGCGACCGCGCTGCGCGCCGTTCTGGCCGATGCCGACGCCGACCCTCGGCTTCGACGTGACGCCCTACTGGCGGCCGTTCTGGTCGATCCCGAGGATCCGTCCTGGGTGACCTCCCACCTGTCGGAGGAGGAACCTTGGGACGTGCGTGTCGGCGCGCTCTGGGTGTCGGCCTGGAAAGGACTGCCCTGGAACGAGACGGCCACCGCGACCGTGTTGGAAGGGTGGGGGGAAAGGGCCGGGTACCTGAGCTCGGAATGGTTCTGGGAGGGGAGGGAACCCTCCTTGGAGGCGCTGGTCATGCGAGACGACCCCGAACTTCACGTGGTGCTCCTGACCGAGCTGATGACGCGGGGTGAGGATGTCCTGTCCGCCGCGAGGCTGCTGTACGACCGATACCCCCGCTCTCGCCCAGGGGTGTCGGCCCTGTCGCCCGCTGTCCGCGAACCTGCTCGTGAGCAGACGGGCCGTCCGGTCGAGGTGACCGAGGAGCGGACGCGGCTGATACGACATTCGGAGAAGACCAAGGACACGCGCTCGCTCGAAGAGATTCGTCGGGCGGCCGAGTTCGCCAAGTATCCGTCCGCCTTCCGCGGATTCCGGCACAACCACGTACACGGGAACATCGGTCACTTCGAGTCCTTGCGCCTGGCCGAGTACACCGGAGAGACGGGACCCCTCATGAGGGCGGTTCGGAACCTGTGGGAACGCCAGGGGCCGGGGCCTTGGCTCCTGCACGCGAGCCAGGTGCTGAAGGGCACCGAGCACGTCGAGGAGTTCCTCTCCCTGGTCCGTGCGGTCCGAAGGGCCACCCCGATATCGCCGCTCCAGGGCCACATGAACACCCTGGCCCCGGCCCGGGACACTTGTGACCTGTTGGATCGCATCATCGCCGACCTGGAGGGCCCCCGAGAACGGTGACCCTCCCTCGGCGGCTACTCGCCCTTGGTCCGGGCCCGGCGCTTGTCCGGTTCGAAGATGGCGTTCACCAGGTCGGTGCACCACTTGAGCAGTTCCAGGTCGCGCAGTGGCTTGCCACCGATCCCACCGGCCTTGGGGACCGGGACCAGGAGGGTCCTGGTGGCCTCCTTGCGGATCGACCTGGGGTACATACGGCGCAGCCTCAGCTCCTGGGACTCGCGCAGTTCCACCGGTGAGAACCGGATCTGGTTGCCCTGCATGACCACGTCGGCCAACCCCGCGGACTTGGCCAGCACCCGGAACCGGGCCACCGCCATGAGGTTGTCCACCGGCTGGGGCGGTGGGCCGTAGCGGTCGGTGAGCTCCTCGTGGGCGGCGAGGATGTCGGCCTCGTCGGAAACGCTCGCGATGCGTTTGTAGGACTGCAACCGCAGCCGCTCTCCCGGCACGTAGTCGTGCGGGATGTGCGCGTTGATGGGCAGCTCGACCTTGGTCTCGACCTCTTCCGCGGCGGTGGGGTCGCCCTTGAGCTCGGCGACGGCCTCACCGACCATGCGCATGTACAGGTCGAAGCCCACGCCCGCGATGGTCCCGGACTGTTCGGCGCCCAGGATGTTGCCGGCGCCCCGGATCTCCAGGTCCTTCATCGCCACGTACATGCCGGCACCCGTCTCGGTGTGCTGGGCCACCGTCGCCAACCGCTCGTAGGCGGTCTCGCTGAGCGGCTTCTCCGGCGGGTACAGGAAGTACGCGTAGGCGCGTTCGCGGCCACGACCCACCCGGCCGCGCAGCTGGTGCAGCTGGGAGAGCCCGTAGGTGTCGGCGCGGTCGATGATGAGGGTGTTGGCGTTGGGCACGTCCAGGCCGGACTCGACGATGGTCGTGGAGACCAGCACGTCGAAGTTCTTCTCCCAGAAGTCCACCATGACCCGTTCGAGCTGCTGCTCGTTCATCTGACCGTGCGCGTAGGCCACTCGTGCCTCGGGCACCAGACGTTGGATGGACGCGGCCACCTTGTCGATGGACGCCACCCGGTTGTGCACGAAGAACACCTGGCCCTCGCGCATCAGTTCGCGTCGGATCGCCGCGGTGATCTGCTTGTCCTCGTAGGGGCCCACGAAGGTGAGCACCGGGTGGCGTTCCTCGGGCGGGGTGAGGATGGTGGTCATCTCGCGGATGCCGGTCAGACCCATCTCCAGGGTGCGGGGGATGGGTGTGGCCGACATGGCCAGTACGTCCACCTGGGTGCGCAGCCGTTTGAGGGACTCCTTGTGCTCGACGCCGAAGCGCTGCTCCTCGTCGATGATGACCAGCCCGAGGTCCTTGAACCGGGTCTCCTGCGACAGCAGGCGGTGGGTGCCGATGACCACGTCGATCTCGCCGCTGCGCAGCCCCTCGCGGGTCAGCTCCACCTCGCCGTCGGTCTGGAAGCGCGACATCGGTTTGACCGTGACGGGGAAGGACGCGTAGCGCTCGGTGAACGTGGACATGTGCTGCTGGACCAGCAGGGTGGTGGGCACCAGCACGGCGACCTGCTTGCCGTCCTGGACCGCCTTGAACGCGGCGCGCACCGCGACCTCGGTCTTGCCGTAGCCCACGTCACCGCAGATCAGCCGGTCCATCGGGACCGACTTGCCCATGTCCTTCTTGACCTCGTCGATGGCGGCCAGCTGGTCGGGCGTCTCCACGTAGGGGAAGGCGTCCTCCAGCTCACGCTGCCAAGGGGTGTCCTGACCGAACGCGTGCCCGGGCGAGGCCTGACGGGCCGAGTACAGGCGGATGAGGTCGCCGGCGATCTCCCGGACGACCTTGCGGGCCCGGCTCTTGGCCTTGCTCCACTCGGCTCCGCCCATCTTGGACAGGGTGGGTGCCTCGCCGCCCACGTACCGGGTGACCTCGCCGAGCTGTTCGGTGGGCACGAAGAGGCGGTCACCGGGTTGTCCGCGCTTGGAGGGCGCGTACTCGATGAGCAGGTATTCGCGGGTGGCGCCCTGGATCTGGCGGCTGACCATCTCCAGGTAGCGGCCCACGCCGTGCTGTTCGTGCACGACGTGGTCGCCGGGCTTGAGCTGGAGTGGGTCGACGGTGCCCTTGCGTCGACTGGGCATGCGTCGCATGTCCCGGGTGGAGGACTTCTGGCCCACCAGGTCGGTCTCGGTGAGCACCACCGTGTGCACCGACCGCAGTAGGAAACCGTGGTCGACCAGGCCGGTGGTGACGGTGGCGATGGCCTCCTTGGGGGCCTCGACCAGGTCGCCGGTCAGGGCCGCGCCCAACCCGGCGTCGCGCAGCATCGCGACGAGTCGTTCGGCCGGCCCCTGCCCCTGGGTGACCAGCACGACGCTCCAGTTGTCGTGCAGCCAGCCCTTGATGTCGGCCAGGGCGCGCTCGGTGTCGCCGCGGTAGCTGTCGGCGGGCACCGCGCCCACCATCACCGCGTCGTCCTCCTCGGCGGTGCGGTCCTCACCGGCGGCGAACGGGGTCAGTCCCCACCAGGGGAGTTCCCGGTCGTCGGCGATGGTGCGCAGTTCGGAGATCGACATGTACGCCGACTCGCCCAGGTCGATGGGGGCCTCGCCGCCGGATGCGGCGTTGATCCAGGACGCGTCCAGGAACTCGGCGCTGGTGGCCTCCAGTTCCAGGGCGCGGGTACGGATGCGCTCGGGGTCGCAGCCCACCACCATGGCGTTCTTCGGCATGTAGGTGAAGAACGGTTCCATGCTCTGGGCGAGCACGGGCGCGAACGCCTCCATGCCCTCCACGGCCACTCCGTCGGCGATCTTGGTGAGGATCTCCGCCAGGGAGGGGTGTTCCTCGGCCAGGGCGCGTGCGCGTTCGCGGACGGTTTCGGTGAGCAGCAACTCCCGGCAGGGCGGCGCGAACAGCCCGGAGAAGGCGCCGTCTCCGGGGCCCGCGCCCTCCTCGCCGGGGGTGATGGATCGCTGGTCGGCGACCTGGAAGTAACGGATGTCCTCGACGGTGTCGCCCCAGAACTCCAGCCGGAGCGGATGTTCCTCGGTGGGTGGGAAGACGTCGAGGATGCCGCCGCGCACGGCCATGTCGCCGCGCTTCTCGACCAGGTCCACGCGGGCGTAGCCGGTGTTGGTCAGGGAGGTGACGACCTCTTCCAGGGGCACCTCGTCACCGGTCCGGATACGGACCGGTTCGAGGTCGCCCAGCCCCGCGACCAGTGGTTGCAGGACGCTCCGGACCGGCGCAACGACCACCCGAAGGGGTGCGGTGAGCGGGTCCGAGGGGTCGGGGTGGGCCAATCGTCGCAGGACCGCCAGGCGTCGGCCGACGGTGTCCGAACGAGGGGAGAGCCGCTCGTGCGGAAGCGTCTCCCACGCGGGGAAGAGCGCGACCGAGTCCGTGGGCAGCAGTGAGCCCAGGGCGTCGGTCAGGTCGGCGGCCTCACGTTCGGTCGCGGTGATGGCGAGCACCGGTCGTGCGGCGCCCACCGGCGCGTCGGCGGCCAGTGCGCCCACCATGAAGGGGCGCAGGGCCGCCGGGGCGACGAGGTCGAGATGGGGATCGCGGCCGCCGCGGGCGGTCTCGATCGCGCTGTGCAGTGCCGGGTCCCGGGAGACGTCGGCGAGAAGTCCAATGAGGCTCATAGCACCAGAAAGTGGAGAGGTACGTGCGGTGGCGGAGACGGTCACGGCCATGGGTCCCCTGAAGTGGATCCGTCCAGGCACGATCGGGCCGCACGTGAGTCGGGCGGCCGTGGGTCGGGTGGATTCGCGCCACCCGTTCTCCGCTCAGCTTATCCAGTTCGCCGATGGCGCGCGGGACGAGTGCGCGGGTCCGGCCGTCTTCGGCCTTCCCTGTTCGCAACACCCGATGAGCTCGGACTCTTCCCGGTCAGAGCACCTCGGCGCCGTGTCGGTGGAGGGCGCGGGACTACGCTGGGTGGGATCGCGACCATGGCAGAGGGAGGACGCGCGTGGTGAGTGGCCACAGGCACGGGAGTCGGCAAGCCCCGGTCTTCGCCCCAGGTCCGGATGGGCTCGCCCACTTGGAGCTCATTCTCAGCGGGGCGTACCCGTTCCCGGGTTTCATGACCCGGGACGAGGTGGAGTCGGTCTCACGGAGTGGGCGGCTGCCCGATGGACGGCCTTGGCCGGTTCCGGTCACCTTGGAGGTTCCCGAGGAGTTGGCCGGTGAGAAGTCGCTCACGCTCACCGACCTCGAAGGCGCGCCGTTGGCCGGGCTGGAGGTGCGCGAGCACTGGGAGGAGGGGGGAGTCCACCGCCTGGCCGGTGACGTGACGATGCTGCGCCCGGCGACCTACGGGGTGTTGCGCGAGCTGCGCGCCACCCCGGCGGAGGTGCGTGCGCAGAGCGAGCTGGAAGGGTCCGAGGCCCGAGCGTTGCTCGCGGTGGTCACCGACCGTCCGTTGCACCATCGGGCGCTGCACCAGATCCGGGCCGAGGCCGACGCGTTGGCGCGCGGTGGTGAACGGGCCGGGGTGATCGTGGTGGTCGACGCCCCCTTGGAGGAGGAGGGACTCGCCACCGCGGTGCTGGCCGCCGAACCCCTGTTGCCGCCGCGCAGCTCGTTCGTGGTCGTGACCTTGCCCCGCTCACGGGCGCGCGCCGCCGGAGTGGTCGGCGGTGCCTGGAGCGAACGGGACACGGCTCTGGCCGCGCACGTCGCCGCCGCCTATGGCGCCACCCACATGCTGGCCGAGTCGGGTGGACGGGGACCGGAGATCGAGCGGGTGATGGCGTTGCGTCCACCGCTGACGGTCCTGGACCCCGAGCCGTGGCGATACGACTCCGAGGAGGGGCTGTGGAAGCCGTTCACGCACGTGGACCCGGCGCGAGCGCTAAAGGAGCCCTCCGACGACGAGGTGGAGTCGGAGCTGGCGCATGGGCGTGAGCTGCCGGCGTGGCTCACCCCGGCCCGGGTCGGCGCGGAGCTGGCCCGGTTGCGCCCGGCGCGTACCAAGCGCGGTCTCACCCTGTTGTTCACCGGTCTGTCGGGGTCGGGCAAGTCCACCATCGCCCGAGGGGTGTCCGATGGAATCCGGCGGGCGGGGCGTTCGGTGACCCTGCTCGACGGCGACGTGGTGCGCCGGATGCTGTCCAAGGGGTTGACGTTCTCCCGGGAGGACCGGGAGCTCAACATCCGTCGGATCGGTTACGTGGCCTCGGAGATCACCCGCCATGGCGGGGTCGCGGTGTGCGCGCCGATCGCTCCCTACGAGACCGGTCGGGCGGAGGTGCGTGCCATGGTGGAGGAGTTCGGTGACTTCTTCCTGGTGCACGTGGCCACCCCGTTGGAGGTGTGCGAGGAGCGCGACCGCAAGGGCCTGTACGCCCAGGCGCGCGCCGGGACGATCCCCGAGTTCACCGGGATCTCCGACCCCTATGAGGTGCCGACCGACGCCGACCTGGTGGTCGACACCGTGGACGCCGACCCGGCCGAGTCCGTGGCCGCGGTGATGGACGCCCTGCGCGAGGGCGGTTGGATCCCGGCCCTGGACCGGCACATGAGTGAGGAATAGATGACAGACGACGTCCGAGCCCCCGGACACCGGGTGCTGCGCCTGGTCGAGGTGATGGAGACGCTGCGCCGGGAGTGTCCGTGGGACGGCTCCCAGACGCACGAGTCCCTGGCCAAGTACCTCATCCAGGAGTCCTACGAGACCTTGGAGACCATCGAGGAGGGCGACCACGCGCTGCTGCGCGAGGAGCTCGGTGACGTGCTGTTGCAGGTGGTCTTCCACGCGGCGATCGGCGCCGAGCGGCCCGAGGGGGATCCGGCGAGGTTCACCGTGGACGACGTCGCCGACGCCATCATCGACAAGATGACCCGCCGCCACCCGCACGTGTTCGGTGGTGTGGAGGTGTCGGGCACCGACGAGGTGTGGTCCAACTGGGAGGCCATCAAGGCGGCCGAGCGCGCGGAGAAGGCCAAGGCCGAGGGAGGCTCGGGCGAGGTCTCGGTGCTGGACGGGGTGCCGTTCGCCCAGCCGGCGGTGCTGCTCGCCTACGAGCTGCAAAAGCGCGCGGTGCGCAACGGCTTTCCCGCCGACCTGGTGGGCGATGACGGGGCCGAGGGTGGCGAGTTGTTCGCGGCGGTGGCGGTCGAGCGGGACCAGGGGCGCGACCCGGAGACGGACCTGCGCCTGGCCGCTCGCCGGTTCGACGGCCGGGTCCGGGCCGCGGAGGAGGCTGCGCGCGCCGACGGTCGTGAGCCGCGTGGGTTGAGCGTCCAGGAGTGGCGCGGTTACTGGTCGAAGACCGACGAGTGACCTCAAGGACCCCGAACCTCTTCGCCCGGTGTGCGACGTCCCCGTGCTTCACTTCCCCGACCGCCTGATCCCCTTCGGTAGGGAACGCACGTCGATCACCTCGGTGGAGGGGTCGCTCGGGGCCAGCCCCGCGCTGAACGTCTCCTGCGGCCGGCGGGCGGTGTCGCCGATGGTCGACAACAGGCCCACGATGACCCAGTTGGCCATCAGAGCCGACCCGCCCGCCGACAGGAACGGTGTGGTCATGCCGGTCAGCGGGATGATGCGGGTGGCGCCGCCCAGCACGATGAACACGTCGAACGCGGTCAGGAACCCGCAGCCCAGCGCGGTCAGCTTCAGGAACACGTCGCGGCTGCCCAGGGCGATGCGGAACGCCCGCTGGGCGAACAGGAACAGTAGGAACAGGACGGCGATGAGGCCGGTGAGCCCGAGCTTCTCGCCCACCGACACCAGGATCAGGTCGCTGTCGGCGGCGAAGATCTCCTGGGCGTACCCGTCGTGGAAACCGGTGCCGAGCAACCCGCCGTAGGCCAGGGCGATCAGGCCCTCCACCACCTGGAAGCTGCCGCCGGGAGAGTTGTAGACCTCGTCGTCGAAGGCGTTCAGCCAGATCCGTACCCGGTTCTGCACGTGACCGAACAGCAGGTACGCCACGTACGCGCCGCCCGCGAAGGCCACCAGTCCGATGAGCACCCAGGACTTACGGGCCGTGGCGGCGTAGAGCACCGCCAGGAACGTCCCGAACAGCAGCAGCGAGGTGCCCAGGTCCTTGGTGCCCACCAGCAGCAGGATCGCCATCCCCCAGCCCAGACCCATGGGCGCCAGGTCACGGGCGCGCGGGGCGCTGAACACCTTCACCCCGCCGATGCGGAAGGTACGGGTCACCGTGGCCAGGACATCGCGCTGTCTACCCAGGTAGGAGGCGAGGAAGACCACCAGCAGCACCTTGGCGAACTCCGAGGGCTGCATGGTGAACGGGCCGATCATGATCCATCGGCGCGCGCCCAGCACCTCGTGTCCCAACGGAGACAGCGGCAACAGGAGCAGGACGAGCGCGCCCAACGCGATCAGGTAGGTGTACAGGGCCAGCCTTCGGGGCCTGCGGGCCAGCACCACGGTGGCCGCGCACAGCCCCAGACCGACCAGGGTCCACAGCAGCTGCCGATCGGCCTCGGTGTGCTCTTCGCCGCCGGTGCGCGACATCTGTAGCGCCCAGATCATGGTCAGGCCGATCCCGCTCAGCGTCGTGGCCACAGGGAGCAGGACGGGGTCGGCGTAGGGAGCGATGAACCGCAACAGGACGTGCACGCCCAGGGCTCCGACGCCGACGACCGACACGTAGGTGGACACGCTGGGGTCGATTCCGCCGGTGATGGCGAGGGAGGCGCAGGCCAGGCCGGCGGCGGTGACGGTGAGGGCGGTCAGGAGCAGTCCGAGTTCGGCCCGCCGTCGGCGGACCGGACGTAGTGTGCCGTCCAGGGATGCGCTCTGAGGGTCCGCCACGGTTCGAACTATAGGCCGCTGAGCTCCCGGCTCAAGGAGCGGGGCCGGTTCCGGGCGGGTCCGTTCGAACCACGGTGAGGCCGTTGCCCCGGCCGGTCAACGGAGAGGGACGGTACCCGGCGTCGCCGAACACCGCGGGGAGGCGGCCGTGGAGGTCGCGCTCGTCGCCCTGAACGCAGGACTCTCGTATATGGACTAGACCAATCGGGCCGGGGGGACTCCACCGATGGGGGTCAGGGTCGCTAGTCTCGTGTTCGGGCCGGAAAGAGTTGGCCCAGACACCGAAGAGACGGAGAGATCGTGGCGTCCATCGAGTCAGTACAGGCGCGGGAGATCCTTGACTCCCGGGGAAACCCGACAGTCGAGGTCGAGGTCCTGCTCGACGACGGGATCACTGCTCGCGCTGGTGTCCCCAGCGGTGCCTCCACCGGACGGTTCGAGGCGGTCGAACTGCGCGACGGCGGCGACCGCTACGGCGGTAAGGGTGTGACCAAGGCGGTCACCGCGGTCAACGACGAGGTCGCCGAGGAACTGCGCGGCCACACCCCGGACGAACAGCGCACCATCGACCGTGCGCTCATCGACCTGGACGGAACCCCGGACAAGTCCCGGATCGGCGCCAACGCCATCCTGGGCACCTCCCTGGCCGTGGCCAGGGCCGCCGCCGAGGAAGCCGACCTGCCGCTGTACCGCTACATCGGCGGTCCCAACGCGCACGTGCTGCCCGTGCCGATGATGAACATCCTCAACGGTGGCGCGCACGCCGACAGCAACGTCGACATCCAGGAGTTCATGGTCGCTCCGATCGGCGCGTCGACCTTCTCCGAGGCCGTGCGATGGGGCACCGAGGTCTACCACTCCCTGAAGTCGGTCCTCAAGGCCCACGGCCTGGGCACCGGTGTCGGTGACGAGGGCGGCTTCGCTCCGAACCTGGACAGCAACCGTGCCGCCTTGGACCTCATCGTCGAGGCGATCGAGAAGGCCGGCTACAAGGCCGGTTCCGACGTCGCCCTGGCGTTGGACGTGGCCGCCAGCGAACTGTTCTCCGACGGTGTGTACACCTTCGAGGGCAAGTCCCGCACCTCCGAGGAGATGGCCGCCTACTACGCGGAGCTCGTCGACGCCTACCCGTTGGTCTCCATCGAGGACCCCCTCGACGAGGAGGACTGGGACGGCTGGAAGAAGCTCACCGAGCGGCTCGGCGCCAAGGTCCAGCTGGTGGGCGACGACCTGTTCGTCACCAACCCCGAGCGGCTCCAGCGCGGCATCGACGCCGACACCGCCAACTCGCTGCTGGTGAAGGTCAACCAGATCGGCACCCTGACCGAGACCCTGGACGCGGTGTCCCTCGCCCAGCGCAGCGGTTACACGGCGATGATCAGCCACCGTTCCGGCGAGACCGAGGACACCACCATCGCCGACATCGCGGTGGCCACCAACGCCGGCCAGATCAAGACCGGTGCGCCGGCGCGCAGCGAGCGGGTCGCCAAGTACAACCAGCTGCTGCGCATCGAGGAGGAACTCGACGACGCCGCCGTGTACGCGGGCGTGTCGGCCTTCCCGAGGTTCACCGAGCGCGGCTAGTCTGCCCCAGTGTCCCGCGAAACGCAGCAGCCGCCCACAAAGGCCCGGAAGTCGGCCAAAACCGACAAGCCACGGAAGGGTGCTGCCACCAGAGCGGGCACGAAGGCCCAGGCCACGACGAAGGCCAAGGCCACCAAGGCCACGAGCGCGGGCCGCACCCGACGGGTGCGGCCCATGCTCACCAGCCGGGCCGCGATCCTGGCCCTCGTGGTGATCGTGATCGCGCTGAGCCTGGCCTATCCGCTTCGCGAGTACGTCATGCAGCGCGCCCAGATCGCCCAGTTGCAGGACGATCGGGCCCGTATGGAGGCCAACCTCGAGGAACTGCGCGAGCGCGAGGAGGCGTTGAACGACGACGCCTACGTGGAGCGCGAGGCCCGAGCCCGTCTGCACTACCAGTACCCGGACGAGACCTCCTACATCGTGATCCGTCCCGATTCCGAGGGCGAGGAACGGGTCGACCCCTCCGAGCCCCGTGACCCCTGGTTCACCGAGCTGTGGCGTTCGGTGGAGGAGGCGGACCGGCCCGACGACGGGCTCTGACCGGCCTTGGCTGCGCCTATGCTGGTTGGGTCATGACTTCCGCAGATCAGCCCGTTCCGGGGCATACCGATGGTGATCCCGCCTCCGAGCGAGACCTCGCCGCGATCGAACTCCAGTTGGGTCGTCCGCCTCGCGGGGTCCGCGCCGTCGCGCACCGCTGCCCGTGCGGCCTGCCCGACGTGGTGAAGACCGCCCCCCGCCTGGAAGACGGCACTCCCTTCCCGACGTTGTACTACCTGACCTGCCCGCGCGCCGCCTCGGCGATCGGTCGGCTGGAGGGCGACGGCGCGATGCGCCGGATGCAGGAGCGTTTGGGCGAGGAGCCCGACCTACAGGAGGCCTACACCAAGGCCCACGAGTCCTACATCGCCGAGCGTTCCGAACAGGCTCGCCTGGACGGTGTGGAGCCGCTGCCAGAGGGCATGCAGAGCACCGGTGGGATGCCCACACGGGTCAAGTGCCTGCACGCCCTGGTCGGGCACGAACTCGCTTCCCCGGGGGTCAACCCCATCGGCGCCGAGGCGCTGGACGAACTCCCCGACTGGTGGGACCGGGGCCCATGTGTGTGCGTGGACGAGAACGCCCCCGAGGGCGCTGAAGGGACGGACGCTTCATGAGCGGTGTCGCCGCGATCGACTGCGGAACCAATTCGATCAGGCTGTTGATCGCCGACGTCGTCTCCCTCGACGGTGACGAGGTCCAGGTGGTCGACGCCGACCGGCGCATGGAGATCGTGCGCCTGGGTGAGGGTGTGGACGAGACCGGCGCGTTCTCCGAGGAGGCGCTGGAGCGCACCTTCGACGCGCTGCGCGGGTACGCCGAGGCGATCGAGGCGCACGGTATCGAGTTGGGGCCGGACACGGTGCGCATGGTCGCCACCAGCGCCACCCGGGACGCGAGCAACCGTCAGGTGTTCGTGGACGGGGTCCGCGAGATCATCGGGGTGGAACCCGAGGTGGTCACCGGCCTGGAGGAGGCCGAACTGTCCTTCGTCGGGGCCACGGCCGAGCTGGACGCCGAGGCGGCCGACGGCGAGAGTGCCGGGGACTTCGCCCCGCCCTTCCTGGTCGTCGACATCGGCGGCGGCTCCACCGAGTTCGTGCTGGGCGGCCTGGGCGACGAGGACGAACTGGTCCGGGACTCCCTGTCGGTGAACATCGGTTGCGTGCGCATGAGCGAGCGCCACCTGCGTTCGGACCCGCCGACCGACGAACAGGTCCAGGCGGCCACGGCCGACATTGAGGTCGCCTTGGACGAGGTGGAGAAGGTCGTCCCGCTGGGTGAGGCCGGCTCGGTGGTGTGCGTGGCCGGGACCGCGACGACGGTGGCCGGGATCTCCCTGGGCCTTCCCGAGTACGACTCCGAGCGCATCCACCACACCCGGGTCTCCACGAGGGACCTGGAGCGCATCACCGGTGAGCTGCTGCGCTCCACGCACTCCGAGCGTGCGGAGATCGGGGTCATGCACCCCGGTCGCGTCGACGTCATCGGGGCGGGCGCCCTGGTGCTGTCCCGGGTGCTGGCGCGTACGGGCGCTGATCACTTCACCGCGAGCGAGCACGACATCCTGGACGGTGTGGCCTGGAGCCTCATCGCGGCGGAGGAGGGGGCCTGACCCGGCCCCCACGAGGGAGGACCGGTCGTCAGGGCCGGTACATCGAGGCGTGACCTCCTGGAAAGGGAACTTCGGGCGGATCCGAAGGGACTTCCGGGAGGTACGGCCCGGGACCTTGGGTGAGACGTGTCACCCGTAGTCCTCTTGTGAATGCATTCACAGGCCCTATGACCTGCGAAGACATCTCTCGCATATGTCGCGGAGTGGTCCGAAGGTAGGCGGGTGTGAACCTTCCTGCGGATGGCTGCTTGTGAAAGAATGCACAAGCGGCCTCCGCAAGAGTCGAAGGTAGGGAACCACGACTCGGAGGTCGGCCCGATCGCACTTGGTCGGGGAGCCGAAGATCGTGACAGGCTTTGCGGCCCTTGAGGCAAGGGCGCCACAGGAATAACCGTTAGGGCGGAAATGCGATGACCGAGAGCAGGAACTACCGGCTGGTACACGGCGGCGGGGACGAGGCGGAGATCCCGCACATCCTCATCGTCGGGGGCGGTTACCTCGGGATGTACACCGCGAGGCGGCTGGAGAAGAAGTTGGGGGCCGGCGAGGCGCGCATCACCGTCATCGACCCCAACTCCTACATGACCTACCAGCCCTTCCTGCCCGAGACGGCCGCCGGCAGCATCTCCCCGCGCAACGTCGTGGTGCCGCTGCGCAAGGTCTTCGACCGCGTCCGCGTCCTCAGTGGCCGCGTCGTGCGCATCGACAGCGCCGAGAACACGGTCCGCTACGAGCCCAACGTCGGTGAACCCCAGACGATGGCCTACGACCACCTGGTCATGGCCGCCGGTGCCGTCTCCCGCACGCTGCCCATCCCCGGGCTCGCGGAGTGGGGCATCGGCATCAAGACCGTCGAAGAGGCCGCCTACCTGCGCAACCACGTCCTCGACCAGCTCGCCATCGCCGACTCCACCGACGACAAGGACGTGCGCGCCAAGGCGCTCAACTTCGTCTTCGTCGGTGGCGGGTTCGCCGGTGCCGAGGCCATCGCCGAGCTGGAGGACATGGTCCGCGACGCCGTTCGCGTGCACCCCTCGATCGAACAGGACGAGGTGAACTTCTACCTCATCGAGGCAGCGGACAAGATCCTGCCCGAGGTCGGCCCCGAGGTCGGTGCGAAGGCCCTCAACCAGCTCCGTCGCCGCGACATCGACGTGCGTCTCAGCACGTTCCTGGAGTCGGCCACCGACCAGCGCATCAAGCTCAGCGACGGCACCGAGTTCGACGCCGGCACCCTGGTGTGGACCGCTGGGGTCAAGCCCAGCCCGGTCGTGTCCGCCAGTGACCTGCCCCTGGGCCCCAAGGGTCACGTCGACACCACCGAGTACCTGACCGTGAACGGCACCGACAACGTCTTCGCCGGTGGCGACAACGCCCAGGTGCCCGACGGCAAGGGCGGCTACTACCCGCCCAACGCCCAGAACGCGGTCCGTCAGGCCCCGGTGCTCGCCGGCAACGTCATCGCGACCCTGCGCGGCACCGACCTGAAGGCCTACAAGCACGACAACCTCGGCGCCGTCGCCGGTCTGGGCGTGCACAAGGGCGCCGCCCAGCTGTTCGGCAAGATCAAGCTGAACGGCCGCCTCGCCTGGTACGCGCACCGCACCTACCACCTGCTCGCGGTGCCGACCTTCAACCGCAAGCTGCGGGTGCTCTCCGACTGGACGCTCTCCCTCTTCCTCAAGCGCGACTTCGCCGCGCTTCCCGAGATGGCCGAGCCCCGTCAGGCCTTCGAGGCGGCCAGCCGCCCGCAGGTCGAGGACGGTCGACTGCGTCGGGTGAGTTGACGCGCGCCCCGAGAACACAGAAAACGGCCGGGTTCCACTGGAACCCGGCCGTTTTCTGTCCCCTTCCGGCCAAGCAGAACCAAAGTGGGCAATCGGCCCGGCCGGTATGATGGAGTCGCCCTCGTAGCCCAATGGCAGAGGCAGGCCCCCTAAAAGGGTCACAAGTGTCGGTTCGAGTCCGACCGAGGGTACTTCTGAGCTCGCTCATCTGTCCGGATCGTGCCGCTCCATGAGCAGCTGGAGCCAGGTGAACAGTCGCTCTCCCGGGTCGGCGAGGTCGATCCCGCTCACCGTGGCCGCGCGCCGCACCCGATAGCGCAGTGTGTTCGGATGGACGTGCAGCCGCTCGGCGGCGGAGCGGGCGTCCCCGAACGCCTCCAGGTAGGCCAGCAACGAGTGCACCAGGTCGGCGCCCCCGGCACGGTCGTGCTCCACCAACCGACTCACCCGAGGATCCCGCAGCGACGAATCCGCCCGAAGGTGCGCCAGGGTCTCGCTGATCAGCACCTGCGAGCGCACGTCGGAAATGGTCGCCACCTCCCAGTCGTCGTCCCGGTCCAGGTCCCGTTCCATGGCGTCCAGGACCCGGTCGGCCTCGGCGCGCGAATCGGGCACGTCGCCCAATCGTTCCACCAGTGAACCCACCGCCGCCTGAACCCGAACGCCGAGCGCCGCGCGCGCCGCCGCCACCGTCCTGCGGCCCAACGCCACCACCGACTGCTCCACCCCGCGCCACCCCTCCCGGCCACGGGCTAGATCGGGGAGCAGGACGTACACCCGACCGTCCAGTTCGGTGGTCAGGGAACCGCGCCGGTAGGCGGCGGTGTGCACCGACACCAGGTCGATGAGCCGCCGCCGACGCAACTCCCGTTCGGGGCGGTCGGCGCGTTCTCCGGTCCCGCCCTCGACGTCCTCGGACTCCGCACCTCGACGCGGTGAGAACGCGATCACCAGCGCCGCCCGGTCGGTGTGCACCTCGACTGTGTCGGCCAGCGCGCTCGCGTCGATGCGCCCCTCCAACAGGCTCGACAACAGGTCCTCGCGCAGCCGTAGGCCGGCGCTGGCCTGGGTGCGCTGGCGGATCATGTGCAGCGCGGTGGTGCGGGCCGCGCCCAGCAGCGCCTCGTCCGCGTGCGCGGTCAGGGGTTCGGACCCCTCCTGCACCCAGATCGAGCCCAACGGTCGACGCCCCGCGTGGATGCCCACCGCCAGCCGGCGGCGGATGCCCAGTTCGGGATGCTCGTCGATGCGCACGACCTCCTCGCCCGAGCGCAACTTGGCGAACACGCCCCATTCGCGCAGCAGCGCCAGGTACGACTCCGGTCCCTGCCGGCCGAGCACCGACAGTCGTCGCAACTCGTCCACCTCGGCGCCGCTGGAGTAGGCCAACACCCGGCTCGCGGCGTCCTCGATGCTCACCAACCCGCCGGTGAGGTGCGCGATGGTCTGCGCCATGGAGAACAGATCGCCGCCCGCCTCCGACAGGTCCTCGGTGGCGGTCACCCTGGCGTCGTCCACGATGTGCTGGCACACCGACTGCAACTGGTCCCACCGCACTTCGGGTCGCACCGTCAACAACGCGACCCCGGCCGCCTGGGCCTCGGTTCGCAGGGCCAGTGCCTCCTCCGCCGAGCGCTGGACGCGCCCCGACCGTTGCTCGGCCGGAGGCGGCAACACCTCCTGCGGCTGCGCGTGGACACCGGTCTTGACCGCGACCGCCGTGGCTCCCCGTTCGGCGAGTGTGCGCACCATGCTCCGGGCCCGGGAACCGCGTACCCCGATCAACAGCACGAGGTCGCCCTTCCGCGCCTCCACGCGGTCCTCGGGGTCGAGAATGACGACCTTGTCCACCTGGACATCGAGTCCATGGGGGGCCGCGACTACGTCGACCACCGGGTCGCCGAGGGCGAGCAAGAGGGCGCGTAGAGCGACACCCTCCTCGGATGCCCCCTCTTGACCCTTCTGAACAGGCATGATGTTTTTCCTCTCCAGGGGTGTTCGGGGTATGACCCTACTGGAGGCGCGGATGCCCGGCGTCGGTGGAGTCGAATGCGCAAGTGTTCTTTTTTGTCCCATCGGACAAATGAGCTTGGCAAAGAGTGGCCCGGCCCACAAGGCATGGATGTCCACGCTCTGAGACCGTTGAATCAGCCCAACCCTGCTCGTTCAGGGACATTCTTTCCAGGGAGGTGCCCCATGGACGCCGTGACCAACGTCCCGACGCCGGTCAACGAACCCGTTCTCTCCTACGCTCCGGGTAGCCCCGAGCGCGCCGAGCTCGAAGCCGCGCTCGCGGAGCTCGGCCGCGAGAGCATCGACCTTCCGATGCGCATCAACGGCGAGAGCCGCATGGGCGGTGGCGAGCCCATCGACGCCGTTCAGCCGCACAAGCACGCCTCCGTCCTGGGCACGATGCGCAACGCCACCCAGGACGACGCACGCGACGCCATCGCCGCCGCGAAGGCCGCGGCCCCCGCCTGGCGCGCGATGTCCTTCGACGACCGCGCCGCCATCATCCTGCGCGCCGCCGAGCTGCTCGCCGGCCCCTGGCGTGCCACGATCAACGCCGCCACCATGCTCGGCCAGTCGAAGACCGCCCAGCAGGCGGAGATCGACGCGGCCTGTGAGCTCATCGACTTCTGGCGCTTCAACGTCTCCTACGCCCGTGGGCTCATCGAGCAGCAGCCGTTGAGCGTCAAGGGCGTGTGGAACCGGATGGAGCAGCGTCCGCTGGAGGGGTTCGTCTACGCGATCACCCCCTTCAACTTCACCGCCATCGCCGGCAACCTGCCCACCGCCCCGGCCCTGATGGGCAACGTGGTCGTGTGGAAGCCGTCCCCGACCCAGCAGTTCGCCGCCGAGCTGACCATGCGCCTCCTGGAGGAGGCCGGCATGCCCCCGGGCGTCATCAACATGGTCACCGGTGACGGTCTGGCCGTCTCCGACGTCGCCCTCAACGACCCCGAACTGGCCGGTGTGCACTTCACCGGGTCCACCAAGACCTTCCAGCACCTGTGGAAGAGCGTCGGCGAGAACATCTCCAACTACCGCTCCTACCCGCGCATCGTGGGCGAGACCGGTGGCAAGGACTTCATCGTCGCCCACTCCTCCGCCGACCCGGAGGTGCTGCGCACCGCCATCGTCCGCGGCGCGTTCGAGTACCAGGGCCAGAAGTGCTCCGCCGCCTCGCGTGCCTTCGTCGCGCGTTCGGTGTGGGAGAAGATGCGCGACGACCTGGTCGCCGAGACCGAGGCCCTGACCATGGGCGACGTCACCGACCTGTCGAACTTCATGGGCGCCGTCATCGACCGTCGCTCCTTCGACAAACTGGCCAAGGTCTTGGAGGACGCCAAGTCCGACCCGACCCTGAACATCATCGCCGGTGGCACCGCCGACGACTCGGTCGGCTACTTCGTCCGTCCGACCATCATCGAGGGCACCGACCCGAGCAACGACGTCTTCCGCACCGAGTACTTCGGTCCGGTCGTCGCCGTCCACGTCTACGAGGACGATGACTTCGACGCGATCCTCGAGATCGTCGACGAGGGTTCGGCCTACGCCCTGACCGGAGCCATCCTGGCCACCGACCGGGCGGCCGTCGCCAAGGCGACCGAGGCCCTGCGCTTCACCGCCGGCAACTTCTACATCAACGACCGTCCGACCGGCTCCATCGTCGGTCAGCAGCCCTTCGGCGGCGGCCGCGCCTCCGGCACCAACGACAAGGCCGGTTCGGCGCAGAACCTGTCCCGTTGGGCCAGCCCGCGCGCCATCAAGGAGACGTTCGTCGCGCCGACGGTCTCCTCCTACCCCCACCAGGGGTAGTGCCCCGGGCGCGTACCTCCTCCGTCTTGAGGAGGTACGCGCCCCGACCACGCCCCCCGAGGAATCCATCGGTGCGGCCGGTTCAGCCGGCTGTGCTTCGTCCGCGCCGACCACGACCGGTTCGCGCACGTCTTCTTCGAGGTCACCATGCTTCGCAAACCCCTGTTGCTCGCCGCCAGGTCCGCGACCTGCCGCAAGATCGTCGAGCGCACGCCCATGACCAGGGCCATGGTCACCCGCTTCGTCGCGGGGGCAGACCAGGAAGAGGCCCTACCGGCCGTCCACAAGTTGGCCGAGGACCGCTACATCACCCTGGACTTCCTCGGTGAGGACACCACCGACCTGTCCCAGGCCACCGCCACGGTCAACGCCTACCAGGACCTGCTCGCCGCCCTCGGTGAGGCCGGGCTGGGCGATCGCGCCGAGGTCTCGGTCAAGCTGTCGGCCGTCGGTCAGTTCCTGAACGCGGACGGCGAGAAGATCGCGTTGGAGAACGCGCGCAGGATCGCCGAGGCCGCGAAGGCGATCGGCACCACGGTCACCCTCGACATGGAGGACCACACCACCGTCGACTCCACGTTGGGTATCCTGCGCGAGTTGCGCGAGGACTTCCCGTTCGTGGGCGCGGTGCTCCAGGCCTACCTGCGTCGTACCGTGGCCGACTGCCGAGACCTGAGCGGCTCCGGTTCCCGGGTGCGTCTGTGCAAGGGCGCCTACGACGAGCCCGAGTCCGTGGCCTTCCGTGACAAGCAGGAGGTCGACAAGGCGTACGTGCGGGCCCTGCGCGTCCTGATGGAGGGCGAGGGCTACCCGATGGTGGCCTCGCACGACCCACGGATGATCGCCATCGCCGGTGAGCTGGCCACCACCAACGGTCGCGGTGCGGACGACCACGAGTACCAGATGCTGTACGGCATCCGAGACGCCGAGCAGGTGCGCCTGGCCGCGGAGGGCAAGCGCATGCGCGTGTACGTGCCCTACGGCGACGAGTGGTACGGCTACTACATGCGTCGTCTGGCGGAGCGTCCCGCCAACATGCTCTTCTTCGCACGTTCGTTGCTCACGCGCGACTGAGCGACCGCGAAGCCCGCGCCGGTCTCGGCGGCCCGCTCCGTTCCCCGACGGTGCGGGCCGTCGCCGTTTCCCAACGGTGACCTTCCCTCGGAACCCGGGAAGAGGCCCGTACGTTACTTTGTGGGCAGCAATCCACGCGTGAAAGGCCTTTACTAGACATGCGGATGCGCAGTTCCAACCCCGTCCTCAAGCGGGCGCTACAACAGCAGTCCGGGCCCGGCCAGGGCTACGGACAGCAGGGCTATGGGCAGCCGGGGTACGGACAGCCGTACCCGCAGCAGGGCTACCCCCAGCAGGGCTACCCCCAGGCGGGCTACCCGCAGCAGCCGGTGGCCGACCAGCCGATGACCATCGACGACGTGGTCGTGCGCACGGGTATGACCCTGGGCACGGTCGCGCTGTTCGGCGTCATCAACTACTTCCTCTTCATGGGCAACCAGGGCCTGGGCATGGCGCTCATGTTCGTGGGCATGCTCGGCGGCCTCGTACTGGGCCTGGTGATCGCGTTCAAGCAGATCACCAACCCGGTCGCGATCCTGAGCTACGCGGCGCTGGAAGGGCTGCTGGTCGGTGGCCTGTCCGCCTTCCTCGGCATGACCCTCTCGGCCACCCTCAACGACCCGTCCGAGGGACCCTCCCTGGTCTCCCAGGCCGTGATCGGCACGGTGGCGGTCTTCGCCGTGATGCTGGCGCTGTACAAGTTCCGGATCATCAAGGTGACCGACGGCTTCGTCAAGGCCGTCTCCTACGCCGTCATGGGCGCCGCGGCGCTGATGCTGGTCAACTTCGTGCTCAGCTTCTTCATCGCCGGTGGCATGGGCCTGCGCGGTCCCACCTGGTTGGGCCTGGGCGTCGGCATCGTGTTCGTCGTGCTGGCCGCCCTGACCCTGGCCATCGAGTTCCGTGGCATCGAGGAGGGCGTCGCCGCCGGCATCCCGAACAAGTTCGCCTGGCAGTTCGCCTTCGGTCTGACCGTCTCCCTGGTCTGGCTGTACATCGAGATCCTGCGCCTGCTCTGGATCATCAAGACGATGTTCGCCGATTAGCGCTCGATCGTCCCGCACGGACGGGCCGCCCCGAGAACACTTCGGGGCGGCCCTTTCGCGTTCGCCGTTCCCCGTGTCAGGAACCCTCGCGGCGCGGTGCCGGGATGGTCCGGTTCCTTCGGCGTCGGTCGTACTCGGTGACGATGGCCTGGGCGTAGCCGTGGGTGAGGTCGTACTCGTCGGCGAGCCAGTGTGACCGGTCCAAGGGGCGCAGCAGGCCCGGTCCCTTGTCGAGCGAGTCGAACCACTCGTGGAGTCCTCGGCCTGTCACGACCGGGATGCGTTCGATGAGCTTTGCGTGGATCTCCGGCGAGTGGGCAACCGACATAGGCACCTCCGCAGTGCGTTGGGCGTGTGGCACTCACCTGCGACCATGCATCAGGTTCACGGTTCGGACAAGACCTGGTCGCCGGCTTTTACCTTGTCGGAGCGCGAACGTTCGCTCAGAGGTGCTATGAGGCCGAACCCGGAAAGGGCCCCGGACCGATCCGGTCCGGGGCCCGAGACCGCTTCACGGATCAGCTGAGGCGCTCGAAGACGGCCGCCATGCCCTGGCCGCCGCCGACGCACATGGTCTCCAGACCGAACGTCTTGTCGTGGAACTGCAAACCGTTGATCAGCGTGCCGGTGATACGCGCGCCGGTACTGCCGAACGGGTGGCCCATGGCGATGGCGCCGCCGTTGACGTTGAGCCGGGAGTCGATGTCGATGCCCAGCCGATCGGCCGAGGGCAGCACCTGGGCGGCGAAGGCCTCGTTGATCTCGACCAGGTCGATGTCGCCGATCGCCATGTTGGCGCGGGCCAGGGCCTGCTTGGAGGCTTCGACCGGGCCCAGGCCCATGATCTCGGGGCTCAGTCCGGTCACACCGGTGGAGACGATCCGGGCCAGCGGGGTCAGACCCAGCTGCTTGGCCTTGGTGTCGCTCATGATGACGAGTGCGGAGGCGCCGTCGTTGAGCGGGCAGGCGTTGCCGGCGGTGACGCTGCCATCGGGGCGAAAGACCGGCTTGAGCTGCGAGACCTTCTCGTAGGTGGTGCCGCGGCGGATGCCGTCGTCGGTGCTGACGACCGTACCGTCGGGCAGGGTCACCGGGGTGATCTCCCGCTCCCAGAAACCGTTGTCGAGGGACTTCTCGGCGAGGTTCTGCGAGCGGACGGCGAACTCGTCCTGGCGCTGCCGGGAGACGCCGGTGAGCTCGGCGACGTTCTCCGCGGTCTGGCCCATCTCGATGTAGGCGTCGGGCAGCAGGCCCGACTCGCGCGGGTCGGTCCAGGTGCCCTGGCCACCCTCCTTGCGCTTCTCCGTGCGGGCCTTGGCGTCCGCGAAGAGCGGGTTCTCGTTCTGCGGGTTGTCGCTGCTGCCGTTGACGAAACGACTGACGGTTTCCACGCCTGCGGAGATGAAGACGTCGCCCTCACCGGCCTTGATGGCGTGGTAGGCCATCCGGGTGGTCTGCAACGAGGAAGAACAGTAACGGGTGATGGTGGTACCCGGAACGGTGTCCAGGCCCAGCTGCACGGCCACGATGCGGGCCATGTTGAAGCCCTGGTCACCACCGGGCAGACCACAGCCGAGCATGAGGTCGTCGATGCTCTCGGGGTCGAGCTCGGGGACCTTGGCGAGGGCCGCGCCGATGATCTGGGTGGTGAGGTCGTCCGGACGCATGTCCTTCAGGGAGCCCTTGAAGGCCCGGCCGATCGGGGAGCGCGCGGTGGCGACGATGACTGCTTCGGGCATGTTCCTCGTCCTTGTCGTGGGCACGTTGTTACTGACCAGTTAACCCGTCGGGCGTTCCCGTGCGCCATCCGGGGTCCTCGTTCGTGTGTCCTTCGGATCGGGCCCTCTCCCGTCTTCTCGGGTGGTGTCCCGGAGGCGGAACGGACCGCGGATGAGGGCCGACCACCCGGAGAGGGAACCGCTCGGCTCGGGGCCATCGGCCCGTGTGACCTCGGTTCCCGGGGTCTCGGAGGCGACCACGGCCGCGCGTTCGACCGGCAGGACGCCACGGGTGCGTTCGTCCTCGTCGAGTTCGGGCAGTAGTCCCAGGGCGGCGCACGCGGACGGAAGAACGGCGAACGCGGCCTGAGCGTACCCGCGAGCCGACGGATGAAAACGGTCCGGTCCGAACATGGAACCAGGGTCCGTCCGAAAATCCTCGCCGAGGATGTCGCTCAGTGAGACGGTGCGACCGCCGACCTCGGTGACCGCGATCGTCTGGGCGGCCGCCAGTTGGCGGGAGGCCCGCCGGGCCACCGACCGTAGCGGCCAGCCGATGGGGCGCACCGTGCCCAGGTCCGGACAGGTCGCCACCACCACCGGTGTGCCCAGCCCCACCAGCTCCCGGGTGACGTCGCGCAGCGCAGCCACCGCGTCGTTGGGTCGCACCCGGCGGATCACGTCGTTGGCGCCGATGAAGACCACCGCCACGTCGAAGTGCCGGTCGGCCGAGCGAGCCCCGGACCGTTCGAGTTGGCGGTCGAGGTCGGCCGAGGTGGCACCCGGCTTGGCCGTGCAACGCAGCCGCACCGGACGATCGGAGGCCGCGGCGATCCCCGCGGCCAGCATCGCGCCGGGTGTCTCACGCGCCTCCTCCACGGCGAAACCGGCGGCGGTGGAGTCGCCGATCATCAACAGCCGCAGTGGCGGGCCGTCCCCGTCGCCATAGGCGCCGTCGGTGCGGGGCCGCTTCCACTCGGTCACGCCGATGGCGTTCTTGGCCAGCCTGGCCTGGAGGTAGAGCAGCGCCAGCGTGCCCCCGCCCACCAGCGTGAGTCCACCTCCTCCGAAGGCGGTGGCGGCGGCGATGCGTCGGGCCCGCGCGGCTCGCAGCATGCGGAAGTCACCTCCGGTGAGTAGGACCCGCCCCAGGTGCCGGCGAACCGGTCGTCCACCGACGTTACCGGCGGGGAACCCGGTGGTCACGTACCTTGGCGGCACACAATCCGCGCCTTCGGGTCACCTGTTCGATACGTTCGCGACTGGTGGGCCGACCGATCCGGTTCGGTGCTCCGGGGCAGGTGAAACGGAACGAACCCCCAAGAACCAAATGAGTGAATGAGTGAATGAGTGATTCCACGGGGTGGGGTGGGGTGGTTGCTGGG
This sequence comes from Nocardiopsis listeri NBRC 13360, assembly GCF_001570765.1. GTDB lineage: Bacteria > Actinomycetota > Actinomycetes > Streptosporangiales > Streptosporangiaceae > Nocardiopsis > Nocardiopsis listeri. Next base: position 37 of record NZ_BCSH01000083.1, on the reverse strand, counting down.
GGCGGGGGTTGGTGTGGGTGGGGGCGGTTGGTGTGGC
>NZ_BCSH01000082.1 GCF_001570765.1 Nocardiopsis listeri NBRC 13360 | reverse complement strand
GTTCGAGAGCCACCGGCGCCGGCCTTGGCCGACCGAAGCCCCCCGCTCCGACACCCGGTGCTCCGAGAGCGGCGCACCGGGTCCGCACGGTGAGCCTCGACAGGCGTGGGACCCGAGAGACTACCCGACCGGATCGGCGGGCTCGGCCGGTTCCTCCACGGTCTCCCCCTCTGAGACCGGGCCCGGCACGGTATCGGTGCCCTCGCCGTTCTGCGATGTCCCGGTAGGTCGCGGCTGCTCCGGCTGTGGGGCGCTCGGTGTCAGGACGAACAACAGCACCAAGAGCCCCGCGGTGACCGCCGCGATCAGGGCGCAGGCCACCCATGGCCGCCAGCTCTGTAACCCCGGGTCGGCCGGAACGTCCGGGTCGTCGGTTCCGAAGGCCTCGAGACGGCCGGCCAGTTCCGGAGCGTCCTCGCTGAGTTGTTTCTCGATCTCAGCGAGAATCCTCCGTTCGTGTTCTCTCAGGGACATGGCACCCTCCTCGGCCGCCGGGGGAAGGACTGTGTCGTCTCCGGGTGCTAACAGTCTCCCCCGGGCGCGCCGCCCTTATCCAAGCGTCCACAGGATTTTCCCGGTCCCTTTTCATCCGATTCGTGAAATCGGTGCAGGAGGCCCGTTCCCGCGAGGCCATAGGTCTTGGTCCGACGGGGAAGGAGGGCCTCAACCGGGGTAGCACTCGACCTCGGTGGCCTTGACCCCGGCCCAGACCTCCTCACCCCGGGCGAGCCCGAGTTCGGCCAGGGACGCCGGGGTGATGTCGGCCGCCAGGGACAGCGCGCCCTCCAGGTGCACCCGCACCTGGTCGCCGAAGCGTTCGATCCCCTCCACCCGTAGCCGCCACATGTTGCGAGGGCTGCCGTGCGGGTGCTCCTGGTACAGGGCCACCGAGCGCGGCGGAAAGGCCACCAGGACGGGCCCTTGGCGCGCCTCACGGGTCTCCACCCTGGTGGGTTTTCCACCACCGTCCGTGTCCAGGGTGACGGTGCCCTCCCGCGACCGCCCCCGGAACAGGTTGAGACCCACCAGGCGGGCGACGTAGGTGGTGCGGGGGCGGCGCGCCACCTCGGCCGGGGAGCCCTCCTGCACCAACCGGCCCTCCTCGATGACGGCGATGCGGTCGGCCAGCACCATGGCGTCGAGCGGGTCGTGGGTGACCAGGACCGTCACGCCCTCGAATTCCTCCAACAGGCGCCTCAGGCGTGAGCGCACCGCCACCCGGGTGCTGGCGTCCAGGGCGGCCATGGGTTCGTCCATCAGCAGCATGCCGGGACGCACCGCCAGGGCACGGGCCAGGGCGACCCGTTGGGCCTGGCCTCCGGACAGTCGCCGGGGTCGAGAGGCGACGTGGTCGGCCAAGCCCATGTGCTCCAGCAGCGCGCGGGCGTGTTCGCGGGCCTCGGAGCGCCCCACGCCCTGGCAACGCGGTCCGAAGGCGACGTTGTCGAGGGCGCTCATGTGCGGGAACAACAAGTAGTCCTGGAAGACCACGCCGATGGGCCGGTGTTCGACGGCCGTGGTGGTGTGGTCGTCGCCGTTCAGGCGGATGTGTCCGCCGGTGAGCGGCACCAGACCGGCCAGGGCGCGCAGGGCGGAGGACTTCCCCGCCCCGTTGGGTCCCAACAGCGCCAGGACGTGTCCGGGTGGGCAGGACAAGGAGACGTCCAGGTCGAACGAACCTCGGGTCAGCCGCAGGTCGGCGTCCAGGCCCGGACGCGGAACGGGATCGGGTTCGGTCGGGGTGCGGGTGGCCGGTGCGGCCATCAGAGGTTCACCCACCTCTCGCGCAGGGTGGCCAGGACGGCCAGGGAGACCAAGAGCAGGACCAGACTGAGCACGATGGCGGCCTCGGGGTCGCGTTGCATGGCCATGTAGACGGCCAGTGGCATGGTCTGGGTGGTACCGGGGAAGTTCCCGGCGAAGGTGATGGTGGCGCCGAACTCGCCCAGGGCGCGTGCCCAGCACAGGATCGCACCCGCGCCGATGCCGGGCAGAACCATGGGCAGGGTGACACTGGTGAAGACGGTGGCGCGGCTCGCCCCCAAGGTGGCGGCGGCCTCCTCATAGCGCCGGTCGGCGCCGCGCAACGCCCCTTCGACACTGATCACCAGAAAGGGCATGGCCACGAACACCTGGGCGATGACCACGGCGGCGGGAGTGAAGGGCAGGGTGAGCCCGAACCAGGCGTCCAGGTATCGTCCGACCAGCCCGTTGCGCCCCAGGACGAGAAGTAGGGCCACACCTCCGACCACCGGCGGGATGACCAGAGGAATGGTGACCAGTGCGCGCGCGAAGCGACGGCCGGGGAACTCGGTGCGTGCCAGCAGCCAGGCCAACGGGACACCCAAGACCAGGGAGACGATGGTGGCCACCGTGGCGGTGGACAGCGACAGCCACAGGGCGGCCAGCACCTCGGGCTCGGTGACGCGCTGGACCATGGTGGACCAGGGCGCGCGCACGAGCAGCCCGGCGAAGGGCAGGATTAGGAACGCCAGGCCGACCAAGGCTGGGAGGACGAGGATCCAAGGCACCCGTCCCGGCCGGGTGCGCGGGGCGCGCCGACCGGAACGGGTCGTGCGGGCGGTCACGGCGTGCCGAACCCCGCGTCCCGCAGGACGGGGGCACCCTCGGTGGTGACGAAGTCGACCCAGGCGGCGGCCAGGTCGGGGGCGCCCGACGCGGAGAGGACACCGATCGGGTAGTCGTTGATCGCCTCCTCGGACTCGGGGAAGTCCAGGCCTCGCACGCGGTCCCCGGCGGAGATGACGTCGGTGGCGTAGACCAGACCGGCGTCCACCTCACCCAGTTCGACCTTGGTCAGGACGGCCCTCACGTCCTCTTCGAGGGTGACCGGGGTGATGTCCAGGTCGGCGGCCTCCAGCGCGGTCACGGTGGCGGAACCGCAGGGCACCTCCTTCGAACAGAAGGCCACGTCGACGTCGTCCTCGGCCAGGTCGTCGAGGCTCTCGACGTCGGCGGGGTTGTCCGGCGGAACGGCGATCCGCAGGTTGTTGGTGGCGAAGATCCGACCGTCCTCACCGTTCTCGGCGGCCCAGTCGGCGTCCAGACCCTCGCCCGCCACGACCTGGTCCATCGTGTCGGTGTTGGCGGCGGCGAACACGTCGGCGGGAGCGCCGGAGTCGATCTGTTGGGCGAGCTCGCTACTACCGGCGAAGTTGAGGGTGACCTCCACCTGCGGATTCTCCTTCTCGAAGGAGGCGGCGATCTCCTCGAACACGTCGGTGAGGGACGCCGCGGCGAAGACGGTGAGTTCACCATCGGGTGCGGCGCCGTCGGCCTCTCCCCCGGTCCCTTCGCCGGTGTCGGTGCTCCCACCCGAGCAGGCGGTCAGTGTCAGGACGAGTGCGGCCGCGGCCGCGGCCGGCCCGTGAGCGGCACGCCTCGCGCGGGGGGCACTGGTGGTGGACTCACGCATGGTGTTCTCCGGTGGTCTCGACGATGACGTTGGTGGACTTGACGACAGCGGTGGCCACACTCCCGACCTCCAGGCCGAGTTCGTCGGCGGCCTCACGGCTCATCAGGGAGACCACCCGGTGCGGTCCGGCCTGGAGTTCGACGGCGGCCATCACCTGATCGCGGACCACACTGGTCACCAGTCCCCGGAAGCGGTTGCGAGCGGAGGAGACGCGACGGCCGGGATCATCATCGGCGCCGGCCCTCATGAAGGAGGCGAGTTCGGCCCCGTCGAGGTTGCGGCGTCCGGTGGCGTCGCGTTCGGCGGCCAGCTTTCCCGAGTCGACCCAACGTCGGACGGTGTCGGCGCTGACCCCGAGAAGCTCGGCGGCCTCACTGATCTGGAAGGTGGGCATACGAAGAAACTACTAGTCGCACAAGCGAGGGCGAAATGGATATTCGGCTAGCAGATCACAATTTTTTGCTCGTTCTCCTAGGGCATGAACCGATTCCGCGCACAGGAGAGGGACCCGTCCCCTCGGAAGGGGAACGGGCCCCTCGTGTGTTCCGACGACCGGATCAGCTGCGCACGTCGGCGACCCCACCGACCGGACCCTCGGCGCGGTAGTCGTCCAGCGCGGTGACCACGTAACCGGCGCCATCCTCCAAGGGCTCGGTGTCGGTCAAGGTCGACCCACCGGTCATGCCGACCAGGTTGTCCGCGGTCAGCGCCGTGCAGTAGGCGTCCTCGTCCCCGGACTCCAGGGCCTGGACGGCCTCGGCCGACAGTCGGTACAGGGCGTAGAAACGGGCGTCCTCGATCTCGTTCCACTCCACCTCGACGCCGCGATCCACGTTCTGCGCGGTCACGTCGTCGACCGCGCCGACCAGGGGCTCATCGCCCTCGGGGTTCTCGATCACCGGCGGCAGGGCGGCGTTGGCGTAGTGGCCGTCGAGCAGGTGGTCGACCACGTCGCCGTTCTCGCGCAGGTTCTTGATGGAGAAGTAGATGTCACCGGAGACCTCGTCGAGTTCACCGGAGTAGTCGAGCTGGTTGCTCAGGGCGTCGTCGCCGGTCCAACCGTCCTCACCCAACCGGTAGGCGCCCTGACCGACGTACAGGTCGACGTCTGTGCCCTCGACCTCGTTCGACCACCAGTCGGTCATCGCCTCGTAGTCGGCGGTCTCGAAGCCGCGCTCCCAGTAGAGCTGGGGGGCGATGTAGTCGACGGTGCCCTCCTCGATCCAGGTGCGGGTGTCGGCGTACTGGGCGTCGTAGGACTGCAGTCCGGAGCTGGGTGAGCCCGAGGAGTCGGTGTTGTCGTTGCGCCAGATGCCGAACGGGGAGACACCGAAGCTCACCCAGGGCTTGCTCTCCTGAATCCTTCCGTGCACGTCCCGCATGAGCTGGTCGACGTTGTCGCGCCGCCAGTTCCCACGGTCGTCGAAGTCGCCCCCGTGGGCCTCCCAGCTGGCGTCGTCGTCGAAGGTCGCGCCCTCCTGCGGGTAGGGGTAGAAGAAGTCGTCGAAGTGCATGCCGTCGACGTCGTAGCGGTCGACGACGTCCATGATGACCTCGGTGACCCACTCGCGGACCTCGGGGTTGCCCGGGTCGACGTAGGCCTCGGTGCCGAAGTCCACCCGCCACTCGGGGTTCTGCTCGACCGGGTGGTCGTCGGCGAGGTTCTCCACGTCCGGGTCCTGCAGACCCACGCGGTAGGGGTTGAACCAGGCGTGCAGTTCCAGACCGCGCTCGTGCGCCTCATCGACCGCGTATTCCAGCGGGTCGTAGCCGGGGTCGCCACCCTGTTCACCGGTGAGGTAGCGGGCCCACGGCTCCAGCTCGGAGTCGTAGACGGCGTCGGCGGTGGGGCGAGCGTGCAAGAAGACGGCGTTGAGGCCCATCTCCACCGAGTCATCGAGCCAGGCGTCCAGTTCGGCCTTTTGTTCCTCGGCCGACAGGCCGGGCTCGGAGGGCCAGTCGATGTTGCGCACGGTGGTCAGCCACGCTCCGCGCATCTGACGCTTGTCGTCGTGGGCCTGGCAGGAGACGGGGGCCGCGATTCCCTCGCCGCCCGGCTCGGGGGCATCGTCGGAGGAGGGGCCCTGGCCGTTGGCGGAGCAGCCCGCCAGCAGCACGGTGGCCGTGGCCGCGATCGCCGCCCACCGTCCCCCGGCGCGCGGCTTGGTCAGGGCCCGTGCCATGGATCGCATCAAGTTCTCCTTCGGGGATGTCCGCGCGTCGCCGTTCGGCCTGGCGCCACGCCGGGACCCAGATTAAGGCAAGATGTCAAGTTTCGGATACGATTCGGCCAATGTGTAGATAACATCGCACAGGCCGTAACACCGGAATGTCGTCCCAGGTCAATGGAGCGCCCCGAGGACAGGCGCCCGACGTGACCGCTCCCCCGGCCAGGTTCTAGACTCGTCTCCCGTGAACGCAGTGCAGAGCCCACCCGAACTCTTCGTCCATACCGTCCCGTTGCGCGACCACGCCGGCGACCTGATCGACCGGTTGCCGGAGGGCACACCACTGGCCTGGTTGAACGGAAACGACGGTCTCGTCGCGTGGGGCCGGGCGGCACGCTTCGAGCCCGAGGTCGCCCACGAGGACACCACCCCCACCGACAACTCCCGCATCGGGCAGGCCGCCCGTTGGTTCGCCGACCTACTGGACAACGCCAGGGTCGAGGACGAGGTGGGGCTGCCCGGCACCGGTGCGGTCACCTTCGGCACGTTCACGTTCGCGCCCACCTCCGCCGGTTCGGCGCTCGTGGTCCCCAGAGTGCTCATCGGCAGACGCGGCGACCGCACCTGGTTGACCACCATCGGCGACGAGCCGGGCCAACACCCCGAGGAAACACTGCGCACGGTCACAGAACCACGCCCCATGGGTCCCCTGAACTGGCGACCCGGGTCCCTCACCCCGCAACGGTGGAAGGACCTGATCGCCTCAACGGTCACGCGCATCAAGGACGGCGAACTCGAAAAGGCCGTCCTGGCCCGTGACGCCCACGCCGAGGCCGAAGCGCCTCTGGACGTACGCATGCTGCTGAAGCGCTTGCACGCCCGCTTCCCCGACTGCCTCACCTTCTCCGTCGACGGCATGGTCGGCGCCACCCCCGAACTCCTGCTGCGGGTGGAGGGCAACGAGTTCGATTCCCTCGTGCTGGCCGGTACCCGCCCGCGCGGAGAGGACGAGGGATCCGACCTGCGTCTGGGCCAGGAGATGATGACCTCCGCCAAGGACCTGGAGGAACACGCCTTCGCCGTGGACTCCCTGCGTGCCTCCATGGAGCCGCTCACCGAGAAACTCACCGTCCCGGACCGGCCGCACCTGCTCAAGCTCGCCAACGTCCAGCACCTGGCCACCAGCGCCCACGCGCGCCTGGCCCCCGGGGTGTCGGCCCTGGACGCCGTGGCGGCGCTGCACCCGACCGCCGCCGTGGGCGGCACCCCCACCGAGGCCGCCATGCGACTGATCGCCCAGACCGAGGGCATGGATCGTGGCGGCTACGCCGGTCCCGTGGGCTGGCTGGACGGCGCGGGCAACGCCGAGTGGGGCATCGCCCTGCGCAGCGCACGCGTGGACGGGGCGAGCGCCCGCCTGTACGCGGGCGGTGGGATCGTCGCCGGCTCCGACCCCGATTCCGAACTCGCCGAGACCGAGGCCAAGTTCCGGGTGATGCGCGAGGCTCTCACCGACCCCGGAACGTGAACCGGCCCCGGTCCTCCCCCACGACGGAGAGACCGGGGCCGGTGGTCGGTATTGGTTTCGCGCCGCCGCTGGGGCGCCGCGCAGCAGGGTACGTGTTCGCGGAACCCGCCCTAATGCTTCGGCGCGCTCGGGCGGGCATCAGTTACCGACATCGCGACCGCCCTTGTGCCAGGCGCACACCACCGACGGGCGCGGGAAGTCGCCGTCGGGCCAGACGCTGGTGGGCTCCTCGACGGTGCCGTTCTCACCCGGGTGCTGCGGGGCGAGGAACACCGTCTTCTGGTCCTGGGAGATGAGCGGACCACAGGTCTCGGCCTCGACCGGGACGGTGGCGAAGGTCCGCAGCTCACCGCGGAAACGACCCTCGACCGGCATCACGTGCAGGGCGTCGTTGGTCTGCAGGCTGCCGGGCTGACCATCGGTGGAGATCCACAGGTTGCCGTGCTTGTCGAAGGCCAGGTTGTCGGGCGCCGAGATCGCCATGACCTTGGACTTGTCGAAGCCGGCGTAGTACGTGGAGTCATCCTCCGGGTCACCGCACACCAGGGGCACGATCCAGGTGAACGAGGTGGCCGCCGAGTCGGCGTCGTCCTCGATGATCTCCAGGACGTGACCGAACTTGTTGGGGCCGCGCGGGTTGGGCTCGTCGGCCTGACCCGGCTCGCGGGCGTCGTTGTTGGTCAGCGCGCAGTAGACCTTGCCGGTGATCGGGCTGGGCTCGACGTCCTCGGGGCGGTCCATCTTGGTCGCCCCGATGGTGTCCGCGGCCAGACGGGTGTAAATGAGGACCTCGGCCACGGAGAACCCGTCGACGAAGCTCTCGGTGTCGGTGCACAGCGCGATCCACTCGCCGGTACCGTCGAACTCACCGTCAGAGGGCAGCGTACCGGTGCCGTCGATCTCCTCGGCAGGGCTGTTGCCCTCCAGCCGCGCCACGTAGAGCGTGCCGCTGTCCAGCAGCGTCATGTTGTGCTTGTGCGAGCCCTCGACATACTTCTTGTCGCTGACGAACTTGTACAGGTAGTCGAAGCGCTCGTCGTCACCCATGTAGGCGGCCACTCGGCCGTCCTCGGTGATGTTGACGTTGGCGCCCTCGTGTTTGAAACGGCCCAGCATGGTGCGTTTGACCGGGGTGGAGTCGGGGTCGTGCGGATCGATCTCCACGATGTATCCGAAGCGGTGTGCCTCGTTGGGGTGCTTCGCCAGGTCGAAGCGCTCGTCCACCCGGTCCCAGCGGCGACCGGAGTAGTCGGAGGAGAAGCCGTAGCGGGCGTAGGGCTCGGTGTCGGGGGCGCCGACGAAGTACTGGTTGTAGTTCTCCTCACCACTGAGGACGGTGCCCCAGGGCGTCATTCCGCCGGCGCAGTTGTTGAGCATGCCCAGCACGTTCACGCCCTCAGGGTCGGCGGCGGTGCGCAGCAGCTCGTGCCCGGCCGCCGGACCCGCCATCCGGAACGAGGTCTCGTTGGTGATACGACGGTTGAAGGGACGCTCGCCCTCGGTGATCAGCTTCCACTGACCGGTACCGTCGACCCGCTCCAGCTCCACCACGGAACCGCCGTGCGCGGCCATCGCGATCCTGATCCACTCCGGGTCGGCCGACTCGCCGTCGGTGTACCCGGCGAACATGTTCTCTTCGTTGGTGTACTCGTGGTTGACCCACAGCAGCCCGTGGTCGTCGTCCAGGGTGAAGAAACCGACGTAGTCGCAGTTGTAGCCGAACTGCCGAGCCTGCGCCTCAGCGGTCTGGTTCGCGAAGTCGAACTCGGGGGCCTCGGGAAGCACCGGGTCGCCCCAGCGGACGATGACGTGGTGGTCGTAGCCCTCGGGGACGGTGACCTCGTCACGGTTGTTGGGCAGCACGGTCTTGAACGTGGGGCGCGGCGCGGGGTGCGGGCGGTCCGGTCCGCGATCCGCGGCGGCCGGGCTCAGGGCGGCCACGCCCAGGGAGCCCGCGCCGGCACCGACCAAGGCCCCCTTCAGCGCGGAACGGCGGGACAACACGCCCTGGAAGATGTCACCGAAGTAGGCGTTTTCGCTCTTGTTGGGGGCGGGGTGGAAACAGGCGTTGCCACAGCGGTACAGGCACGTCTTCGCGGATCGACCACCACCGACACCGCCGATGAGCGGCAGCAGACGGCGGCGGGGCGCGGATTCGGGCACGCGTTCTCCTCGGAATGGGTAACTGCTCCGCGGTCCCGAGGGGGCTTGCGGGGCTCCGCTCGGGGATGCGGAGTGGTGCGGGCAGTGGGTCCTGCCGGTCGCTATCGACCTTGGCCGAGGTTCCACACGATCGGGTGAAACCGATGTGAACGCCCCTACAACTCCTCTACACGGCTGAGGTCATCCCACGTAGAGCAGTAGCACGAACACCCACGGTCGGACCTCGTGGTGATCCTCGCCTACCCGTTCCGCCACGTCCACATGCCTCGCCCAGGTGGGGCGGGTCACGATCCGGTCATCCCGTCGAGTTCGTCCGCCATGCCCCCGGTGTCGGGGCCGTCGACCGCGCGAAGGAACTCCGGATCCGCGGCCGGGTCCTCCCGTGCTCGTTCTCGTTCGCACAGGGCGGGGGCGGCCCGCTCAGTCGAAGAGCCGCCCGATCAACGCCCCCTGACCGGGCCGCGACACGTGCGCGGCGGCGAGGGGAATCCAAAAGCACGTGAATCGGAGGGCGTGCCACCCTCGGGAAACGTCTAGCGGTATCGCACCATGGCCCGGATGGGAGAATCGCCGAAAGCACCACGGCGAGGTGCCGAGGATGGCTACCGTGAGCAACGAGAACGATCCGACCACCGCAGGATGGTTTCACCGCCGAGGACCTCGATCGCATCCCGGATCTTCCGCCGCACACCGAACTCATCGACGGAAACCTGGTGCTGGCAAGCCCTCAAAAACTCTTCCCCATGCTCATTCTCAGGCTGTTGGAGCGTGAGCTCGATCAACATGTCCCCCAGGGCCTTCGCGTGGCGAGAGAGTTTTCCGTCAAGCTCGCCGAACGGCAACGGCCGGAGCCGGACCTGATGCCGGCCCAAGCAAGCGCTTTCCGGGAGCTGGACCAAACGTGGTTTCCGCCGGAGGTCGTCGAACTGGCGGTGGAGGTGGTCTCTCCCGAATCGGAGATCAGGGACCGGGAGCGCAAACCCCAGCTCTACGCCCGTGCCGGTGTCCGATTCTTCTGGCGGATCGAACAGGACGGGAACGACGCCGTGCTCTACGAGTACGAGAAGGACCCGGCTTCTCCCTCCGGTGACTACGGCAGGCCCACCATCCACCGGGGAACCCTCAAGACCTCCGTTCCGGTGAAACTGGAGTTCGACCTGACGGACATCCTGCACCGTTGATCCACGTGACGAAGGGGAGACATCGACCTCCGATGTCTCCCCTTCGTCACGTCGCGCCGACCCGAGTCAGAACGTCCCGGCCACAGCGGTGTCGACGGCGTCCTGCAGCCGACGGCGCAGTGCCGCGCTACCAGCGCGTTCGGTGCACACCTCGATGATCCGCAGGCTCTCGCCCAAGAGGGCCTTGGGCAGGTCGGTGGCCCACTCCACCCGGGTGTAGGGCAGGTCCGACAGGGCGGCCACCCTCTCCATGGACACCCCGTGCGGGGTGCCGAACACTCTCTCGAAGTCCGGATGGCCGGCCTGTTCGAGACCGGAGAAGATTCCGCCGCCATCGTTGTTGACCACCACGATCGCCAGGTCCGGTCGTGGCTCGCCGGGGCCGATGATCAAACCGTTCTGGTCGTGCAGCAGCGCCAGGTCGCCGAGCAGGGCGTAGGTTTGCCCCTCCCCCTCGCTCTGATGGGCCAGCGCGGCACCGATGGCCGTGGACACCGTCCCATCGATGCCGCTCACGCCCCGGTTGCCCACCAGACGCACCCCGCAACGGGGGTGCATGGTGGCGTCCAGGTCGCGGATGGGCATGCTGGAGCCGGCGAACAGCAGTGAACCCGCGCTCATCTGCGAGGCGAGGTCACGGGCCAGACGCGGCTCGGTCAAGGTCTCCTCTGCGTCCAGCACCCCGTCGACGGCCACGCGGGCGGCGGCCTCGGCGCGTTCCCAGGAACGCGACCAGTCGGTGCGCGCCGACTCGTCCCGGTTCGGTCCGTTGGGCGGGGCGATCGCGGCGACCACGTCGGTGGCGGTACGTGCGGGGTCGGAGAAGTCGTTGAGCACGCTCGCCGCGGGGTCACCGACCGTGGCGGCGGTGACCACCACGTGCCGTTCCGCGCGGCGCAGGTAGCCGAGGATCTGCCGGGAAAGGTTGGGTTTTCCCACGCTCACCACGAGTTCGGGGGTGTGGGCGTGGGCGAAACCCGGCACGGCCAGCAGTTGCCGGTAGGTGGAGACCGCGCCCGAGCGGCGGGCGTTGGAGGTGGGTTCGGCCAGCAGCGGCCATCCGGTCGATTCCGACAGCGCCAGGAACGGCACCGGGTCGTAGTCGCCATCGCCGCAGACGATGACGCCGCGTTCGACGTCGGGCAGTACGTAGGGCGCGGGTTCGGTACGCGGGCCGGGCCGTGAGATCCAGGGGCGACCGTCGGCGCGTCCGTCCAAGGGCTCGGTCCACTCAGGGCCGCCACCGGTGGGCTGATCGGGGGTGAGGGGGTCGCGGAAAGCCACGTTGAGGTGCACGGGTCCAGGACGTCCGCCCTGGGCCGCGGCCCAGGCCCGACCGCTCAGCGAACGCCAGTATGCGACCATGCCCGGCGCGTGGTCGGGGGTTCCGACCTCGGCGAACATGCGCACCGCGCCGCCGTACAGACCGATCTGGTCCACCGTCTGGTTGGCGCCGGTGCCACGCAGTTCCGGGGGCCGATCTGCGGTCAGCACCAGCAGCGGCACGCCGCTCTCGTCGGCCTCCATCACCGCCGGATGGAAGTTGGCGGCCGCGGTGCCGGAGGTGCACACCACCGCCACCGGGCGTCGGGAGGCCCGGGCCAGTCCCAAGGCGAGGAAGGACGCGGAACGTTCGTCCACGCGCACGTGGACACGGATCCCTGGATGCGCGACCAGCGCCAACGCCAGAGGGGTCGAGCGCGACCCGGGCGCGACGACGGCCTCGGCCAGTCCGCAGCGGGCCAGTTCGTCGACGAGGACCCGCGCCAAGGCGGTAGACGGATTCATTCGAAGTCTTTCGTTCGTCGAGGTGTCGACCCAGTATCACCGCGTGGTCGGACCGCATCGCACGGCGTCCCGTAACCGTGGCGGCCACACTCCCACTCGCGTGTGCGTCGCCGGGGCCGCTTCCAGTGAACCCCGTTCGAGCGCTCCCTGCGACCGAACCCGGCTGTGATCTCGTGCCCATCCGGCCGGCCACGCCCGGCGCGTCGATGGTAAGCACAGGTCAAAACGGGGGCGAATCGCGTTCTCCGGATTCTCGGGGTGTTTCCGCCTCGGCCGCGTTCCGGGCACGTTCCCGCCAGGCCGAGGCGTCGACCTCTACCCGGGAAAGCGCTTCCTCGTCCACCGTGACCGGCCGGACCGGCAAAAAGCCGTCGACCGGCAGGAGGGGTTCGGTGGTGACGTCGGCGGTCAGCATCTGCATGGTCGCCAGCCCGCAGGCGTAGGGCAGTTCGGGCAGGGCGGCGGCCAAGGCCACGCCCGCTGCCAACCCCACCGAACTCTCCACGGCGCTGGAGACCACGACCGGCAGGCCACAGGCCTCGGCCACCCGCAGCGCGGCCCGTACCCCGCCCAGGGGTTGAACCTTGAGCACAACGATGTCGGCGGCCTCGGCGGCGCGCACCCGAAGCGGGTCCTCGGCACGGCGGATGGACTCGTCGGCCGCCACCGGCACGTCCACCCTGCGGCGGACCGCACCCAGTTCCTCCAGGGAGGCGCATGGCTGTTCGACGTACTCCAGGTCGAAGCGGTCCAGTTCGCGGACCATCCGCACGGCGGTGTCCACGCCCCAGGCGCCGTTGGCATCGATCCGCACCCGGCCGGAGGGGCCGATGGCCGAACGCACCGCCTCCACCCGGGCGATGTCCTCGCTCGGGTCCTGGCCCTTCTCGGCGACCTTCACCTTGGCGGTGGAGCACCCTCCCGCGGTCACGATCGCCGCGGCGCGTTCGGGGTCCACGGCGGGCACGGTGACGTTGACCGGGACCCGGTCGCGTACGGGTTCGGGCCAACCCTGGTGGGAGGCCTCACGGCAGGCCGCCCACCAACGGGAGGCCTCGCGCGGCCCGTACTCGGCGAAGGGCGAGAACTCGCCCCATCCGGCGGGCCCGTGCACGAGCAGCCCCTCTCGCACGGTGATACCGCGGAAACGATTGCGCAGACCGATCGCGAAGGCCCGCCCCCGAACGGACTCCGCCGCCTGGCCGGCCGTCCCGTCCCCATCGATCACACAGCTCACCGCTATTACTTCTCCCTCACATGGAAATCCCTGGCGAACACCCGGGCCGGAAGGGTCCGCAGGCCCCGGCGTCCGCAGGTCGACCTTTCGCATTCTGCCAGGCGGGCCGAGGAAGACGGGCACGGACCCGACTCCGACGCTCCGACGAGCCGGACCGCCCCATCACCCGGACTACTCTGGGGCACCGTGGCAGCAGTCGAAGAACATCGGTCCCCGTCCCCTCGCACGCAGGACGGACGTCCCCTCCAGGCCGTACGCGGTCTGTCCCCCGAGCGTTTGGAGGCGATGCTCGTCGAGGCCTTGGACGGCACGGGGCCGGCCCTGCTGCCCATCCCCGACGGCACCCCCGACACTCGTGCCACCGAACTCCTCGCCTCCATGCGCCCCTCGTCGCTGCGCACACCGGAGGGGGTCCTCCCCCTCGACGACGGTGTTGCGGTGGGCCCGGACGCGGCGCTGGTCATCACCACCTCGGGTTCCACCGGCGCTCCCAAGGGGGTGGAGCTGTCCGCGACCGCGCTGTGGACGTCGGCCCGCGCCTCGGTGGCCCGGATCGGCGCAGCCCCCGGTGATACCTGGCTGTGCGTGTTGCCTGCCGGACACATCTCCGGGGTGCAGGTGATGACGCGCGCCTACGTCACCGGGACCCGCGCCGTACACGCCCCCTTCGACGTGGACGGTGTCCTCGAAGCGGCCGAGAGGCTGCGCCCCCACGTCTCCCTGGTCCCCACCCAACTGCGTCGGCTCCTCGCGGCAGGCGTCGATCTGTCGCTGTTCGGCACCATCCTGCTCGGCGGCGCGGCGGCCGAACCCGACCTGTTGGAGCGCGCTCGTACCGCGGGAGGGCGCGTGATCACCACCTACGGCATGAGCGAGACCTGCGGCGGGTGCGTCTACGACGGTGTCCCCTTGGACGGGGTCCGGGTACGCGTCGACGCGGAGGAGGACGGCGCCCCCGGACGCATCCTGCTGGGTGGTCCGATCCTGTTGACCGACTACCGCATGCCCCCGGAGACGGTGGTGGACCCAGGCGTCCTGGCCGACGACGGCACCGGACGACGACTGCGCACCAACGACCTGGGGCGGCTCGGTCCCGACGGTCGACTCCAGGTGCTGGGCCGCGTGGACGAGGTGATCAACACCGGCGGGCACAAGGTGGTTCCCGGGCAGGTCAACACCATCCTGAGCGAGTACCCGAAGGTCGCCGAGTCGGTGGTGGTGGGCCGCCCCGACCCCGAATGGGGCGAACGGGTGTGCGCGGTCGTGGTCCCGGTCGACCCCGCAGACCCTCCCCTGCTGGACCAACTGCGCTCCCACGTGCGCGAGCGGCTACCGGCCTACGCCGCGCCTCGGGAGTTGGACGTGCGCGCGAAGCTACCGATGCTCGCCTCCGGCAAACCGGACCTGGTGGCGTTGCGCCGCCCCACCTCCTGACCGGGTTCTCCCGACCTGACCGGGTCCTCCCGACCGAGGTTTTCCGTCCCGGTCGACATCGCGCCAGAGCCTACGGGAATTCGGCCCGTGCTCAGCGGCGTTACCGGTAGTACCCGAACCCATGGGACCCTGGCCGCGGCGGGCGCCGTCCCCGGCACCTCGATCACCCGCCGACCCGGGTCGTTCCGGGAGTGCACGCGGTGTTCCCGCCCTTTCGACCACGCTCGATCCCGATCGGAACCGAAAAGGTGGGGAACTTCCCAAAGCTCTCCGGCGTCTATCCGAGTATCCGAGATCTTCGGCCCCCGTTCCGTAGGAGGTCCGCAGTTGGCGGTAGCCATCGGCTCGTCCACACGCGTTCGCGCGGCCTCCCTCATGTCGGGAGGGTCCCGCATCGGGGTCCCCGAAGGCCGACATGGCGGCGTCTTCAATACCCGCACCCGCCCGCCCACCGCCACTCACGAACCGGTGATCTATGCCACCATCCTCGATATCCAATCGAGACAGGGAACATTTGACTCGCCGACACGTTGGACATATTGGCGCGTCCAGTCGGCGGTGATCCTCCGCCACGTGCCACACGTCTTGGAAGGGAGGGATGTGCCCCGATGACGAGCACCGCCCTAGCAGCCTCCGGCCAATCGGCCCAGGCCCCCGATGGCGCAGCTCCGAAACCGGCCCCCGAGGCCGGCGCGGCCCTGACCGACCTGATCGCCCAGGGCCGTGCTCAGGGACACCTGTCCCTCTCCGAACTACGTACCGCTTTCTCCGCGGCCGGAGTCACCTCCAGTGACGGCCGCTCCATCCTGCGTGAACTCACCGACCACGGGGTCCGGCTCGCCGACGGGGGCGAGGAGTCCGTGAAGGTGGCCGAACCTGACGCCGAGGACGACGTGCTGGAAAACACTCTCATCGCGACGGTGCCCGACACCGACGAGGCACCCAAGGTCGCGGCGCGAAAGGGTCCCTCCACGCGAAGGAAGACCCGCACCACGCGCCGCACCAAGAAGAACGAGACCTCTCAGGCCTCCATCGACCCGGAGACCGGTGAGGCCGACCTCGACGACCAGTCACCCGCGATGGGCGACTCGGTCCACACCTACCTGAAGGCGATCGGGCGGCGGCAGCTGCTCACCGCCGAGCAGGAGGTGGATCTGGCCAAGCGTGTCGAGGCCGGACTCTACGCCGAGTACCGGCTCGGTCAGCACGGCGAGATCGACGAGTCCTTCACCAGGGCCGACGTCGAGCGCGAGGAACTCGAGTGGGTGGCAGAGGACGGCCGCAAGGCCAAGTCCCACATGCTCGAGGCCAACCTGCGTCTGGTCGTGTCGGTGGCCAAGAAGTACAGTGACCGGGGGATGTCGCTGCTGGACGTGGTCCAGGAGGGCAACCTCGGCCTCATCCGCGCGGTGGAGAAGTTCGACTACACCAAGGGCTTCAAGTTCTCCACCTACGCCATGTGGTGGATTCGCCAGGCCATCCAGCGCGGGTTCGCCGACTCCGCGCGCACCATCCGCCTGCCCGTGCACGTCTTGGAGCTCCTCAGCAAGGTGAGCCGGCTGGAGCGCGACATGCACCAGGCACTGGGCCGCGAACCCACTCCCGAGGAACTGGGGCACGAGCTCGACAAGACCCCGACCCAGATCGAGGAACTGCTGCGGGTCACCCGACAGCCCATCAGCCTCGACTCGACCATCGGTGAGGACGGCGAGACCCGCATCGGTGACCTGATCGAGGACGTGGACGCCTCGGAGGCCTCCGAGGTGGTCGACCGCCAGCTCATGGCCGACCAGCTGCGCAACGCCCTGTCCGACCTGGAGCCGCGTGAGGCGACCATCATGTCGCTGCGGTTCGGGCTGATGGACGGACGACCGCGCACGCTGGACGAGATCGGCAAGCACCTGGGACTGACCCGCGAGCGCATCCGGCAGCTGGAGAAGCAGTCTCTGGCCAAGCTGCGCCACCCGAGCCGGGCCCAGCAGCTGTTGGACTTCGCCAGCTAGGGACCGCGACGGACACGGGGCCGTCCTCCGTTTCGGAGGACGGCCCCGTCCGTGTGTGTGGGGCCTTGCGCGGCGCGCCGATCATGGTCTCGGTCTCGGGGAGAACCCCGAGATCCCCCTGGAATCGACCTCTCGTCTTAACACGGCCCCGCGCGCGGTGGGACGATGGCGAACATGACGAACCATCCCCGGGGGAACAAGGACGAGATCGCCGCCGCCTTACGCGCGAGTCGCGAGCTGGGGCCCGAATACGACGACGCGATCTCCGCTTCCCTGGTGGAGCGGGTCGACGACGCCATCGAGGAGCGCGTCGCACACCATGTCGCCCGCCAGGTGGGCGCGCAAGAGACCCGGAAGGGCGTGGCCCCCAACACCGTGCGGATGGTCCTGGCCCTGGTGTGCCTGGGCATCAGCATCCCGATCACGGCCATCGCCGCCGCGGTGGCCGGTGGTGCCGGCTCCATCCTCATGGTGTGGCTGGGGCTGATCGGCTTCTACCTGGTCGCGGTGGCGGGCCTGCGTCGCTGAAGGGCCGGGCGGTATCGGGTGAGCGAGGGCGGGGCGGGGACCGGCATGGTCCCCGCCCCGCTCTGTTCCACTCCTAGAAGCCGCAGGCCCGCAGGATCATGTCGTGCGTCTCCGCGGTCCAGTCCAGGGCGTCCGCCAGTCCGGCCTCGTCCCCGTTGTCCAGCTCCGCCAGAATGGCGTCGACGGCGTCGGCCCGCTCGGTCGCGTCGTCGCGTTGGTCGCCACGGGCGGCCTTCTCCAGACGTTCGACGTCGTCCAGGTGGGCGACCAGTTCGTCGGCGTGCTGGTCTTGGTAGGGCACCCCGTCGACGAGGATGTCCTGCTCGATGCTGGACGCGGCCATGTCGACCGCGGAGATATTGGCCTGGATGTCGGCGCAGGCCGCGTCGATCTCGGCCCGATCACCCGAACAGGCGCTCAGCGCCAACGGCAGGACCAGGGCGCCTGCGACCAGGGACAGAACACGGAGGTTGGTTCGGGGGTGCGACACGGGTGCTGCTCGTTCCTACTCGTGATGTGCGGTGGGGGAAGGATCCGACGGCCGAGCGGGGACCGTGCGGGTCACAGGACGGCGAAGACGATGACCACTGCCAACACCACCACGGCGAACGCCAGGCAGCCGATCGCGGAGGCTATGCCGCCGCCTCGGCGACGCGGAGCGTAACCGTGGCCGTCGTCGTAGTAGTGCCGGTTTCCGCCATACCAGCGGCGCCGATACCCGGAGGACGGCGCGACCACGTAGGTGGGGTTGGACCGGGTCGTTCGTGAGGGTCTGGCGGCCCTGGGGGTACGCGCCGGTCGAGCCGAGCGACCGCTACGGGAGTTGAAGCCGCCACCGGAGCGCGCGGCTCCACCACCGGCCGAGCGGCCGGTACGCGAGCTGAAGCCGCCACCGGAACGGGAGGAACCACCCGCCCGGCGCCCGCTGAAGCCGCCGGAGGAGCGGCCACCACCCGAGCGGCCACCACCGGAGCGACCTCCACCCGAACGACCGCCACCGGAGCGACCTCCCGATGACCGTCCTCCGCCGGATCTCCTGTTCATGGGGCCTCCTTGGGGGATTGTTCTTACCGACGCCGTCAGGGGAACGGCGTCACTACGAGACTAGCCTCTGTCTTCGCAGTTCAAGAGGGATGTGAGCACTTTCGTCCAGTTATGGTCATCACCGCTACGCGGTGGAACCACGGATGCTCGGCGTGCGTCGTGTCCCTCGGGGGCTCCACGGAAGCCGGCTTCGTCCGCCATTGAGGTCTCTCAGCCGTCCAGGGCCGCCCGCAGGATCTCGATGGCCTCATCGTGGTCCAGACCCACCCTGGTGATGACTTCGGCGTACACCCGTGCCGCGGCGAGCGCTTCGGCGCGTTGGTCGTCGCCTGCCGCCGCCACGAAGGTGCCCGAACGCCCGCGGGTCTCCACCACTCCGGCCTGCTCCAGCTCGCGGTAGGCGCGGGCGACGGTGTTGACGGCGACCGCGAGTTCTCCGGCCAGGGCCCGAACCGTCGGCAACCGGTATCCGACCGGAAGTTCGCCATTGGCGGCCGCGATCGCGACCAAGGCCCTGATCTGTTCGTAGGGCGGTACCTTCGACGCCGGATCAATGCGGATGAAATCCGCCATGTCCCTTTTCGCTCCCTACCTGGATCGCCTGCTCCTGACCCGGTCTCGACCGGGCACGCCACCCAACCTATCGCCCACCGATCGACCACTCGGAGCGACCACACGGGCCCCGCGTCCACGATCGGGGCGAGGGGCCCGTGCGGGGCGTCGATCAGACCACGCGGCGCGGCACCCGCTGGATGCCGTGCAGGCGGTGGGCCTCGCGTTCGGTGAGCAGACGCTCCGCGATCCGCGTGGCCCGCTTGACCCCGGGACGGGCCATGCGCTTGCGACGCTGGATGCGGTCGACGTACCCCTTGGGGCCGACGAGGACGCGTTCGTGCGCGTAGGCCGCGCGCATGGCGTCGGTGAGCGCGGTGTCCAGGGCCAACCCGCGGTCACGAAGCTCCCCCACGGGAGCGTTGTGCTGACGGGCCGAGTCCAAGGCGTCCTCGGTCTCGGACACGCTCTTGAGAAGCTCGGGCAGTCGGTCGGCCAACTCCTGGTCGCGAGCGAGCCTCTCGCGCGCCTGGGTCCTGTCCTGCTTGGGAACTCGCATCTTGCGCTCTCCATCGGGCGTAACATCGGCGGTCTCGTCGCAACTCTAGAGGTGACGAGGATCATCCTGCGACCCGGGATGCGGGTCGGTACGGGCGTTCGCCGACCCGACCTGTCACCTTACTCAGTAGATCCCCTCGAGCCCCCGGAGGAACCCGTGGTCAGTAGGAACAACGCAGGGCTCAGCCGCGAGCTCATCATCGTGGAGGCCTTGCACATCATCGCCGGACGTGGCCTGGGCGGCCTGTCCATGCGCCGGCTGGGCGACGCCCTGGAGGTGGAGGCCATGGCGATCTACCATCACTTTCCCAGGGGCAAGGAACAGCTGTTCAACGCCATCGCCGCCTATGTCACCACCGCTCGGGTGGTGAGCGGTCTGACCGAGGGCCAAGGGCCCGAGGAAGAGGAGCTGCCCGCCGCCGGGATCGCCGAGGAGGACCCGGACCGAGTCGAGAATCTGCCATGGGACCGCCGGATCACGGCGTGGGCCGAGTCCTACCGCACCCGGCTCCTGACCTACTCGGGCGCGATGTCGCTGCTGATGCACCGTGCACCGTTGACCCTGGCGGAGCAGCGCACCGTCGCCATGTTGGACGCGGCCCTGGAGGAGGCCGGGTTGTCCGGAGACGACGTGGCCCGGGGGCGTGACTCCCTCCTTTCGTACTGCCTGGGTTCCGTGGGACACCAGGTGCGATATGAGGGACGCGAGGACTCCCCCGGCGAGGTCGAGGCCTTGGCCCGCTTCCTCTTCGGCCTACGGGCGCTTCTGCGAGGGCTCGGTGCTTCCTAGACCGTCCGCCTCGCGCCCCGGCCCCGCGGGCCCCGTCACCGTTCAGCCGGCGGCGCGCTGTCGCACGCGTTCGGCGCGTAGACGGCGGGCCTCGTCCGGGTCCAGGACCGGGGCGGCGGTGAGCAACTGCTGGGTGTAGTCGCTCCGCGGGTTCTCGTAGACCGCGTCGCTGTCGCCCATCTCCACGACCTCGCCCTTGCGCATGACCGCGACGCGGTCACTGACCTGACGCACGACCGCCAGGTCGTGGGCCACGAAGATGTAGGTCAGGCCGAAGTCGTCCTGCAACTCCGAGAGCAGCCGCAGCACCTGGTCCTGCGTGGACACGTCCAGCGCCGAGACCGGCTCGTCGCAGATGATCAGCTTGGGCTTGAGGATCAGCGCGCGGGCGATGGCGATGCGCTGACGCTGACCACCGGAGAACGCGTGCGGGAACCGGTTGTAGTGGTTGGGCTCCAGGCCCACCCGCTCCAACAGGTCCTGTACCTGACCGCGGATCTTCTTGCCATCGCGCTCGCCCTGCACCCTCAGCGCGGTGCCGATGCTCTCCCCGATGGTCAAGCGCGGGTTCAGCGAGGAGTACGGGTTCTGGAACACCATCTGGATCTGCTTGCGAAGCGGGCGCATGCGCCGCTCCGGCAGATGGGTGATGTCGCGTCCCTGGAACTCCACGGTTCCCGCAGTGGGCTCCAACAGACGCATGATCATGCGCGAGACCGTGCTCTTGCCCGAGCCGGACTCACCCACGATGCCGAGCGTCTCGCCCCACCGTAGCTCGAAGCTGACTCCCTTGACCGCCCAGAAGTCGCTGGAGCGGCCCCACAGTCCCCCGCGGACCTTGAAGCTCTGCGAGAGGTCGCTCACCCGAAGCAGCGGCTCGCCCTTCCCCGCGCCCTCGGCGGCCGAGGAAAAAGCCGGGAAAGCGGTTGCCCCCTTGGGCGGCCCCTCGACCTCCTCCCGCGCGGTCCGGGACTGCTTTTCCCCGTTTTTCCGCTCCTTGCGGTCCGCACGGTCCCGGGCGCGGCGCTGGGCCCGGGAGACCTCCACACGCGGCACCGCGTCCAGCAGCGCCTGAGTGTAGGGATGTTCGGGTTCGGACAGCACGTGGCGCACGTCGCCGCGTTCCACCGCCCGGCCATGGCGCATCACCACGACCTCGTCCACCGAACCGGCCACGACGGCCAGATCGTGCGAGACGAGGATGAGGCCCATGTCCAGGTCACGGCGCAGCTCGTCGAGCAGGTCCAGGATCTGGGCCTGGACGGTCACGTCCAGCGCGGTGGTGGGTTCGTCGGCCAGCAGCACCTTGGGGTCGCACATCAACCCCATGGCGATGAGGACGCGTTGACGCATACCGCCGGAGAACTCGTGCGGGTAGGAGTTGATCCGTTTGGCCGGTTCGGGGATGCCGACGCGCTCCAGCGACTCGATCGCCCGCTCGCGTGCCTTCGAGCGCGACACCTGTGATCGGTGCACCCGCAACGCCTCGATGAGCTGGTTGCCGATGGTGTACTGCGGGTGCAGCGATTGCATCGGGTCCTGGAAGACCATCGCGATGTCGTTGCCGCGCATCCGACGGAGTCGCTTGTCGGAGGCGGCCACCACGTCGTTGCCCACCACCTCGATCCCGCCGGTGATCTCGGCGCGGGTGCCCCGGTGCAGACCCATCAGGGCCAGGGAGGTCACGCTCTTGCCGGACCCCGACTCCCCCACGATGCCCAGCCCGCCTCCGGCCGGGACCTCGAAGGACAGTCCGTCCACCGCGCGGACCTCACCGTCCATCGTCGGGAACGTCACCCGCAGGTCGTCGACGCGCACGACCGTGGCGGCGGGATCGGATTCACTCATGTAGGACGCCTCTCTTCAGCCGTGGACGCGCACACGCGGGTCGATCAGCGGGTACACCAGGTCCACGATCAGGTTGCAGATGACGATGAAGAACGCGCCGAACAAGGTCACACCGAGGATCACCGGAAGGTCGCTCTGGGTGATGGCCTGTACGGCGTACCGA
Source organism: Nocardiopsis listeri NBRC 13360 (assembly GCF_001570765.1). GTDB lineage: Bacteria > Actinomycetota > Actinomycetes > Streptosporangiales > Streptosporangiaceae > Nocardiopsis > Nocardiopsis listeri. The sequence goes on along the minus strand of NZ_BCSH01000082.1, from coordinate 11,259 downwards.
CCGATGCCGTTGAGTGAGAAGACCTGTTCGGTCAGGACCGCGCCGCCCAGGACCAACCCCAGGTCGAGACCGAAGATGGTGACGATGGGGGTCAGGGTGGGACGCAGGGCGTGCTTGAGCACCACCTTGCTCTCGCTCAGTCCCTTGGCCCGGGCCGTGCGGATGTAGTCCTCGCTGAGGGCCTCCAGCATGCCCGCGCGGGTCTGGCGGGCGTACATGGCCGCGTGCAGGAACGCGAGCGTCAGCCAGGGCAGCAGCAACCCTTGGACCCAACCGAACGGGTCCTGGGTGAAGGGAACGTATCCGGGGGTCCCGAACAGGCCCCAAGAGTGCACGAGGAAGGCCAGAGCGAGCAGACCGGTGAAGAAGATCGGCAGGGACACCCCGGCCAGGGCCACCGCCATCGCCAGTCGGTCGAAGAGGCTGCCCTTCCACACCGCGGAGATCACACCCACCGCGATCCCGCCGACCAGCCAGATGACGCCGGCGCCCAGGGCCAACGACCCGGTCACCGGGAGCCGGGCCAGGACCTCGGGGAAGACCTCCTGGTAGGTCTGGAAGGAGTAGCCGAAGCAGGGGGCGGCACACTCGATGGTCTCGCCGCCGAATCGGTACTGGGCTCCGAAGAAGATCCCGCGGACGAACTCGCCGAACTGTACGGCGATCGGTTGGTCCAACCCAAGCCGTTCGATGGTGGCCTGGATGGCCTCCGGGGTGGGAGCCCGACCCACGTACATGGTGGCGAGTTGTTCGGTGGTGCGACCCGCCCATCGCGGCACCACGTAGAAGATGGCGAAGGTGACCATGGTGACCACGGCCAAGAGCAGCAGCCCGGCGCCCAACCGGCGCAGGATGTAGGTCAGCATGGCGCGTGCTTTCTATCGTCGGAACCCGAGCCCGGGGCCCTGGCCCGGGGTGATGATGACTCCACCCCGAAGCCAAACACTAACCCATGGAAATCAGTCGATCACGGCTAGTGATCGGCGTGTGCGCGGGTGCCCGACATGCCGAGGGCGGCGCCCCTCCAGGAGGTCGCCGCCCTCGGACCTCTCACACCGGTCAGTCGGTGTTGTCGGTGCCCAGACTCATGTAGTCGTACATGCTGTAGCCCGGGTGGTAGTACACGTTGGTCAGGTTGGCCGGCCGGTACAGCACCGTACGTTCGAACACCGCAGGCAGGATCGCGGCCTGCTCCATGGCCCGCTCGTCGATCCGGGTGTAGATCGAGGCCCTGGCGTCGGGGTCCTCCTCGGAGACGACCTCGTCGAACCACTCGTTGATCTGGTCGTCGTCCAACTCGGCGATGTTGGAGTTACCCGCTTCCTGGATGGCGTCACCGTCCAGGATCTTGCTCATGAAGCCGTAGCCGCTGGCCCAGTCCGGAGCCCACCCGTAGACGGTCAGCCCCAGGTCGTTGTCGTGCACGAAGTCCGGGGAACCCGCCTGGGTGTTGGTGAAGGTGTCGGAGGGATACTGCTTGATCTCCGTCTCGATGTTCACGCGGGCCAACGCCTGCTGGAGCGCCTCGGCGGTGCTCACGTCGGTGGGACGGTCCGCGCGGGCACCGATGGAGGTGGAGAACCCGTCGGGCTGCCCGCACTCCTCCAACTTCTCCTGTGCCATCTCCAGGTCGCCCTTGTTGTCCTCGGACGGGTACAGGTCGATACTCGGGTCCGCCCCGGGCAAGGACGTGGGCATGATCTGGGTCGCGATGTCACCGCCGGTGTCGCCGCCCCAGGCGCGCTGCAGGGCGTCCCGGTCGGCCGCGTACATGATGGCTTCGCGGCAGGCGGGGTCGTTCAGGGGTTCGATGACGGTGTTGACGTTGACATAGCGCAGGGTGCTGGTCTGCGGGTTGTCGATGTTGTGACGCTCGGCCTCGTCGGTGATCAAGGTGCCCTTCATGGCCGGGCCCACGCCGGTGCCGGCCAGGTCGACGTCGAGTTCGCCATTGACCAGACGCTGATCGATCTCGTTCTGATCGACGCCCAACTGCACCTCGACCCGGTCGGGCAGAGCCTTGCGAATCGGATCGGTCTCGGAGTCCCACTCCTCGTTGCGCACCAGGTTCAGGGACACGCCGGGCCGGTACTCTCCGTCGAACTTGTACGGCCCGGAGGAGACCACGTTGCTCTGGTACTGCTCACCACGGTCGGCGTCGGCGGGCACCGGCGCGGTCTGCGGCTGGATGAGCACGTACGGGAACTCCGAGAAGCTCGTGTTCAAGTGGAAGATCAGGGTGTGGTCGTCCGGGGTCTCGATTCCGTCGAATCCTTCGAGCGGGTCGTCCTCGTTGGCGTAGGGGCCTTCGTAGTCGTCGCTGTCGGCGAGCAGTTCCTGGAAGTACTTGGGACCGTTGGGAAGTGCCTGGTCGCCGAAGTTGCCGCGCGCGATGGCGTATTTGACGTCCTGGGCGGTGATCTCCGAGCCGTCCTCGAAGCGCAGGCCCTCCTTGAGGCGGACCGTCCACTCCGTGGAGTCCTCGTTGCCCTCGGGCATCTCCTCGGCGAGGTCGGGCTGTAGCTCCACGCCCTGTTCACCGGGGGCCTCGGTGTAGGTCAGCAGGGTGCGGGCGTAGTAGCGGGAGAAGTTCCAGACGAACGCGTAGTAGGTGTTGCCCGGGTCCGGTGAGTCGAAGTCGGCGGAGATGGCGTAGCGCAGGGTTCCGCCGGTCTCGTCGGACGGGTTGACGACGGCGGTCTCACCCTCGTTGAACTCGGCGTCGGACTGTCCCGCCCCGCCTCCTCCGCCCGCACCGCCACAGGCGGACAGAGCCAGGGCCAGAGCGGTGCCGGCCGCGGCGGGCGCCATGATTCGTCGGAGCACGCCGGACCGTCGGGGCGGTCCCTGTCGCGTGAAGTGATGGGTGGTCACCTTGCCTCCTGGTGGGATTCGGTGGTGATGGCGTGCGGAGCACGTCCCTGTGAGTGGACGGATACCGACCGTGATGACCATAGACGAGATCGTTCAGTCGGAGGAACGCGGGTCGAAGGCGTCGCGCAGCCCGTCGCCGAAGAGATTGAATGCCAGAACGGTGATGAAGATGGCCAGACCCGGAACGATCACGAAGTGCGGTGACGTGGTGTAGAAGCGCAGCGCGTTCTCCAGCATGCCGCCCCAGGTCGCCATGGGCGGGTTGATGCCCACTCCCAGGAAGCTCAGGGCCGCTTCGAAGAGGATGTTGGTGGGGATCAGCAGGGTGGAGTAGACGAGGATCGGGGTGATGAGGTTGGGCAGGATCTCGCGGAAGACGATGTGGGCGTTGCCGGACCCCAGGCTGCGGGAGGCCTCCACGAACTCACGCTCCTTGAGGGTGAGGGTCTGTCCGCGCACGATGCGGCCGATGTAGGGCCAGTTGAAGAACCCGATGATGAACACCAGGACACCGATGCGCAGGTAGTTGCCCTCCAGGCCGAAGGCCCCGTCGGGGATGACACCGACCAGGGCGATGGCGAACAGCAGCAGCGGGAAGGCGAGGAAGATGTCCATGGTGCGGCTGATGACGGTGTCGACCCAACCACCGAAGTAGCCGGCGAGGATGCCCAGGACGGTCCCGATGACCACGCACACCACGGTGGCGACGGTGGCGACCAGCAGTGAGGTCCGCGCACCGTAGACGATGCGACTGAACAGGTCGCGCCCGTTGACGGGTTCGACCCCCAGAAGGTGTTCGGCGCTGATGCCTCCCCAGGGGTCGAGTCCTTGGGCGGTGTCGTCGGGGTCGCGCAGCACACCGCCGGTGAGCGGGTCGACGAGCTCCTGGTCGAACTGGTTGGGCGGGTGACCGAACCAGGCGGTGAGCAACGGCGCGAACAACGCGATGAGGATGAGCAGGATGACGATGACGCCGCCGGTCATACCGACCTTGTCCCTGCGGAAGCGTCGCCAGGCGATCTGACGTAGGGACCTGCCGGCGGCACCCTCGGCACCCGCCGCGACGGCTTCCGGGGCGGCGTGTTGGGACGACTCCGGCACGTCCATCGGTGTGGTCATGTATCCCCGCCCCCGATCTCTATTAGTGACTGAATCACCACACGGAGTGTGCACCAGTGGCCGTGAGGGATTCCAGTGTCCGCGCCGAAGACGAACGGGCCGGGCATCCCCTTTCGGAAATGCCCGGCCCGAGCCGTCGTGAGCGATTCGCGTGTTCGGTGGTTCGACCGTTCGGCCGTCAGGCCGTCAGGCCGTCAGGCCGTCAGGCCGTCAGCGGCCGCGCAGGTCGCGGTAGCGACGAACCAGTGCTTCGGTCGAGGCGTCCAGACCGGGCACTTCGGCGCCCTCGGTAAGGGCGGGCTCCACCTTCTTGGCCAGCACCTTGCCGAGTTGGACCCCCCACTGGTCGAAGGAGTTGATGTTCCACACCGCGCCCTGCACGAACACCTTGTGCTCGTAGAGGGCCACGAGCTGGCCCAGGGTGGAGGGGTCGAGTCGTTCGGCGAGGATCGTGGTGGTGGGCCGGTTACCGGAGAAGGAACGATGCGGCACCAGTTCGGGGCTCACCCCCTCGGCGGCGACCTCCTCCTCGGTGCGGCCGAAGGCCAAGGCCTGCCCCTGCGCGAACAGGTTGGCCATCAGCAGGTCGTGCTGGGGCACCAGCGCCTCGGCCAGGTCGAGGGCCGGTCGGGCGAAACCGATCAGGTCCGCCGGAACGAAACGGGTGCCCTGGTGCAGCAGCTGGAAGTAGGCGTGCTGACCGTTGGTGCCGGGGGTGCCCCACACCACCGGACCGGTCTGCCAGGCGACGGGTCGCCCGTCGCGTTGGACCGACTTACCGTTCGACTCCATGTCGAGCTGTTGCAGGTAGGCGGGGAAACGCGCCATATGGTGGCTGTAGGGCAGCACGGCGTGCGACTGGGCGTCGAAGAAGCCGCCATACCAAACGCCGAGGAGCCCGAGCAGGAACGGCAGGTTGCGTTCGACCGGTGCGGTGGCGAAGTGGGTGTCCATGAGGTGGAACCCGGCGAGCATTTCCCGGAAGGACTCCGGTCCGATCGCCACCATGAGGGACAGACCGATGGCGGAGTCGTAGGAGTAACGGCCACCCACCCAGTCCCAGAACTCGAACATGTTGGCGGTGTCGATGCCGAACTTCGCGACTTCTTCGGCGTTGGTGGACACGGCCACGAAGTGACGGGCGATCGCGTCGTCGCCGGCGCCGAGTCCTTCGAGCAACCATTCACGGGCGACGGTGGCGTTGGTGATGGTCTCGATGGTGGTGAAGGTCTTGGAGGCCACCACGAACAGGGTGTGCTCGGGGTCGGCGTCGATGAGTGCCTCGTTCAGGTCGGAGCCGTCCACGTTGGAGACGAACCGGAACTCCAGGCCGCGGTCTGTGTAGGGGCGAAGCGCCTCGTAGGCCATGGCCGGGCCCAGGTCGGAACCGCCGATACCGATGTTGACCACGCGGGTCACCGGCCTTCCGGTGTGCCCGAGCCAGGCACGCGAGCGCACCTTCTCGGCGAAGCCCGCCATCTTGTCCAGGACCTCGTGCACCTCGGGGACCACGTCCTGGCCGTCGGCTCGGACGACCCGTCCTCGAGGTGCGCGCAGAGCGGTGTGCAGGACGGCACGGTCCTCGGTGACGTTGATGTGTTCACCACGCAGCATGGCGTCGCGCAGCCCGGCCACCCCGGTGGCGGCGGCCAGGTCGGTCAGCAGCCCCATGGTCTGGTCGGTGACGAGGTTCTTGGAGTAGTCGACGTGCAACGAACCCACGTCGAGGCCGTAACGCTCGGCCCGCTTCGGGTCGTCGGCGAAGAGCCCGCGCAGATGGGTATCGCCCAACCCGGCGCGGTGCTCACGCAGGCGGACCCACTCGTCCCTGTGGTCCAGCGGAGTACCGGCGTGATCGCCGGTGCCCTCGGTCGACGGCAGGGGTGTGCTGGCAGACATCCGGTGACTCCTCGTCGTCCATGCTCCGGGGGGCGCGGGTCCACGGTCGCCCGGCCCACGCGCCGCGCCCGGGAATCGGTGGCTGTGCCCCCACCTTCCCATGAAAGGGGTCGACGCCGTGGACCTTGCGGGTGGAGCGGGTGGAGAAGGTCAAACGGGGCTGCGGTCACCGCTCTGGTCGTTGCGCGGCTCGCGCAGCCGGGCGACCTCCTCGCGCAGGGACCGCAGTTCGGCGAGGATCTGGCGTTGCCCCTCATCGGGTCCGTTTTGGGGGCCGCCGTCGGGCCCCTTCGCTCCCTGGCCCGACTCGCCGCCCCCACCACCGGCGTCACGTTCCTCGTGTCCCGCCTTGTCGAGCGCCTCCACCGCGACGGCGATGAACAGATTGAGCGCGATGAGCGTGGACACCAGCACGAAGACCACGAAGAAGACCCACGCCAGGGGTTGGGCCTTCATGACCTCCTTGGCGATGTTCCCCCAGCCGTCCGCGGTGAAGATCTGGAAGAGGGTGAACAGGGACGTCCACAGGTCACCGAAGTAGTGGGGGGTGTCGTCACCGAAGAGTTTGGTGGCCATCACCGCCGACACGTAGAGCAACAGCGCCACCAGCACCATGATGGAGACCATGCCCGGCAGGGCGCGGAAGAGGCCCGCCACCACGTGTCGCAGGGTCGGTATCACCGACAACAACCGCAGGACCCGCAGGACCCGGAGCACCCGCAGTACCGAGAACGGTCCGGTGGCCGGCATCAGCGCGATACCGACGATGATCACGTCGAACCAGCCCCAGGCGTCGCGCAGGAAGTCCTTGCGGTAGGCGAAGATCCGCAAGGTCAACTCGACGACGAACAGGGTCAGGATCACCTTGTCGATACCGGTGAGCAGGTCACCGTGTGCCTCCATCACCGGTTTGGACGTCTCGAAGCCGAGGATGACGGCGTTGATCATGATGAGGGTGATGACTCCGGCCTGGAACCAGAATGCGTCGACCAGGGATCGGACCCGTTCGCGTACGGTCACTAGGAGGGGAACTCCGTCTCTTCATGTCGGACAGGCAACGAAAAATGCTACCGCCGCGCACCGTGCCCCGGTTCCTCCTCATCGCCCTCGATACGCGGCCCACTGGTGCCCACCGGCGGGAACGGGCGTGATCGACATAGGAAACCGAGGCGAGGGGGCCGCCTGTGACGGAATCCGCGAACACGACCGGAGGACCCGGCGGGGACGACGAGGACATCGACGGCGTCGACGCCGAGATGGACGTGGAAGCCCCTGGCCAGGACATCGCCGTGGCGGAGTACTTGGAGGAGCACCCGAACGACTACCGCATCGAGGAGATCGATGACCACGAGGTGCTCGGTATAGACGCGGAGACGTGTCGGGAGGTTCCGGATGAGACCACCGGGACCGAGGGCGAGAACCCGTCGACTCGGAGCCGCGAGGAGACGTCCAGCCTGTTGCGCGCCGAGCGGTACGCCGAACGCGTGGAACGCCGCCTGGAGGGGTGAGCGCTCGCTCGACGTCCCTTCCCGGGGTCCGGCCTCAGGGGCCCTCAGCGCTCGGGTTCGCATCGAGCGAGGGACCCACGGAGCGCAGGTGGGAACGCAGCCAACGTTCCACCCGCAGGACGTGGGCGGTCGCCGTCGCCCGCGCGGCCTCGGGGTCGCGATCGCGAAGGGCCTCCAGGATGCGCCGGTGGTCCTCGTGCAGGTCCCGGGCGATGCCTTCGGCGTCGTGGCCGGCCCAGACCCGTTCGTTGAGGGTCGGCGAGGAGAGCCCGGCGTGCACGGCCGTCAGGGTGGCGTTGCCGGCGCACGCCACGATCCTGCGGTGGAAGCCGAGGTCGAAGGCGCCGGAATCGCCCGGTTCGGCGGAGCGGTCGATGTCCTCCAATCGGTCCAGCATCTCGCCGATGCGGTTCAGGTCCTCCTCTGTGGCGCGGGCGGCGGCGATGGCGGTGGCGGCGGGTTCGATCATCCGCCGTACCTGCAATACCTCCAGCAGGGTGGGGTCGGGGGATACCTCCGAGAGGACACCGAAGGCCTCCAGGAGGTCGTCGGGGCGCAGGGCGGTGACGTACACGCCCGCGCCATGGCGGACCTCCAGGACGCCGAGGGTGGTGAGGATGCGGATGGCCTCGCGCACCGAGCCACGGGAGACGCCGAAGCGCGCCGAGAGGTCGCGCTCCGTGGGCAAACGCTGCTGAGGTCCTACCTCTCCAGTTGAGATCATCGCCTTGATCTGCTCGACCGTCCGCTGCGCGACCGGCGTGCGAACTCCCTCAATCACGCCTCTCCCCTGCCCTTGTCGCTTTGAACACGCGGGCATCCTACCCGATCAGCGCATTGACCCTCTTGCCCACGGCACCAAGTTGCTGCACAGTGGTCGGACCACTCGGCGTTCCGTTCACGCGGCGCGTCGAGCGCCCCCTCGGCGTCGAGCCCCGCATCATCATCGAGTGGGACCGATGGGGCACGAAGGAGGCACATGCGGATCGCTTTGTTCATCACCTGCGTCAACGACACGCTCTTCCCCGATACCGGCCGCGCGGTCGTACGGCTGTTGGAGCGGCTGGGTCACGAAGTGGTCTTCCCCTCCGGGCAGACATGCTGCGGCCAGATGCACTACAACACCGGCTACCGAAGGCCCGCGGCCCGCCTCGCGGTGCGCTTCGTCCAGACCTTCGATGGGGCCGACGCCGTCGTGGTCCCGTCCGCCTCGTGCGCGGCCATGGTGCGGAAGCACTACCCGAAGCTGGGCCGCACCGGCAGCCGGCTGTCCCGGAGGATGGCCGACCTGGGACCTCGCGTGTACGACCTCACCGAGTTCCTCGTGGACGTGCTCCAGGTGACCGACGTGGGCGCGTACTACCCGCGCAAGGTGGTCTACCACCCCACCTGTCACGGGTTGCGTTTCCTGGGTCTGGGCGACCGGCCCTACCGACTACTGCGCGCGGTGCGCGGTCTCGAGCTGTTGGAACTGCCCGGGGCCACCGAGTGCTGCGGGTTCGGCGGCACCTTCGCGGTCAAGAACGACGACGTGTCCGCCGCGATGGGATTCGACAAGGCACGCCACGCTGTGGAGACCGGCGCCGAGGTGCTGTGCGCGGTGGACAACTCATGTCTGATGCACATCGGCGGAACACTGTCGCGGCAGCGGTCGGGCATGCGGATCGCGCACATCGCGGAGATCCTGGCGAGCACGGAGAAGGAGTACGCGACCCTATGAGCAGTGCGACGTTCCTGGGCATGCCGCCCTTCCCCGAAGCGGCCCGCAGCGCCGTGGCGGATTCACGCGCCCGGCACAACCTGCACAAGGCCACGCACACGATCCGCGGCAAACGCGACACCGTCATCGATGAACTGGGCGACGACTGGCAGCACCTGCGTGCAGAGGGCGAGGCGGTCAAGACCCACACCCTGCGCCACTTGGACCACTACCTGGAGAAGTTGGAGGAGTCGGTCCAACACGCGGGCGGCACCGTTCACTGGGCGGCCGATGCCACCGAGGCGAACGCGATCGTCACCCGCCTGGTGGAACGGACCGGTGAGTCCGAGGTGGTCAAGGTCAAGTCGATGGCCACCCAGGAGATCGAGCTCAACAACGCCCTGGAGGCGGCGGGCATCACCGCCTACGAGACCGACCTGGCCGAGCTGATCGTGCAGTTGGGCGAGGACCTGCCCTCCCACATCCTGGTGCCGGCCATCCACCTGGGTCGCGCGCAGATCCGAGAGATCTTCCTGGACAAGATGGCCGAGTGGGGCGTCCCCGCTCCGGAGGGCCTGACCGACGATCCGCGGGCTCTGGCCGAGGCCGCCCGGGTCCACCTGCGGGAGTTGTTCCTGCGCGCGAAGGTGGCGGTGTCGGGCGCCAACTTCGCGGTGGCCGACACCGGCACGCTCGTGGTCTTGGAGTCGGAGGGCAACGGGCGCATGTGTTTGACCATGCCGGAGACGCTCATCTCGGTGGTGGGCATCGAGAAGATCGTGCCCACCTGGTCCGACCTCGAGGTGTTCATGCAGTTGTTGCCGCGTTCCTCCACCGGTGAGCGGATGAATCCCTACACCTCGTCCTGGACCGGGGTGACACCCGGAGACGGGCCACAGGACTTCCACCTGGTGCTGTTGGACAACGGTCGCACCGACGTGCTCGCCGACACCGTGGGGCGCCAGGCGCTGCGTTGTATCCGGTGCTCGGCGTGCCTGAACATCTGCCCGGTCTACGAACGCACCGGCGGGCACGCCTACGGTTCGGTCTACCCGGGGCCGATCGGTGCGATCCTCGGCCCACAGCTGCGCGGAATGTCCTCGGAGGTGGACCGTGCGCTGCCGTACGCGTCGACGCTGTGCGGGGCCTGCTACGACGTGTGCCCGGTGGCCATCGACATCCCCGAGGTGCTGGTACATCTGCGCGAACAGGTGACGTCCACCGATGCGCCCTTGGGTGAGAAGGCCATGATGGCGGGCGCCGAGGCGGTGTTCGGTTCCTCGATGGCGTTGGACGCGGTCCAGCGCGCGGCCGGTGTGGTGCGCGGCGCGGTGCCCGAGCACCTGCCGGGGCTCGCGGGCAAGTGGACCGACACCCGGGACGTCCCCGATATTCCCAAGGGCTCCTTCCGCTCATGGTGGCACGAACGAGAGGAGGGCCGATGATGAGCGGCTCCCGTGAACGTGTACTGGCACGGGTTCGCGCGGCGTTGGCCGACGTGCCCGCAGACGAGCCGGTGGAGCGTCGCCCGAGCCGCTCCTACGCCGACGCCCACTTCGAGGGGGACACCTTGGAGGTACTGGTGGACCGTTTGTTGGACTACAAGGCGTTGGTGGAGCGGGTATCGGAGGAGGAACTTCCGGTTCGGATCGCGGCTGCGCTGGAACGGCGCGGCGCGGCTCGTGTGGTGGCCCCACCGGGATTGCCACCGGCGTGGCTGGCCGGATCCTCGGTGGAGCGTGTGGGGGACGGGGCCGACGTCCCGTTGTCGTCGGCGGACCTGGACGCCACCGACGGGGTGGTCACCGGTTGCGCGGTCGCCATCGCCGAGACGGGCACCATCGTCCTGGACGCGGGCCCCGACCAGGGCCGCCGGGCTCTGACCTTGGTCCCCGACTACCACTTGTGCGTGGTCCGGTCCGACCAGGTCGTCGACGGGGTCCCGGAAGGGGTACGTCGGTTGGATCCGGTACGGCCCCTCACCTGGATCAGTGGGCCCTCGGCCACCAGCGACATCGAGCTCAACCGGGTGGAAGGTGTGCACGGCCCGCGCACCCTGGAGGTGTTCTTGGTGGAGACCCGGATCTGAGAGCGACCTGATCGTCACAGGTGAGAACGGTCGAGGTAGGGCGTGCCTCACCTCGGTGGGTGCGGCACGCC
>NZ_BCSH01000081.1 GCF_001570765.1 Nocardiopsis listeri NBRC 13360 | reverse complement strand
GGGCACTAGTGCCGGCGGTGCCGGTAACGCCCATAGGTACTACTTCGAGGTGTGGACATACCGATATCCCCACCCCGCCCGACAACCCCCAAGAGCCAGAGACCCCGGGCGCCCCACCAGCCGCCCGCCCCGGCCACCTCCACCCCCTGGAATCTCTCATCTAGGCGGTTCGAGCGCCTCGGAGTGCTGATACAATCGAGTTAAATCGACTTCGTTCCCCCGTGCTCAGGCGCGGTGGAACCGCAAGCGGAGATGATCCTCCCACCTGCCGAGCCTCGCTCGTGTGGGTCTTCGGTCGGATGGCGAGTGCTTGACCGTCACCCCTGGGCTGTAGTTTCGGCCCTGGTGCGTCGCGCCTTCGTCTTCATCGTCCGATCGGATCGCCCCGCTTGCACACGCTGGCGGGGTTTTTGCTTTGCACGGACCCCGGAGCGGGCGGGTGGCCTGAAAGCGCGGGCGACCCGGTCGAACAGGTCGACCACCCAGTGGTGGCCGACCGGTCCCAGGTAATCCGAGAAAGCTAGGGAGGGGTCTCATCAGCGCCGAGCCCCGCATCAATGACCGTATCCGGGTGCCCGAGGTCCGACTTGTCGGGCCCAACGGTGAGCAGGTAGGAATCGTCTCCGTGCCGGACGCCCTGCGTCTGGCCCAGGAGTCCGACCTCGACCTCGTCGAGGTCGCGCCGACCGCGCGCCCGCCGGTCGCCAAGCTGATGGACTACGGCAAGTTCAAGTACGAGTCCGCGGTCAAGGCCCGTGAGTCGCGCAAGAACCAGTCGAACACGATCATCAAGGAGATCAAGCTCCGCCCGAAGATCGACCCGCACGACTATGAGACCAAGAAGGGTCACGTCGTCCGGTTCCTCAAGGGTGGGGACAAGGTCAAGGTGACGATCATGTTCCGCGGTCGCGAGCAGTCCCGCCCCGAACTCGGGCGCAGGCTGTTGGCGCGTCTGGCCGAGGACGTCCAGGATCTCGGCATGGTCGAGTCCCAGCCCAAGCAGGACGGCCGAAACATGGTCATGGTGATCGGTCCGCACAAGCGGCGTTCCGACCACAAGGCCGAGGCCCGTGCGGCGGCCGGGGACAAACCTCGCCGCGAGAGCAGCGACCAGGCCTAGGTAGTCCCTCACCGTCCGGCCGCCTACGAGACGGCCGGACGGTGAGGTGGGCTGTGCGCGAACAGCCCACGATGCACAGGCGTGCGAGACCCGCCTAGCGCGGAACAATCGCGACATTCGTCCCCGGGGCGGATGCCGCGCCGACGGAGTAGGAGACGACGGCGACATGCCGAAGAACAAGTCCCACAGTGGAGCCAAGGACCGTTTCAAGGTCACCGGTTCCGGCAAGATCATGCGCCGCCGTGCCAACAAGAACCACATCCTTGAGCACAAGACCTCCAAGCGCAAGCGCAAGCTGAGCAACGAGGCCGAGCTCTCCCCGGCCGACACCAAGAGCATCAAGAAGCTCCTGGGCCGCTAGGCAACGGCAGTACCTGAGCCCTTCTCGACAGTGCCCCGCGTGTCCGACCCGGTCGGTTCGCTCTGAGCGCTCGAAGGGCGACCACCTGAAGCGAACACGGCCGCCGGGCCAGTCCTGGCCGGACCGGTCGGCGCGCCGTGCGCGCCGGAAGAACCTATGAGGGAGTCACTGTGGCACGCGTGAAGCGGGCTCTCAACGCCAAGAAGAAGCGCAAGGTCGTTCTCGACCGGGCCAGTGGTTACCGCGGGCAGCGCTCGCGCCTTTACCGCAAGGCCAAGGAGCAGATGCTCCACTCGATGACCTACTCCTACCGGGACCGCAAGGACCGCAAGGGGCAGTTCCGTCGTCTGTGGATTCAGCGCATCAACGCCGCCTCCCGCGCTCACGGCCTGACCTACAACCGTCTCATCCAGGGTCTGAAGCTGGCCGAGATCGAGGTCGACCGTCGCATCCTGGCCGACCTGGCCGTCAACGACGCCGCCGCCTTCGCCGTCCTGGTGGAGAAGGCCAAGCAGGCCCTGCCGGCCTCCGCCGCGGCCTAGTCACGGCGAGACGAGACGGGTAGCGATGGCGAGCCACGAGTTCACGAGCGTCCGGTCACCCAGGATCAAGGGGGTTCGGCGGCTCGCCAAACGCACCTTCCGCCAGCGTGAGAGGCGCTTCCTCGCGGAGGGCCCTCAGGCTGTGCGGGAGGCGCTCGCCGCGGTGAACGGCGGTGGGCGCGGCGTTCTCGAGGTCTACGCCACGGCGGAGGCCATGCAACGCCACATCGACCTGATGGACGCCGCCCACACGGCCGGGGTCCCCACGCATCAGGTCAGCCTGGACGTGATGTCCGAACTGGCGCAGACCATCACCCCGCAAGGGGTCATCGCGGTCTGTGAGTTCGTCGACGTCCCCTTGGAGAAGGTCACCGACGTGCGGTTGGCCGTCGTCCTCTCCCACGTGCGCGACCCCGGCAACGCCGGAACGGTACTGCGCACCGCCGACGCCGCGGGGGCGGACGTCGTCGTCTTCACGGACGCGTCCGTGGACCCCTACAACGGCAAGTGCGTGCGTGCCTCCGCCGGAAGCCTGTTCCACCTGCCGGTGGTGGTGGGCGTACCGGTCGCCCGGGCGATCGACTTCCTGAACGAGGCGGGCGCCAAGGTGTGGGCCGCCGACGGCGGGGGCGACAAGGACCTGCACCAGGTCGCCGACGCCGGTGATCTCGACGGTCCGGTCGGCTGGGTCTTCGGCAACGAGGCCTGGGGACTGCCGGAGGAGACCGTCCGTCTGACCGACGGCGCGGTCAGCGTTCCGATCTACGGCGGGGCCGAAAGCCTGAATCTGGCCACGGCGGCAGCGGTGTGTCTGTACACGACAGCGCGCCAACAGCGGCGCTCCTGAAACATCCCGACCCCGGTCGAGCGAACCCACGGATGATCACTCTCCGTGTTTGGAGAATGCTCCTGGGGTGTTCGGGGTTCCCTTGGTGTACACACTCGGTAACAGGTCATGGCAACCTCGCCGAATGCACGTGCACGAGCCTTGAGTGTCGATAGGGTCGGACCGGCACCACGGTGGCCATGCGGATTTCGCGTGTCCACCCTCACACGACCCGTGTCACGGGTAGAAGGGTGCGCCCGCCCGGCCCACACGGCAGGCTCGGCCACACGGTGTGAGCGTTCGGACGAGGACCGCGTCCGAGAGAGGTGCCCGTCCGCGACCGGTGGACGGGCATCGGTGTTCGTACGCTCGGACTCCCATCCGGGTACGCCTGGACGAGTGAGGCGTACCAGGTGGGAGAGCAGGGTAGACCTGCGGTGGTGTCCAGGGAGAGTCCGCTGAGGACGGACACCACCGATCACAGATCCGTGGCCCAGGACACCTGAGCCGCGGACCGTCGGAGGGGAGCTGGGAGAGGCGTGGGCAGCGGCCGGCAGGTGGATCGACCGGCGGAGGACTCCGACGGCGCGGCGGCGCGGTCAACGGATGAACCCGTCACCTCCGACCTCGACATCGTCGCCACCGGCGGCATCCCGTTGCACGCGGACGACCTGCCCGACGGCATCGTCGTCGCCGACGCCCGGGGGCGTGTCGTCCTTTTCAACACCCAGGCCGCCCAACTCGTCGGCGTTCCCGTCACCTCCGCGCTCGGCCGCGACTTCCGCACCGCCCTGCCCCTACGAGGCCTGGACGGACACGACTGGTGGGAGGCCAGCGACCCCTACGGTGGGGACCGCGACCGCACCCGCCAGATCGAACGGGTCCTGTGCCTGCCCGACGAACGCGAGGTCCTCGTCGCGGCCCGCTACGTGCGAGCCCGCCCCGGAGGTGACCTCGTCCGCCTCGTGATCAGCCTCAGGGACGCCTCCGCGCGGGCCGAGCGCTCCCGCGCCGACCTGGTCTCCGAGGTCGCCCACGAACTCAGGTCGCCCCTCACCAGCGTCAAGGGTTTCACCTCCACGCTCCTGACCAAGTGGGAACGGCTCACCGACAAACAGAAGCTGTTCATGCTGGAGACCGTGAACGCCGACGCCGACCGCGTCACCCGCCTCATCCACGACCTCCTGGACGTCTCCCGCATCGAGTCGGGACGCCTGGAGGTGCGCCGGCAGGTCGTCGACCTGCCCGAGGCCGTCCGTCGAGTGGTCTCCGGGCGGGTCGCCTCCGGTGAGTCGGAGGAGCGTTTCCGGGTCGAAACGCACGGGGACCTGCCCCAGATGTGGCTGGACCACGACAAACTCGAACAGATCCTCGCCAATCTCGTGGAAAACGGGGTGCGGCACGGCGCTGGTACTGTCAGTATCGTGATCGAGCCGTGTGAAGGAGGAGCAGCGGTGTCGGTGCGCGACGAAGGCCAGGGCATAGCGCCCGAGACCATTCCGCGCGTCTTCCGCCAGTTCTGGCGCAGCAAGCGCCGTGGTGGCACAGGACTCGGACTGTTCATCGTCAAGGGTCTCGTGGAGGCCCACGGCGGCACGATCACCGTCGGCCGCGCCCCCAACGGTGGCGCAGAGTTCCGATTTACCATGCCCGCCGGGACACCCGAGTTCGTCTGATCCCTCAGACTCTTCGGCCCCGGTGGGCGCACGCGGTCCCGCCCCGTCATCCCATCGTGGATTCCGTCCGGCGCGGCCCGTCAACCCTGGGCTTGCTGTGACACCTGGGCCGGCTTCGCACCCGGCCCGCGGTAACCCCGTGCTTCTTCCTGTCGGCTTGGTCCGCCCCCGCGCGGACCCGTGACCACCGCCCGCCTCCGCCTCGCGCGGACGCGGTGACGGCGAGGCAACCACATGTCTGCACCGAACAATTCCTTCGACCCGGTCGAGGTGACCCCCCTGCACCCCGACGAGGTCGCCCGCATGCGCGAGGAGGCGTTGGCCGCCATCGAGGCCGCCGCCGACCTCGCCGAACTCAAGGAGGTCCGGCTCGCCCACGCCGGAGACCGTTCCCCACTGGCCCTGGCCAACCGTGAGATCGGTGCCCTGCCACCGGCCGCCAAGGCCGAGGCCGGCAAGCGCGTGGGCGGCGCCCGCCGCGACGTCGGGCAGGCCGTCAAGGCCCGCCAAGCCGTCCTGGAGGCCGAGCGCGACGAACGTGTCCTCGTGGAGGAACGCGTCGACGTCACCCTGCCCTGGGACCGCGCTCCTCGCGGCGCCCGGCACCCGTTGACCACGGTCGCCGAACGCATGGCCGACGTGTTCGTCGGCATGGGATTCGAGATCGCCGAAGGCCCCGAGGTCGAGGCCGAGTGGTTCAACTTCGACGCCCTCAACTTCCAGCCCGACCACCCCGCGCGCACCATGCAGGACACCTTCTTCGTGGAGGGACCCGAGGGCGGGGAGTCCGGCATGGTCCTGCGCACCCACACCTCCCCGGTGCAGGTGCGTTCCCTGCTCACCCGTGAGCTTCCGGTCTACGTCGTCGCGCCGGGAAAGACCTTCCGCACCGACGAGCTCGACGCCACCCACACCCCGGTCTTCCACCAGCTCGAAGGCCTGGTGGTCGACAAGGGAATCACGATGGCGCACCTGCGCGGCGCCATCGACACCTTCGTCGAGTCCTTCTTCGGTGAGGCGTTGCGGACCCGCTTCCGCGCCTCCTACTTCCCGTTCACCGAGCCCTCCGCAGAGGTCGACATGGAGTGCTTCGTGTGCCGGGGCGCGTCGATGGGAGACCCCGACGCACCGTGCCGCACCTGCTCCAGCGAGGGCTGGATCGAGATCGGCGGCTGCGGCGTGGTCAACCCACGGGTGCTGACCGCCGCCGGGGTGGACCCCGAGGTCTACAGCGGATGGGCCTTCGGCCTGGGAGTGGAACGAACACTGATGTTCGCGCACGGTGTGCGCGATATGCGCGACATGGTCGAGGGTGACACGCGTTTCACCTCGGCGTTCGGGAGTGAGATCTGATGCGTGTTCCCCTGACCTGGCTACGCGAGTACGTCGAGCTTCCCGCCGACGTCACCGCCCGCGAACTGGCCTCCCGCCTGACCCTTGCGGGTCTGGAGGTCGAGACCGTCGACGAGCTCGGCGCCGACCTGACCGGCCCGATCGTCTTCGGCCGTGTACTGGAGATCGAGGAACTCACCGGCTTCAAGAAGCCCATCCGCTACTGCAGGGTGGACGTCGGCGGGGCCAACGGCACCGGTGAGCCCCAGGAGATCGTCTGCGGTGCCCGCAACTTCTCCGAGGGAGACCTGGTCGTCGTCTCCCTGCCCGGCGCCGAACTGCCCGGCGGGTTCAAGATCGGTGCGCGCAAGACCTACGGCAAGATGTCCGCCGGGATGATCTGCTCGGCCACCGAGCTCGGCCTGTGGGAGGACCACACCGGCATCGTCGTGCTGCCCGAGGGATTCGGTGCGGTGGGCGAGGACGCCATCGCCGCCCTCGGTCTGCGCGAGGACGTCCTCGACATCGCCGTCACCCCGGACCGCGGCTACGCCCTGTCGATGCGCGGCGTGGCCCGCGACGTGGCGGCCCTGTACGGGGTCGACTTCCACGACCCCGCCGAGATGAGTATCGACGAGCCCACCGGGGAGGGCCACCCCGGTGCCATCGCCGACTCGGCCCTGGCCGACCGCCTCGTGCTGCGCGGCGCCACCGGCTTCGACCCCGAGGCGCCCACCCCGCTGTGGATGAAGCGCCGCCTGCACCAGGGCGGGGTACGCCCCGTCGCCCTGGCCGTGGACGTCACCAACTACGTGATGCTCGAACTCGGCCAGCCGCTGCACGCCTGGGACCGTGACCGGCTCGACGGCACCGTCACCGTGCGCGCCGCGGAGGCGGGCGAGAAGCTGGAGACCCTGGACCACGTCCAGCGTTCCCTGGACGTCGACGACATCGTCATCGCCGACGAGTCCGCCGCCCAGGCGGTGGCCGGCGTCATGGGCGGAGTCGACACCGAGATCGGGTCGACCTCCAGCTCGGTGCTGGTGGAGTCCGCGCACTTCGAACCACGCCACATCGCCCGTGCCTCGCGCCGACACCAGCTCTCCTCGGAGGCCTCGCGTCGCTTCGAGCGTGGCATCGACTCTCAGGTGCAGCTCGTCGCCGCCACCCGCGCGGTCCGGTTGCTGGCCGAACTGGGCGGCGCCACGGTGGAGTCGGCCTACACCCACGTCCACCACCCGTCCGAGCCCACCACCATCGCGGTGCGCACCGGGCACGCCGGGTCCGTGGCCGGGATCGACTACCCCGAGGGCACCACCGAGAAGTGGCTGCGCGCCATCGGGTGCTCCTACGAGGCCGACGGCGACGTGCTCATGGTGACCCCGCCGTCCTGGCGGCCGGACCTGACCGAACCCAACGACATCGCCGAAGAGGTCATCCGTTTCGAGGGGTACGAGAACATTCCCTCGATCGGTTTCAAGGGATCCGGTCGCGGACTCACCGAGAGCCAGCGGCTGCGTCGGGCGGTGGGCCGTACCCTGGCCGCCACCGGCTACAACGAGGTACTGGCCTACCCGTTCGTGGGCGAGCGCGACCTCGACGGGCTCCAGCTGACCGCCGACGACCCCCGTCGTGACAACGTGCGCCTGGCCAACCCGCTCAACGACGAGGAACCGCTGCTGCGCACCACGCTGCTGCCGGGGTTGTTCAAGGCCTTGGCGCGCAACGTGGGTCGTGGCCTGACCGACGTCGCCCTGTTCGAGATGGGCCTGGTCTACCGGCCAAGGCCCGGGGCCGGACGCGCACCGCTGCCCCCGGTGGACCGTCGCCCGAGCGATGAGGAACTGGCCCGCATCGACGCGGCCCTTCCCGAGCAGCCGCGCCGGGTGGCTGTGGTGCTCACCGGGGCCGCAGAGCACACCGGCTGGTGGGGTCCGGGACGACAGGCCTCCTGGGCCGACGCGATCCAGGCCGCCCGTGACGTCGCTCGCGTGGCGGGTGTGGGGTTGGAGGTCGAGGCCGATGCCCTGGCGCCCTGGCACCCGGGGCGTTGCGCGGCCTTGTACGTGAGGGTGGGTGGCGAGCGGGTGCTCGTCGGACACGCCGGTGAGCTGCACCCACGTACGGTCAAGGCGTTCTCGCTGCCCGAGCGCACCGCCGCCATGGAGCTCGACCTCGACCGGATCGAGAGTGCCCGCACCAAGGTCTCCGCGCCCGAGGTCCGCACCTACCCGGTGGCGACCCAGGACGTGGCCATGGTGGTGGACGAGTCCGTCCCGGTCGGCGACATCGGCTCCGCCCTGGCGGAGGGCGCCGGTGAACTCCTGGAGAGCGTGCGCCTGTTCGACGTCTACACCGGTGAGCAGGTGGAGGAGGGGCGTAAGTCCGTCGCCTTCGCGCTGCGCTTCCGCGCCGGTGACCGGACCCTGACCGCGGAGGAGGCCGGAGCGGCCCGCGACGCGGCCGTGGCCCTGGCCACCGAACGCACCGGAGCGGTTCTGCGCGACTGACCTCGGCGACACGCCGTTCACGCGTGGGCGGGGCGGGCTCTCTCGGAAGAGAGACCCGCCCCGCCTTTTGTGCCAGAACGGTGCCCCGATCTTCAACGGAGTTTCTCAGAGTCGCTCGGAACCCCCGTAGGTTTGCGAAACGTCCGATGAGTGACCCCGGATTCCAAGATTTTTTTGGGCCTGTTTTTCCTGCACAGCAGGGGTTTTGGGGGTCATGGCCGGGGGTAGCAGGCATGAAGTTTGTGTTTCGGGGCATGAGCCTTCGTTTTGGCTCTTGCTGAGAAGCGGGTCGACAAATTAGCCTGCAATCACCTGACACAACCTGGGCGCCCGGGTAAGGGGTCGGATCCGTTTTCCACTGCGCGTTTTCGCGCACGTCACGGCTCGGAGGTCGCCATATGACCGAAACGGTTGTCTCGTCCGCGCTCACTCCCAAGGAACACCGGGAGCCCAGCCGTCTCTGGCATACCTTCTGCGATATGAACACCGTGGCCAAGGGCCCGGAGTTCGTGGTGGCCCGCGCCGAGGGCGTGTGGCTGTGGGACCGGTCCGGAGACCGCTACCTCGATGGCACGGCCAGCCTCTGGTACTGCAACGTCGGGCACGGTCGCACCGAGATCGCGGACGCGGTCCACCGCCAGATGAACACGCTGGACGCCTACACCATCTACGGGGACTTCGCCAACGAACCCGCCCTGGAGCTGAGCGAACGCCTGGCCGCGCACGCTCCGATCGAGGACCCGCGCACCATCCTCACCTGTGGAGGAGGGGAATCGATCGACACCGCCGCCAAGCTCGCCCGTAGCTACTGGGCGGCGCTGGGGCAGCCCGACCGGCAACACCTGATCAGCCGCACCGGCGGCTACCACGGCCTCAACGGCTTCGGTACCAGCATCATCGGGATGGAGCGCTTCCGCAGCGGGCACGGTCGCCTCATCGAGGACACCTCCGTGATCCCGCACGACTCCGCGGCCGCGCTGGAGGCGGAGATCCTTCGGGTGGGGGCCGACCGGGTCGCCGCCTTCTTCGCCGAACCCGTCATCGGGGCCGGCGGCGTGTTCCTGCCGACGGACGGATACTTCACCGAGGTCGCGCGGATCTGTCGCAAGTACGGTGTGCTGTTCGTGGTGGACAGCGTCATCTGTGGATTCGCGCGCATGGGCAACTGGTTCGGGATCGAGCGCTTCGGAGTGAGCCCGGACATGATCGTCTTCGCCAAGGGCGTCTCCAGCGGATACCTGCCACTGGGCGGGGTCATGGTCAACGGCAGGGTGGCCGACCCGTTCTGGAACCAGGAGGGTCACCCCTTCCTGCACGGCACCACCTACGCCGGCCACCCGTCCGCCTGCGCGGCGGCCTTGGCCAACCTGGACATCCTGGAGCGGGAGGACCTGTTCACGGTCTCTCGCGAGGTGGAGACGCACCTGGACTCGGCGCTGCGCGGACTGGCCGACCACCCACTGGTGGCAGAGGTCCGCTCCGGTGTCGGGGTGATGGGCGCGGTGGAACTCACCGAGGAGGCGCTCACCGAACGGGGGATCACCACGGCGGAGGTCTTCGCGGAGGCCCGTACCCGAGGGGTGATCGTACGCCCGATTCCCAGGGCCCTGTTGGTCTCGCCTCCACTGGTGATCACCTGGGAACAGATCGACCACATGGCCAACACCTTGGCGGCGTCACTGGACGCCGTGATGGCACGACACTGACGACGGGAGCCCGGGTGGGCTCCCGTACACGGGTCAGGCACCCGCCCGTCGGCGCGAGCGCGCCGACGGGATATTTATTTTTCTAGGAAACTACTGTCCCTGACTGCTATATTCGAGTAATATTTACTCGGAAGATATTTCTCTGGGGTGTGGCCTGATTCGTGCGCCCTGGGCGACGAACTGGGGGACAGATGACCGCGCAACCGATCGACGGCGTCGAGAACACACAGAGCGAGAACCGTCCCAGCGACGACGACCTCATCACCGCATGGGGGTTGGTCTCCGAGGCGATGCACTCCATCGAGCCCAAGCTCCTGAGGGGGATAACCCCCGACGGCAAGGACATGGCCGGTCCCTGGTTCGAAGTGCTCATCCGGCTTCAGCGCACCCCCGACCACCGGTTGCCGATGAGTCGCCTGGCCCGCGAGGTCAGTCTCAGCACCGGTGGCTTCACCAAGCTCGCCGACCGGCTGGAGAAGGAGGGCTACCTGGTGCGGAACAATTGCGCCGAGGACCGACGAGTCGTCTACGCCACCCTGAGCGAGAGCGGGTTGGCCTTCATCAGCGCCGCGCGCGACAAGCACGTCGAACGACTGCACGAACACGTGCTCGCCCCGCTGGGGGGCGAGGGCGTTCGACAACTCGCCACCATCGCGCGTACGCTCCGTGACAGTTCGAGCTGAGGGTCTCAGAACTCTGCGTAGTCGAATCCCCGTTCAAATGGCTCGGGATCCTCTCGAATGTGCAGAAAACATCCCACGCATGGTCGTTACCCATGTAGGTTGGCCAAAGGCCAGGGCCCAGCGCGGGGTGGGTCGGTGGCACGGATGTTCCGGGGGGAATCATGAGGCTTTTCACCACTGCTGCCCAGCTGAGGCCGATTCCCCGGTCCACGCGTTTCGCCAACGGAGGCGTCTCCCATTGGTTCCGTGACACCGGATCGCCTCAACGTCGAGACCCCCTCTCGGGCGACGCCGACTACGACGTTTGCGTGGTCGGAGCCGGTTACACCGGCCTGTGGACCGCCTACTACCTGAAGAAGGACCAGCCCGACCTGCGTGTGTGCGTGGTCGAACGCGAGTTCGCCGGCTTCGGGGCGTCGGGTCGTAACGGAGGGTGGCTTTCGGCCGAGTTCGCCGGTTCACGGGAGAGCTACGCACAGTCACACGGCAAGTCGTCCATGGTCGCCCTCCAACGCGGCCTGATGACCACCGTCGACGAGGTGCTCTCGGTCCTGGAGACCGAGGGCATCGACGCCGACCAGGTCAAGGGCGGCATGTACCTGGTCGCCGGCAACGAGGCCCAGCGCATCCGCCTCCAAGGGCACATCGAGTACCTCCAGGACTGGGGCTACTGGCCCGACGACTTCCACATGGTCGACCCCGACGTGACCCCCCGCATCGCCGTGCGCGACGCCGTCGCCGCCGGCTACACGCCGCACGCCGCCCGCCTGCACCCGGCCAAGCTGGTCACCGGGCTGGCGCGCGTGGTGGAGGACCTGGGCGTGGAACTGTTCGAGGGCACCACGGTCGAGGAGATCCGCCCTCGCCAGGGCGCCGAACGCCCCGCCGTGGTCACCGACCACGGCACCGTGCGGGCCGACCACGTCGTCCGCGCCACCGAGGGCTTCACCGGAACCCTGCGCGGTCAGAGCCGCAAGTGGCGCCCCATGCGCTCGTCGATGATCGTCACCGAACCCATTCCCGACGCATTGTGGAAGGGGATCGGTTGGGAGGGCGGCGAGGTCCTCGGCGACGCGGCGCACGCCTACGTCTACGCTCAGCGCACCGCCGACGGGCGCATCGCCGTCGGCGGTCGAGGCGAGTCCAAGCGGCCCGGAGCCTCCCCGGTGGACGAGGGCGTCACCCAACCACAGGCCATCGTCGAACTGTGGCGCGCCCTGACCCGTATGTTCCCCGAGGTCTGCGACGTTCCGGTCGAGCACGCCTGGTCCGGGGTGCTGGGGGTGCCCAAGGACTGGTCGCCCACCGTGCAGCTGGACGCAGAGTCCGGCCTGGCCTGGGCCGGTGGCTACGCCCACAGCGGTGTCTCGATCAGCAACCTGGCCGGGCGGACCCTGCGCGACCTCGTCCTGGGGCGCCGCACCGACCTGACCCGGCTGCCCTGGGTCGGCCACGAGGCCGGCGGTTGGGAGCCCGAGTCGCTGCGCCGGGTCGGCACCCAGCTCGTGAACGGCCTGTACCGCACCGCCGACCGCCGCGAGTTCCGTTCCAGCGGCAAGGGCAACACCTCGCGTCTGGCGGGTATCGCCACTCGCATGCCCGGCCGCTGATCGGAGTTCTTCGGGCGGCGCGGGGTGACCGTGTCACCCATGTCACGTGAGCGATGGTGGCCACCCTCGAACCTGGTTGCATAAACTTGCAAGGGCATGCATGATGGTCCAATCCATTTCGAAGAGGGGGTCTCACCATGGGATACACAGCGGCGATCGCCGGGGCCAGCGGCTACGCCGGAGGTGAGCTGCTGCGCCTGCTCCTGGGACACCCCGAGATCGAGATCGGAACCGTCACCGCCGGCGGCAACGCCGGCACCCCCCTCATCCAGCACCAGCCCCACCTGTTGCCGCTCGCGGATCGGATCCTGGCCCCCACCACGATCGAGGAACTGCGCGGTCACGACGTCGTCTACCTCGCCCTGCCGCACGGCCGGTCCGCCGACATCGCCCGAGAACTCGGCGACGACGTCCTCGTGGTCGACTGCGGCGCCGACTTCCGCCTCGACGACGCCGCCGCCTGGGAACGCTTCTACGGCACCCCCCACGCCGGAACCTGGCCCTACGGCCTGCCCGAGCTCCCCGGTCGGCGGGAACGGCTCACCGACGCCCGCCGGGTCGCCGTCCCCGGCTGCCACGTCACCGTCGCCACCCTCGGGCTCTTCCCCGGTCTGGCCGAACAGCTCGTCGAACCCGACCTGACCGTGGTCGCCGTCACCGGCACCTCCGGCGCGGGCAAGGCGCCCAAGCCCAACCTGGTCGGCAGCGAGATCATGGGTGCGCTCAGCCCCTACGGGGTCGGCGGTGCCCACCGGCACAACCCCGAGATCATCCAGAACCTCACCTCCGTCACCGGAGAGCCGGTCGGCCTGTCCTTCACTCCGGTCCTGGCCCCGTTGCCCCGCGGCATCCTCGCCACCTGCACCGCGCCCCTCAAACCCGGCGTCACCGTCGACCAGGTCCGTGCCGCCTACGAGACCGCCTACGCCGACGAACCCTTCGTCCACCTGCTGCCCGAGGGCACCTGGCCCAACACCGCCATGACTCTGGCCGCCAACACCACCCTCGTGCAGGTCACCGTGGACGCCGAAGCCGGCCGCATGGTCGCCGTCGCGGCCCTGGACAACCTCACCAAGGGCACCGCCGGTGGCGCCATCCAGAGCACCAACCTCGCCCTCGGTCTCCCCGAGACCACCGGACTGCCGCTCGCCGCGGTCGCGCCCTGAGGAAAGGAGACACCCCATGAGTGTCACCGCACCCCAGGGCTTCCGCGCGGCGGGCGTCCACGCCGGCGTCTCCGCCAACAACCGCCGTGACGTCGCCATCGTGATCAACGACGGGCCCTCCCGGGCCGCCGGAGCGGTCTTCGGCGACCACCCGGACCCGGCCCCGCCGACCCTGTGGTCCCGCCAGGTCGTCGCGGGCGGACGTGTGCGCGCCGTGGTCCTCAACTCCGGCTGCGCCAACGCCGGCACCGGACCGCTCGGTTTCCAGGACGCCCACTCCCAAGCAGAACGCGCCGCCGAACTGCTCGCCGACTCCGCCGCCGAGATCGTGCTGGGCGCGGCCGGCCCGGTAGGGACCAGACCACCCCTGGACACCCTGGAGGAAGGTCTGACCAAGGCCGTAGCCGAGGCCGGAAGAGGCGGGGGCCTGGCCGCCTCCGACGCCATCCGCACCAACGACACCGTCGCCAAGATCGCCTTCCGGCGCGAAGGGGGGATCACCGTCGGTGGTATGGCCAAGGGCCCCGACCCCTCCCTGGGATCGGTCCTGTGCGTCCTCACCACCGACGCCGACCTGGACCACCGGCAGTGTCAGGACATGGTCGAGGAAGCCGTCGCCGAGACCTTCGCGCCGCTGACCGGAACCAACGACATGGTGCTGTTCATGGCCGGCGGAGCCACCGAGGGCCCCGCCGACGAGAACGTCGTCCGGGACCTCTTGGCCCGGGTGTGCGCCGAACTCGCCGCCCAGCTCGACGCCGATCCCCCCACAACCGAAGACAAGCAGGTCACCGCATGAACTCCCGCACCGCACAGGACCAGGCCCGGGCCCTGGACAAGGCGGCCAACCTCATCGAGGCGCTGCCCTGGCTCTCGCGCTTCCACGGACGCACCGTCGTGGTCAAGTACGGCGGCAACGCCATGATCAGCGAGGAGTTGCGAGTCCGCTTCGCCGAATCCATCGTCTTCCTGCACTACGCCGGACTGCGTCCCGTCGTCGTCCACGGCGGCGGCCCCCAGATCAGCGCCATGCTCGAACGCTCCGGGGTGGAGTCCACCTTCACCGCCGGCCTGCGCGTCACCACCGACGAGGCCATGGACATCGTCCGTATGGTGCTCACCGGCCAGGTCAACCGAGAGATCGTCGGCCTGATCAACCAGCACGGCCCCTTCGCCGTAGGCATGTCCGGTGAGGACGCCAACCTCCTGTACGCCGAACGCAAGAACGTGGAGGTCGACGGAGAGACGGTCGACATCGGCCGTGTCGGCGAGGTCCAGGGGGTCGACCCCGGAGCGATCTCCGCCCTGATCGCGGACGGTCGCGTCCCCGTCGTCTCCAGCGTCGCCCGCGCCGACGACGGCGGCGTCTACAACATCAACGCCGACACCGCCGCCTCCGCCCTCGCGGTCGCGCTCGGCGCCAGCAAGCTCATCATGCTCACCGACGTCGAGGGTCTGTTCGCCGACTATCCGGCCAACACCGACCTCATCAGCCGACTGAACGTGGACGAGCTGCGCGCCGTGCTGCCCTCCTTGTCCTCCGGCATGCTCCCCAAGATGGAGGCGTGCCTGAACGCGGTCGAGGGCGGCGTTCCCCAAGCCCACATCATCGACGGTCGGGTCCCGCACTCCCTGCTCCTGGAGGTCTTCACCGACCGGGGCGTGGGCACCATGGTCGCCGACGAAGTACTCGAAGCCGAACTGCTCGGCGGCAACGGCCACTACCCGCGCCCCTGGCGCCCCACCCACACCGACGGTACGAACCCGGGAGAGACAAAGTGACCAGCAGCGAACTGAGGGAGCGCTTCGAAGCCTCGCTCATGCCCAACTACGGGGTCCCACCGATCGCCCTCACCCTCGGGCGCGGCTGCGAGGTCTACGACGCCGACGGACGCCAGTACCTCGACCTCATCGCGGGCATCGCCGTTTCCGCCCTGGGACACGGACACCCCGCCCTGGTCCAGGCGGTCGCCCGTCAGGCGGCCACCCTCGCCCACACCAGCAACCTGTTCGTGCACGAGCGCGAGGTCCAACTCGCCGAACGTCTCATCGACCTGGTCGGCGGGGACGCCAAGGTCTTCCTCGCCAACTCCGGCACCGAGGCCAACGAGGCCGCACTGAAGCTGGTCAAGCGTGCGGCCGGCCCCGCCCGCCACTACTTCGTCGCCATCGACAAGGGTTTCCACGGTCGTAGTTCCGGCGCGCTCGCACTCACCGGCAAGGACGCCATCCGTGAACCCTTCGGTCCCTTCGGCATGGACGTGCGCTTCGTCCCGCACGGTGACCTGGACGCGCTCGGCGAGGCCGTCGACGAGCACTGCATCGCAGTGTTCCTCGAACCCACCCAGGGTGAGGCCGGGGTCGTCCCCGCGCCGGAGGGCTACCTCGCCGGAGTACGCGCCCTGTGCGACCGCACCGGAGCCGCCTTCGTCCTCGACGAGATCCAGAGCGGCATCGGCCGCACCGGCGCGTGGTTCGCCCACCAGGCCGAGGACGTGCGTCCCGACGTGCTCACCCTCGCCAAGGGCCTGGGCGGTGGCCTGCCGATCGGCGCCACCATCGGCTTCGGCCGCTTCGGCGACGCCTTCCACAAGGGCGACCACGGCTCCACCTTCGGCGGTAACCCGGTGGCCTGCGCCGCGGCGCTCGCGGTCATCGACACCATCGAGGAAGAGAACCTGCTGGAGCATGTCCAGGTGATGGGCGGGGTGTTCGCCGAACACCTCGAAGGCATCGACCATCCCCTGCTGGCGGGCCAGCGCGGCAGTGGCCTGTGGCGCGCCCTCGCACTCACCGGCCCGCACGCCGCCCACGTCCAGGAACAGGCCGCGGTCCGCGGGTTCCTGATCAACGCGGTGGCCCCCGACACCATCCGTATCGCCCCGCCCCTGGTCATCACACCCGAGGAGATCGGGGTGTTCATCGAGGCCCTGCCGACCATCCTGGACGCCGCAGAGGCCGCCGCGACGAAGGAGCCGCAGCCATGACCCGTCACTTCCTGCGCGACGACGACCTCAGCCCTCAGGAACAGGCTCAGGTCCTGGACCTGGCCGACGAGATGAAGAGGGACCGTTTCGGCCACCGGCCCCTGTCCGGCCCGCGCACCGTCGCCCTCATCTTCGACAAGCCCTCCACCCGGACCCGCCTGTCCTTCTCGGTGGGCGTGGCCGACCTGGGCGGCAGCCCGCTCGTGCTGGACTCCGGCAGCACCCAGATGGGACGCGGTGAACCCCTGGAGGACACCGCGAGGGTCCTGGAACGCCAGGTCGCCGCCGTCGTCTGGCGCACCTTCGCCCAGGCCGACCTGGAGAACCTGGCCCGCCACATCAGCGTGCCGGTGGTCAACTCCCTCACCGACGAGTTCCACCCCTGCCAGATCCTCGCCGACCTGCAAACGATCCGGGAGCACAAGGGCGCCCTGGCCGGCCTCACCCTCGCCTATCTGGGAGACGGCGCCAACAACATGTCCCACTCCTACCTGGTGGGTTGCGCCACAGCCGGCATGCACGTACGGATCGGAGCGCCGGAGGGCTTCCACCCCGACCCGGTGGTCCTCACCCGTGCCCGAGAGCTCGCCGCCGCCACCGGCGGTTCGATCACCGTCACCACCGACGCCCGCGCGGCCGCCGACAACGCGGACGTGGTCGCCACCGACACCTGGGTCTCCATGGGCCAGGAAGGGGAGGAGGAGTCCCGCGAGGCGCCCTTCCGCCCCTACATCGTCGACGAGGCGCTCATGGAGGCCACCCACCCCGAGTCGATCGTGCTGCACTGCCTGCCCGCCTACCGCGGCAAGGAGATCACCGCCGGGGTCATCGACGGCCCCCGGAGCGTGGTCTGGGACGAGGCGGAGAACCGCCGCCACGCCCAAAAGGCCCTCCTGGCCTTCCTCCTGGACGAGAACGACAAGCTGCCGACCCGGGGATGACGAACAACGACGGCGGCACCACCGCCCCCATGACCAAGGCGGCCAGACACGCGAGAATCACGGACGTCCTCACCCGCGAGGACGTCCGTTCCCAGGGCGAGCTGGCCAAACGCCTGTCCGAGGGCGGTGTGCAGGTCACCCAGGCCACCCTCTCCCGGGACCTGGACGAACTCGGCGCGGTCAAACTTCGCACCGCCGACGGCAACCTGGCCTACGTCCTGCCGGGAGAGGGCGGCGAGCGCCTGCAACGCACCCGTCCCGACAGCCTCGACCTGGAACAGGTCTCCGGCGCACGCCTGAACCGACTCGCCGAGGACCTCCTCGTCTCCGCGGAGGCCTCCGCCAACATGGTCATCGTGCGCACCCCGCCCGGGGCCGCGCAGTTCCTGGCGTCGGCCATCGACCACACCGACTTCCACGCCATCCTGGGCACCATCGCCGGCGACGACACCATCCTGGTGATCTCCCGCGACCCCCAAGGCGGGGAGGACCTGGCCGCCGCCCTCCTCCGACTGGCCGACCGCAGACCCTGACGGCACCCGCACCGTCCACACCGACCGAACACTCAAGGAGAACACCATGGCCGACCAGCCCGAGGCCCTGCGCCTGTGGGGCGGCCGCTTCGAGGGCGGACCGGACCAGGCCCTGGCCCGTCTGTCGCTGAGCACCCACTTCGACTGGCGGCTGGCCCGTCACGACATCGCGGGTTCGCGCGCCCACGCCCGTGCCCTGCACCGGGCCGGACTGCTCGACGCCGACGAACTCGATCGCATGATCGAGGGACTCGACCGGTTGGAGGTCGACGTGGCCTCGGGCGAGTTCACCCCCGTCCTGGCGGACGAGGACGTGCACACTGCGCTCGAACGCGGCTTCATCGAGCGGGTCGGCGCCGAACTCGGCGGTCGGCTGCGCGCGGGACGCTCCCGCAACGACCAGATCGCCACCCTGGTCCGCATGTACCTGCGCGAGGAGGCCCGCGCCATCACCGATGGGCTGCTCGACCTGGTGCGCGCCCTCGCCGACCAGGCCGGGGCCCACCCCGACGCCGCCATGCCCGGCCGTACACACCTGCAGCACGCCCAGCCGATCCTGCTCGGCCACCAGCTGATGGCCCACGCCTGGCCGCTGATCCGCGACGTCGAACGGCTTCGGGACTGGGACCGCCGCGCCGCCGTCTCCGCCTATGGATCCGGTGCCCTGGCCGGTTCCTCCCTCGGGCTGGACCCGGAGGAGGTCGCCACCGAACTCGGATTCCCCGACTCGGTGGAGAACTCCATCGACGGCACCGCCTCGCGCGACGTCGTCGCCGAGTTCGCGTTCGTCACCGCGATGATCGGTGTGGACCTGTCCCGGTTGTCCGAGGAGATCATCCTCTGGGCGACCAAGGAGTTCTCCTTCGTCACGCTCGACGACGCCTTCTCCACCGGTTCGTCGATCATGCCGCAGAAGAAGAACCCCGACGTGGCCGAACTGGCCCGAGGCAAGGCCGGTCGCCTGGTCGGCGACCTCACCGGCCTGCTCACCACCCTCAAGGGTCTGCCGTTGGCCTACAACCGGGACCTACAGGAGGACAAGGAACCCGTCTTCGACGCCGTGGACAGCCTCCACCTGCTACTGCCCGCCATGACCGGCATGGTCGCCACCCTGACCTTCCACACCGAACGGATGGCCGAGCTCGCCCCGCAGGGCTTCTCCCTGGCCACCGACATCGCCGAGTGGCTGGTCCGTGAAGGGGTGCCCTTCCGGGACGCCCACGAGATCGCCGGCGGTTGCGTGCGCGTGTGCGAGGAACGCGGCATCGACCTGCCCGACCTGACCGACGCGGACCTCGCCGCGATCTCCGGGCACCTCACCCCGGCCGTCCGCGAGGTCCTCACCGTCCCCGGTTCCCTCGCCTCCCGCGCGGGCAAGGGCGGTACCGCTCCGGTCCGGGTCGCCGAACAACTGGAGCGGCTGCGCTCCGCCGTCGAGGAGCACCGCAAGGGCTTCAGCGCGTAGACGCTGTTCGGTGACCCGGTGTCCGAACATGCCGAAGCGTTAGCGGTGGTGCTCGGCGGTAGGGGGTTGTGGTTCGGGCGTCGTCAGGCCCTGTTCTTCGAAGGCTCGGGGAGGTGCCGTAGGTGTGGTTGTGGGGTACGAGCCATCACACCGTAGGTGCCGAAGGTTCCTGATTTCCCGGCGTCCGAACACGCCGAAGCGCTAGCGGAGGCGCTCAGCGGTAGCGCGTCCGCATCACCCGAGGTGACGCGGTTTCCACGACCGATGTGGAATTCCCCGTACAGCGCCGGGGGCTGTGCGATAGCGTCCTGACACTGCGGGCACCACACGTGTTCCCCTCTGTACGAGCCGTCATCGCTCGCGTGGGGACAGCCACTTCGGCAGGCGTCGTTCGGTGCCCGCGGCCATGGCCGGGGGAGGAGCGCAGTGGGACAGTCCGCAGGCCCGGGGTCCGGGATCAGAACACAGCTCAACCGCATCGTGTTGATTCCCGGCATCACCTTCCTCGTGCTGTTCGTCGTGCTCAGCTCGGCCACCCTCGCGCAGGCGGTCTCCCTGCGTTCCTCGGTCACCGACGGTCGGGCCGCGGCCGAACTCACCGCCGCGCTCACCGCGCTCCAACACGAACGACGAGTGAGCGCCGAGTACCTGGCCGCCCCCGACGCGGAGCGTCGTGGCGAGTGGGCCACGGCGGCGGGCGAGACCGATACCGCGCTGGAAGGGGTCCGCGAGGTCTGGGACACCCTCGCGGTCGATCCCGAGGACCCGGACCCGCGCGCGAGCGCCTTTCGAGAAGCCCTCTCCGCGGTCGAGGCCAGGCGCGCCGCCGACCTCGTCGAACCGGGGGAGGCCACGGAGACCATGGGGGTCTACACGGAGGCCGCGCGGCTGGGAGTGCGCCTCTACGAACACACCGTCCGAGGGTTCGACGACGGTCCCGCCGCGCTCGAAGCCGCAACCACCGGTGACCTGCTCTGGGCCCAGGAGGGCTTCGCCCACGCCGACGCCGTCGTCAGCGGCGCGTTGGCCGAAGGCGAACTGGATCCGCGACGCCGCGCCGACCTCGCCTCCCTGAACGGGGAGGTCTCCGGTCGCCTGGAATCCCTGGCCACGTCCGAGGGCGAGGCCTCCGTCGACATCGCCGGGCTCCTGGACTCCGAACACTGGGCACGGGCGACGGAGATCACCGACACCCTGGCCCACCACGAGGCCACGGTCGGCATCGACCCCCTCACCGGCGAACAGACGAGTGACCGTTCCGTCCCCGGTGGCCTCGGCGACTGGCGCGAGGCGGCCGACCGGACCGAAGGGGTCCTGACCGCCACGGTCGCGGACCACTCGGCCGCCGTGGTCGAGGCCACCGAGTCGTCCAGTTCCTGGATGTTCACCCTGGCCGTGGGCGGCGGCATCATCTCGCTGTTCGCCGGCACCGTCGCCTACGGTGTCGCCTCCCGCTCGGCCGGTCGGCTCACCCACCGACTGGCCACCCTGCGTGCCCAGTCCCTGGCCATGGCTCGCACCGACCTGCCCAGGATCGTGCGCCGTCTGGAGGCCGGGGAGTCGGTGGACCTGGACACCGAGATGAAACAGCTCGACCACGGCACCGACGAGGTCGGCCAGGTCGCCGACGCGTTCAACACCGCCCAACGCACCGCCGTGGCCGCGGCCGTCAAACAGGCCGACATCCGCGCCGGGGCCAACCGGGTCTTCCTCGGCATCGCCCACCGCAACCAGTCGCTGGTCCAACGCCAACTCCAGCTCCTGGACCGGGTCGAACGCGAGGAGGAGGACCCCGACCTGCTCGAAAGCCTCTTCCAACTCGATCACCTGGCCACCCGCGGCCGTCGGCACGCCGAGAACCTCATCATCCTGGGCGGGGGACGACCGGGTCGACGCTGGCGCCATCCCGTGCCCCTGGTCGACATCCTGCGCGGTGCCATCTCCGAGACCGACGAGTACGCCCGCGTCGAACTCACCTCCGTACCCGACCTGTCCCTGGTGGGATCCGTCGTCGCCGACGTCATCCACCTGCTCGCCGAACTGGTGGAGAACGCCACCGCCTACTCCCCGCCGCACACCGACGTCACCATCGACACCGGCACCGTCCCCAAGGGCGTGGCGATCGAGATCGAGGACCGCGGCCTGGGCATGACCGAGGAAGTACAGCGCGAGGCCCAGCGGACCCTCACCGACGGTCACGAGTTCGACATGATGACCCCCGGGACCGACGGACGCCTGGGACTGTTCGTGGTGGCCCGCCTGGCGCGCAAACACCACATCGGGGTGCAGTTGCGCCCCTCGCCCTACGGAGGGACCAGGGCCGTCGTACTGGTCCCCAACGACCTGGTGGCCTCCGGACCCTCGCACGACCTGGTCGGGATCACCACCCTGGGCCGGTCCGGCTCGAACGGATCGGAGGGACTCGATGCGCGAGCCGACGCCACCGACCTGCTCGCCGCGGAAGCGGGGACCAGGCCCGGACGCCCGATCCTGCGCCCTGTGCCCGACCCACAGAGCACGAACGAACCTCGGGCCGACATCGATTCCGGGACCACCACCACGCCCCCGCCGCTGCCTCGCCGGGGGAGAGGGCGCGGCACCGACGATCGTGTGTCGCGGGTCGAACCCGAGAACGAACCCGCGCGGGTCGGCGCGGGCCCTGGCCGGGAGGGACTGCCCCGACGCCGTAAACAGGCCAGCCTGGCGCCCCGCCTCCGGGACAGCGAACCCACCGAGTCCGCACCGGTGGCACAACGCAGCCCGGACCAAGCACGCCGCATGATGAACGCCTTCAGCGCCGGAACCCGGCGCGGTCGGGCCGAGGAGATCGGTACCGACGGGCTCGGACACGGAAGTGAAGACCAGGTCGGTGCAGCTGCCGACGACCACAGGGGAGAGAACGACTGAGATGGTGGGCAAGAGCAAGGCCGCGGACAACCTGGACTGGCTTCTCGACGATCTGGTCGACCGCGTCGTCGGCGCCGGTCACGCGATCGTGCTATCGGCCGACGGGCTGCTGCTCGGCCGGTCCCGGGGTCTTGGAGCCGAGGACGCCGAACACCTGTCGGCCCTGGCCTCGGCCTTCCAAAGCCTGGCACGGGGCACCGGACGGCACTTCGGAGGCGGTGACGTCCGACAGACGGTGGTGGAGATGGAACACTCCTACCTGTTCGTGACCGCCGCGGGCGAAGGCGCCTGCCTGGCGGTATTGGCCTCCGAGGACGCCGACGTCGGACTGGTCGCCTACGAGATGAACCTGCGGGTCAAGCGGGTGGGCCAGTTCCTCACCGCCGCGCCCCGCCGCCCCGGCCGGCTCACTCCCACGGGAGGTGTCGGATCATGAGTGCCGCGTACGACCGGCGAGGGGCGCGGGGGCGGGAGCCGTTCCACGGACGGGACCGCACACGGCATTGGGGGAGAGGCCATCCGACCTCCGAAGGTCCCGCCCCGGGTGTGCGCACCGGCGACGCGCCCACCGGTCCGTTGGTGCGTCCCTACACCATCACCAAGGGCCGCACCCGTCCGCCCACCGCGGGCGGACGGCTGGACATGATCACCATCGTGATGGCGATGGGCGATCACGAAGGACGCCCCCAGGACCCCGAACGACAGGAGATCCTCGACCTCTGCCGTCGCCCCATCTCGGTCGCGGAGATCTCCGCGCGCCTGGACATCCCCCTGACCGTCGTCAGGATCCTGCTGGGCGACCTGATCGCCCAAGGCGACGTCCGGACTCGGGCGGCCGCGCCCATGACCCAGCTCCCCGAGAAGAAAGTGCTTCAGGCGGTACTCGATGGCATCCGTAGACTCTGAGAACCGGACGGGCGCCCAAGAGGCGATCCCGCAGGCAGTCAAGATCATCGTCGCCGGAGGGTTCGGCGCCGGAAAGACCACCCTGGTGGGCGCGGTCAGTGAGATCACCCCGCTCAGCACCGAGGAGGTGATGACCGAGGCGGGTTACGGCGTCGACGACCTGTCGGGGGTGGAAGCCAAGTCCACCACCACGGTCGCCCTCGACTTCGGCCGTATCACCATCAACCAGGACATCGTTCTCTACCTCTTCGGCACCCCCGGCCAGGACCGCTTCTGGTTCATGTGGGACGAACTCGCCGAGGGCGCGTTGGGCGCGGTGGTCCTGGCCGACACCCGCAGACTCGACACCTGCTTCCACGCCGTCGACTTCTTCGAACGTCGTCAGGTCCCCTTCGTGGTGGCGGTCAACCGCTTCGACGGCGCCACCGCATACGAGACCGATGAGGTACGGGAGGCCCTGGACATCTCGGCGCATGTACCTGTGCTGATGGCGGACGCGCGCGAACGAGGATCGGCGAAGGACGTCCTCGTTCGTTTGGTGACCCACGTCATCGATGGCCGCAGGCCCGCCTTGAGCGGATGACGGGGGCGCCCCCGAGCAACGAGAGGGGGCCGAACCGGTATACGTTCAGGACATACACCCCTGAATGTGGTGTTGAACGCTACAATGTCGCCGCAGCGACCCCTGATTTGTTCATGCGCACCCATCCGCCCTCTCGTCTGAATCCTGGTATGCGAAACTCTGACCGACTTCCCCCACGTGAACTGCCCAAGCGGCGCTCTGGACGTCACCGCAACCCGTTGTCCTTCGACAACTGGTTCGGAACCCCGGCTCTGATCATGGCGGTGCCGGGCACGGCCGAACAGGCTCGGGGAGCCGACGGCGAGTCGATCGGCGCCCGGATGGCCGACCTCGTTCGGGCCTACCGCCCCGAGGTCACCATCCGCTACGGACACATCGAGGGCGATGATCAGACCCTGACCGAGGCCCTCTCCGAGCTGGACGACGGCGATGACCGTCCGCTGGCCGGCGTGGTGGTCCCGCTGGTCACCGCCCCGCACACGGCCACCAACAACGCGATCGAGGCCGCGGTCTCCGAGGTCGACGCCAACGTCCGGGTGACCGAGGGGCTAGGACCGCATCCGATGCTCGCCGAGGTCCTCCACCTTCGCCTGGCCGAGGCCGGATTCGTCCGCGCCGACCGGATGCGACTCATCAGCGTCACCGCACGCGACACCACGATGGCCGACGGCGTCGTCGTCGGTGCCGTCGGTGGTGAGGGTGCGGTGGGCGCCGCCGGTGTGACCGCGGTCCTGCTCGCCGCCCGTCTGGGCCTGACCGTCCTGCCCGCCGACCTGGAGGACGAGGCCTCGCTCGAACAGGTCATGGACCAGATGCGCCAGGGTGGCAGCCGCCGCCCGGTCATCGCGCCCAGTGCCCTGGGGCCGGAATTCCCGGCCGAGCGCCTGGCGGACCTCGCGGAGCGCTTCGGCGCCAGACCGAGTGCGGCGATGGGATCCGACAGCCTGCTCGGCAAGATCGCCGCCCTGCGTTACGCGGAGGTGCTCAACTCCCTGGGGGTGGAGCAGCCGCCGACCGCCGAGGAGCTGCCCGCACCGGTGGGTTCGCGTCACCGTCCCGACGACTGAGGGCGCGACACGCCCATGGCTTGAGGGTTTCAGAACAGGACCGTCCGGGAAACCGGGCGGTCCTGTTCTGTTCTCATCCGCTGTGACCTGGGTGTTCATTCGGGGGTTCCGGTCCACCTAACACGTTTCGGCCCGGTTTTCGCGCCTGTGCGGATAACTGTTTGTGATTATTCGACAACGTACGGCAATGATTTTTCGATAGCCTCGGCAGGACCGAAAGCCGCCGGGGCACCACTCCAGGGAAAGCCTCGGCACCCGTACGGGCTGGAGGGGCCATGCGCAGAAACCACGCGTCCACCAGGACGATCCGCGGACAACTCAC
This sequence comes from Nocardiopsis listeri NBRC 13360, assembly GCF_001570765.1. Lineage (GTDB taxonomy): Bacteria > Actinomycetota > Actinomycetes > Streptosporangiales > Streptosporangiaceae > Nocardiopsis > Nocardiopsis listeri. Next base: position 8,621 of record NZ_BCSH01000081.1, on the reverse strand, counting down.
CCGCATCGTCCTGATCCCGAGTCTGTGTTTCCTCGCGCTCTGGTTGATCATCGCCGCAGTCGGCACGGTCCAGTCCGCCCAACTCGTGGGCGACATCGGCCAGACGCGCCAGGGCACCCGGACCCTGTCCGATGCGGCCGAGGAGCTGCGCGCCGAACGCCGTCTGTCGGTCGTGCACCTTGGCGCCCAGGAAGCGGGAGAGACATCCACCGCCCAGCAGGAGCTCGAAGGGCAGCGCGACCGCACCGACGAGGCCTTGGCGAGCGCGATCGATCTGGCCGCGGGTTTCAAGGACCGGGACCAGGAGGTACGTCGCGGCGCAGCCGAGGTCGCCGGGGCCACCGAGGACCTCACCGCGTTGCGCGCTTCGATCGACGACCGGTCCGGAGATCGCCCGACGGTCCTGGCCGGATACGGCGACCTCATCGAATCCCTCCAGGCCACCTCCGTCGCACTGGTCCACTCCACCGGGGTAGGGGAGAACCTGGGCGACGCCGTCCTCACCCGCGAACTCCTCAACGCCTACGAGGACTACGCGACCGCCGACGCGCTCCTGGCCGGGGTCATCGCGGCAGGCCGGATGAGCTACGAGGAGACGGCCCACTTCACCTACCTCACCGCCTCCTACCGGGCCACACTGGAGGGCACCGACCACGAGACCATCACCGAAGACGCCGCCTGGACCGAGACCGAAAGGCTCAGCCGACGAGTGGTCACCCGCCCCCCGGTCGCCGAAGGCGTCGACGGGGTCGACGGGGGACCGCTGAGCGAGTGGAACTCCGCCGTGGAGGTGGGCGCCGCCGAGTGGGACGCCGCCTCTCCCGTCTCCCTCGAGGCCCTGGGCGAGTCGACCCGCTCCCAGACCGCGCGCACCGTCGACCTGGCCTGGAACGCCGCCGTCCTGGAGATCTGGATACATTCGGCCGGAGCCGCCATCCTCCTCCTCGGTGGTGTGACCGCCATCGCGCTGGTCGGCCGCTCCTCCCGCCGCCTCAGCGAACGCCTCTCCGCGCTGCGTGAGCAGATCATGGAACGGGACGCGGACCTTCCCGACATCGTCGAGCGCGCCCAACAGGGCCACAAGGTCGACGTCATCGACGAACTGCCGCCTCTGGACGAACAGGGCGACGACGAGATCGGTCAGGTCGCCGAGGCCTTCGACAGCGCCCAGATCACCGCGGTGGAGGCCGCGGTCCGCCAAGCGGAGATCCGTCGCGGCGCCAATCGCGCCTTCCTCGGCATCGCCTTTCGCAACCAGACCCTCGTCCAACGCCAACTGCGCCTGCTCGACGAGATCGAGTACAAGGAACAGGACCCCCAGGCCCTGCGCCGACTCTTCCGCCTGGACCACTTGGTCACACGGGCGCGTCGCTACGCCGACAACCTCATCATCCTCGGCGGCGGCCAATCCGCCCGGCGCTGGCGCCAGCCCCGCCCCCTGGTGGACGTGCTGCGCGCGGCCATCGCCGAGACCGAGGACTTCGAACGGGTCCGACTCACCTCCGCGCCCCGTGTGCTGATGCACGGACAGGCCGTCGCCGACATCGTCCACCTGCTCGCCGAACTCGTCGAGAACGCCGCCCAGTTCTCCCCGGCGGGCACACCGGTGGACGTCGGCTGTGCCCCGGCGACCGAAGGGTTGCTGGTGGAGATCGAGGACCGAGGCCTGGGCATGTCCGAACAGGGGTACGCGGCCGCCGAGCGAACCCTCACCCAACCCCCGGAGTTCGACGTGATGGCGTTGCCCGACGACCCGCGCCTGGGTCTGTTCGTGGTGGCCCGCCTCGCCGAACGCCACGGCGTCAGGGTCTGGCTCCATCCCTCGCCCTATGGGGGAACCCGAGCCACCGCCCTGATCCCCGACGGCCTGCTCGAACCGGTCGACAACCCGCTCACCGTCTCCGGTGCCGTCAACGGCCACTCCGTCCAGAACGGGGTCGGCAGCTCCGGGCCGCAGTGGACCGTGGGAGCCTCGGGCCCGCAAACCCACCTCGGTCCGTCGGGCCCCCACGGGATCGCGCCGCTCCCGACCCGGACGCCACCAGGAGGACACCGTGAACGCTGAGGGCCGGCACGCCCGCCGTCCGGAACGAGACACCTTCGACCGAACCGGCGCCTTCAAGGGCCGAGCCACCGAAGAGGCCGTGGAGAACGAACGGTTCCTGCGCCCCTACGCAATCGACGCGGGCACGGCGGAACCGGACATCGTGCCCGGGCGTGCAAGCGGACCGGTCGACCTCGACCTGCTCTCCCTGGTCGTGGCAGCCAGAACCCCGGGCCCGGCGGAATGGCTCAGACCCGAACGTGAGGCCATCCTCGCCCATGCCCTGCACGCCCGCACCGTCGCCGAGATCGCGGCCGAGATCCGCCTACCGGTCGGCCAGGTCCGCGGCATGGTCGCCGCGATGATCGCCGAAGGGGCCCTCCAACGCTGTGGTCCCTCGCGACCGCTGGAACGTCAGGACATCCTGCACGCCGTTCTCGTCGGGCTGCGTTCCCTCTGACAGTGTTTGTTCCGGGTCTCCTCCGGCGCTTCGGCACGTATTCGGGCGCCCCCGTGGTTCACCCAACAGGACCTGGTATTCCGAGTGTTGCTAGCGTGCGCCCATGCGCAGCACCGAACACATCGGCATCATCGGAGCGGGGATCGTCGGCCTGGCCCTGGCCCGCCACGTCACCCTCCAGCGTCCGGGCACCCGTGTCACCGTCCTGGAGAAGGAGGACCGGGTCGCCGCTCACCAGACCGGGCACAACAGCGGTGTCGTGCACGCCGGGCTCTACTACCGGCCCGGCTCCCTGAAGGCCACCCTCTGCCGTCGTGGCGTCGGCATGCTCCGCGAGTACTGTGCCGAGCACGACCTGCCCTACCGCGAGGCGGGCAAGCTCCTGGTCGCCGTCGACACGGCGGACGAGGACCGCCTCGACGACATCGAACGCACGGCTCGCGAGAACGGCGTACCCGGCATCACCCGCCTGGGCCCCGACGGTATCCGCGACGTCGAACCCCACGCCGTGGGCCTGACCGGACTCCACTCGCCCACCACCGCCATCACGGACTTCGTCGCCGTGGCCGAACAGCTCGCCGACGACGTACGTCGAGGCGGAGGCCGAGTCCTGCTCAACACCCCCGTCCTGGACCTGCGTCAGGACTCCGACGGTGCCGAGGTCCTCACCGGAGACCCCAAGGGCGATCGGGTCGTACACCGCTTCGATCAGGCCGTGCTCTGCGGTGGCCTACAGAGCGATCGACTCGCACGCATGGCCGGTGCCGACCCCGATCCCCGCGTGGTCCCCTTCCGCGGGCACTACCACGAGATCGTCCCCGAGCGCCGCGACCTGGTCCGGGGCCTGATCTACCCGGTGCCCGACCCCCGCCACCCCTTCCTCGGGGTGCACCTGACACGCCACGTCCACGGTGAGGTCATGGCCGGCCCGAACGCGATCCTGGCCACCGCCCTGGAGGGATACCGCGCCCGGGACCTGCGCCCACGCGAACTCGGTCGGACCCTGACCTGGCCCGGTTTTTGGCGTCTGGCCCGCCGACACTGGACGGTGGGCGCACGGGAGACGGTCGTTTCCGCGTCCCGTTCGGTGTTCGCGGCACAGGCGCGTCGACTGCTGCCCGAGATCACCACCGCCGACCTGCGTCCAGCCCTCGCGGGGGTGCGCGCCCAGGCACTCGGACGCGACGGATCCCTGCTGGACGACTTCCACGTGGACACGCACGGGCGGGTGGTGTGCGTGCGCAACGCGCCCTCACCTGCGGCGACCTCCTCGCTGGCGATCGCCGAGTTCCTCTACGACTCGCACCTGGCCGGGCACCGTCCCACCCGGACCTAGGGTGTGTCGGACCGGAGTTATCCACAGGTTCGAGGACACTCTGGTACCGGGCCGCCGCCGCGCCGACGATGGAAAGGGTGGCGCGGGACGGTCCCGTGGCCACCGGTGGAGGCGCAATGTCCCTGACCAGGTGGGCCCCGGCGGCCCTGGCCGTCGTACTCGCGCTCGTGCTCACCGCGGCCGCGCCGGCCGCAGGAACCCGAGGAGGACCCTTGGACGGATTCACCGTCACACACCTGCCCGAACAGGTCGGGGCACAGACCTCGGCCGCCGACTTCACCTACGAATGGGAGGACGTCGCCTTCACCTCACGGGCCTGGGAACAGGCCAAGGAGGGTGGCGGGTTCCAGGTGGTGCTCCAGGTCCTGGTGATGCGCGGCGACGAGTTCGTCGATCTGGACGCGGTCCGGTCCTTCCTCACCCGCTACCACGAACGCGACCCCGAAACCTGGGAACTCACCGACCTGACCAGGGACGACGGTGCCCCCGCCCTGCACGGTGACCGGGAGGCCTTCTGGACCCCGGGCGAAGGCGTCGCGGTGGAGGTCCGCGACACCTCGGGGCTCCTGGGCCGAGAGGAACTCCTCGCCACCGCCAGGGGAGTGGTCGAGGAGAATCCCGCCTGAGCGGCTAGCAGCCCTCCAACACCTCGCGCACCGCGGTCTCCTCCTCCGGGTCCATGCTCAGATCCCACTCGTGCTTGACCTCGATCCACGAGACCACGTAGTCGCAGTGCGAGGACTCCAGCGGCGGCAGCCAGTCCGACGGGTCGGCGTCGCCCTTGGAACGGTTGGTCGAGGCGCTCACGGCCCACAACTGGGTGGTGTCCAGATCGTTGGCGAACCGTCCGCGGTCCTCGGTCGACCACTCGTGGGCGCCCGACCGCCACGCCTCCTTCAAAGCGACCATGTGGTCGATGTCGAGATCCTGCGCGTCGTCGAACGTCTCGCCGTCATAGGCGCTGTACCAACTGCCGGAGGTCGAGCGGCAGTCCTCGTCGATCTCCACGCCCTCGCCGTCGCGCTTCAGCACGGTCTCGCGCGTCGAACAGCCATCCTCTTCGCTCCAGTGAGGGAACAGCGAGCGGTCGTAGCCGCCCGGGTCGTTCTCCTCCTCGACACGGATCTCCTCGACACGCTCACGGGCCTGGTCGACATCGGAGGCCGAGGCGTCGCCGGGGGCGCCCTGCGGCTCGCTGGAGGACCCTTCGGTTCCGAGGTCGATCACCCCCGACTGCTGCAACACGATGACGACGACCACGACCACGCCGACCAGCGTGCTGACGAGGGCCGCCAGTTTGGACTTCGGCTTTCGACCCCTGGGGGAGGACTGCTTCGACATGCGGGAGACTCCAACATCTGTGCGCCCCGACCGGCGGGGAGAAGGTCACGACCACTCCAAGCTTGGACCATCGAGGAGACCCGAAGAACTCGAAGACGGACCCGAGCGAGGAGGTCGAAGGCCGACGACCCCATCAGAAGGGGTGCCACACCGGCGCTGTGGCCCCACGCAACGCACGCAACCGCCGAGGTTCCTCACACGGAGTCCGTCACGCCCTCACGAACCCCGACACCCCGAAATGTCCGGCGAACATCAGGTCCCCCGAGTCTCGGGCCACTGTTCGAGGATCCGAACGAAACCGTCCACCAGCAACGTGTAACTCTCGTCGAGGTTCTCCGGCATCTGGAATCCGCCGTGCGTCTCCAGGTCGATGAACCCGTGCAGGGCACTGCGCAGAGCTCGGATGACATGCACCAAGCGGTCATCGGGGATGTCGAACCCCCGCAGGACCGAGGCGATGACCTCGACCGGGCGGGCGAACGCCGCATAGGTCTCGGCCTCCTTCGGTGGTGGGGCCTCCCGCTGCAACGCGGTGTATCGCCCGGGATGCTCGTGCGCGTAGGTCCGGAACGCCGCGAAGAGCGCGCGCACGGCCGCGCCACGCGAGAGACCGACCGCGGCCGTGCGCAGCCGTTCGGACAGGTCGGACACGGCGGCCAACGCCACCCGGCGGCGCAGTTCGTCCAACCCCGGGACGTGTTTGTAGAGACTGGGAGTGGCCACGCCCAGGCGCTTGGCCACCGCGGCCAGAGAGAGCGCCTCGTACCCCTGTTCGTCGCACAGCCGGGACGCCTCGGTGACGACCACCTCCGGGGTCAGCCCGGCCCTAGGCATCGGCGGTCACCTTCTCGATCAGGTCCACAAGGACCGGGGCGACCACGTCGGGCCGCTGTGATTGGGCGTAGTGACCGCAGTCGGGCACCATCACCGACCGGCCGCCCACCACGGAGGACACCCATCGGGCCTCGGCTCGCGGATCCTTCCAGTCGGGGTCCCGCTCGCCCATGATGACGACCGCATCGGCCGTCATCCCTTCCGTCGTGTCGATCGTCTCGTTGCGCGCGTTGATGGTCGCCGTGATCGCCCGGAACCGCTCCTTGGGCCGCAGCATCCGCAGGACCCGTTCCTTTTGGTCGGCGTGGTCCTGTGGGGTGCGTCCGACGTGCAGCCGGTCGTACCAGAAGGTGAGAGCGCGGGGTGCCCACGGTCGGGTGAGCAGGATCCGCATCATGGCGCGGGTCGCGGGGTCGAGAGCCGGTTGTCGCAGGAACGGGCCGAGGAGGGCGATACCGGCGACCAGGTCCGGCCGGTCGATGGCGGCGATGGTCGCCGCGGCGGCGCCCATGGAGTTACCGACCATGACCACCCGTTCCCCGCCCAGTTCCTCGGCCAAGGCGATCGCGTCGGTCGAGGCGGCGCGGCTGTCGTGAGCGGTGAAGGTGGTGTCGCTGTCCCCGTGGCCGCGCAGGTCCATGACGGCGACCCGGTACCCGGCGGCGGCCAGGGCCCGGCCGACGAAGCGGAAGGACGCCCGGTGGTCGAACATGCCGGGAACACAGACCACGAGGGCCCCGTCGTTGTTCCCCTCCCCACCGTAGAGGTCGTAGGCGATGCGTCCCTCGGGGCGTTCCAGATGGTGCATGGTCGATTCTCCCTCGCGTCGGCTATTGCCTTTAACCTAGAAGCTAATAGGGTTAGCCGTGATGGTCAAGGGGTGCCCCGAGCGGGTTTCGGGCGAGACGCGATGGGGCGGGGGACACGGCCCGCCGGCGTGACCCACGCCGGAAAATCGGGTGAGGCACCCGGTGGGCCGACCTAGACTGGTGGGCAGATCGGGCCGTGGGCCCGCCTATCCGACAGAGAGCTACACAGTGATCGACATCATCGACGAACTCCAGTGGCGCGGGCTCATCGCGCAGACGACCGACCTTGACGCACTTCGCAAGGCGCTGGCCGATGGTCCGATCACCCTCTATTGCGGCTTCGACCCGACCGCGGGAAGCCTGCACGTCGGCCACCTCACCCAGGCGCTCACCCTGGCCCGCTTCCAGCAGGCCGGTCACCGTCCCATCGCCCTGGTCGGCGGTGGGACCGGCCTCATCGGTGACCCCAAGCCCAACGCCGAGCGGCAGATGAACTCGGTGGAGACGGTTCGGGAGTGGGTCGGTAACCTCACCGGTCAACTGTCGGCCTTCCTGCGCTTCACCCCGGAAGGGGAGCAGGCCGGTCCCACCGACGCGATCCTGGCCGACAACGGCGACTGGCTCCGCCAGATCAACGCCATCGAGTTGCTCCGCGACGTCGGCAAGCACTTCAGCGTCAACCAGATGCTGGCCCGAGAGACGGTCAAGAGCCGCCTCGACGGTGAGGGCATGAGCTACACCGAGTTCAGCTACGTGTTGCTCCAGTCCTACGACTACGTGCAGCTCTACCGCCGCTACGGCTGCGTCCTGCAGACCGGTGGTTCCGACCAGTGGGGCAACATCACGGCCGGCCTGGACCTGGTCCGTCGGATCGAGGGCAACGAACCGCACGGGTCCGCGCATGGACTCACCACGAATCTGCTGACCAAGGCCGACGGCACCAAGTTCGGCAAGACCGAGTCCGGCACCATCTGGCTCGACCCCGAACTCACCTCCCCGTACGCCTTCTACCAGTTCTGGTTCAACGCCGACGACCGCGACGTCGCCCGCTACCTCAAGGTGTTCACCTTCCTGTCCCAGGAGGAGATCGCCGACCTGGAGCGCCAGACGCAGGAGCGTCCCCAGGCACGTGCCGCCCAGCGCACCCTCGCCGAGCAGCTCACCACGCTGGTCCACGGCGAGGAGGAGACCCGCAAGGTCAAGGAGGCCAGCCTCGCCCTCTTCGGCCGCGCGGACCTCTCCGAGCTGGACGCGCGCACCCTGGAGTCCGCGCTGTCGGAGGTACCCAAGGCGGAGGTGGAGGGCTCGGTCACCGACCTGCTCGTCACCGACCTGTTCGCGCAGAGCGGGCTGACCCCGAGCAAGTCCGCGGCCCGACGTGCGATCCAGGAGGGTGGCGCTTACGTGAACAACGTGAAGGTCACCGACGTCGAGGCCAGGCTGACAGCCGAGGACGTGCTCCAGGACCGCTTCGTCGTCCTGCGCAAGGGCAAGCGCAACGTCGGCGGCGTCGTGCTTCGCGGCTGACGTCGAGCAGCCCGTAGAGGGGCCGTTCTTCGCGAGGAGGGCGGCCCCTCGCGCGTTCCGGGAAAGCCCGGGTTTGGCCGCGGCTCAAAGAGGGCAAGAAGCCCATGTCTGACAACAGCCGATGTGACGCGTGGGCCTGGTGTGAGGACCGCGTACGTCAGGGGCCTTGAGAAGCCGCCCGAACCGGGGCGATCGAGGCCCGGATCGCCGTAACGGCACCGGATCCGGGTTCTGAGTTGACGTCTGTCCCCGACGTCCCTACACTCGAAA
>NZ_BCSH01000080.1 GCF_001570765.1 Nocardiopsis listeri NBRC 13360 | reverse complement strand
CCCCCAGGCCTACTCACATCTGGGCCTGATCCGCTGCGCCCAACTCCTGGACCGGTGACCGGGGGCGACCTCTGGTCACCGCACCCGAACACGCACCACGCCCCCGGGGAACCGGGCTCCCGGAAGGGAGCCGCCCCGGGGGTCGTGCGCCCACCACGGCGACCGGCGCGCCGCGTTCAACGTCGCCGAGGCCCCTCCTCCAATCGGGTACGAACCAGTGGCCACTCGGCGCGCAGCACCGAGTAGTACACCGCGTCCCGGCGCCGACCTCCCGGCATCACGTTGTAGCTGCGCAGGACACCCTCCTCCGTGGCGCCGATCCCGCTCAGCCCCCGACGAGCGCGCTCGTTCAACACGTCCGTCTTGAACTCCACCCGTTCGGCGCCCATGGCCTCGAAGGCGTGCCGCAGCAGCAGGTACTTCGCCCAGTGGTTGACGCCCCGACCACGGAAGTCGCGCCCCAGCCAGGAGCTGCCGATCTCCAGGCGCAGGTCCGGTTCCGAGAGGTTGCCGTAACTCATGCTGCCCGCGACCCGTCCTTCGACCAGGTCGGTGATGGTGAACGTGGTCCGCTTCCCCTCCTCGCTCGCCGCCAGATAGGAGTCGAAGAAGCGCTCGAAGCCCGCGGCGTCGTCCACCCTGGTGGTGAAGTGCGTCCAGATGTCGGGGTCGAGCGCCTGCTCCCGCCAGCCGTCTCGATCACCCTCCTGGAGCGGGGTGAGTCGTACGTACGCGTTCTCCAACCGGACCCGCGCCCGTTCCACCCACACGTGGTTCTCCACCATTTCGCCCCCAGACGGCTCGTCGTCACCTTCGTGTCGCAGTTTAGGGCGCCCCTTTTCTCCGTTTCGATGGGATCGGCCTCGAATCGTCGGTGTCGGTGGGTAGGGTTCCGGCACGCAACGGAACCCGGAGTGCACCCGATGGCCACCGTCCTCAGCCGCCGCGCGCTCAACCGCGCGACCCTGGCCCGCCAGTTCCTCCTCGAACGTGTGGACCTGCCGATCACCGAGTTGGTCACCCGCCTGGGCGGGCTCCAGGCGCAGACCACGCACACCTGGTACGTCGCCCTACAGAACCGGCTGCGATCCCCCGATCCGCACGAGATGGGTCGCCTTCTCACCGAGGGCGTGCTGGTCCGCATGTCGCTGATGCGCTCCACCCTGCACCTGGTGACCCCTCAGGAGGCCCGGTGGCTGCGTGGCACCACCGGTGAGGTCATGGCCAGGGACCTGGAGAACAGTTCCCATGGCAAGGCCACCGCCGGTATGGACCGATCCGCTGTTCTCGACATGGCGCGCAAGGTCCTGGAGGAAGAACCGCTCACCCCCAAGCGACTGGGAGAACGTCTGGCGGAGCACTGGCCGGGCGTTCCCGGACCGCACCTGTCCTACGTGGTGCGCTGCCTGCTTCCCGTCGTCCAGGTCCCGCCACGCGGCGTGTGGGGCGCCTCGGGACCACCGGCGTTGGCCCCCGCGGACACCTGGACCGGGCTGCCCATGGACGCCGAACCCGACCGGGAGCGCCTGGTCCTGCGCTACCTGGCCGCCTACGGACCGGCGAGCGTCCGGGACATCCAGGCCTGGTCCGGGTCGACCCGCCTCAAACCGGTGGTGGAGGACCTGCGCGACCGGCTGGTGTCCTTCCACGCCGAACAGGACGAGAAACCCGCAGGAGGCCGTAGACCCGCCAGGCCCGTCGAGCTGTTCGACCTACCCCACGCCCCTCGCCCCGGCTCCGACCTCTACCCGGACCTGCACGCCGACACCCCCGCGCCCGTCCGCTTCCTCTACGACTTCGACAACATCCTCCGCGCGTACGCCGACCGCACTCGGGTGATCTCCGACGAGGCCCGGCGCCGTATCGCCGTCCGCAACGGGATGCCTCCCTCGACGGTCCTCCTGGACGGTTCGGTGGCGGCCACGTGGAGGGTGGACCACACCCGCCCCACCCGTTCCTCCAGACACATCCGATCCCTGGAGGTGTCCCCCTTCCGCCCTCTCACCGGCTCCGAGGCCGAGGAGGTCGTGGAAGAGGGCCGCCGACTGCTCGACTTCCTCTCCCCAGGTCAGGGCGGGCGAGAGGTCCGAATCCACGACCCCGCTTGAGCTTTCGGCCTTCCTGCCCGGCCATGCCCCTCACCTGCGTCGCTGCCACCACTCGCCCGTTTCGTGCACATGCATCCGGATCACAACAAGCCCGTGCGGGTATGACAGGATTCTGGGGTGATTGAAGAGTTCCGCGCCGCGTTCCAACGGGTGCTCGACACCGCCGCCGGCCAGGCCCACGACTTCCCCGAGGCCGTGAAGGAAGCCTTCCGGCTGTCCTCCAGCGTGCCCAAAGAGGAACTCGAGATCGCCCTTGAAGCCCTGGCTCCGGTACTGGGCGACTGCGAACCCTACGCGGGTATCGCGGCCGATCTCTCCGTCCTGGCCGGTGCCCTGGCCGAATCCGGCACACCCGCCGGGCAGTCCGGTCTGGAGGTGCTGCGACAGGTCGGCAGCTACGGCCAGGCCGCCGTGGCGTTCATGCACGCCTGGGACAAGACCGGCGGCGGTACGCTGCCCGCGCCCTCCCAGGTGGGCGATGAGGAAGAGGGTCGGGTCGAGGAGGTCCTCGGCGACAACGCACCCCTGGCCACCGCCGGTTGGTGGACCGCCCAGCGCTACGGGCTCGCCGCCAAGGCGATGCTGAGCGACTCCGGTGTGCGTTCGGCCGTGCGCGCGGATCCCAGCGCCCTGGACGGACTGAGCCAGATCGTCCAGGCCCTGTCCACCCGGTTGAGCGAGTTCGGTGAGGTCGCCGAGCTTCTGCGCATGGCCGAGGTGAGTCGCGTGCTCGTCCTGGACCGCGCTTCGTGGCGAGGCTTCCGCGTCCGGTTCGACGGCGTGAGCGACAACTTCCAACTGCACACACTGCTCGCCGACGCACTGATCGGCAAGGAGGGACTGCGGCTGTCCGGTACCCGCCCCGACCCCCGCTGGGTGGTCGCCTCCCAGGACGGTCAGGTGGATCCGCTGGCCGACGTGGTGCGCGGTGAGTGGGACCTGGTCGGCGGCGACGGTACCTGGTTGGGCAACGAGGCCTGCCCCGGGGACATCCCCGAGGTGGACGGTGAACGCGTCCTCGTCCTGGAGCCCCAGTCACTGTCGCACTCCTGGCGGGCCGGGCGACGTCACCCGCACATCGTCGGCGCTCTCACGGTCCTGTCCGAACTGCACGCGGACGAGGCCGCCGCCTGGTGGTCGCGCCTCCACCCGGCGGGAAGCGTCCGTCACCCCATGGCTCCGGCGATCGAGAACGAGGACACCGGCTCGTACCGGCGGCCCCCTCGGCACTTCGGTGTGGCCGCGCACTTCGCCGAGGTGGACTCGGGCCCGTTGTCCGCCCCGTTCTCCGGCCTGGACCCGGATCTCGACGCGCCCGGCCCCGAAACGCGCTCCGACGACCCCGCACCGGACTTCGACTCCCTCTTCGGCGGTGGGTCTCCGTTCGACGACGATCCCCTCGGCCCCTCCTCGGCCCACGTCGAGGAGGACGAACCCGACGAATTCGTGGTGCCCGCCCATTGGGCGAGTGCCCCACCGCCACAGATCGACGAGGAGTCGCACTCGATCCCGGACCCGGGCCCCTTCCGCGACCCCGATCCGTTCGGCAACGCGCGAAACGACGCGTACTCGCCATCTTGGACCGACGCCCTCGACTCACCTTCCTGGGGCGATGCCCTCGACTCGCCCTCCTGGCCGGACACCCCGGCTTCACCCCGTCGGGACGACCCCCTCGATCCGCCTTCGTCGGACGAGACCTCCGAGGAGACGGAAGAGGAGGACCTCCCACCCGGTCGCCGACTGCTGCCGCCGATGCCACCCGGCGTCTCGGACGCCTCCACCTGGGCGCCGCACTGGAAGTGGCCGCTGGACCCACCCCGGCGCTGACGGCACCGGGACCACACGGCCCGGAACGACCTACCCTGTGACGTGTGTGGAACCGCAGGACACATGACACGTGTCATCTCGCATCCACGCGCGACTCACACCACTCCGGTGACTCCTACGACTACTGCGCGAGTGGGACCTCGCGGGAACCTGGGGACATGATGACGACGCCCGTTCCCCGGCACGACGCCGACTCGAACCCTGGTGCCGACGGCGATCCGAACAGCACCCGCCGACCCACCCGTGATGAGGCCCTGAAGGCCGCGGAGGAGGCCTGGGGCGTACGGGAGGCGGAGCTCGGCAAGGAGATCCTCCGCTCCATGAAGCCGTGGAAGGGCGAGATGCAGCGCCAGGACAAGGCGCTGCTCGCCGCCGCCCTCATCCTTCCGGCGCTGATGCTGCTCACCCTCCCGCTGCGTCCGCTGTTCATCGCCGATCACCCTCTGGCCCTGGCCCTGGTCACCGGAAGCCACGCCGCGGTCGGTGCCGCCTCCGCCTTCGTGAGCGTCGGGGAGGGTTCCCTGTGGCTGGTGGTCCTGGCCGGTGTGATCGGCAAGATCAAGATCGACTGGGTGTTCTGGTGGTTGGGCCACCGTTGGGGCCGGGGCATCGTCAACTTCCTCGTCCAGGGTGAGCGAGGGCGCCGCTTCGCCGACCGCCTGGAGACCATGAACCCGTGGGTGATGCGCGTCCTCATCCCGCTGAGCTACCTGCCGGGCGTCCCCGCGGGCATCCCCCACGTGATGGCCGGCGCCAACGGGATGCGGCTGCGCACCTACCTCCTCCTGGACGCCTTGGGCGCCCTCATGATCACCGCGTTCGTCGCCTACGTCGGATACGCCTCCGGCCAGACCGGGGTGGACCTCGTCCTGATGGTCGACAAGTACGCCCTGTGGATCATGCTCGCGCTCATCTTCGGCATGGCGTTGTACCCGACCTTCACCGCCGGTCGCGACCAGAAGGCGCGCAAGAAGGAGGCCTTGGAGCTGGCCGCCGCCGAATACGACGCCGAGACCGCCCGGATCGAGTCCGAGGGCTCCGGAAGTACGTCCAGCGACTCCGGAGCCGCCTCCGGAGCGGGAGACTCCACCCCCACCACACCCAGCCCCACCAGCGACGACCACGCCAAGTGACGTCATCGGAACGATCGGTCGCACACGGGTGGCCCGTGCGCGGCTAGGCTGGAGTCCGGCAATCCGACACCCCGGGCAAGCCGGCTGCGCTGGGTGCGTCACAAACACACTCAAGGAGATCCCGTCATGGGACAGCGACACTTCGATCTGGTGGTCCTCGGCGCCGGGCCCGGCGGTTACGTCGCGGCGATCCGCGCCGCCCAACTGGGTCTCACGACCGCGATCGTCGAGGAGAAGTACTGGGGCGGGGTCTGCCTCAACGTGGGCTGCATCCCTTCCAAGGCACTCCTTCGCAACGCGGAGCTCGCGCATCTGTTCCACAACGACGCCGACACCTTCGGCATCAAGGTGGAGGGCAAGGTCGAGTTCGACTACGGCAAGGCGTTCAGCCGAAGCCGTGAGGTCGCGGACGGCCGGGTCAAGGGTGTCCACTTCCTCATGAAGAAGAACAAGATCACCGAGCTCAACGGGCGCGGCACCTTCGTGGACGACCACACCATCGAGGTGCGGAACGCGGACGGGGAGACCGAGTCGATCACCTTCGACAACTCGATCATCGCCGCCGGCTCCTCCACCAAGCTCATCCCGGGCACTTCGCTCTCCGAGCGCGTCGTGACCTATGAGGAGCAGATCCTCGCCGAGGAACTGCCCGGGAGCATCATCATCGCGGGCGCCGGCGCCATCGGTGTCGAGTTCGCCTTCGTGATGGCCAACTACGGGGTCGACGTCACCATCGTGGAGTTCCTCGACCGCATGGTGCCGGCGGAGGACGAGGAGGTCTCCAAGGAGATCTCCCGCGCCTACAAGAAGCTCGGCGTGAAGGTCCTGACCTCCACCAGGGTGGAGAACGTCGAGGACTCCGGTTCGGGTGTGCGGGTCACGGTCACCGACAAGGACGGAGAGCAGCGGACCCTGGAGGCCGACAAGCTGCTCCAGGCGATCGGTTTCTCCCCCAACGTCGAGGGCTACGGTCTGGACAAGGCCGGGGTGGAACTCACCGACCAGGGCGCGATCGGTATCGACTCCCGAGGTCGCACCAACGTGCCGCACATCTACGCGATCGGCGACGTCACCGCCAAGCTCATGCTGGCGCACACCGCCGAGGCCATGGGCATCGTCGCCTCGGAGACCATCGCGGGCGCCGAGACGCAGGAGATCGACTACCGCTTCATCCCGCGCGCCACCTACTGCCAGCCCCAGATCGCCAGCTTCGGCTACAGCGAGGCCCAGGCGAGGGAGGCCGGCTACGACGTCCAGGTCGCCAAGTTCCCGTTCATGGCCAACGGCAAGGCCCACGGGCTCGGCGACATCCGCGGCTTCGTCAAGATCGTCTCGGACGGGAAGTACGGCGAGTTCCTGGGCGCCCACATGGTGGGACCGGACGTCACCGAGCTGCTGCCGGAGCTGACCCTGGCCCAGCAGTGGGATCTGACGGTGCACGAGGTGGCTCGCAACATCCACGCCCACCCGACCCTGAGCGAAGCGGTCAAGGAGGCCGTGCACGGCCTGGCCGGGCACATGATCAACTTCTGAACCACCGCGTCACGGCCGACCACGTCGGGTTCGGCCACGAGGTGACTCGGAAACGGGGCCGGGCCGAGGGGATGTCCCCGGCCCGGCCCCGCCGTCCGTGCCCCCGTGGTTCCCGGAGTTGCTAAGTTTCCCTGTGTGTCCCCCGCCGGCGCCCCTCCCACGTGCCGGCGCACCCCGAACCGAAAGCCACCCATGCGCCTGATTCCGTCCACTCCCCTGTCATGCCTGGGCACGGCCGTCGCCGCGGTCGTCATCGGCGGTTTCGTCCTCGTCGGCTGCGACGTGGTCGACCTCGACCTGGATATGAACCTGTCCAGCGGCGACGGCTCGGAGTCACCGGACGAGGAGGCGAGCGCGAGTCCCAGCCCCGGCGAGGAGGAGGCCGAGGAACAGGAGGACTCCTCCTACGGGCTTCCCGAGTCGTGTGAGACGGCGGGTGCCGCCCAGATCGTCGGCGACCTCGCCCCCGGCACCGTCCTCACCGAGGAGAGCGGAGAGATCGACGGGGTCGACGACGCCGAACAGCTCTCCTGCACCTACAGCGACGGGAACGCCGAGCCGGGCACTCCGTCCTTCACCCTCCTGTTCACCTCCGGCGCCGACCCGAGCGCCAACCCGGACGTCATCGAGGTTCCCGGTTCGGAGGCCGAGATGAACTGGGAGGTGGACGTCGACGTGGACGTGGACACCTACCACACGGAGGAGTCCGACGACCTCGACGGCGACCTGGAGTACGTGGGCACCGTGGACGGCTCCAGCCGCCACCTGTACCTGCGACTGCCCGGCGACTTCCACGTCACCGCCATCGTCTTCAACGAAGACGTCGAGCGGGGCGACCTGGAGCGTGTCGTGTTGCAGGCCGCCGGTCAGATCCGAAACTAGTGTCATGGATGGTGAAGCAGGGCGCGGGCCCACACGAGGGGTCGGTGGGCTGAGCCGAGAGGAGCTCGACGCCGGCCGCGACCTCCTGGTGCCCGACGTACTCGTCGAAGGGTTGTCGGTGGTGTTCTGCGGGCTCAACCCCGGGCTGACCAGCGCGGTGCGCGGACACCACTTCGCCACCCCCGGCAACCGCTTCTGGCCATCACTGGGCCGGTCCGGGTTCACCCCGGGCCACTACACCCCCGACCGGGAGTGGGAGCTGCCCCGGCTGGGATTGGGGATCACCAACCTCGTCGCGCGCACCACCCGCGGTTCGGACGAACTCGCACCCGAGGAGTTCGTCCAAGGCTTCGAAGAGCTGCGCGACAAGATCCTCGACCTGGCCCCCGCGTGGTTGACGTTCCTGGGCATCACCGGTTACCGGGAGGCCTTCGGGGTCAAGCGACCAAAGGTCGGCCCCCAGGAGGAGACCATCGGTCGAACCCGACTGTGGTTGCTGCCCAACCCGAGCGGGCGCAACGCCCACTACACGCCCGTGATGTTGACCGAGGAGTTCGTCCGGCTCCGGGTCGCCGCGGGCCTGCCCGACCGTTCGGCGGACACCGACTCACCCTGAGAGTCGGCCCGGGAAACGACGACGGAGGGGGCCCGACACGATGTCGGGCCCCCTCCCTGTTCACGTACCCCTAGTACTCCACCGGGATCTCCTCGAACTCACCGAAGGGGCCGGCGCGCATCGTGAGCTCCTCGATGTCCACCGGCGGGGCGGGGAACACCGCGACCAGCTCGTGGGTGTTGCCGGGCTGGATCGTGTGCACCTCCTCGGCGAAGCTGCTGTAGCGGTTCTCGCCGAAGTCCATCTGCGCCACGTAGCGGACCAGTCCGCCCTCCGGCTCGTACAGCTGGAACCCGCCCAGGGTGCCCTTGTTGAACTGCTCGGGGCCACCGGCCACCGTCTCACTGCCGCCCAGCTCGGGGGCGAGTGGTTCGTCGGTGGTGTTGGTCATCGCAACGGTGCCGATGACGTAGGCGCCGTCGCGACGCAACGGGTAGATCTCCAGCCGGATCCCGTTCTCCTCCCCCTCGGCGACCACGGAACCCGGGTCGTCGCTGTAGGGGGCGGGCCAGGTCACGTTGCGCTGGGCCACGCCGAGGCCGTCGTCGTCGTACTCCTCGTCCTCGGTGGCCTCCACCGTCGGGTTGAAGACGTAGGAGAACTCCACTCGCCGGTTGCGGGCCCGCGCCTCCTCGTCGTCGGAACCACCCTCGCGGGCGATGGGCTCGCGTTTGCCGCGACCATCGACCTCCAGTTGGTAGTCGGTCCCGAGTTCCTCGGCGAGCAGGTCCCGCACGCTCTCGGCGCGCTCCACCGACAGGTTGTCGTTGTAGGCGTCGTCACCGATGCCGTCGGTGTGGCCGACCACGGTGATGCTGGGCTCGTCGGGGTCGACGTTCTGGGCCAGGGTGGTGGCGGCGCGGCGGACCACGTCCTCGGCGTCGTCGGTCAGGTCCGAGCGGTCGAACTCGAACATCACGTCCGAGTGCAGCGAGATGATCTCGCGGTCGCCGTCCCGGGTGGTGGAGGCGATCTCGGAGTCGACGAAGCTCTGTACCCAACCCTCGTCGGCGAGGGCGTCCTCGTCGGGGCGACGGTTGGCGAAGACGAGGTTCTCGCCCCGTGCGGGCGGATCGTCCAGGGTCAGGTGGTCGGGCCCGTTGGGGTTCTCCGGGTCCTCCCGCTCGGTCTCCACGTCCTGGACGGGGATGCCGGTCATGGCGCCCAGTCCGCTGCCCACGAACGTCACCTGGGACACCTCGTCGGGGATGCGTGGGAAGTAGCGGGTGTACTCGTTGGTGACCCCGTCGTGCACCGGGTAGAGCCCGTCCTCGTTGGGGCTCTCCGATCCGTACTTGAGGCCCTCGTCATCGAGGAACTGTCGGTAGACGCGTCCGGTGAGGGGGTCGACCAGGGTGTGGGCCATGCTCAGGTTCCGGTTGGGCCCGGCGAAGTCGTCCAGGTAGGTGACCTCGTAGTGCATGACCGTGTAGTCGTCGGTGCGCTCCAGTCCGGTGACGGCGAAGCGCATCTCGGCGTCCTGTCCGGTGTCCTGGAAGATGCGTCCCTCGCGTACGTAGGGGAACTCCTCCCTGACCTCGGGCGGTCCGGACGCGTCTCCGAAGGTTTCGGACCACCAGTCGGACACGGGGGCGCAGCCACTGAGGAGGAGGCTGCCCGAGACCATGAGCGCGACCACGGTTAGGTGCTTCTTCCGCGCCATGTGGGGGAACTCCGATCGTTGAGAGGACGTACCGGCAACATCTTCCTGCACTCACGGGGTCGAACCGACCACGGTGCCCCATGAAGAGTCACGGCACCCGCCCTGGCCAGCCATGACCCGTATAGGCGGATTCCGCGTCGAGGCGTTCCGGGGCGTTGGCCGGTACTCCGTTCCGCGTTCGCGCGTATGCGCGTCGCGACTCTCCACACAAGCGATTCGGACGTAGCGTGATGAGTTCGTAATGTCGAGTCGTCATATCGGGACGGACGATGCACCGAACCACCCTCACGGCCGGGTGCGCCGCACTCCTCCTCTCCCTCGCCGCCTGTTCCGGTGGGAACGGCCAGAGCGAAGAACACGGCCCCGGTGTCGAGGCCGATGTCGAACCGGTCAGAGCCTTCGGCCCCGGCTGCGCGGACTTCCCCGACACGGGACCCGGGAGTCTCTCTGCGATGGCCGACCGCACCCTCTCCACCGCCATCGCGGACAACCCCTTGCTGGGCCGCCTGGCCGAGGTACTGGAGCGGTCCGGTCTGGGGCCGGACCTGGACACGGCCGACGACATGACCCTGTTCGCACCCGTCGACGACGCCTTCGACATGTACCCCACCCCCCAGATCCAGGGCCTGCTGGACTCCCCCGACGGACCGGCGCACCTGCTGGGCCACCACGTCGTCCTCGGCGAGTTCGGCAGCGCCGACCTGGACGGTGGCTCCTTCGACACCCTCAACGGCGACCGGATCCGCGCCACCGCGAACGAGGGCGAGTACACGATCGACGGCTACGCCCCGGTGGTCTGCGCCGACGTACGGACCGACAACGCCACCGTCCACGTGGTGGGCATGCTCCTCATCCCGTCCTGACGCATCCCCACATGGACCGCGGAGCCCACGTCGACGGTGTTCGCTCGGTGGATCCCGACTCCTCGGAGAAAGTCCCGGAAAAGTCGTCGACCGACCCATCCGCCCCCGCCTCGGCGCCGAATACCCGACATGAGCACCGGGACACGAGGGCCACAACGCCCACCACGCGACAACCGACGAGGGGTCGTCGGGGTGGGCCTGGGCCTGCTCGTCGTCGGGGCGGCCCTCGGATTCGGTGAACTCATCGCCGGGCTGACGCGTGCCACCTCGCCGGTGGTCACGGTCGGCGACACGCTCGTCGACAACAGTCCCCCGTTCCTCATGGAGTGGGCGATCTCGCTCTTCGGCATGGCCGACAAGGCCGTACTGATCACCGGGGTTCTGGTCGTCCTCGTCCTGGCCGGCGCGCTGCTCGGTGTCGTGTCACTGCGCCGCCCGGCCGTCGGATACGCGGGTCTGCTCCTGTTCACGGTGGCGGGGCTCGCCGCCGTGGCCCTCCGTCGCGCCGATGACCCGGGGGCGGCCTCGGCCGTGGTCGTCGGCGGGGCGGCGGGCGCCGTGACGCTGTGGCTCCTTCTCAGGAGTGCTCGCCCGGCCCTCGAAACCGGGGGAGGGAAAGGGGAGCCTCGGGCACCGGCGGAAGCGGATGGTGGCGCACCACCCGCGCCGGGGCCGGACCGAGGACCGGGGAGGCGCGGTTTCGTACTCACCGCCACCGCTGCCGCCGCCGTGCTCGCCTTCGGACTTTCGGCCTGTGGCGACATGGACGGCGCGTCCGAGGAGTCCCCGGAGATGGGTGACGCCGAGGAGACCATGGAGAGCACCGACGAGGGCATGGAGACCGCGGGCGAGAACTTCGGCCCCGGCTGCGCCGACGTGCCCGAAGACGGTGACGGCAGCTTCGAGGGCATGGCCCAGGACCCGGTCGCCACCGCGGCCTCCAACAACCCGCTCCTGTCCACACTGGTCAGCGCCGTGGAGGAGGCGGACCTGGTCGACACCCTGAACTCCGCCGAGGACATCACCGTCTTCGCTCCCGCCAACGACGCGTTCGAGGCGATCCCGCAGGAGGACCTGGACGCGCTGATGGCCGATCAGGAGCAGCTCACCGAGGTGCTGACCTACCACGTCGTCGAGGGCCGACACTCCCCCGAGGACCTGGCGGAGGGCACGTTCACCTCCCTACAGGGCGAGGACGTCACCACCAGCGGCTCCGGCGAGGAGTTCACCGTGAACGACGAGTCCCAGGTGGTGTGCGGCAACGTACAGACCGCGAACGCCACCGTCTACATCGTCGACACCGTGCTGATGCCTTCCTGATGGGAGGCTGAACCGGGCACCCGGGCGGCTCGAACTTCGAGGA
This sequence comes from Nocardiopsis listeri NBRC 13360, assembly GCF_001570765.1. Classification (GTDB taxonomy): domain Bacteria; phylum Actinomycetota; class Actinomycetes; order Streptosporangiales; family Streptosporangiaceae; genus Nocardiopsis; species Nocardiopsis listeri. Next base: position 23,309 of record NZ_BCSH01000080.1, on the reverse strand, counting down.
CGGGCCGCCCGGGACCACCCATCGCACCGGAACCACCAGACCACGACTCCCCACCGGAAGGCCGTAGATGGACAGGGCAGCGGCGGCACCGCAGGAGTCCTCCCCGGAGGGCCCTCTCGGCTTGGAGGATCTTCTGCGCCGTGTGGCGCGCGGCGAGGAACAGGCGTTCGACAGGGTGTACGACCTGATCGGCCCGACCGTGTACGGGCTGATCAAGCGTGTTCTACGGGACCCCACCCAGTCGGAGGAGGTCGCCCAGGAGGTGCTGGTGGAGGTGTGGCGCAGTGCCTGTCGTCACGACCCGCGCCGGGGAAGCCCCCAGGCGTGGGTGATGACCCTGGCCCACCGCAGGGCGGTGGACCGGGTGCGTTCGGAGCAGGCCGCCGCCGAACGGGAGTCCCGGGTGGCGGCGGCCGACACCGAACGCCCCTACGACCAGGTGGCCGAGGAGGCCACGAACCGGCTCGAACGCGAACGCGTCCGACGTTGTCTGGAGAACCTCACGGAACTCCAGGAACAGTCGGTGCGTCTGGCCTTCTACGGCGGCTATACCTACCGTGATGTGGCACGCCTGTTGTCGACGCCCCTGGGCACCGTCAAGAACCAGGATGCGCGACGGACTCATTCGACTCAGGGACTGTTTGGGGGTGGAGTGGTGAGGAGGTCACTCGGCCCGGACCTGCACACACTGACCGGAACCTACGCGTTGAACGCCCTCACTCCGAGCGAGAGCGTGCGCTTCGAGGACCACTTGGCCGACTGCGACTCCTGCGTACAGGAGGTGCGGGGTTTCACCGAGACCTCCGCGCGGTTGGGCGCCACGGTCGCCGAGACACCGCCCGCGGGGCTTCGGGCAAAGGTGTTGGAGGAGGTCTCCCGAACCCGCCAGCTCGCCCCCGCCCCCGAACGTCTGCCCGAACCCCGCCGCCGCGGACTTCCATGGACGCTGGGTCTGGTGTTGGCCGCGTCCCTGGCCGCGATCCTCGCCCTGGGCGCGGTGGTGCTCGACCAACGTGACCAGGTGAACGAGCTGCGTACCAACGAGCAGCAGATCGCCGCGGTGCTGGCCGCGCCGGACGCCGTCACCACCAGCGCCGAGCCCATGGAGGACGTGAGCGTGACGGTGGTGCACTCCGAGCACCTGGGTGAGATGGTGTTCAGCGCGCACGGTCTGGATGACCTGAACGACGAGGACTAGCAGCTGTGGCTGACCCGGACGGACGGGTCGGTCTACTCGGCCGGGATGCTCTCGGTCGACGAGGAGGGTTTCGTCCTCCCGGTTCTGGCCACCCCGCAGGACGAGGAGACCGACGGCGTCGCCGTCACCGTCGAGCCCGAGGGCGGGTCCGAGCAGCCCACCTCCGATCCGGTGATGGCCATGCCGGTCACCGGCTGACCGACTCCGACGCCCCGAGCGCGCCGTGATCCCGCAGGACCAAGGGGTCACGGCGCGCTCGGCGGACGGCACGGGCGGCGGGGGGAGGGCTCCTCAGAGGACGGCGACCTCCTCCGGGCGGGGCAGGGTGCGCATGGTGGTTCCGAGGGTGAAAAGCGCGGCCGACACCGACACCACCGCCATCGTCACGAACACCGGGATCGGGCCGGCCAGGTCGAAGACCAGCCCCACCCCGACGATGCCGATCGGCTGGGACAGCAGCGCCATGAACGTCACCGCGCCCAGGGCCCGCCCCTGGTGGTGGTCGGGCACCGTGGCGGCCACGTAACCGTAGAAGACCGCGTTGACGCAGGGGACCGCGGCGAAGACGAACGCCACGATCACCCCCAGCGGAAGCACTCCGGGCGTGACCGCCAGGACGAGTGCGCAGACCGGGGCCGACCACGCGGTGAAGAGGAAGATCCGGGAGGGGCTCACGGCCCGCAGCACCGGACCGGCGACCAACGCTCCGGCCAACCCGCCCATCCCGGCCAGCGACACGGTCACACCGACCAGCAGGTTGGAGGCACCTCGTTCGTTCGCGGTGGCGATGATCGCGAGGAACACACCCGTCTGGGTGAAGGCGAGGTTGAACCCGATGATCCAGCACATCATCGGCCGCAGGATCGGGTGCCGGGTCAGGAGCGCGAACCCGGTGACGGTGCCGCGCAGGGTCCACCGTTCCCCTCCGACGCGCCGAGGAGCCTGCATGGGTCGGCGGATGCGCAGGAGCAGCGCCGTGGACAGCAGGTAGCAGACCGCCTCGGCGAGGAACGGGAAGGCGCGGCCCAGACCGAACAGTGAACCGGCGAGCGGCGCGCCCAGCGCGGTGGTGCTGAAGAAACGGATCTGGTTCTGCGCCGACGCGCTCGCGATCTGCGAGGGCGGCACGAGCTGTTTGATCGCCGCCATGGCCACCGGGTTGGAGATGCCCATGAGGGCCGATGAGGTGACCGCCACCCCGATGACGAGTGGCACGTCGGCCTCACCGTTGAGCAGTATCGAGGCGAAGGCGACGAGGAGCAGGAGCCGTCCGATGTCGCAGACGAGCAGGATGGCGCGCCGGTCGACGTGGTCGGCGAGGGTTCCTCCGACCACTGCCATGATCATGGTGGTGGCCACCTGTGCGGCGCCGATGACGCCCGCCTGGGAGGCGGAGCCGGCCAGGAGGAGGATCAGCAGGGGGTAGGCGACCTCGCCGCTCTCCTTGCCCAACCCCGCGAAGAAGCGGCTGGTCCACAGGGCTTGGAAGTCCTGGTTGCGGATGAGCGGGGCGGGCCCCTCGGCCCCGTTCCCCGGTCGTTCCGGGTGGAGGTAGGGCTGTGGCCGTTCCATGGTCATTGTGTGCGACTTCCCGTGGTGTGCCCGCGGGGAGCCGGGCTTCCCCGACCCCGCCTCCGGCGTGCTGAGCCGTTGTTCCCCTCGGGGTCGGGGCGATCAGGGAGGGAATTCGGGGTACGCGAAATAAGGGCGTGCGGGGGGTGGGATGCTCATGTGACCATTATGCGCCCGTTGGAGACATTGACGAGCTTCTGAGGCCGAATGTGGCACATATCCATGAAAGTGGCCACTATTGGCCGTTTGTGCACGTGCATGCTCCTGTTCTCCTGTGCCTTTCGTCCCGAGAAAACGGGACTCGGGGCAATCAGAGGGGCGGAAGTGATGTTTTCGAGTGACCGTCCTCACCGATTCCCCCTTTCGGGACACCGGTCGGCAGGCAGAAAGGGGATCGGTGGTGCGGCCCCTTCCTTCCGGGGCCCAGAAGGCCTCGCCCCGGAAAGGCCCACGCCCCTCTCCCCGGCGACGTCCGATCAGGCGTGGAGGAGCTCCGCCCCGTCCCGACGGGGACGCCGCCCCCGCGCCGCCGCTTCGATGGTCCACGGGGTGCGTTCGACGTAGGCGACGACCGCCGCCACCACGAGCGAACCTCCGGCGACCAGGACGTAGGAGGCGGTCCAGCCCCCGGTGAGCTCGCTCAGCAGTCCGAACAGCAGCGGCCCGCCCAGGGCGATCCCGCTGCCGGCCCCCTGCACGAACCCGGACAGGGCGGCGGCGCCCCGGGCGGTGGAACTTCGGGCGTTGATCATGGTCATCGTGACCACGAACAGGCTGGTGCCCAGTCCAAGGAAGAGGACCCACACGACGGCGAGCCCCGGTGCCAGCGCCACCCCCAGGTAACCGATCCCGTAACCGGACAGTCCCAGGGCGACGATCGGGAAGGTGTCGGCGGTGCGCAGGGTGACCGCGGGCGCGACCAGGCCGAACAGCAGGCTGGTGCCGACCATCAGCGAGACCATGCTCCCCGCGGCGGCGGGGCCGTGCCCGGCGTCGCTAAACAGGGCCGGAAGCCAGGTGAAGAGCGTGAAGACGTTCCAGGTCACCATGCCGAAGAGCAGCGCCATCCGCCAGGCCATGCCGACCCGCAGGATGGGACGGGCCAGGGGCCGATCATCTCCCATCGTCGTGGTCGGGGAGGCCACGGGGCCACTCTGGCGCCACTGCACGGCCCACAGGAGGGCGGCGACGAGGGCGATGCCCGACCAGGCGCCCAGGGCGACCCGCCACCCGGCGACCTCGGCCAGGGGTACGGCCACCAGCGGCGGGAAGAGCGCGCCGAGGTGGATCGCGACCATCTGGACGGTGCTCAGCGCGGCGATCCGGTCGGGGAAGTACTGCTTGATCAGGGGCGGCAGCACGACGTTGCCGAGGGCCGCTCCGGTGAGGGCGACACCGGTGAGCGCGAGCAACGCTCCGGTGTCGGGGGCCAAAGCCCGCAGGACCTGCCCGATGCCGGTGAGCAGCATGCTCAGGGTCGCCGTGGCCTCGGCGCCCAGACGACGCATGATCGCGGGGGTGACCAGGCCGAAGATCGCGAAGGCGACCAGCGGCAGGGTGCCGAAGACACCGACGACGGTGGCGGTGAACCCGAGTTCTCCGCCCACGGTGGTCAGCAGCGGGGACAGTGAGGTGACGACGAGGCGCAGGTTGAGCGCCGCGCAGACGATCGCGACCAGGGCCAGGACGCGGCCCCGTGTCACGGGGCCCACCGACGATCGGTCGGTGCCGGCCGCGGCAGAGGAAGGTCTCATGGTGACGGGACGTCCCTTTGTTGTGCGGTGGTGCGTCGTTGCACCGGAGCGTGGTCGACCGGCGGGCGACACTGCCGACCAGGAGAGGATCACCCTCTGGCGAGCCAAATACGACCTTTTCCCTCAGATGTTACGCATACACCGGAGTTGAACTCAACATTCCGTATTAAATACGGATAGGCTCCGTGTATGGCTGATATTGACGAACTAGATACGGCGATCCTGGCCGAACTCCAGTCGGACGCACGGAAGACCAACCGCGACGTGGCCGCGGCGGTGGGCGCCTCGCCCACCACGACGCTCGATCGCACCCGCGCACTGCGGGAAAGGGGTGTGATTCGCGGCTCACTGCTGGACGTGGACCTGGAACTGATCGGTCGCCCCGTCCAAGCGCTCATCACCGTGAGCGTCGTGAAACCCTCGCGGCACAACATCGAGGCGTTCCGCGACTGGGTCCGTTCCCTACCGGAAACGCTGTCGGTCTTCGTGACGTCGGGTGAGGAGGACTTCCTGGTGCACGTCGCCCTGCCGGACAACAACAGCCTGTACGCGTTCGTGGTGGACAAGCTCACCGAACGCCCCGAGGTCGCCGACGTGCGCGCGTCGATCGTCTACGAGCACCTGCGCAACCACGCCGTCACCCCCGCCACCACGCGCACCCGCCCCTGAGTCGGAACATCCGCCGCCCACACCCTGTGGGCGAACCCGACCAGGTCGAGGACGGGGGCCAGGACCTACTCTTGCCGGATCCTTCGAACCTTGCGCGAGAGGTCCAATGACCACACCCGTCCTCGCCGCGGTCCTGGTGGCCGCGCTCCTGCACGCAACGTGGAACGCGATCGCGCACGCCATCACCGACCGGCTGCTCGGGTTCGCCCTCATCGGGCTCGGCGGGATGCTCGCCACCCTGCCCCTGTTGCTCGTGGCCGGGCTCCCGCCGGTCGAGGCCTGGCCGGTTCTGCTCGGGTCACTCGTCGCGCACGTGCTCTACCTGGGCCTGCTGATGTTGTCCTACCGGACCGGTGACTTCGGGCAGGTGTACCCGTTGGCGCGTGGCACCGCCCCGTGGGTGGTGGCGCTCATCGGCGTGGTGGTGTTCGGTGACGCCCTGCCGCCGAACGAATTCGCCGGGGTGCTGACGGTGTCCGCGGGACTGATGGTGCTGGTGTTCGCGAACGGCGTGCCCCGTAGAGAACACGCCCCGGCGCTACTGGCGGCCTTCGCCACGGGGCTCGCCATCGCCACCTACACGGTGGTGGACGCCTACGGAGTACGCCTCACGGAGGATCCGACCGGATACATCGCCTGGATCATGTGTCTTCAAGGGCCGGTGTTCCTCTTGGTCGCCCTGGTCACCCGGCGGAGAAGGCTGATGGAACAACTGCGTCCCATGTGGAAGATCGGCCTGCTGGGCGGGGCGGTGAGCGCGGGCGCGTACGGGCTGGTGCTGTGGGCCCAACTGTCGGGGGCGGTCGCCGGCATCGCGGCACTGCGCGAGACCAGCATCGTCTTCGCCGCCGTCATCGGCCTGGTCTTCTTCCACGAACGGTTCGGTCCGGTGCGCGTCGTCGCTTCGGTGGTGGTGGTCGTCGGGGTCCTCCTCCTTGCTCTTTGAGCCCGCCCCGATCCCCCGGAGCGGTCCACGACGTTCTCCCTAACGCACGTCGCGCGTTTTGTCGGCACGGCGTGCTATCCAGGCCTTTCCACCACTTTCATCAAATGTAAGGTGCCTCCCATGCGCCCCCCTTCCCCGCTCTTCCTTCCGTCCTTCCCCGCAGAGGAGAAGATCACGGTCTTCCTCGTGGTTCGTACCGCCTACGACGACCAGGAAGCGTGGCAGGACACGCTCTCGTACCTGTCCGACCTGCCCGGCGTGCTTGCGCACCCACCGCTCCCCCAGTCGGAACACGACGGCCGAGAGGACGTTCCCCCTTCCAACGACCAGCGCCTGCTCCTGGTGGACGACCCCGCCTGGCGGAACGCCACCACCGCCGAGGTCCACTCGGCCCTGGAGCAGGCCGGGTCCGAGCTCCCGCACATGGTGCTGCTGGCGGACGAGCGCACCATGGCCGACCCCGTGCACCGCCCCCTCCTGGCCTTCACCACCTCTTCCCAGGACCAGGACACACCGCAGGAGCACCCTTTCGTCCCCCACGAGCACGTGCTGCGGATCGGAGTCCGCCAGGCCTCCATGCTCTACCTGGTGTCCGATCACGGAGGCCATGACCTGGAAGAGTGGAAGGTCACCCTGCCCGAGGAACCCGACGAGGTCTTCGGCGCCGAGCTGGACCTGCTGGCCTCCCCTCCTCGCTACCGCCCCCTCACGGGACGTCCGCCGCGTCTGCCCGTCAGCGAGGACCCACTGCTCGTACGCACCCATCACGGTGACGACGAGGCATGGAAGGCGGTCGTGAAGGCCGTACGCGCTCCCGTCTTCGACGACGAGGAATTCGAGCGGCCCGAGGAGGACCCCGACCTCTTCTACGCCTATGTCCACGTGGTGGACGACAGCGGCTACACCGGGCTGTCCTTCGAGCAGCTCATGCGCCTGTCGCCCCACGACGAGCACACCTTCCTGATCGTCGCGGACGAGCTGACCATGCTCGACCCCCGGCATCCGCTGTTGGTGGTGGACCTGTGGGACCAGCCCGGCAGATCCTTCCGAGCCGTGCCGGGGGCGATCCCGTCGATCCAGATCAACCTGTCCCTCGTCAACATGGACTTCGACGACTTCCACTGTGACGAGGGTTTCATCCAGTACTGGGAGACCGAGCACGAGGACGGCGCCGAGGTCCTGTGAGGCCACGGGCCTCCCGGGCCCGCCGGGGCCGATGACCGAGCGGACCGGCTCCCCCGGGGTCGGTCCGCCCCGAGCACCCCTCCGAGTGGCCGGTCCCCGCCCCGGCTCCGAACACCGCTCGGACGGGCCATAAGCTGGATGGTGTGACTGGAGTCTCATCATTGGTCGGGGCCGACGAGAGAGCCGAGGTCCGCCGAGTCTGGCGGGACCTCGGACTCCCCGGCCTCGTGGACGTGCACACCCACTTCATGCCCGACAACGTCCTGAGCAAGGTGTGGGCCTACTTCGACGCCCTCGGTGACGGCGTCTGGCCCATCACCTACCGCTTCGACCAGGACGAGCGCCTGGACGTCCTGCGCGGCTTCGGGGTCCGGTACTTCACCGCGCTGTCCTACCCGCACCGCCCGGACATGGCCCGCTGGCTCAACTCCTGGGCCGCCTCCTTCACCGAGGGCAATCCCGACTGTCTGCGCAGCGCCACCTTCTACCCCGAACCCGACGCCAAGGACTACGTGGCCGAGGCGATCGACTCCGGGACCCGGGTCTTCAAGGCCCACTTGCAGGTGGGCGCATACGACCCGCGCGACCCGCTGCTCACCGACGTGTGGGGGACGCTCGCCGACGCCGGGACCCCGGTGGTCGTGCACTGCGGTTCCGGTCCGATGCCGGGTGATTTCACCGGGCCCGGTCCCTTCTCCGAGGTGTTGCGCGCACACCCCCGGCTCACCGCGGTGGTCGCCCACGCCGGCGCACCCGAGTACACGGCCTTCCTCGATCTGGTCGAACGGTACGAACGCGTGCACCTGGACACCACCATGGCGTTCACGCCCTACATCGAACGGATGTCGCCCTTCCCGCGCGCGGAACTCCCACGGCTGCGCGACCTCGGGCACCGTGTCCTGTTGGGTACGGACTTCCCGAACATCCCCTACGCCTACCTCGAGCAGATCCGGGCCCTGGTCGACCTCGACCTGGGGTCCGCCTGGCTGCGCGGAGTCCTGCACGACAACGCGGTCGGACTGTTCGGGCTCTGACCACCACCACACGAACCTGCTGAAGTCGAAGGAGAGGGCACCTTGGAACTCACACTGACGCCGCTGGAGTTCGCCCGCCGCACCCGCAGGCTGTATCCACAGCGCGAGGCGGTGGTCGACGGGGACCTACGCCTGACCTACGAACAGTTCTTCGACCGCTGCGACCGCTGGTCCTCGGCCCTCCAGGCCATGGGGGTGGCCCAGGGCGACCGTGTCGCCTACATCGCGCCCAACACCCACGCACAACTCGAATCGTTCTACGCCGTCCCACAGCTGGGCGCGGTGCTCGTCCCGGTCAACTTCCGGCTCACCGCCGAGGACTTCGTCTACATCGTCAACCACTCCGGTGCCAAGGTGCTGTGCGTGCACGCCGACCAACTCGGCGCAGTGGACTCGGTGCGCGACCGGATGCCCGGGGTGGAACGCTTCGTGGCCCTCGAAGGCTCGCGCGAGGGTTGGCAGGACTACGAGGCGCTCATCGCCGCCACCTCCCCGGACTTCCAGCACCCGGAGATCGCCGAGACCGACCTGCTCACCATCAACTACACCTCCGGGACCACCGCCCGCCCCAAGGGGGTGATGATCACCCACCGCAACGCGTACATGAACTCGGTGGGCACCCTGCTGCACCTGCGCGTGGAGCTGGGGCAGAAGTACCTGTGGACCCTCCCGATGTTCCACGCCAACGGGTGGACCTACACCTGGACGGTGACCGCCGCGGGCGGCACGCACGTGTGCCTTCCGGTGATGGACCCGGCGCGGGTGTTCGAACTGATCCGGACCGAGGAGGTGAGCTGGTTGTGCGCGGCCCCGACCGTGCTCATCATGCTCGCCAACACCCCGGAGGAGGTCCGTGGCGGCGTCCCGCCCGGTGTGCACGTGGTCACCGCCGGTGCCTCCCCCGCGTCGGAGACCATCGAACGGCTGGAGGAGGACTTCGGCTGGACCATCACCCACGTGTACGGGCTGACCGAGACCACCCCGTTCATCACCGTCTGCGAGCCGCGCCCGGAACACCGGGAACTGTCGGTGCGCGACCGCGGCACGCTCAAGGCCCGTCAGGGCGTCGAGCTCATCACCTCCGGTGAACTGCGCGTGGTGGACGGCGAAGGCGTCGAGGTGCCCTGGGACGGCAAGACCGTCGGCCAGATCACCGTGCGCGGCAACGTCGTCATGAAGGGGTACTACAACGATCCCGAGGCCACCGAGAAGGCCATGGGCGACGGCTGGTTCCGCAGTGGGGACGCCGCCGTCGTCCACCCCGACGGCTACGCCGAGATCCAGGATCGGATCAAGGACGTGATCATCTCCGGTGGGGAGAACATCTCATCGGTGGAGGTGGAGGGTGTGCTGCTGCGCCACCCGGCCGTCCTGGAGGCCGCGATCGTGGGTGTGCCGCACGAGCGCTGGGGTGAGACCCCGCGCGCCTTCGTGGTGCTCCAGGAGGGGGCCACGACCACGGAGGAGGAGATGATCGCGTTCACCCGTGAGCACCTCGCCCACTTCAAGGCGCCCACCCAGGTGGAGTTCGTGGACCAACTGCCCAAGACCGCCACCGGCAAGATCCAGAAGTTCGTGCTGCGCGGCGGTTCCTCCGCCGTCTCCCGCCAGTAGCGACGGTGAGGCGGGGCGGCTCGCGTGCCACCCCGCCTCGTTCCCGGATCATCCCGGAGAGATCACTCCGGTGACGGGGTGAGCAGGACGAACCCCGCGGAGAAGGGGTCGGCGCAGACCGCGAGCCGCCCCACACCGTGCGTGGTCTCCGGCCCCACGTGGACCTGGCCGCCCGCCTCACGCACCCGGATGACGGCGTCGTCGCAGTCGGCGACGTGGAAGACGGGATGCCAGTCGGCGGCACCCTTCGTCTGTGGCGGGTCCTCGGCCCGCACGCCCATGATCCCGCCGAAGTAGCGGTCCTCGCCCTGTTCGGCCGGGCGGATGGTGGAGTACACCTGATCACCCATCGGAACGTCGTTGAACTCCCAGCCGAGCAGGGCCCCGTAGAAGTCCTTGGCCCCCACCACCGAGGGCGTCCACAGCTCGGTCCACATGAGCGAACCCGGAACGTCGACCGCTTCCGCGCCGGCGAAGCCTCGCGGCTGCCAGAGCGGGACCGCGCCGCCCTGCGGGTCGCTCAGGAAGGCCATCCGTCCCAGATCCATCACGTCCATGGGGTCGATGTGGACCGTCGCGCCCAGGGCCCTGGCGGCGTTCACGGTCCCGTCCAGGTCCGGGGTGGTCAGGTGGACGGTCCAGGAGATCGGCTGTTCCTCCGACATCCGTGGGCTGAGCGCGCCCACGAGCGCACCGTCCAACCGGAAGTTCACGTAGCCGCCGGTCTCCGGTCCGGCCGACTCGGCCTCCCAGCCGAACAGCGCGCCATAGAACGCGGCCGAGGCCTCGACGTCCGGGCTGGTCACCTCGGCCCAGCAGGGCGAGCCGGGTACGTAGTCAGTGGTGATCATCAGGTCGCCTCCTGTGTCGACTTCCCAGTGTGCTGTCGGATACCGACATTTCGTGGCTCGCCGCGGTGCGGGTTCGGGGCCCGGGCTCAGAGATGTCCGTTCAACGGCTCCAGGATCACGAACCCGGCGGAGAGCGGGTCCGAGCAGACCGCCAGCCGCCCCACCCCGGGTACGTCGTGCGGCCCCACGTGCACCCGACCGCCCGAATCCCGTACCGACGCCGCCACCGCGTCACAGTCCGCCGCCTGGAACACCGGGTGCCAGTCGGCGAAGCCCTCGATCTGGGGCAGTTGCACGGGAGGCATCTCCATCATCCCGCCGAAGTAACGGTCCTCGCCCGCCCCGGACGGACGCGCCATCGTATAGGTCTCCTCGTCGGCGAGGGGGATGTCGACGCACCGCCAGCCGAACAGATCACGGTAGAAGTCCTCGGCACTCTGCACCGAGGTGGTCCACAGTTGCACCCAGCACAGTGCTCCCGGGCGGTCGGTCACCTCCATACCGACGAAGGTGCCGGGTTGCCAGAGGGCGAACCAGCCGCCTTGCGAGTCGGTGGCGTGCGCCACCGTGCCCAGTTCGAACACCTCGGTGGGCTCCACCTGGAGGGTGCCTCCCAACTCCCGCACACGCCGAGCGGTCGCCTCGATGTCGTCGACTTGGAAGTAGACCGTCCAGGACTGCGCTTCCTCGTCGACGATGCGCGCACCGATCCCGGCCACGTTTCCACCATCCGACCTCATGATCGGGTAGTCGCCGACTCGCGCTCCCCCGCTCTCGGCCTCCCAGCGGAACACCCGCTTGTAGAAGTCCGCCGAGGCCTCGGGGGAATCGGACCCCAGTTCGATCCATCGGGGCGAGCCGTTGACGAAGTCGGTGGTCAGCATGGGTTCTCCTCCTGTCGCGCCTTCCCTGTCGAGTCTGGGACGGAGGAGCCCACCTGAGCGGGACCGCCCCGGCAAAGACTCGACAACCGGCTACGAGATGATCCGAGGACGAGCCGACGAGAGGACCCGGAAGTGCCCCTGCGACTCCACCACGTGGGACCGGTGATCATCGACGTCGTGATGGAGGTCGACCACGTACCGGTGCCCGGCGGCGGTGCCTTCGCGAGCTCCGCGCGGGCCCTGCCCGGGGGCGGGTTCAACGTGGTCTCCGCCGCCGCGCGCGCCGGGTTGGAGGTGGAGTACGCGGGCGCGCACGGAACCGGACCCAACGGTGACCTGGTGCGGGCGGCCCTGCGCGAGGAGGGCGTGAAGGTCGCACATCCGCCTCGCCCGACCGACACCGGATTCTGCGTGGTCATGGTGGACCCGAGCGCCGAACGCACCTTCGTCACCCACCTGGGAGCCGAGATGGACCTGCCACTGTGCGACCTGAACGACCTGCGGCCGAGGCCGGGCGACTTCGTCTACGTGGTGGGCTACTCGCTGTTGCCTGGTGGGCGCGCCGACGACCTGGTGACCTGGATCGGTGGGCTCGCCCCCGGCGTGCGCCTCGTCCTCGACCCGGCGTCGGTGGTGGGGATGATTCCCGACTCGACCCTGGAACGGGTGCTGCCCCGGGTCGACGTGCTCAGCCTCAGCGCCGCCGAGGCGACCACACTCACCGGCACCTCCGATGGGATGGAGGCGGCCTCGGCCCTGTCCCGACGCGTCGAGGGCGTGGTGGTACTGCGCGCCGGCGCAGAGGGTTGCCTGGTCGCAGAACCCCACACCGCCCCCGTGCCGGTACCCGGGTTCGAGGTCGAGGCCGTGGACACCAACGGCGCGGGCGACGCGCACGTGGGGGTGTTCGTGGCCACCCTGGCGGCGGGAGAGGACCCGGTGTCGGCCGCCCGCCGGGCCAACGCCGCGGCGGCGCTGGCGGTGGCCCGCAAGGGCCCGGCCACCGCCCCCACCGCCGAGGAAGTGGAGGCGTTCCTCCAAGGCCGAGGTCGATGACCCCTCAGGCCTGTCCGGGCAGGGCCACGTGGACCCGGTGGGGCCCGTTGCAGTGCGATCCCAGGCCCACCATGAGGAAACCCCTTCACCCATCCAGTGACACAGAATTCTCACCCATACGTACAACTTCTTGTACAATGATGGCATGTCCGGTTGCACTACGAAGGGGCCAGGAATGAAGACCTTGACCTACTCGGAGTCCCGAGCCAACTACGCCGCGACACTCGACTCCGTGGTCGATGACCGGGAAGAGGTCGTCATCACGAGAGCCGGGCGCGAGCCGGTGGTGATGATGGCTTTGTCCGAGTACGAGACTCTGAAGGAGACCGCCTACCTGCTCCGCAGCCCTGAAAACGCCCGACGTCTGGTGACCGCGATCGAGGAGCTCGAAGCCGACCAGGGGATCGAACGGGAGCTCGGCGAGTGAAGTTGGTCTGGGCTGAGAGCGCCTGGGAAGACTACGTCTGGTGGCAGGGCCAGGACCGGAAGATCCTCAAACGCATCAACACCTTGATCAAGGACATCGCGCGCAACGGCAACGAAGGAATCGGTAAGCCGGAGCCGCTGCGACACGGTTTCCAAAGCTACTGGTCACGTCGCATCACCGATGAACACCGACTGGTGTACAAGCTGGTCGAAGAAGAGATCAGGATCGCCGCCTGTAGGTACCACTACGGCAAGTGACGCCTTACCCCCGTATTTGAAGTGGACGAAGGGCGGCCAGGCCACTCACGAAATCGGGCTTCGCCATGTCAGGGGAGGCTCAAGCCCGACCAGGCAGGGCGACATGGACCCGGTGGGCCCCGTTGTAGTGCGACCCCAGGCCCACCACGAGGAATCCCAGGCGTTCGGCCAACCGCAGGCTCGGGGCGTTGTCCACACGCACCAGCGCCCAGACCGAGTTCAGTCCCATTTCGTCGAGCCCGCGCCGAAGCAGCGCCAGGGCGGCCTCGGTCGCCAGACCACGGCCGCCATGACGCGCGGACAGGTACCATCCGATCTCCGGAAGGTCGCCGGGCAGTTCCTTCGAGGGGCGTAGGTGAGCCAGACCGATGAGGTCGTCGTCGAGCATGATGACCCAGTGCCCGAGTTCCGGTGGGCCCTCATAGGCGAGTCGGTTGTCCACCATCGCCCGGGCCACGTCCGGGTCGGAAAGGTCGGCGCCCAGGTGCGTGCTCATCGCCGGTCTGCGAACAGCGCCATCACGTCGTCGGCGTGCCGAGGCAATAGCGGAACCAACGATAGTCGCCCGGTCTCGACGATCGCCTGTTTCACGCCCATACGTCCCACCTCGCACGTCCACGGTGCCTGCGTCATCGCTCCGAGCACGCCTACCGGCCGGTCACAGGCCGGGCTCCTTGGCCAGATCCTCGGCGGACACGACCTCGGCGTCACCGGACCGGATCTCCTCCAGTCTCTGCTGCGCGACTCGTCCTTCGGCATCGGCCATCTGACAGATCGCGGCGTTGAGCAGGTAGGAAGACAAATCCATCCCAGCGCGCTCCGCATGGAATCTGACACGCTCCGCCTCATCCGGATCGAGGCTGACGCGGATTCTGACCTTTGCCATGGCACGATCGTAGGACTCGCGGCACTCCATGTCTCGACGTAACCGGTCCACAGGCCTCATCCGCTCAGTGCTTGAAGTGGATGAACAGGCGACCGAAGTTCTTCGAATCCTTCTCCACCCGGTGATAACGGGCCTTGACGTCCTTGCGGTCCAGGAAGCGCAGCACACGCTTCTTCAACTGGCCCGAACCCTTGCCCGGGATGATCTCCACGGTCTTGGCCTTCTTGCTCTCGGCCTCATCCATGATGTCGTTCAGGGCCTGGTCGATGCTGCGCCCCTTGTTGAAGATGTCGTGGAGATCGAGCTTGAGCCGCACGCTTCTTCCTCCCGGTCGGTTGGCACGGATGATACGCGCCCGACCCCCGCGCCCTCCGACCAGCCCGCGAAACCCCCGCTCCGAAGAGCGGGGGCGAGCGGCGAGGCTAGGCGCGGCGCCACGGTTCGGGCAGCGGAGACCCCGCGCGAAGCAGACCCTCCAGCGCCTTCCAATGACGGCAGGCTTCGCGGAGCGCGGTGAACATCGGGCCGATCTCCCCGGTCTCACGGAGCGCTTCGGATAGAGCGTCGTACACCCGGGTGACCGCCTCCATGTCGCCGTCGTTCCCGCTCGGGAACCAACCGGACGGCAACGGAGCGCCCGCACGGAGCAGGGAATCCAGCGTCGTGAACACGTTGTCGGCGCTGTTCAGGGTGGCCACCGCGTCGCACGGCAGCCCCGGCGAGGCCAGCAGTCGGCGGAGCTGCGCGGCGCAGGCGTTCACCACGAACGGTTCCGTGTGCTCGGTGTGCGATCCCTCGTGGCCATGGCCCAGGACACAGCGCGGCGACGCACAGTCCACAGGTTCGATGTTCGTCATGCCGCCACCCCCGCGGTGAACGCACGGGTTCCCGTGTGGTGGACGTAGTACCCGCGGACCAGCCGCACGGGCGGGAGCGGGTAGCGCGGGTCCACCATCAAGGGGTCGTCCCACGCCACGGTCGCGAGAGCCTCGTCGACGGGCTCGCGCGGAGCCGGGATCACCGGGGAGGAGCACACCGGCGCGGGTGAGGCCACATACCTGCGGACACGGCGGGCACGGTTTCGGCGCAGCTCGGCGAGGACGCCGGCGAAGCGGCCGTAGGGGTCGGCGTGGACGGCCTGCGAGGGCCTGATCAGCCTCAGTAGGCAGGCGAACAGAGCGATAAGGTAAGGCATGTTGCCGCTCCTTCTAAGCGGTGGCCATAGCCCCGGGGCGTGTTGGTGCACGTCGCCGGGGTTCCTCATGCGTGAGGACTCCTTCATCATAGACGAACTTGGCCCACCTGGCACGTGCTGGCTCGTACCTGACCGTTATGGCCCACATAATTACCGGCCGGATAGATTTGACCCGTGGTGGATCTAGATGGACCCGAACCGATGTACCGGCAGATCGCGCGAGTGTTGAGCGACCGGGTGAAGGACGGCCGGTATGCGGCCAACCGCGTGATGCCGTCAGAGTCCGACGTGTGCGAGGAATTCAACGTGTCACGTCGCACCGCGCGCTCCGCGTACGCCCTGCTGGCCGAGCAAGGGATCGTCACCCGTGTTCCCGGAAAGGGAACCTACGCCGCGGACCTGAATCAGACCTGAACAACGCGAATCCCCGGCCCCTCGCAAGGGCGACGGGGATCGTTGTCGTCTCACAGGCGCAGCTCGAAGCACATCCGGTCCGTACCGGGACCGTCGTAGTCCTCGTACGGGCCCGTCACGGCGAACCCCACTGATCGGTGGAAGGCGATCGACCGCTGGTTGGACGGAGAGGTCACCGCGCGCACCGCTCCCCTTCCCTCGGCGCGAGCCGCGTTGGTGAACAACCGGTACAGCTCGCGTGCCAACCCCGAACGACGATGCGCCGGAGCCACAGCCGCGAAGTGCACGTAGGCCTCCCCCGGCCGCGCCTGCGAGGGGAAACCCACCAGGAACCCGACCAAACTCCCCTCGTCCTCCGCGACGAGGCTGGTGGTGTGGAAGTGGTCCAGGAACAGCCGGGGCAGGATGTGCGTGACCGGCTTGCCCCACCAGGCGTCACACACCCGCAGAATCCGACCGTGATCATCCGGCCGGGCGTTGCGGATCAGCGTTCCGGACGGCCCACGGCTCTCCCACGTTCCACTCCAGGCGTTCATCCGCCGAAGACCTCCTCGAAGGGCGTCCGCACGGCCGGGTCTCGATCCAACACCGCGAACACCACCCGATCGAAGACCCCCGCGAACTCCCCCTTCAAGTGCCGTCCGAAGGCTCCGGCCACGGCGGCCGGGTCGTTGCCGAACACACCGCAACCCCAGGCGCCCAGAACGAGCCGAGTGGCGCCATGGTGGGCGGCCACCGCCAACACCCCGCGGGCCCGCGTCTCCAGCGCCTGTAGCACCCGGTCGGCGTGTTCGGGCTGGTTGCGTTCCACCATCCGCCGGTTGGGTGCGGGCGAGGTGAGGAAGTCGACCGGAACCGCCTCCGGCAACCAACCACCCTTGGCGTCGCGGTAGACCGGCACACTCGGCGACCAGATCACCCGGTCGGAGTACAGCAGGCTTCGCTCGGCCCGGTGGTGTTCGTAGTACTCGGGGCAACGGGTCAGCGAGTCGTACAGGGCGCTGGAACGGGCCAGGCTCTCCTCCTGGGCGCGCGCCCCGTTGACCACCCCGCCACCGGGGTTGCGGGCGGACGCGAAGTTGAGCGCCGCGACCCTGCCACCGCTCTCCCCGACCACCCGCCGTGCGGCGGCCAAGGTGTCCTCGCCGGTCACCTCGTAACGGGTGTCGAATCGCGGCTCGGGCACCGACAGCGCGGCGATCTCCTCGGGCAGGTGCAGCCGCGTACCCTCCCGCATCTCGGCGAGCGGACCCGTCAGGTCCACCGTCCGCCCTTCCACCGTGTAGTGGCCGGCCTCGTAGGCCTCTCGGGTCTGTCGCCACACCTCGCGCATACGTACGGACACCGTTTCTCCCTTCGTCCGGCCCGAAGCTACAGCGCGCTCCATCCGAACCCAAGGGGTTTTGCGTCCGCCCCAGACCACCGAACCGGGGAGACGGTCCGGCTACGGCTTGACCGCGCTGAACACCACGGTGCCGGGGATGAGGCGACCGCGCACCGGCCCCCAACCTCCCCACACCTGGTCGTTGTCCTCGGGCCACTCGGGTTCGACCAGGTCGCGCAGGACCAGGCCGGCCGACGTGATGCCCCGTACCCAGTCGCCGATCGTGTGGTGGTGTTCGGCGTAGATGGCGCGACCGTCCTCGTCCTCCTCCACGTAGGCACGCCGGTCGAAGTAGGACTGTTGGACGGTGAGCCCGTGTTCGGTGGGGTCGTCGGGAAAGCACCACCGGATCGGGTGGGTCACCGAGAACACGAACCGTCCCCCGGGCCGCAACGTCCGGGCCGCCTCGGCCAGCGCGCTCTCGGCGGCGGGCACGAAGGGGAACGCTCCGAAGGCGGAGAAGACCACGTCGAAGGAGCCGGTGGCGAACGGAAGACGCTGGGCGTCCGCCTGCACGGTGGGCACCCGCAGGTCGGTCTGCTCGTCGATCCGCCGCGAGTGCTGGAGCTGGCGCCACGAAAGGTCGAAGGCGACCACCTCCGCCACCCCCTGGGAGCGCAGCCACCGGGAGCACTGGCCGGCCCCGCATCCGATCTCCAGGACGCGGGCGTCGGTCACGTCACCGAGCAGCCGCGCCTCGGCCTCGTCGAGCCCCTCCGGGGACCAGACGAACCCGGCGTCGCGCAGGAAGTCCCCGTGTTCGGCCTGGTAGGCGTCGGCGGCCCCGTCCCACCAGTACCGCCCCGCCCGGGCGCTCTCCTTCGCGCCCACCGCGCGTCGGTCCATACCGCCGGGCACCGGGTACTCCGGTCCCCCGATCAGGTCGTCGTCCACGCCGCTCCTAGTTCTGTGTCTGTTGGATCCGGTCGGCGGAGGCCTCCTCGGGCACGGCCTTCTCCTCGGCCCCGGATTCGGCTTCCTTCTCGCCCTCGGCTCCGTCTCCGGGTTCGTCCTCGGGCCCGTCGGCGACCTCCTCCCCCGACCCGCCCTGGGGCGGATCGCGCAGCTCACGCCGGATGAGGATGACCCACCCGACCACCACGACGATGGTGAACACCCACCACTGGAAGGCGTAGGAGGCGCTCATGCCCAGGTTCTCCTCGCGCAGGGCGAGGCGTTCAGGCGCCGGATCCGGCGCGGGGTCCTGCTCGATGAGCTCCACGTAGCCGCCGTAGATCGGGTAGGGCAGCTCGTCGGAGAGTCGATCGACGTCGACGAACATGATCTGCCCCTCGGGCAGCCCCCCGTGTTCGCGCAGACCGGTGTTCTCCTCGGTCTCGCCGAACTGTAGACGCCCGGTCACCTCGATGGTGCCCTCCGGCACCGGGGGGACCTGCGGGGTGTCCTGCGCGGTCTCACCGCGTTCGATCCATCCCCGGTTGACGAGCAGGGCGGTCCCGTCCTCGGTGACCAGCGGGGTGAGGACGTGGAATCCCACCCCCTGGGAGCCGTCCCGGTTGCGCAGCAGCAACTGCTGGTCGGTGTCCCACTCCCCCTCCGCCTCGACGGTGCGCCACCGGTCGTCGGGATCGACGTCACCGCCCACACTGGCGAGTTCCTCCACCGGGACGGGCTCGGCGGCCACGTTGTCCCGCTGGAGGTCGACCGAAGCGGCACGCTGCTCGGCGCGGTCGAGCTGCCAGAACCCCAGCCAGATGAAGGACGGGACGATCAGCAGGACCAGCGCGTGGAAGGCCAGCATGCGTCTGGAGAACAGGACTTTGAGCACGTCTTCGAGGTTATGAGACGACCGCGGCCGTGCCGCACCGCCCCCGTGTCGGGAGCGGCGCGGCACGGCCGTTGAGCGTGGGTCCGTGCCCGGGGTGTGTCCTACTCCTCGTCGGCGGTGGCGGCGGCCTTGCGCTTGCGGGCGAAGTACAGGCCCGCGCCACCGGCGCCGACGGCGGCCAGGGCGGCGGCGACCAGGCCGCTCAGGGCGCTACCGGTAACGGCGAGCGCGGGGCCGTCGGCCTGGTCGGAGGGGGCGGGCTTGTCGTCGGAGGGCTCCTCCTCGCGGTCCTGCTCCTTCTCCGGCGTCTCCGGCTTCTCCTCGGGCTTCTCAGGGGTCTCCTCGGGAGTCTCGGGCTCCTCCTCCGGCTCCTCCGGGGTCTCCTCCGGCTCCTCGGGGGTCTCCGGCGGCTCTTCCTCGGAGATCGTCTCGATGCAGGAGGCCTCGGCCATGCCCAGGACGGAGACGGCGTTGCCGCAGATCTCGACCGCGGCGTCGACGGGGACGACCACCTGGTTTCCGCTGGCCACACCACCGGAACCGTCGGTGGAGACCTCGGTCGCGCCCTCGTTGTCCGGGGAGGCGTGGATGATGTTGATGATGGTGGTGCAGCTGGCGCTGGAGGCACCCAGGACCGCGACGGAGTTGCCGCAGATGTCGATGGCGGTGTCGACCGGCAGGACGATCTGGTTTCCACTGGCCACACCACCGGAACCATCGGTGGCGGCCTTGGTGCTCGCGGTGCCCTCCTCTTCCAGGACCTCCACGACGGAGGTGCACTCGGCCTCGGAGACACCGGCGACGGCGACGGAGTTACCGCACACGTCCAGGGCCGCGTCGACCGGAACGATGATCTGGTTTCCGCTGGCCACACCACCGGAACCATCGGTGGCGGCGGAATGGCCGCTGCTCTCGTAGAGGACTTCGGACACCTTGGTGCAGTCGGCCTTTGAGATACCCAGGATGGCGAGCGCGTTGCCGCACAGGTCGGCCTCGACGTCGACGGGGACGACCACCTGGTTTCCGCTGCCCACGCCGCCCGAGCCGTCGGTCTGGGCGTCGGCGAACGCGGCACCGATCGGCGCGAGCACCAGTCCGGCGGTCATTGCGGTGGCGAAGGAGTAACGGAGTGTGTTGCGCATGGTGCGGCTGGACCTTTCAGAAGACTGCCAGGGGATGCGCCGAGCGGAGCGCGGGTTTCGTGCGATCCGCACCTTTCGGTACCCGTGTTCGTGGGCACTCGGGAGGGTCGCACGGTGAACGGGCCCGGCCACCACAGATCGGTGGCACGGCGAGGTGGCCCGATTGTTCGTACAAGGGTGACGGTGACGCCCTTTCGGAGTTCGTTCCGAGGACAACCGCCAACGGACCGAAACGTTAGAGCAGAGCGCGGGGAAGCGCAGTGCTTTTCCCAGAACTTCCCGAACAACCTACGATCACCCTGCACGCACGGATGATCACTACTTGACATATCCACTGTTCAGGGCTTGAACATCGGCCACTCATCGACACGATCCGCACCTTGAATCCATCGATCGACGCCGAAAACTTTACTTCTCGACACGCCCGGAAAACCACTAAGGAACTTAGTGGGTTCGTCCTTCCACCTTCTTCGGGTCGCGCCTTAACCCATACATAGAAAATTGCCTGAATTGCGCACTATGCCCGAAGAGAGAACATCGGTCCACCCTATTATCGAAAACCCCGGGACCCCCACCCGGAGGTCCGTGTCATCGCTGGTCAAGACGCCTACGCTGACCATGTCGGGCCACTCCCGACCCGATTCTCATCGAACACCGAAGTCGAACACCCCAACAGGAAACCCGCGCCCCAACCGGTCGAATCGGCCAACCGGATCCGGCGGGCAGGCGTCCTCACATCCCATCGGACATGCCCTCGGGTCCCCCGCACGGAGCATGGAATGAACCCCGAACACACGCGTCCACGCAGGCTCCGGGTTCTCGCGGCCGGCACCGCGACCCTGGCGTTCGCCCTCTCCGCCGCCTGTTCCTCGGCAGGCCCGAACACATCGCCCGATGAGGGTGCCCTACCTCCCGGGAAAGGCACCGACACACCCCCTTCGTCCACCGAGGCGGCACCCGATCCCTTCACCATCGCCTTCGGCGGTGACGTGATGTTCGAGGGCCTGCTCCTGTCCCGACTCGACGACCCATCGACCGCCCTCGACCCGATCTCCGAACGGCTCTCCGCCGCCGACCTCGCCATGGTCAACCTGGAGACCGCGGTGACCGAGGCCGGCACACCCGTACCCGGCAAGGACTTCGTCTTCCGCGCCCCCGCGACCGCGTTGGAGGCCCTGGACTCCGCGGGCGTGGACGTGGCCACGGTCGCCAACAACCACGGCATGGACTACGGCGAGGAGGGACTCCTCGACACCCTGGACAACGGTGCCGACTCTCCCGTCACCCTCGTGGGCGCCGGTCACGACGCGGACGAGGCCTACGCCCCGCACGTCGCCGAGGTCGACGGCCAGAGCGTCGCCCTGTTCGGCGCCACCGACGTGCTGGACGAGGAGCTCATTCCCGCCTGGACCGCGAACGAGGACGGGCCCGGTCTGGCCACCACCAAGTACGAGATGAAGGACCGGCTGGTGGAGGCGGTCACGGGCGCCGCCGCCGAGCACGACAACGTCGTGGTCTTCCTGCACTGGGGGTTGGAGGGCGCGCACTGTCCACTTCCACACGCCCCCGCGCTGGCCGACGAGCTCATCGACGCCGGCGCCACCGCCGTGGTCGGCGGGCACGCGCACGTGTTGTCCCCGGGCGGATTCCAGGGCGACGCCTACGTGCACTACGGCCTGGGCAACTTCGTGTTCTACAACTTCGAGGGACCGACCGCCGAGACCGGGGTGCTCACCCTCACCCTCGACCAGGGCGGTGTCCTGGATGCCGATTGGGCTCCCGCCCGGATCCAGGACGGCGTGCCCGTTCCCTACGAGGGCCAGGACGCCGAACGGGCCCACCGAACGTGGGTGGACATGCGCACCGACTGCGGACTCCCGCTCAGCGACTCCCCGGTCTGATCCCCGGTTCTCACCCGAGACGCCGGCATCCGTTGCCGGGTACCGGCGCCCCGGCGTCCCGAAGACGAGGAGACCGGGCCGGCTCCCTTCAGGAAACTCCGTGCCGGGCGGCCACCGCGTCGATCTCCGCCAGCAGCGCACGACGGCGCGCCGCACCCAGGTAGGAGGCCTCGACGCCATTGCGGGCCAGGCGCACCGGTCCGGCCGCGCCCAGCAGGTCATGGGCGATCAGGTACTCGCCGGTCAGGTCGCTGCCGAACATCGTGGGGTCGTCGCTGTTGAGGGTGACCAACAGCCCCGCGTCGAGCATGGCGGGCAGGGGGTGGTCCTCGATCCGTTCCACCGCGCGGGTTCGCAGGTTGGAGGTGGGGCTGACGTCGATGGGCAGTTGCTCGTCGACCAGGCGGGCCACCAACTCCGGGTCCTTCATCGTGTCGATGCCGTGCCCGATCCGCTCCGCCTTCAGCACGTCCAACGCCTCACGGACCCGTACCGGTCCACCGTGCTCACCCGCGTGCGGCAGGCTCACCAGACCGGCGGCCCTGGCCCGTCCGAACACCTCGGCGTAGGGCTCCAGCGGGGACTCCACCCCGCCCACCCCGAGACCGATCACGCTCGACGGGCCGTCCCGGAGCACGGCCGCCACCGTTCGTTCGGCGGACTCCGGCCCGAAGTCCGCGGGGAAGTCGGGGATCCACCTGAGTTGGACGCCGTGGTCGCGTTCGGCCTCGATCCGGGCCCGTTCGATGCCGTCGAAGACCACCTTCGCCGGCACCCCGCGCATCAGGTGGGTGTACAGGCTCACGTGGACCTCCGCGTAGCGGACGTTCTGCGCGGCCAGCCGCTCGGCGACGACCGAGGTCAACAGCGCGAAGTCGGCCTCCTCCCGCAGCGTGCGCACCGACGCCAGGTAGACCTCGACGAAGTGCGGGAAGTCGGTGAACTCGTACCAACTCCGAAGTTCTTCGAGGGTGCCGGGGAGACCATCGACCCGGTGCCGTTTCGCCAGTTCGAAGAGGGTCTCGGCGGGCATCGACCCTTCGAGGTGGACGTGGAGTTCCACCTTGGGCAGGGCGTCGACGAGGGCGTGGGGATCCTGGGTCATGGAGACAACCTCGGGGCGTGGTGCGAATACGGTCGGTCTTCGCAAC
>NZ_BCSH01000079.1 GCF_001570765.1 Nocardiopsis listeri NBRC 13360 | reverse complement strand
TACTCATCTGGCCTCGTGTGGGAGGCCGCTCCGTACATCCCGCTGCGGGAGCCTGGGCGGGGGGAGGGCGTGGAGCGGGGTCGCCCGTGCTCAGTACTGCCTACTATGGCTAGTCATGCGCATTCTCGTGGTCGAGGACGATGACCGGGTGGCACGCGGACTGGTGACCGCGCTGCGCTCCGCCTCCTTCGACGTCCAACGGGTGGCCACCGCGGAGCGGGCGCTCACGGCACCGGCCGCGGACGTCGTCCTGCTCGACCTCGGGCTCCCCGACGCCGACGGGATCGACCTCCTACGTCGTCTTCGTGAGCGACCCCAGACCGCGATCATCGCGGTGACCGCGCGCAGCGAGGAACGCGACCGGGTACGGGGTCTTCGGGCGGGGGCCGACGACTACGTGGTCAAACCCTTCGGAGTGGCCGAACTCCTCGCCCGCATCGACGCGGTACTACGCCGCACCCGGTCGGCGCGGGCCGAACCCGAGCCGGAAAACCCGCCGCTGCGCGCCGGGGACCTGATCATCGACGTCGACTCCAGGGGGGCCGAACTCGGCGGCGAACCCCTGCAACTGACGCGTAAGGAGTTCGACCTCCTACGTCTGCTGGTCTCACGCGCGCCGAACGTGGTGGCCCGGGACCAGATCCTGGACCAGGTGTGGGGCGCCGCCTGGGAGGCCTCCTCACGAACCCTGGACACCCACATCGCCTCGTTGCGCAACAAGGTCGGGGACGCCGTGCACATTCGTACGGTGCGTGGGGTCGGTTACGTGCTCGACGGGGGCTGACCCATGCTCAGGCGTCTGCTGACGATCCTGTTGCCGGTGGCGTTCGTGCTGTTCGGAGCCGTTGTCACGCCTCTGGGTGCGGTGATCGCCCAGCAGGAGACCCAAGAGGTGTACGTCGACCGGTTGGGGGACGCCGGTCGTTTCGCGGCGCTCGCGCGCACCGCGCTGGAGACCGACCGGGACAACGCCCTGGCCCAGGAGATGTCCCGTTACGAGCAGCTCTACGGGATCCCGACGGTCGTGGTCGCCCCCGACGGTGGGGTCGTGACCGGGTCCGGAGACCGTGAGCGGATGCGTGCCCTGGTCGCGGACGTGGACATGGGGGCGGGGATCACCGCGGCCTT
The DNA here is from genome assembly GCF_001570765.1 of Nocardiopsis listeri NBRC 13360. Classification (GTDB taxonomy): domain Bacteria; phylum Actinomycetota; class Actinomycetes; order Streptosporangiales; family Streptosporangiaceae; genus Nocardiopsis; species Nocardiopsis listeri. Next base: position 35,275 of record NZ_BCSH01000079.1, on the reverse strand, counting down.
GGCCGGAGAACGCCCGGAGCCACCGACCACGGTGTGGCCGTGGAACTCCGAACCACTGGTGGTGGCCGAACCGATCGGCCGTGACAGCGAGGTCGCCGGTGCCGTGGTGCTGGTCTCCTCCACCGATGGGCTGGGCGCCGACATCCTCACCGCGTGGGGGTGGATGGCCTTGCTCAGCCTGGTGCCACTGGCCCTGTTGGTGGCGGCCTCGTTGCCCTTGTCCTGGTGGGTGCTGCAACCCATCCATCGGCTGGACGAGGCCACCACCGCGGTGACCGCGGGCGACCTGGACGTGCACGTGGACGCCGAACGCGGCCCACCCGAGCTGCGCAGGCTCACCGATTCCTTCAACACCATGGTCGACGTGGTGCGTCGAGCCCTGGAACGGCAGCGCGCGTTCGTCTCGGAGGCCTCCCACCAACTGCGCAACCCTCTGGCGAGTCTGCGGTTGTCGGTGGAGAACCTGGCGCCCTACCTGAAGGGGGAGGGCGCGGTGGAGGCGCACGCCGTGGCCATCGACGAGACCACGATGATGCACCGGATGCTCAACTCGCTGCTGGCCGCCACCCGTTTGGAGAGCGTCACCGGCACCGAGGCGGTGGAGTTGACGGCCCTGGTCGAGACCCGGGTGCCCAGGTGGCGTGCCCTGGGAGAGTCACGTGGCATCGAGGTCACCACCGACCTGCCCGAACAGGTGTGGGCACACGCCCCGGCGGGTGGCCTGGGCAGCATCCTCGACGAGCTGTTCAGTAACGCCATGCGGCTCTCCGGCGGCGACCGGATCGAGATCCGCGCCGACGACGGCGAAGAGGTACGGATCGGGGTGCTCGACAACGGCACGGGGTTGCCGGAGGAGGAGCGTGAGGCCGCCCTGGGCCGGTTCTGGCGTTCTCCGAGCCACCAGAACATCGAGGGGACGGGGCTCGGCCTGGCGATCGTCGCCGATCTGGTACGGGAGTCCGGTGGACGGCTCGTCCTGGGGGACGGGCTGGCCGACGACGAGCGCCCTGGGCTTGGGGTGGTCATCGTCCTGCCACCGGCCGACCCACCGCAGGAGGACGATGACGATGGGCCTTCCGGGCTCTGACGGGGCCCGGTACTACGAGGGCTTGCTCTCCCGATACCACTGTTCGGCACCGGGATGCAGGGGCACGACGCCGGTGGAGATCCCGGTGCGCACGTTGATCTGGGCGGCTTCCGGGCGCTGTTCGGCCAGGCGCGCGGCGCCGGTGTACACGGTTTCGGTCACCCGTCGAACGAGCTCGTCCGGCAGGTCTCCGCGGCACAGGAGCAGGTTGGGGATCGACATGGTGGGGCAGGCCGGGATGCCGCTGTAGGTGGTGGCGGGGATGGTCGCCGGAAAGTACGACTCCGGGTACACGCCGACCATCGCGTCGGCGGTGTCGGCCAGGTCGACCAGCCGCAGGGCCCGTTCCTCGGCGAGGTCGACGATCGCGGGGGTGGGGAGCCCGGTCAGGGAGAACATCGCGTCGATGTCGCCGGCGTCCAGGGCCGTGGCGGACGCGGCCTGGTCGAGCCGCACCTCCTCGGGCCGTACCCCGGTGACCTCCAGGATCTGCGCGGCGGTGAACTCGGTGCCGGAGTTGACCGTGCCCAGGGAGACACGCATCCCCTCGATGTCGGAGAGCGACCGTACGGGGGAGTCCTCGCGCACGGCCAGGTGGACGAAGCTGTCGAAGAGTCTGCCCACCGCGCTGATCGTGGATCCCTCGGTGGTGATGTCGGTGGCGAGTACGGAGTCGAGGTTGGCGAGGCCGAGGTGGGCCTCGTCGTCGGCCAACATGCGCAGGTTGTCGTGGGAGGCGCCCGTCTCGACGGTGACGACCTCTTGGTCGGGCAGGTGTTCGTCCAACAGTCGCGCGAGGGCGGCACCGATCTCGCGGTAGACGGCTCCAGGTGGGCCGGTGGCGACGACGATCCGGGGGACACCGGGTGCGGGATCGCTCGTGCAACCGCTCATGGCCGCGATGGAGAGGGCACCGAGACCGCCCAGGAGGGCGGCCCGTCTGGTCGGTCCGGGCGATCGCATACCCGCAGCTTAGACGGGGTCGAGTGTGGGGTGAGGGGGTCACCCCACCTCACTCCGTGTCCCACGGTATGCACCCAACGTCGCCCAATGTCAGAGGAATCCAAAGAAACAGTTAGTTGCGTTGCACACACCCCTTTGTGAACTGACTATCTATTGAGTCAAGACGTAACCCGGAGGCAATCCCGCGGTAACCCGCGAGTGGCCCCGCATACGGGCGCCACACGGAGCGGCGCTCAATGGAGGAGGAAACCATGGCGACCCAGAAGGGCGTCGACAAACCCGACACGCCGTCGATCAAACCCGAGGAGAAGTCCTCGCAGGGGATGACTCGGGGCCGTGTCATCGGACTCGTCCTCGGCCCCCTGCTCGGTCTCCTGGTCTTCCTGGTGATGCCGGAGATGCCGCTGCCGCTGGGCGACGGCGAGACCGAAGAGGTCATGTCCGTCAACGGCGCGGCCGTCGCCGCGATCACCGTATGGATCGCCATCTGGTGGGCCACGGAGGCCCTTCCGATCCTGGTGACCTCGCTGCTCCCCCTGGTGCTCTTCCCATTGATGGTGGAAGGCGCCGCGGTCGGGGACGTGGCCTCCGCGTACGGCTCCGACACGATCTTCCTGTTCATGGGCGGCTTCATGCTGGCCCTGGCCATGCAGAAGTGGAACCTCCACAAGCGCATCGCCCTGACGATCGTCTCCAAGGTCGGGTCGAACACGGTCGGCCTGGTCGGCGGCTTCATGATCGCCACCGGTTTCATCACCATGTGGGTGTCCAACACCGCCACCGCCGTGATGATGCTGCCGGTCGGACTCTCCGTCATCGCGCTGATCGCGCAGTTCCGTGGTGGACGTACGGACGCGAACTTCGCGACCGCCCTCATGTTGGGCATCGCCTACTCCTCGTCCATCGGCTCGGTCGCCACCCTGATCGGTACCCCGCCCAACGTCCTGATGGTCGGTTACCTCTCTGACGCCCACGACATCCAGATCGGCTTCGGCCAGTGGATGATGGCCGGTGTGCCGCTGGCCGCGGTCTTCATGCTGATCGCCTGGTTCGTCCTGACCCGCCTCTTCAAGCCGGAGGTGAAGAAGGTCGAGGGCGCTCAGGAGATGATCCGCGAGGAACTCGACAAGATGGGCGCCATGTCCCGGGGCGAGAAGCTCGTCCTGGCGGTGTTCGCCTTCGCGGCACTGTCCTGGATCTTCATCCCGATGATCGCCGACCTCGCTCCGGTCGCCGCCGTCGCCCCCTGGCTCGGCAACGTCTCGGACGCGGGTATCGCGATGACCGTCGCGGTCCTGCTGTTCCTGCTCCCCGTGGACCGCAAGACCCCGCTGATGGACTGGGAGACCGCGGTCAAGCTGCCCTGGGGCGTCCTGCTCCTCTTCGGTGGCGGGCTGGCCATCTCCGCCCAGTTCACCGACTCCGGATTGAGCACCTGGGTCGGCACCCAGGTCTCCTTCCTGTCCGGGGTGCCCACCTGGGTGCTGATCCTGGCCGTCAGCGCGTTGGTCCTGTTCCTCACCGAGCTCACCAGCAACACCGCGACGGCGGCGACGTTCCTGCCGATCATGGGCGGCGTGGCCATGGGCATGGACATCGACGTCTTGGCCTTGGTGGTCCCGGTCGCGCTCGCCGCCACGATGGCGTTCATGCTCCCGGTGGCGACCCCGCCGAACGCGATCGCCTTCGGCTCGGGCTACGTGAAGATCGGCGAGATGATCAAGGGCGGAGTCTGGCTCAACCTCGTGGCCCTGTTCCTCATCCTCGGCACCATGTACGGCCTGATGACCTGGGCACTCGGCATCTCGCTGTAGGCGTAGGCCACGGATCGCTCGAAGCAGAGAGCGGGCGGTCCCTCCCCGGGTGGTGTTTCCTCCTCTCCCGGACACCACCCGGCACTCCCAGGGGCGCCCCGCCGTCTTCCATCGCCGTCCGATGGAAGGACGGTGGGGGCGCCCCCTTCGGTCCCTCAGTGGTCGGAGCGCTCCAGGGCGTGGGGGTTCCGCTCGGGTCGACCGGCGAACAGGGAGATGCCCGTCTGCGCCAGTGCGAGGGCTCCCACCAGCAACAGCACCGGTTCCCACACGCCCATGGTCTGCCCGAGCGTGCCCGCCGCCACCGGGCCTACCGCGGCCAACAGGTATCCCATGGACTGTGCCATCCCGGACAGGCGAACGGTCCTTCCGTGCGTGCCGCCACGGAGCGCGATGAGCGCCAGCGCCACCACGATGGCGCCACCGGTGCTCGCCCCCGCCAGCAGGACCCACAGCAGGTCCCACTCGGGCGCCCACACCAGTCCGGCCATGGCCACCACCATGGTCACGCTCACCACCAGGCAGGCCGGACGCTGCTCGGCCCGACGCCCCATCAGCGTGGTGATGGCCAGGCCCGCCACGATGCCCGCCAGTTGGAAGCCGAACAGGTGCCAGCCGGCCGTGGTGGGAGCGACGCCCCGAGAGGCCTCCACGGTGGGAAGCCAGTTCATGAGGGTGAAGTAGGTGGTGGACTGCAACCCCATGAAGACGGTGACCTGCCAGGCCTTGGCGGAGGTCCACACCGACCGTTCGGGTTCCTCGTGCGTGGTGCCGACGGCACCGACCACTTCGGGCCCCGGTACCCGGTGCATCCGCACCGCCCACACCAGGACGGCCACCGCCACCAGGCCCGCCCACAGGCCCAACGCCGGCCGCCAGCTCCCCAACAGCAGCGACAACGGCACGGCGATGCCGGCGGCCAGGGCGGCCGACGCGTTCATCACGGAGGTGTTGACCCCGGTCAGTAGGGAGATCCGGGAGGGTTGGTCCCGCCGGATGATGGCGGGTATCAGCACGTTGCCGACCGCCACCGAAGCGCCGATCAACGCGGTGCCGATCCACAGGGCGGGCAGCGGTGGCAGGGAACGCAGGACGATCCCCGCGCACAACACCACCATCGCCACCAGCACCACCCGGTCCACGCCCCAGCGGGACGCCGGCCCGTGGACCAAGGGTGAGACGACGGCGAAGCCGAGGAGCGGAAGCGCGCCCAATAGCCCCAACGCGGAGCCGGACAGCCCCGTGGTGTCGCCGATCTGCCCCAGGACCGAACCGACCGAGGTCAAGGCCGGGCGCAGGCAGGCGGCGACCAGGAAGAGGGCCGTGAGGACCAGCGCGCCCTGGGCCCCGGTGCGGACGGTGGTGCTGGAATGCATGGAGCCTCGCTGTGGGGGGGTGCGGGTTCAGGCGTCCGATGAGCGGATGGCGACGTTCAGGGCAGGCTAGCGCCTGGACTCTCGACCGGGAAGGGAGCATGACGAAGAACCCCGCCCCGTCCGGGTCGTGTGACCTGGACGGGACGGGGCTCTCATGTGTTCGTGTACGCGGGCCGGTACGTCAGTCCCGGCCGCGGCTCGCCGCGGGGCGACGCGGGCGACGGTTGCGCCCGCCGCCGTAGCCACCGCCGCCGTAGCCACCACCACGCGGCCCACGACGAGGGTTGTCCTCGCGGCCACGGGGCAGGGTCACCGGCTCACCGGAGGGCTCACGGGCACCGGTGATGCGGGCGAGCTCCGGGTCCTCGGCGTGCACCTGCGAGATCTGGGCGTCGACACGCGCCTGGTACATCATGCGGGCCATGCCGCGACGCTGGCTCGGTAGCACCAGGGTGACCACGTTGCCGGACTGTCCAGCACGGGCGGTACGGCCGCCACGGTGCAGGTAGTCCTTGTGGTCGGTGGGCGGGTCCACGTTGACCACCAGGTCGAGGTCGTCCACGTGGATGCCGCGCGCCGCGACGTTGGTGGCGATCAGCGCGGTGACCGTGCCCTCCTTGAACTGCTTGAGGGTGCGGGTGCGCTGGGGCTGGGAACGGCCGCCGTGCAGGGGCGCGGCCCGGACGCCGCTGTCCAGCAGGTGCTGGGCCATCCGGTCCACGGCGTGCTTGGTGTCCAGGAACATGATGACCCGACCGTCACGGGCGGCGATGCGGACCGCCGTGGCCTGCTTGTCCGCGGGGGACACGTGCAGGAGGTGGTGCTCCATCGTGGTGACGGTGCCCTCGGAGGGGTCGACCGAGTGCACCACCGGGTCGTTGAGGAAGCGGCGGACCAGACGGTCCACGTTACGGTCCAGGGTCGCCGAGAACAGCAGGCACTGACCGCCGGAGGGAGCCTCTTCGAGGATCGCGGTGACCTGCGGCATGAAGCCCATGTCGGTCATCTGGTCGGCCTCGTCCAGGACGGTGGCCTCCACCTGGTCCAGGACGCAGTCGCCGCGCTCCATCAGGTCGCGCAGACGACCCGGGGTGGCGACCACGAGTTCCACGCCCTGGTGCAGGGAGCGCGCCTGACGGTGGATGGGCATGCCGCCCACCACGGTGGCCATGCGCACCCGCACCGCACGGGCGTACGGGGTGAGTGATTCGGTGACCTGCTGGGCGAGCTCACGGGTCGGGGCGAGCACCACCGCGAGGGGGTGCCGCGACTCGGCCTTGCGACCGTCGAGACGGGCGAGCAGGGACAGCCCGAAGGCCAGCGTCTTGCCCGATCCGGTCTGACTGCGGCCCAGGACGTCCCGGCCCGCCAGCGAGTTCGGCAGGGTGGCCGCCTGGATCGCCGACGGGGTGGTCAGGCCCTGACGGGTCAGCATCGACTTCAGTGGTGCCGGCATGTCCAGGTCTTGGAAGGCCGCCACCGGGTCGAGCCCGGGAGTGACCGTGGTGGGGAGGGCGAACTCACCGGAGGAGCGTCCGCTATCGAAGCGGCCTCTGCCGCCTTCTCGGTTGCCGCCCTGACGGGGGCCGCCACCGAAGGAGCCACGAGGGCGCCTGCGGCCGTACTCCCCGGAGGGACGGGGGCGTCGGGTGTTGGTACGGGACGTGTGGTTCAAGGCAAACCTTCCACCGACGACCCGTGCCGGGCGTGGAGGTCGCTGCGACCTCGACGCTGAGCACCGGCGGCGCCGGGATAAATACTGCGAGATCCACTGCCCACACGGAGAATCCGGGGCGTGGTTGATGGCCGGTGCCGGTCGAGACGCGACGGCGAGAAAACCGGCCGAAAAGAAGAAAGGCAGAGGCCCTGCGCCCTGAGGGCGGGCCCCTGCTATGGAAAGAGCCTCAGCTCTCTCAGGCCAGGGTGATGTTGTCGGCCTGTAGGCCCTTGGCGCCCTGGGTGACGTCGAACTGGACGGCCTGGCCTTCCACGAGCTCGCGGTAGCCGGTGGCCTGGATGGCGGAGTAGTGGGCGAAGACGTCGGGGCCGCCGCCGTCCTGCTCGATGAAGCCGAAGCCCTTTTCGCCGTTGAACCACTTGACGGTACCGGTGGCCATAAATTGTGCCTCTCGTTCGGGAGCATGAAGAAAACCGCGATTTGACGATTTTCCCGTCACCGCGGTGAGCGCCCGAAAAAGATGGAGCTTTATGCGGGGTCACTACTGCAACTTCGATCAACCTAGCACACGGTTTGCTCGGGGGGCAGAAAGATCCGATGTGTTGTAACGCATCGAGAACCCTGGCATCGGATCGGGTGAAGACGGTGTTGGGTGGGGGTGAGCGTGCTGCTCGCTCTCATGGGACTGCTCCCTGGTTGATGGAACTGGATTTTCCAGTCCAACTTCCAGGGAGCAGTTCACCTCCGGCGGAGGACGGGGCCCGTTCACATCGATGGTGAACGGTGGATCACCGTTCGTTCTCGTCGACGCCCCCGGCCCCGGCAGCGGCCAGGCGGCGGTAGTGCCGTCCGCGCAGACTCAGCACCAGGGTCGCGGCCAGGGTCGCGATCAGCGAGGCGATCAGAACACCCGCCTTGGCGTGCGCCAGGTGCTCGGGCGAGTCGGCGAAGCTCAACTCCGTGATGAGCAGGGACACCGTGAACCCGATCCCGGCGAGCTGGGACATACCGAAGATGTCGACCCACTTCAGGTCGGGGTTCAGTTCCGCCTTGGTGACCTTGGTTGTGAGCCAGGAGCCGCCCGTGATGCCGACGATCTTGCCCAGGACCAGACCGGCGATGATGCCGAGCCCGGCCGGGTCGGTGAAGACCTCGTCCACCCCGTCGAAGAGCACACCCGCGGAGAAGAACGCGAACACCGGCAGCGCGAGCCCCGCCGACCAGGGACGCAGGACGTACTCGATGTGGTGGCTGGGGCTCTCCGGTTCGTCACCCTGTCGGTTGGTGCGCATCATCAGACCCATGGCCACACCGGCGATGGTGGCGTGCACGCCGCTCTCGTGGACCAGCACCCAGACGAGGATCGCGAGAGGTACGTACACGACCCAGTTCGGCAGGGCGGAGGAGTTCAGCTTCGCGGCCAGGCCCTTACCACGCTGAAGGTAGCCGAACAGGGCCACGCCCACGGCGGCGCCGAACAGCGGGAGCAGGCTGATGGCGGCGGTGTAGAAGATCGCGATGACGATGACGGCGCCGAGATCGTCGACGATCGCCAGGGTCAGCAGGAAGGTGCGCAGCGCCGGCGGCAGCCCGCGCCCGACCACCGCGAGGATCGCCACGGCGAACGCGATGTCCGTCGCCATGGGGATGCCCCAGCCCTGGATGGTCTCGGGCGCGTTGATGTTGATCAGGGCGTAGATGCCCGCGGGGACGACCATCCCGCAGATCGCGGCGACGATCGGTAGCATCGCCCGCCGGGGGTTGCGGAGCTCACCGTGCACGAACTCCTGCTTGAGTTCGTTGCCGACCACGAAGAAGAAGATCGCCAGCAGGCCGTCCGCGGCCCACGTCTCCAGGGACAGGTTCAGGTGCAGGGATTCGGGGCCGAAGGTGAGCGCACGGAGGTTCTCGTAGGCGTCACCGAGGGGGGAGTTGATCCACACCAGCGCGGTGATCGCGGCGAGGATCAGAAGGAAGCCGGCGACGGTGTCGCTGCGCAGATTGTTGGCGAGCCGATGCAGAGGGTTGTACTTCGGTGAAAAACGTACCGGGTCAAGGCTCATCTGGGTGTGCTCCGGGCATAGGACTGGTGGGACTCGCCGACCAGTCTTCCCGGCACACCTAGACGCGCTGGGCGCCGCGCCCATGTTCGTCGAAGAATGAGTGTATGTCCAGTTCAAGAGGGATCTGGGCAAGGACGACCGGTCAAATGTCCACGCTGATCAGGTAAAATCCCACACCGTGATCCGAGAAGGTCACCATCCACCCGGATTCGAGACCAAGGTGCCCTATGCCGGAGACCATCCCCCACGGTGCCCGCATCTACCGGTCGGACCTCGCGGAGCGGACCGTGCGCGGCTGGTGCGAGGAACGCCTAGCGGAACTGCCCGGGCTCCGATCACTTCCCGAACTCCCCACGTCCATCGGACCCACCAGGGCGTTCCGTTTCGAAGGCGGTCCCGGCGCTCCGGTGGTGGTGCTCAGCGGTACCAACTTCAACAGCGCCCTGAGCGCCTCACCCGCCTCCGACATGACCGCCGAACGTGACGTGATCCTGGTGGACCTGCCCGGACAACCGGGTCTCAGTTCCGGTGAACGCCCTCGCGGTCACCGTTCCCGGGCCTACGGGGCCTGGCTCGACGAGGTCCTGCCCCGGCTCGTGGACCGGCCCGCGATCATCCTGGGGCACTCTCTCGGCGCCGCCGTGGCCCTGGCCGGTACGCCGAACCCCCTGGTCAAGGGGATGGTGCTGGTGGCGGCGGCGGGGCTGACCCCGCCGGCGACCTCCCCCGAACTCATGCGGGTCACCCTGCCGTGGATGATCGGTCCGAGGGAGGACAAGAGCACCCGGTTGTTGAACTTCATGAGCGGACCCGACTTCCGGTATCCCGTCCACCCGTTCGCCTCCTGGATGACGATGGTGGGCAAGTACTGCAAGACCAGCCTGGCCCCGGGCCCGTTGCCGACGGAGTCGCTGCTGGCCTGGCGGAAGAAGAACGTCATCGTGGCGACCGGATCGGACGACGTGTTCTTCTCGCCGGCGCGCCTGCACGGCCCGGCCCGACGGTTCCTGGACGCCGACGTGGACGTGCTGGAGGGCGGGGGACACCTGGTCCCCTACGAGTTCTCGGAACGGATCCGCGACCTGGTCACTCGGGCCGACGACGAACCGAAGGAGCCCTACCCGACCGACTGACGGGTTCACGTTCTGTTCGGGTCGGTCGCCTTGCCGTCGAGCCAGAGCTCCGCGGACTCGTCCCGGTGGCTGCCCGAGGCGCCCATGTGCTTGGTGTCGATCCTCGGCCCCTTCTTGATGACGTGGACCAGGGCCATCGCGTGACCGCGACCCAGCCCGTGGTCATCGGCCAACCACTGGACGATGGTGCCGGCCTTGACCGAGGGGTCGTCGAACCCCTTCTCCTTGGCGAGATCGACCAGCGCGCGCGGGACCAAGCCGGTCTTGTCCTCGATGGTGTCGAGATAGGCCTGGAACGACATGGGTTCCTCCTTCGAACAAGGATTCAGAACCCGATGCTCGCATCCGCCTACGACATTTCCGGGAAACCCGTTGCGGGAAATCCGGACCCGGTATCGCGCACGTCGCGCGGTTTCAGCCGTCCTTGAGGGCCAGGTGCGCGGCGATCGAGCGGCGGGGCATGCGCACGCACAGGTCCTCGCCCAGGGACAGCAGCGCGTTGTCCCGTCCGTCGGTGACGGGTTCGATGGAGAATTCGGCCAGGTCGGGGTGCTGTTCGCGCAGGAGCGCGCGGACGAGGTCGGGAATGCCGTCGACTTCGGCTCGGGGGTGCGCATCGTTCCGGTATCGGGCACGGGAGGCGCGCCCTCCCGTGCCCGACACCGGGGCTCAGTAGTAGACCGCGAGCGGTCCGTTGGGTCCGTCGACGACGGTCACCGGGGTCTCGAACACCCGGGTGAGTACCTCGTCGGTCATGATCTCGTCCGGTGTGCCGAACTCGACGACCGAACCGTCCTTGACCGCGCAGATGTGGTCGGCGTAGTGGCCCGCGAAGTTGATGTCGTGCAGCACGATCACGATCGTGCGCTCCAGTTCCTCCGCCGCGCGTCGCAGGTGCTTCATCATCTGCACCGAATGGCGCATGTCGAGGTTGTTGAGCGGCTCGTCGAGCAACACGTACTCGGTGTCCTGGCACAGCACCATCGCGACGTAGGCGCGCTGACGCTGCCCGCCCGACAGCTGGTCGAGGTAGCGGTGTTCCAGGTCGGTCAGGGCCAGGAAGTCGATGGCCCTGCTGACGACCTCCTCGTCGGTCACGGTCAGCCGCCCCTTGGAGTGGGGGAAACGGCCGAACGCGACGAGTTGGCGCACCGTCAGCCGGGTGACGAAGTGGTTCTCCTGGCGCAGGATCGAGACGACCTTGGCCAGGTCCTTGGACGGAGTCTTCGCCACGTCGTGACCGGCGATGTCGATGGTGCCTTGGTCCAGACCGAGCAGCCGACCGATCATCGTCAGCAACGTCGACTTGCCGGCGCCGTTCGGACCGACCAGCGCGGTCACCCCGCCCTTGGGGATCCGCAGGTCGACGGGGCCGATCGCGACCTCGCTGCTGTACTCCTTGCGCACACCGGTCAGGGTGATCACAGTCGGCCCTTTCTGAGGATGACGAACAGGAACACCAGCCCACCGACGAGCTCGATGATGATCGAGACCACGCCGTTGGCGTAGAAGATGTTCCGCATGACGAAGTAGGCGCCGCTGAGCACGACGAAGCAGGTCAGCACCGCGACCGGGAAGACGTACCGGTGGTCGTGGGTGTCGGCGAACTGGTAGGCCAGCGTCGCCACGAGGAAGCCCAGGAAGGTCATCGGGCCGATGAGCGCGGTGGAGACCGCCATCAGGATCGACACCAGGAACAGCACGCGCATGGTCTCGCGGCGGTGGTTCAGGCCCAGCCCCGTACTCGCGTCACGTCCCAGCGCCACGATGTTCAGGCGCCGCGAACTCGCCCACAGCAGGGCGGTGGCGATCAGGCACAGCGGCACCGCGATCGGCAGGTAGGACGCGTCCGCGTTGGCGATGTTGCCGAACAGTCGCGCGGCCAGCACGTCGAATTCGCTGGGTGTGAGCAGCCGCTGCATGAAGGTGGAGACCGAGGCGAGGCCACCGCCGATGATGATGCCGATTAGCAGCATGATCTGGATGTTGCCGTACCTGCCGGACAGCAGCCACCCGTACAGCAGCATCGAGAAACCGACCATGAGCGTGATCTGGAGCAGGAACTGCGAGACCCCCTGGACCGCCATGATTCCGGCGATGCCCAGGAGGTACACGGCGGTGGTCTGGATGGCGGTGTAGAGCGCCTCGAACCCCATGATCGACGGGGTGATGATGCGGTTGTCGGTGACGGTCTGGAAGCTGACCGTGGCGACGGCCTGGCAGATCGCGACCACGGCCATGATCACCAGGTTCGTGGCGCGTAGTTCCGCGATGCGCCAGAAGCCGTCGGAGCCCACCGGCATCGGGTTGTCCCAGGCCAGCTGGCCGAAGGCGAATCCGACCGCGAGCACCGAGAGCACCGCGATGATGACCAGGTAGCGGCGACGGGCGCGCGGTGTGGCCAAGGTGCGCGAGGAACGCTCCGCCGGTGGCGCGGCGAGCGGTTCCGTCACACGGGAAAGGGTCGTCTCAGCCACGGCGACGCTGCCTCAACAGGAGAAGGATGAACACGACGGCGCCGACGACCCCGAGGATGAGGGACACCGGCACCTCGAAGGGCATGATGATGGTCCGACCGATCAGGTCGCAGATCGTGACGATCCCGATGCCCAGCAGGCACACCCACGGCAGGTTGCCGCGCAGGTCGTCGCCACGGAACATCGAGACGACGTTGGGGACGATGAGCCCGAGGAAGGGAAGGTTGCCCACGATCACGGTCACCACGCCGGTCGCCACCGCGATGAGTCCGGTGCCGAGCAGGATGACGCGGTTGTAGTTCAGGCCGACGTTGGTGGAGATCTCCTCGCCCAGGCCGGCGACCGTGAACCGGTCGGCGACGAGGAACACCGCGAGGGCCACCAGGGCCACGATCCACAGCATCTCGTACTGGCCCCGCAACACCGAGGTGAAGCTGCCGGCGAACCACACACCGAGGTTCTGCAACATGTCGGTCTGCAACGCTATGAAGGTGGACACCGCGCTGACGACGGCGCCCAGCATGATGCCGATGATCGGGACGATGAGCGAGGACCGCAAGGTGACGCGGCGCAGGAAGAGGAAGAACACCATCGTGCCGATGAACGCCGCGATGACGGCGCCGACCATGCGGGTGGTGATGCTCGCGCCGGGCAGCAGGATCATGACGGTGAGCAGGCCGAGTCCGGCCCACTCGGTGGTGCCGGTGGTCGTGGGTTCGACGAAGCGGTTCTGCGTCAGTAGCTGCATGACCAGTCCGGACATCGCCATGGCGGCGCCGGCGAGGACGAGGGCGATCGTGCGGGGGATGCGGGTGATCGCGAACATCTCGTCGCCGTCGTCGGCGCCGAAGACGTCGTACACGCCGGTGAGCAGCGACAGCACGAGCAGTGCGCCCACGACGGCGACGCCGATGAGCAGCTTCCAGTCGAAGAGCCGGCCCTTGTCCCGGGAACGCGACGGGGCCGGGGTCGCGGTGGTCATGTTCCGGTGACCTTCCTGCGGCGGCTCGCGCCGGCGGTGGCGCTCATGGCGTCACCGCCCGCGCGAGGCGAGTGGACGAGCCTGATCAAGCCTGCGCCTCCAGGGCGTCGGCGAAGGCGTTGAAGAACTCGGTGTAGGTCTGGATGCCCTCGTTGGTGTAGGTGTCGACGGGCATGTGGACGATCTGCTCGTCCTCCACGGCGGTCACCTTCGAGAGCGCCTCGGAACTCGACAGGATGTTCTCGGCGGTCTCGTAGCCCTCCTCGTCGGCGGCGACGGCGGCGTCGCGGTCCATCACGAGGATCCAGTCGGGGTCGGAGTCGGCGATCGCCTCGACGGAGATGTCGTCGCCCTGGTGGTCGTCACTGGAGCCGTCGACCTCCAGGGCCGGGGTCAGCTCGAAGATGTCGAAGGCCGGGCCGAGGGTGCGTCCCACGCTCGGGGCCAGGTAACCGATCTCGCCGCCGGAGGTGGTGACGGCCATGACCGTCGCGTCCTCTTCGTATGCCTCGTCGACCCGCTCGACCGATGCGTCGAATTCGGCGATGGTCTGCTCGGCCTCGTCCTGCTTGCCGAAGACCTCGCCCAGCACGGTGATCTGCCGCTTGAGTTCGGCGTCGAAGGGCTCGCCCTCGCGCGGGTCCAGTTCGAGGATGGTCGAGTCGGGCACCAGGGAGGCGAAGTCGTCGTGGTACTGGGTGAAGCGCTGTCCGTTGACGACCAGGTCCGGCTCGGCGGCGACGATCGCTTCGAGGTCGGGCTCCCGGTGCGATCCGAGGTCGATGATCGAGTCGTCCTGCGTGTAGTCGATCGTGTCGGGCATGAGGGAGACCGCGCCGGCGGACAGTTCCACGCCCCAGTCCGAGAGGGTCTCGAAGGTGCGGTTGTCGGTCGCGACCACCGAGGTGGGCGGGGTGGCGACCGTCTGCGTGCCGTTGTTGTCCTCGACCTCGATGGTGTCGCTCGCGGCGACGGTGTCCTCGGTCTCTTCCTGGCCGGTGGAGCAGGCGGACAGGGCCAGAGCGGACACCAGGGTCAGTGAGAGTGCCGCGAACGGACGGACGGGCTTCATGGAGGTCTCCCTTACGAGTTCTTGACGTAGGGGAGCCTAACCTAACTATCTTGTGGGGTGGCAGGGGGGAGCCCCATTTGAGACCTTGTCCTCATTTATGGCCGCTCTGACCAGTGTGTTCGCCGACGGCCAGGTGCCGCCTCGGCTGTCTCGTGCACGAACGTCCTCGCTGGAGGTGTCCTCGGTCCCTGGGGGTACGGGCCCACCGAAACCATCCGTTCGCACACGGAACCGCTCGCCCCCGTGTCGATTGGGCGTCACCCCGCGCGGGGACGCGCCCGTCCGAAGCCGAAGTGCCGGCTCAGGCGTCCTGGTCGCGTTCCCGTGCACGGGCCGACTCGGTGTGCGACTCCGGTTCGGTCTCCGGCAACGGCACCGCGCGCAGGATCTCGTTGGCCTCGTTGAACTCGGCGGCCGGCATGGCCCGCAGAGCGCTCACCATCTCCTCGTCCGCCCCGGCGTCCAGGGCGGCGTTCACCACCGTGTCCCGTGTCACCGGGAACCGCACGCCTTCGAGAACGTTCCGGAGCCCCGCAAGGCCGCGTTCGACACCCATCATTGCCCCCAATGGTGGAAGGGCCCGGTCGCGCCGCCCCGAGGAGCGGAATCGACCGGGCCCGTACCGGCAGGGTGGGGCTACCCCGTGCCACCGTCGCTCAATCGCGTGCGTTCCCAGACCCGGGCCATGGCGTCGGCCGTGACCACCGACGCCGAGTGGTTCGCGAGTACGGAGAAGGCGTGCTCCTGGGACTTTCGCAGGTAGGAAGTGGTGGCGTCGGTGATCAGGAAGGTGCGGTAACCCGACTGGAAAGCGTCGCGCACGGTGGCGTCCACGCAGCAGTCGGTGGTCATCCCGCACACCGCCAACCAGGTGATCCCTCGCGAACGCAGCAGCACGTCCAGGTCGGTGCCGTGGAAGGCCGAATAGCGTCGCTTGACCACCACGTCCTCCCCGTCGGCGGGGAAGACCCGGAACCAGTCCGCGCCGGGGGTCCCGGTCAGGCAGGGCTCCAGCGGAAGCCGCGTGGCGGTGGAGACGTCGAGCAGACCTCGGAGCCAGAGCGAGGACCACCAAGGGGAATCGGGGTCCTGCTCCAACCGCACCCACACCACCCGCACGTCGGCCGCGCGAGCCCGTTCGACCAGCCAGGAGATCCGGGTGACGGCGTCCCACACCCGGGACCGCGCCTCCTCGTCCAACCAGGGGAGATGTTCGGGGTCGCAGAAGTCCCGCTGGACGTCCACGACCACCAACGCCGTCTCCTCCCGCGCTAACGGGACCGGACGGGAGTGCCCGGATACGTCGACGACGTCGATACTCACGCCGGCGCCCCCGTAGTGGACCGCAGCATCGGCATCACGCGTTCGCCGAACGCCGCCAGGTCCGCGTGGTAGTCGGGAAAGATCAGCATCAGACCGTCCAGCTCGGCCTCCTCGACCATCTCGTTGATCCTCCTGGCCACAGTGCCGGGCGACCCCGTCACGAAGGGGGTCTGGAAGGCCTCGTCCTCCGGACGCTCGGCCGTCAGTGACAGTGCCTTGTCCGCGGGCAGCCCCCAGGACCGCTTCATGTTGACGATGGCCTCGACGTCGGCGCCTCGGCCGTACTCCAGACGACGGGCCTCCGCCGCGGCGTCGGTGTCGTCCATGATCACGGTGAGCATCGAGTAGGTGCGGATGGTGCGACCCATGCGGGCCGCCCCGGCGCGGACCCGCCGACACGCGTCCCGGAGCCCGGTCAGGTCGTGTGCGGTGAGGAACGACCCGTCGCAGTGCCGGGCCTGGAAGGCCAGACCGGCCGGGGAACGCCCGGCGCCGATGATGGTCGGTGGCGCGGTGGGACGCGGCAGGGAACGGCAGTCCCTCAGGTCGAAGAACTCGCCGTCCAAGGTCACCGAGTCCTCGGTCCACAGACGGCGCAGCGCCGTGGCCCACTCTTCGGTGTACCGATAGCGGTCGGCGTGCTCCAGGTCCTCACGCCACAGCCCCATCTGCCGGAACTCGTCGGCGTAGGAACCGACGACGACGTTGATTCCGGCGCGTCCGCCGCTGACCTCCTGGATGGTGGTGAACATCTTCGCGGTCAGGGCCGGGTGGAAGAGGTTGGCGTGGACGGTCGCCCACACCCCGACCCGTTCGGTGGCCTCGGCCAGACCCGCCATCATCGTCATCGATTCCAGGGTGTGCTCCCAGTGCCCGGTCGCGCCGCCGTATCCGCGCCACTTGCCCATGGACATGACGAAGTCGAAGCCGTGTTCCTCGGCGAGGACCGCGGAGCGGCGGTTGTAGGCGTAGGTCGTCTCCGGGTGGGGCGCGGTCTCGGACACGATCCAGCCACCGCTGCCGATGGGCAGGAAGATCCCGTACTCGGTCCCGGGAGTCCTGGGATTCGTCATCGTGGTACCTCGGTTCCTCTCGGGTTCACTCGTCGCCGGGCCAGACGACCTCGGTGGCCACGTGGACCGCTTCCAGGTAACGGGGTTCGAACATGGGCTCCAAGTCCGGAACCGAGTCCAATTCGCCGCTGTCCTTGAGGCTCTCCACCTCGTCCTCGGTCATGCCGAGGTCGATGTAACCGTTGACCTGGTCGTCCGGGGTGGAGCCGCCCACGAGTTCGCGTTCGGTGTCCCACACCTTGAGGTTGTGCTCGGCGTCGTATCCGGCCTCGTCGAGCTCGGCGGCGTACCCGACGCACTCCTCGCCGTTCTCCGAGCAGTGGTCGAAGGCCCTGGCGAGGGCGCGTAGGAAGTCCTCGACGACGGTGGGGTGTTCCTCGGCCCACTCGGGGTTCGTGGCCATCACCCCGAAGGAGCCGACCACCCCGAAGTCCTCGGGCAACCACTCGGTGTACTTCTCGTCCATGGCGTCGAGCTGGTGCGGTTCGTTGGAACGGAAGCCGGTGAGCGCCTGGACCTGGTCGCGCGGGAGCACGGAGGGGTCGTACCCGGCCTCGACCTGTTCGATGGTGTCGACGTCGACCCCGGCCTCGACCAGCATGGCCTCCACGGGTGCGGGCAGCATGCTCTGGTGGCCCAGGGTCCGTCCCTCCAGCTCGGTCAGGTCGTCCACACCCTGTTGGGTGAGCAGGGTGGAGATGGGCACGTGCCCATAGGTGGCGATGCCCACCACCTCGTGGTCGCGCTCGTTGGCCTGGACGATCTCGGCCTCGTTGCCGGCGGGAGTGAAATGCGCGGTTCCGGCCGACACCAGCTGGGCGTTGCCCATCACGTCGCCGTTGCCGGGCTGGATCTCCACGTCCAGGCAGAGCGTCTCGAACAGTCCCAGGGCTTCGGCGGCGATGACCTCCAGCTGGCTGACGGAGGCCTGGTAGTGGTATCCGGTGACGAAGGTGATCGTCCCGGCCCGCTGGTTGTCCATGCAGCGGTCGTCGTCGATGACGGCCGCGGCCGCGTCCTGTTCGGGTGCTTCCTGGCCACAGGCCGAGGTCAGGAGCGCGCCGGTGAGGAGGGCCGCCGTGAGGCGTCCGGTGCGGATCGGATGGCTCGGGAGGGTCATGTAGGGGGTCTTCCGTTCTCTGTGGGGGGTCATCCGGAGGGATGTCGTCGGGACTCGTGCCAGAACAGCACCCGGCGTTCGATCGCCGTGACCAGCGCGAGCATGGTGAGTCCCATCGCCGCCAGGCAGGTGACGGCGGCGTAGACGAAGTCCAGGCGCGCGGTGGAGGCGGAGTTGCGGATCATGGTGCCCAGGCCGCCGGAGGAACCGGCGGCCACGAACTCGGCGACCACCGCGCCGACGACGGACAGCGGCAGGACGACTCGCAGGGCGGCCAGCGTGTAGGGCAGGCTGCCGGGGAGCCGTAGCCGGAGCAGGACCTCCCAACGGGAGGCGTTCAGTGTCCGAAAGACCTGCAACACGGTCGGGGAGACCGAACGCAGGCCGGTCGTCACGTTGATCAGGACCGGAAAGAACGTGATGATCGCGGTGACGATGACCTTGGGGGCCATCCCGAAGCCGAACGCGACCACCAGCGCGGGCGTGATCGCCACGACCGGGGTCACGTTGATGACCACCGCGATCGGCATGAGGGCGCGGCGGACCACCGGAACCTCGGACATGACGACCGCGAGGACGAAGGCCGAGATCGCACCCGCGGCCACACCGGTCAGCGCGATGCCCAGGGTGGACCAGGCGTTCCCGAGGAACAACGCGGGGTTCTCCACCAGGGCCGTTCCGACCTCGCCCAAACCCGGCAGGACGTAGGGATGCGCCTCGGCCACCGCCGCCCACGCCGCACCGAGGATCAACAGGAGTACGGTCGTGGGCAGCCACACGAAGGGGTGGAACACGGAACGGGTGCGGGGGCGCCGTTGGGCTGGGTCCCGTGCGGGTTCAGGGGGCGGGGAAGCGGCGGAGGAGCCGATCACCTCGGTGCTCATGACGCCACCGACTCCGTGGCGGTGATCCCGGAGCTCCAGGCGCCGTGCAAGGAGGCCCGGACCCGGCCCTCCACCTCACGGGTGCGCGAGGCCGAGACGACCTCCCGCTCGCGGGGGCGGGGCAGGTCGACGTCGAGGACCTCGTGGATGCGGCCGGGTCGGGCCGACATCACGACGATCCGGTCGGAGAGCACGACCGCCTCGTGCACGGAGTGCGTCACGAACACGACCGTGGTGGCCCGCCGCTGCCACAACTCCAGAAGCTGCATGCGCAGGGCCTCGCGGGTGAACTCGTCGAGGGCGGAGAAGGGTTCGTCCATCAGCAGCACGTCCGGGCGCAGGCCCAGGGCGCGGGCGATGGCCACCCGCTGGCTCATACCGCCGGAGAGCTGGTGCGGGTAGCGGCGGGCGGAGTCCTGCAGCCCGACCGCGCGCAGCAGGTCGTCGGTGGACTCGGGTGGTGTTCCGCGTCGTCGGTTGACCATGGTGGGCAGGGCGATGTTCTGGCGGACGTTCAGCCAGGGCAGTAGGGCCGGGGTCTGGGGGACCAGGCCGATCGCCTTGCGTCGACACATCTCGCGGGGCGTACGGCCGAAGAGGGACACGTGGCCGTGGTCGGGGACGGTGAGCCCGGCGATCACCCGCAACAGGGTGGACTTGCCGCAGCCGCTGGGGCCGATGAGGCTGACGAAGCGGCGGTGTGGGATCTCCAGGTCGATGTTCTGGAGCGCGGGCCGGTCGGACGCTCCACCCCGGTAACGCTTGGTGAGGTGGCGTATCTCGATGTCATCGCCGGTCACAGTGCGTCCACCCGGGTGGGCGGAGCGTTCTTCATCTGGGCATGCGTTTCCATGCACCCTCCGGGGCGTGCTCGGGTAGGGGGTCCCAAGGACGTCAAGGGGAGTGCGGGCGGAAGCGCATAGGACGTCAGCGGCCCGCGGGGTCGTTGACCCGTCAAAGGTAGGAGTACCTCATTGCCGTTCGGTGAACGGACGGTCACGGACTGATATCACCCGGAAGGTTTCCTTCATCATCATCGACCAGAACCGTATGAATCCTTCTCTGTTCGAGGGCCGCGGACAGCCAGCTCCCCCGACTGAGGAGGTGGGAGAGGTCCGGGCTCAGCGCGAGGATCAACGTCGCGTCAGGGAAGTGGGCGTCCCGTAACCAGACGAGCTTGAAGGCGTCCGCGATGACCTTGTTGCGATGCGCGGACTTGACGCGCCCGCCGGCCCGGGTGGCCTGGACCAGCACCCTGGGCGGGTCGCGGTCGGCGCCGTCGACGCCGACCCGGACACCGCCTGGCAGGGTGAAGCGGTGCGGGGCCAGGGGCGTTCCACACTTGGCGGAGAGCACATCGATCATCTTCAGGACGGGCGGTGTGGGATGACCGGAGGGGGTCTGCGTCGGTTCCGTCATGAGTGGGACGGTAGTGCACGGAAGGCTTACGGTTTCGCCCTTGTGCTCATGTGAACCGCCGGTGTCCGGGGTGTGCCCCCAGAGACCGCCACGGCCCGGACCCTCAGTTCGACCCGGGCCAGACCAATTCGGATCCGTCGTGGACCGCCTCCAGGTAACGGGTGTCGAAGAGGGGCTCCAGATCGGGGACCTCGTCGAGTTCGCCGTTGGCGAGCAGGGTCTGCGCCTCGCGTTCGGTCAGTTCGAGGTCGACGAACCCCCGAGGCTCACCATCGGGGGTGGAGGAGGCCACGAGTTCACGTTCGGTGTCCCACACCTTGAGGTTGTGCTCGGTGTCGTAGCCCGCGCGGTCCAGTTCGGCGGCGTACCCCACGCATTCCCCGGCGGCGTCCTGACAGTGGTCGAACGCGTGGCCGACGGCCCGGAGGAAGTCCTCGGTGGCGGTGGGGTTCTCCTGCGCCCAGACGGGGTCGGTCACCATCACCCCGAAGGAGCCGACCACCCCGAAGTCCTCGGGCATCCACTGGGTGTACTCCTCACCCAGGGCGTCGAGCCGGTGCGGTTCGTTGGAACGGAAACCCGTGAGGGCCTGGACCTGGTCGCGCGGGAGCACGGAGGGGTCGTACCCGGCCTCGACCTGTTCGATGGTGTCGAGGTCCACGCCGGCCTCCACCAACATGGCCTCCACCGGGGCGGGCAGCATGCTCTGGTGGCCCAGGGTCCGCCCCTCCAGTGCGGTGAGGTCGTCGACGCCGGTCCCCGTGAGCAGGGTGGAGATCGGCACGTGCCCGTAGGTGGCGACGCCGATGACCTCGTGGTCGCGCGTGTCCGCCTGGAGGACCTCGGCCTCGTTGCTCATCGCGGTGAACCGAGCGGTCCCGGCGGACACCAGTTGGGCGTTGCCCATCAGGTCGCCGTTGCCGGGCTGGATCTCCACGTCCAGGCACAGGGCGTCGAAGTACCCGAGGGCATCGGCGGCGATGACCTCCATCTGGGTGACGGAGGCCTGGTAGTGGTAGCCGGTGACGAAGGTGATCGGCCCGGTGTCCCGGTTGGTGTCGCACCGTTCCTGGTCGATGGCGACGGCCACCTCGGGGGTGTCGGCGTCCTCGCCGCAGGCCGTGGCGAGGAGGGCGGCGGTGGCCAGGACCGCGGCCGGTCCGAGGAGACGGAACCGCTGCTGGGAGGGGACGGGCATCGGGTGCTTCTCCTTCGTTTCATCCACGGGCGGGGCGCCGGGAGTCGTGCCAGAACAACAGGCGCTTCTCCACCAGGGTGACCAGGGCGAGCAGGAGCACGCCCATGGCCGCCAGACAGGCGACCCCGGCGTAGACGTGGTCCAGGCGTGCGGTGGAGGCGGAGTTGCGGATCATGGTGCCCAGGCCGCCGGAGGAACCGGCGGCCACGAATTCGGCGACCACCGCTCCCACCAGGGACAACGGAACCACCACGCGCAGCGCGGCCAGCGTGTAGGGCAGGCTGCTCGGGACACGCAGCCGCAACAGCACCTCCCAACGGGAGGCGTTCAGGGTGCGAAAGACGTGCAGGACCGGGAGGGGCACCGAACGCAGGCCGGTGGCCACGTTGATCAGCACGGGGAAGAACGTGATGATCGCGGTGACGATGACCTTCGGCGCCATCCCGAACCCGAACGCGACCACCAGCGCCGGAGTGATCGCCACGACCGGGGTCACGTTCAGGACCACCGCGAACGGCATCACCGCCCGGCGCACCACCGGGATCTCCGACATCAGCAGGGCCAGCACGAACGCGCTGCCCGCGCCCGCGCCCACACCGACCAGGGCGACGCTCAGCGTCGCCCAGGCGTTCTCCAGGAACAGTAGGGGGTCGCCGACCAAGGCGGATCCGACCTCGCCCAGCCTCGGCAGGATGTAGGGATGTGCCTCGGCCACCCCGGACCAGACCAGGCCGAGCACGACCAGGACCACGGTGGCGGGCAGCCACGTGGCGGGGTGCAGGACCGACCGTCGACGGACACCGCGCGCGGGTACCGGCGGTGTGGCCTCCGGGGCGGGTGGGACGTTGGCGTTCGGGACGGGGGTCGGCGATGTCGACCCGGTGTCCGCGGCCTCGTCGGTGACGCGGGTGGCGATGCCCGCCTCCTCTCTCACAGTGGAACGAGGTCGTCGGGGGCGGCGCCGGCCTTCCAGGCGCTCTGCAACGAGGCGCGGACCCGGTCCTCCAGATCATGCATGTGCGGCCCCTTCACGACCTTTCGGTCGCGGGGGCGGGGCAGGTCGACGTCGAGGACCTCGTGGATGCGGCCGGGTCGGGCCGACATCACGACGATCCGGTCGGAGAGCACGACCGCCTCGCGGACGGAGTGCGTCACGAACACGACCGTGGTGGCCCGTTGCTGCCACAGGCCCAGGAGTTGGTACTGAAGGGCCTCGCGGGTGAACTCGTCGAGGGCAGAGAAGGGTTCGTCCATCAACAGCACGTCCGGGCGCAGGCCCAGGGCACGGGCGACGGCGACGCGTTGGAGCATGCCGCCGGAGAGTTCGTGCGGGTACTGGTCGGCGGACTCCTCCAGCCCGACGGCGCGCAGCAGTTCGTCGGGGGAGTCGATCTCCGAGCCGGCCCTGCGATTGACCTTCCCGGGCAGGGCGACGTTCTGGCGGACGGTGAGCCAGGGCAGCAGGGCCGGGGTCTGGGAGACCAGGCCGATGGCCTTGCGCCGGCTCGCCTGCTTCGGGCTCCGGCCGAGCAGGGAGACCTGTCCGGTGTCGGCGCGGTCCAACCCGGCGAGGATGCGCAGCAGGGTGGACTTGCCGCAGCCGCTGGGGCCGATGAGGCTGACGAACTGGCGGTGCGGGATCTCCAGGTCGATGTTCTGGAGCGCGGGACGGTCCAGGCGTGCGCCCGGATGACGTTTGGTGAGGCCACGCACCTCGATCCCGGCGGTCACCGTGGTTCCACGATGGTCGGCCGGGCGCCCTCTGCCCGGGTGTGGTGTCGCACTGTGCACTCTCCAGGTGTTCGTCCTCGGACGGGTAACGGGTCTCAAGGACCCTCATACCCGCCGGTAGGTCCCCACTGAAGTGACGATAGTTCACCGCGTTTTCTTCCGTGCCGCCGCTATGTCGTTGTTCACCTGCTCGACGGGGCACGAAACCGAAGCTCATTCGGTCGGTGTGTTACGGTTCGACCACTTTGTGTCCACCCCACCCGAGAGACCCATGAGTCACCCTCAGGAGGGCTCCGAGCGCCGGGAGCCCAACGAGCCGCAGCCCTCTTCCGCCCCCACGAACGGCGACGGTCGCCTGGACGGGGTCGACCTGGCCCGGTGGGTGGCCATCGCGGGCATGCTGGCCGTTCACCTCGGGGTCCCGTTCGTGGAGCCCGAACACCCCGTGGCCCGGCTCATCCAGCAGTACGCCTGGGGACGTTCCACCCTGGTCTTCGCCTTCGTGGCCGGTGTCTCGCTCGCTCTGCTGTCCGGTGGGAGGGAACAGCACACCGGCGCCATGGGTCGCACCACCGCCGGTCGGGTGGCGGTGCGCGGAGCGGTGCTGATGCTCGTCGGTTGGTCCCTCAACGCCGTCATCGCCGCATCCGGGTCCCACCTGACGGTGATCATCACCTACTACGGCCTCTACTTCCTGATGGTGCTGCCGTTCCTGCGCATGGCCGCGGACCGGGTCGCCTTCGTGGCCCTGGCGGCGTTGGTCATCGGCCCGCAGTTGCTGTTCGTACTGCGCAGGTCCAGCGAGAACGGTGGCTGGATGGCCCACCTCACGCTCACCCTCAACGACGTCGATCCCGCCCAGATCCTGGCCCACCAAGGGTTGCTGGAGCTGCTGGTACACGGCTTCTACCCGGCGCTCGGCTGTCTCGCGGCGGTGCTGGCCGGGATCGCCGTGGGCCGACTCGACCTGCGTTCGCAGATCGTGCGTCTGCGCCTCGCCTGCGCGGGTATGGTCATCGCCTTCATCGCCTACCGAGGTTCCTGGCACGCCTGGGACACCTGGGGTCTGGTGTGGGAACTGGGGATGCGCGAGGAGATCTCCGGGCCCCTCCCCACCGACGACGCCCGCCGGCTGCTCAGCAGCATGTCGCACACCTCGACGACCCCCGAGATCCTCGGTGGGGTCGGGGTGTCCATGGTGCTGCTCGTCGGCTGTCTGTACGTGGCCGAACGACTGCCCCGGCTGGTCTCGCCCTTCACCGCCGCCGGCGCCCTGGCCCTGACCATCTACGTGTCGCACGCGTTGGCCCTGGCCTGGCGGGAGACGGTCGACCTGGACTCGGCCCGGATGGCGCTGTGGACCAACGACCATCTCTCGGAGCTCTCCTTCGTGTTCGCGGTGGTCGGCGCCTTCCTGTGGCGGAGCACCGTGGGCCGGGGACCGTTGGAGGCCGGGGTCTCCCGGATCAGCAGGTTCCTCGTGCCCGGCCGGCGCTGAGGGCGTTCAACCTCCGGCGGCCCGCAGCATTCGCAACTGCCCGATCTCGGCGGCGTTCTTCATGAGTTCGGCGTTGACCCACCAGGCCGTGTCCGCCCGGGTCCGCCCCTCCGGCCAGGGGAAGGCCGTGGGCGCGTCCAGGTCGAGCCGGTCGAGGGCCTGGCGTCATTCCGTCCCCAACTCCCGCAGCCAGGGCACGGCGCGTTCCTCGCCCGGCCAGGTCACCTCCGTGCGTTCCCGAACCGGGCGCTCCAGGACGTGGTCGAGGGTGACCGACCACCACCAACCGACGTGCCAGGTGACCCACGCGATCGTCGGTACCGGGATCGGCTCGGGTTCGGTCTCGGCCCAGTCCGCAAGCCACCGGCCGTCGGCTCGACGGTGCACGGTCCAGCGGACCGGGGCGGGCTCCCAGAGGTGGTCCTGCGGCCCCAGGAGGTCCAGGTGGTAATCGAACAGCGCCCAGGTCATGTCGTACTGGTCGCGCAGCAGGTCACGTCGGAGATCGGGCATGGGCTCAACCTCTCACGCGGCTCGGACCCGGGAAAGTCCTTTTCCTCGGGGCGATGACCGGCCGCGCCCCCGGTCAGGTCCATGAACACCTCCTCCGGGGACCGTTCCTCCCGCCGCACACCGTGCACGGGGGTCCGTTCGTGGGCCGGCCGCTCCATCAGGTGCGCGGTGGTGGCGAGGGACGAGGCCCGGGGACGGGCTAGAGTCCTGAGTTCGGTGGGCGCCGGACCGGTGGCGCTCGCCGGTGGCACACGACCTAGGAGCGCGCGTGGAGACGACCCGGCTGGTGACGGTGGACGACGCGGAGGAGCTGACCGCGTTGCTGCTCGACAATCGGGAGTTCCTCGCCCCCTGGGAACCACTGCACGACGAGGAGTACTTCACCGTCGCCGTGCAGCGCGCGCTCTTGGAGAGCGCGCTCATGGACCACGCGAACGGGCGGCGTCTGCCGCTCACGATCGTCGACGGTGGTCGTATCGTCGGCAGGCTCAACCTGAGCGGGATCACCCGGGGCGGACTGCAGTCGGCGGCCGTCGGTTACTGGGTGGCGGCCGACAGCAACGGGCGCGGTATCGCCACGAGGGCGGTCGCCGAGGTGGTCGAACTGGCCTTCGGTGAGCTGCACCTGCACCGGCTCCAGGCCGAGACGCTTCCGGAGAACACCGCGTCCCAACGTGTCCTGGAGCGCAACGGCTTCACCCGGTTCGGTGTGGCCCCGGAGTACCTGCGGATCGCCGGGGAGTGGCGCGACCACCACCTCTTCCACCGGATCAACCGGGACTGGCGTCCCTGAGGCTCACCCGTCCTCGCGGCCGGCGAGTTCCTCGTCGGCGATCACCCGGAATCCGGCGAGCCGGGAACGCAGCCCGAACTCGAACCGCATCCCACCGAACGGGACGCCCCCTTGAGAGAGGGCCCACTGAAGGGTTTCGGCGTTCCGGTAGGCCGTTTCGATCTCCCGGTCCCGATCGCTCATCGGGCCGCCCGCGCCCTCCTCGAAGGCGGTCTGCACCGCGACGGTGGCGGCCCCGCGCACGTAGGAGTCCAAGGCGTCGATCATGTCCAACCGGGTCTGCGCGCTCAGATCGGTCCCGTCGAAGATCCGCAGCGCCGAGTCCAACCAGGTCAGCATGGCCGGGCCGTACTCGCGCACGGACAGGCGCAACTCCAGCACCCACGGGTTCTCGCGGAAGGTCACCCAGTCCTGTCGGGCCCACGCCGCCAACTTCTCGGACCAGCTGCCGGGATGCTCGTGGGGGAGCCCGTCCCGGGCCACCACAGTGTCCAGGATCAGGGCCTCCAGGACGTCGCGCCCCTTGACGTAGGTGTACAAGGTCCCGGGGGCGACCCCCAGCCGTTCACCGAGCGCGCGCATGGTGAGCGCGCTCAGCCCGTCGACCTTCACCAGTTCGATGGCGGTGTCCACGATGAGCTCGGTGGACAGGCGGCGACGGGGGCCGGGGGTACGTCGCCCCTCCGGTCCCCGGCCGGTCGGCCGTGCCGGTTCCGTTCCGGGTGTCGTGACCATCAGCCCAATCTAGTGCCGCGTCGGCCGAGGTTCACCGGCCCGCCCTTGTCCCCCGTGATCACGGGGGTGGGAAACCTTGGTTCACCCTCCGACGGTGACCCGCGTCGGCGCCTTTCGGGAGGTGAGGTGGCGCAGCAGCCGCTCGAAGGGTCCCTGCACCCCCCGGCGCTCCATCAACGTGGCGATCAGCACCGTGAACAGCCACAACGCGATGGCGTACAGGGCCATCGTGGAGTTGGTGAACCAGCCGCCCAGCCCCAGCCCCCAGGCGGAGAGCATCGGCGCCATGACGATCGAGTGGGTCAGGTAGCCGCTCAGCGAACGCTTGCCCAGGGCCGCCACGGAGGTGATGACCATCGGGGTCCGTCCTCGACGCTCCAGCCGGGTGGAGATCAGGACGAACAGCGCGGCGTAGCCCAGGCCCTGGGCCAGACCGCTGGTCCAGGTCATCGCGCCGAATGCGGCGCTCGACAGCCCGTAGAAGGGCGCGACCTCGAAGACGCTCACGTGGTGCAGGGCCGCCGGGAGCGACCCGGACAGGCCCAGGGTGATGCCGAAGAGGGCGGTGTTGCGCAGCAGCCGGCGGTGGCGCTCGGGTTCCTCGACGACGCGGTGTCGAGCCGCCCAGAACCCGATGAGCATCGCGGTGGGCAGCACCACACCGAAGGAGTTGATGAAGAGCAGCGACACCCACGACATCAGCCGGATCATCATCGAGGCCGGGTAGTTCTCCTGGCCGCTGCCGTTGAGCCCGCCGAAGTCGTCTGGCGGCGCGGCCGTGGCGGGGCCGGAGGGGTCCACCACCAGGAGCGTGATCAGGGTGGCGACCGCCAGGACGAACACCGACGACAGCAGGGTGACGCCGACGATGATCCCGCCGCGCAGCCGCCGTTCGCTTCCGCCGAGGAACAGGGAGCACAGGACCAGGCCGATGATCCCGTAGGCGGCCAGTACCTCGGAGCCCAGGAGTAGGGACGCGTGCACGAACCCGAACAGGATCAGCCACCGGTTGCGGCTCCGAATGACGGCGTGCGCCTCTGAGTTCGAGGCGCCGCGGGCCAGCCGGCCGTTGAGGGCCTGCACGAGTCCGTATCCGACCAGGAAGGCGAAGAGCGGGTAGGAGCGCACGTCCAGCAGCGAGATCATCAGGAACCGGGTGACGCTGTCCGCCGTCGTGGTCGGGTCGGGGGAGTCGACGGATCCCTCGTGGGTGCCCCCGTAGAGGAAGAGCGCCGTGTTCGACAGCACGATCATCAGCAGCATCGAGCCCCGGGCGAAGTCCGGCGCCAGCAGTCGTTTCTTCGTGGCGGTCCCTGCCGCGCTGCCCACCGTCATCCCGGTCTCCGTCTCTCGCATGCATCTCTGAACGCTGTTCAGGGTTGTAGTTCGGAGGGAGGGATGCCTTCAAGACCACCCACGTGACCGCATGCGGACAGCCCACCGAGCGTGAGCATTGCTAGGTTGCGGGGATCCAGATCGCGTCCGTTCCGAGGAGCTCCATGACCACCCGTCCAGTCCTGCCACCCCGCCTGAACAAGGGGGACACCCTCACCGTGGTCTCGCCGTCCTGGCGAGGCGGCGAGGTGTTCCTCGAACGTGTCGACAGGGGCGTGCGCGACCTGGCAGAACGGGCCGGACTCGACGTCGTCGTCGCACCGGCGCCCCGAACCCGCAGGGCCAGGGCCGAGGAATTCGATCGAGCCCTTCGCGACCCCGAGAGCCAGGGCGTGCTGTGGATGATCGGCGGGGTCACCGCCGCCGAACTCCTGGACCTGATCGACTACGAGGGCTTCGCGGCGGCGCCCAAGGTCCTGTGCGGATACTCCGACGCCACCGTCCTGCACCATGCCCTGTACGCGCGCACCGGGGTGGTCACCTTCTATGGGCCCGCGCTGTTGTCGGAGTTCGCCGAGACCGGTGGCACACCGGCGCTGACCATGGATTCCTTCGTGGACGTCACCATGCGCGGTTGGACGGGGAACTACCCGCGCTCGGCGGACGTGTTCGACGAGTTCGTGGCCTGGGACGGCGACGATCGTGAACGACGGCCCGAACCCGCCCGTCCGCGTACCGTGCTGCGGCCAGGTACCGCCCAAGGGCCGCTGCTCGCCGGTTGCGTGCCCAGCGCACTCCAGCTCCTCGGCACCCCCTGGCTGCCCGAATACGCCGGCCACGTGCTCGCCCTGGAGTTCGCCAACGACAGCGGTTACGGGTCCGACGAGGCCTCCCGCGACCTGTGGCAGCTGCGCCACGCGGGGCTGCTCGATCGGATCGCGGGGCTCGTGGTGGGACGCACCCGGCAGTGGGACGGTGAAGCCCGGGAGCGCCTGGAGCGCATCCTCTTGGAGGTCTGCCACGGGACGACCTTCCCGATCCTCACCGAGTTCGAGTTCGGCCACACCGACCCGATCCTGACCCTGCCCACCGGGGTTCCCGTGGAGCTCGCCGGGGAGGAACTCACGCTCCTGGAACCCGCCGTCCGCTGACGTGCGAGAGCCCGGGTGGATCCGCCATCGTCCACCCGGGCCCCATGGTCGCGCGTCCTACAAGAGGAAGACGCTCAGGACCATGATCGTCGCGAAGGCCGCCAGACCCTCGATGGCCGTCGCCACCGTCAGGGTCCGGTAGGCGGTCGCCACCGGGATGCGGCTGAGCTGCGAGACGACCCAGAAGTAGGAGTCGTTGGCGTGCGAGACCACCATCGCGCCCGCGCCCACCGCGAGCACGGTCAACACCATGCCCATCGAGGAGTCCAGGCCCAGTGAGCCGAGCATGGGGGCGAGCATCGCCGAGGTGCTGACGATCGCCACCGTGGACGAACCCTGCGCCGTCTTGAGCGCGGCGGAGATCAGGAACGGCACGGCCAGACCGATGCCCAGGCCGCTGAGGTTGTCGGCGAGGAAGTCGGTCAGCGGCGAGGCGGCCAGCACCGCACCGAAGGCCGCACCGGCGCCGGTGATCAGCAGGATCGGGGCGGCGATGGTCACCGAGGCGTTGATCTGCTCGTTGAAGCTCGCCAGCTTGCCGTGGCCGCGCAGCAGGGCGATCGCGGACACCAGACCGATGATCAGCGCGATCACCGGGGTGCTCAGGAAGGAGAGGACATCGAACAGGGTGCCGTCGCCGATCGGCTGGGAGGGCAGCTTGACGATGGAACCCACGCAGATGAGCACCAGCGGCAGCAGGATGGGCAGGAACGCCAGGAACGCGTTCGGCAGCTTGCCGTAGCTCTCGCGCAGCTCCTCGTAGGAGCGGGTGTCGATCTCCTCCTCGCCGGATGCGGGGATCGGGGTGAACTCCTTGCGGGAGAACGTACTCGCGTAGAGCAGACCGGCGATCGCGGCCACCGCCGACACCGGAACACCGATCGCGATGATCAGGCCGAGGTTGTCGGCGATGCCGACGTTCTCCGCGGCGGCCAGCGGACCCGGGGTCGGCGGCACCAGCGTGTGCGTGGCGTAAAGGCCGGTCATCAGCGCGATCGAGGTGGCCAGCGTCGACACCCCGGTGCGCACGGTGATGGCCTTGCGCAGCGAGTTCAAGATGACGTAACCGGAGTCGCAGAACACCGGGATGGAGACGATGTAGCCGATCAGGGACAGCGTCAGGTTCGGGAACCGGGTGCCGATCACCTTGATCAGCGCCTCGGCCATCGCGATCGCGGCGCCGGAGCGCTCCAGGATCACACCGATCATGGTGCCGAACAGGATGACGAGGCCGATGTTGCCGAGTGTGCTGCCGAACGCCCCCGTCACCGTCGTGACGATGTCCGCCAGCGGCAGTCGGAAGGCGAAGGCACCGAGGATCGCGGCGCCCATCAGGGCGAGGAAGGGACTGACCTTCCACCGGGCGGTGACGAGCACGATGCCCGCCACCAGGAGAACGAGAATGAGGAGATCGATCACGGTCGTGATTCCTTAGTGGTGTCCGGCACGGGTCGCACGGTGCTCGGGAGTCCGGAGTGGGTGAGGAGTCGACAGCACTGGTAGGCCGTCGAGGTGATCTCGAAGAGGGCCTCGCCCTGCATCTCCTCCAACGTCCGAGGACCCGGAGCGATGGAGAGGGCCGCGGTGACCCCTGATCGGCGGAGTTCGTCCGCCGTGACCGACACGCTTCCCGCGATCACCACGACGGGTACGTGGGCGGGGGTGAGCCGGCGCACCGCGTCGACCACCTTCCCGCCGAGGGACTGACTGTCGAACCGGCCCTCGCCGGTCAGGACGAGGTCGGCCGCGCCCAGCAGTCGCTTCGCGTCGAGGACCTCGGCCACCATCTGAGAACCCGGGAGGAGCTCAGCGCCCAGGACCGACGACAGGGTCGCGGGCATTCCGCCGGCGGCGCCCATGCCCGCCACGTCGCGCAGGCACGAGCCGGTGACCTCGGCCAGCACGTCGGCCAGCCGGCCCAGACCGGCGTCGAGCACCGCGACGTCCTCCAAAGTGGCGCCCTTCTGCGGCCCGAAGACCGCAGCCGCGCCCCGTTCCCCGACCAGCGGGTTGGTGACGTCGCAGGCGATCCGCCACCGGACCTCGCGGGCGCGCGGGTCGAGCCCGGACAGGTCCACGTCGGCCAGGCCCCCCAGGCTTCCGCCCCCGTCGGGAAGCTCGGAGCCCTCGGCATCCAGGAAACGCGCCCCGAGCGCGCCCAGCATGCCGGTGCCGCCGTCGGTGGACGCGGAACCGCCGATGCACAGCAGGATCTCCTCGACCCCGCGATCGAGGAGTTCGATGGCCAGGCGGCCCACGCCCCGGCTGCTCGCCTCGCGCGGTCGGAGTTCGACGTCGGAGACACCGGGCAGGCCGTTGGCCTCCGCCGCCTCGATCACACCGCTTCGACCGTCGGCGGAGACGCCGAAACGGGCGAGGGTGGGGCGGCCGAGCGCGTCGGTGGTCTCCACCGTGAGCGCGTCGGTTCCCCAAGCGCCGAGCAGGGCGTCGAGGGTGCCCTCGCCGCCGTCGGCGAAGGGCAGGGTGTGGACGCTCACGGCCAGGCCCTGTTCGGCGAACGCCTCACGGGCGCCACGGGCCATGGCCTCGGCCACCTCGACGGCGGACGCACTGCCCTTGAACGAGTCGGGGATCACCGCGACGCGCGCGACGTCCCCCTCGTCATGTTCGTGCAACTCCTTGGACATGACGCAGATCATAGAATCCCGTTCGGTGCATTTCGACGGCGTACTGCCCAGTCTTCCTGCGCCTTTTCCCAGGTCCTATGTGCTAAATGCCCAGTGCCGTCTCCGCGTAGAGACACATGTGCAGTGTGGTCAGGTGATCCGGGCGGCGGATGTCCAACCCCGTCGTGGCCCGGATTCGCTCCACTCGTTGCAGCAGGGTGTTGCGGTGGACGTACATCGTGTCGGCGGCCTCGCGCATGGAGGCGGAGGACGCCATCGCCTCGACCGTGCGGCGCTGGCCCTTGGTCAGTGGGGCGACCCGAGCCGCCATCCGGTTCAGGGAACGGCGGGGCAGGTGGGCCACCGCCACCGCGACCTCCCGCGACCAGCTTCCGGGTTCCTCCAGCCTCGGGAGCAGGGCGGCGTACCGGCACAACGCCCGGGATTCCTCCGCATGCGACAGGAGGGTCTCCACGTCGTCGGTCAACGGGGTCTGCGCGTGCTTGCTGTCGGCGGACAGACCCAGGGCGTTCGGTGCCGGAGTGCGGCCCGAACCGATCACCCACAGGGCGCCGTGCAGTACCGCGGCCCGCTGGGACCCCTTGCCGTTCACCCTGGTCACGGCTGCCTCGGCCGGTGACGGTGGTGAGGCCCCGCCGTCCGGGCGGGGGGCGCTCGCCGTCCATAGGGCAAGCGACCACGGTGGTTTGAGCCCTGCGGCCATGAGGCGGGCCAACGCGTCCTCTGCGCGGACGGTGCCCGAACTCAAGGACGCGATGAGGTCCCGGGCCTCGGTGTGCCGCCGGCTCACCACGTCCTGTTCGAGCTCCTGGGCGATGAGCAGTTGGACGGTCAGCGCGACCACCCGGGCCAGGGGTTCGACCTCGCGCGGACTGCCGGTCACCCCCACCACTCCGCGCAGCTCCCCGTCGATGAAGAGGGGTTCGTTGGCGCCGGGGCGGTCGGAGGTATCGGGCTCGGGCGTGGTGACCAGGACCCTGCGCCGCTCGGAGATGGCACGTTGGGCGCCCCGGTGCAGGCTGCCCACACGGGAGGGGTCGAGGCAGGCGATGATCGTGCCGTGCTCGTCCATCACGTTGATGTTGTGGCTGATCGTGGGTGCGATGAGGTCGACCACCCGCTGGGCGAGCTCGCTGCTCAGGGGTGCCCGTCGCCGGTCTTCGGGCATACGCTCAGCCTACGGCCCGGCCGTCGCCCCTGAACTGCGACGATCTTGTCCCCAGCGCCCATCTCGGCGCCCAAATGGGCGCTGGGAACAAGATCGTCGGGGGATAGAAGGTGGATGTCGCTCATGTTCCGGAACGGAGCGAATCCGTTGCTCTGCGGGCGCCGGCCGGACATCGGGAACCCCCTTCGCTGCGGTACAGTTGTCTGCGGTCGTGGTCTGGGCAAGGCTCCAGGCCGCACACACGGGCCTCTAGCTCAATCGGCAGAGCAACGGACTTTTAATCCGTGGGTTCGGGGTTCGATCCCCCGGGGGCTCACCAGCAAAACCCCAGGTCAGAGTATGTTCAACGTGCTATCGGCCTGGGGTTTTCGTGTGCCTGGGAGCCGGTTTTCGCTCCATGCGCGCTCCCCGGCCTCGCCTATGACTCCACCTCCCCTCCTCTATCTCTGTGGTCGGTACCCCAGGGCCGCAGCGTGGGAAGCAACGCGGCGAAGGAGCTACTGGCTGCGCGACTACCCATTGCGCCACGCGTCGGTGGCACAGGCGACCTCGAAGTGCCACCACCCGTCCTCTTGGCCGCGGACAAGCAACGCCTTGAGTCCGTCAAGGTCTGTATCGGCGGGAACGGTGAAGGCGATCAGCGGGAATTCCTCGCTGAAGACCTCGCCGCCCAGACCGAACGGCGACAGCAGCTCGTGCACAGCCCGAGCGCTTCGCCCCAGAGGGCCGGAGGGGATGGGCAGGATCCGGATGGTGCAGTTACCC
Source organism: Nocardiopsis listeri NBRC 13360 (assembly GCF_001570765.1). Lineage (GTDB taxonomy): Bacteria > Actinomycetota > Actinomycetes > Streptosporangiales > Streptosporangiaceae > Nocardiopsis > Nocardiopsis listeri. Next base: position 1,276 of record NZ_BCSH01000079.1, on the reverse strand, counting down.
GATGCCTCAACCCGCTCCCTCGCCCAGTGGAGGCCATCGGCGTCCGTCACGAACCGCACGATCTCTCCCTCGGCCACCTCCTCCTGCAAGAAGGGGGCGTTCTCCAAGCGGGCGGTATCGCAACTCAGTCGCGTGGCCCACAACCCCTCAGTGTCATGAGGAAGCCAGCCTTCTCGCGGCACGAACCGGTACCACACCTTGATCCGACCGTTCTCAGCAGTGGCGGTCTCGGGTGGGGGTATGGAAGTCATGGTCCAAATGATCGCGCACTCACCCTGAAGCATCGAACGCAAGTACGTCTGCTCTTGAGTCCGGAAAATGCTCCGAGCGGTCCCCGGCGTGTTCGCTCCGTCAGGCGCGGCGTTGTTCGGCCTTCACATCGCCCAGGAAGGTCTCAATATCAGGGACCGGAAAATTCCATGACAGGAATATTCTGATTATTCCTGGACGCTGGTGCGCCGTGGGCGTAGATTGCGGAGCACCACCCCCTAGCGAGAAGGTGCAACCATGGACATGGTCCAAATCGCAGGTGACTGCAAAGGCGATGACTGCCCCAAAGTCTTCACCACCGACAGGAACTCGATCGCTGTCCAGGGCGACCTGGTGACGGCTGTGACCACCCCCGAGGGAGAAGCCGTCGTGGAGATTCCCCGAGCCGTGTGGGAAGAGGCGACCCGTGCTCTTGGAAGGTGAGGCGTGGCGCGAGTTCTTCGACGCCTTCGAGGAGGTCGCGTTCCGGTTGGAGACCCTGCCGGTCTACGGTGTCGCCTCTGAGGACGAGGAGTTCAGACGGTTCTTGGCCGGTGAACCTCGACCGGACGAGGAGTTGGCGGACTCCCCATGGCTGCACCGAGTCCGGAAGTTCACGGAGTCCGGGCGCCGGGTACAGCGTGTGCACGTGGTGACGCCCCCACTGTCGGACTACCTACGCTACGAAATGCAGTGGGGCTACGACTTCAACATCGTGGCGGGCGAGGACGTGCGAATCCTCGAAACGGAAACGCCTTCAGAACTTCCATTCCCCGCACACGAGGACTTCTGGCTCTTCGATGATACCCATGTCGTCCTCATGCGCTACGAAGAGGACGGGGCACAGATCGACAGGACCCTGCTCGAAGGTGTGGACGCCTCGGACTATGTTCAGCGAAAGGACGCCGCCCTCCGATTGGGGATTCCCTATGAGGATTACAGGGCAAGACTGAATACCTAGTGCTGGAACCAGAGAGAATCGACGGGCGCCGCGGAGAACTTTCCCGGGCGCTCCGTCGCATGCGTG
>NZ_BCSH01000078.1 GCF_001570765.1 Nocardiopsis listeri NBRC 13360 | reverse complement strand
GGGCACTAAGTACCGGCGGTGCCGGTAACGCCCATAGGTGCTACTTCGAGGTGTGGACACGCCGATATCCCCACCCCGCCCGACAACACCCAAGAGCCAGAGACCCCACCGCCCCGGCCACCTCCACCCCCCTGGAATCACTCATCTAGTAACCGAGACCCGTACCGGAACCCACGTCCGCGCCGGGGATGTCCACCGGCAGCGCACCCGAAGGTTCGACCTCTCCGGCGATGACCCTGGCGGCGGCCGTTCGGGAGACCTCCACCGCCGAGTACAGGGCCAGGTAGCCCTCGACCTCGGGAATGACCTCCAGGTCGTAGGGGCCGCCCTGGGACACCGCCACGACCGGTGTGCCCGCGCCCTGGGCCGAAGAGACCAGGCCCTGCTGCTCGGTGGAACCGCGGGCACCCTCGGTACCCACCACGAGCACCTCCTCACCACTGTCCACGACCTCCAGGCCCGCGTCGGACAGGGCCGGAGCCAGGCTTTCGGAACCCACTCCCGCCACCCGCACCTTGGTGCCCTGTCCGAGGGGCAGGAGGTCGCCCTCGTTGCGCACCAGGGTCACCGAGGCCTCGGCCACCCGACGGGCGGCCTCGGCGTGCTCGGGGTCCTCCATGACCGCGGTGGCCGCGGCCGGGTCGACCGGATCGGCCTCCAGGATCCCCCGCTTCTCCTTGAGCGTCAGTACCCGTAGCACCGACTCGTCGATGCGTTCCTCGCTCAGCCGACCGCTCTCGACGGCCTCGCGGATCGCGGAGAGCGCGGCACTCGGGTCCGGTGGCATGAGGAGTTGGTCCACACCCGCCTCGATCACGCGGACCGCGACCTCCCCGTCGTCGTGACGCTGACGCACGCCCTCCATGTTGAGGGCGTCGGTGGTGACCACACCGTCGTAGCCGAGTTCCTCCCGCAGGATCCCGTCGATGATCGACGGTGAGATCGTCGCTGGATCAGGATCCTCGGAACCGTCCAGCTGCGGCATGAGCACGTGTGCGGTCATGATCGAGTCCACCCCCGCATCCACCGCCGCCCGGAACGGCGGCAGGTGCTCGGCCTCCCACTCGTCCCGGGGCAGGTCGATGACGGGCAGCCCGGAGTGGCTGTCCACGTCGGTGTCGCCGTGCCCGGGGAAGTGTTTGGCCACCGGCACCACACCGCTGTCGGCGTAGGCGCCGGCCTCGGCCAGCACCATCTCGGCGACCTTGTCCGGGTCGGAACCGAACGAACGGTTGCCGATCACCGGGTTGTTCGGGTCGGTGTTGACGTCGGCGTCCGGGGCGTAGTTGAGGTTGATACCCACCGCGGCCAGCTCGGTGGCGGTGGTGGTGGCGCGCAGGGCCGCGAGTTCGGTGTCACCGGTGGCCCCGACCGCCATCGCGTCGGGGAAGCGCGTGCCCACGGGCATGCGCACGACCCGGCCCTGCTCTTGGTCGATGCCGATGAACAGGGGGACCCCCTGTCCCTGTTCGGCGGCCAGGTCCTGGACCCCGACGGACAGCTCGGCGATCTGTTCTGCGTCGCTCAGGTTCGCGTCGAAGTAGATGAGCCCACCGGGGTTGTAGGACTCGATGAGCGGGGCGTTCTCCGCGGCCGTGGTGCCCTGGGCGGTGAGGACCATCAGCTGGCCGATCTTCTCGTCCAGGTCCATTCCGGCCAGGAGTTCGGGTGCCAGGACCGGTTCGAAGGGCTCGGCCGAGGCTTCCGGTGACTGTTCGTTCTCTCCAGGCGAGGTTCCCACCTCCTCGGGTGTCGTGGTGCAGGCGGTCATCATCAAGGCGAGGCCTACGCAGACCGGGGCCAGGGCGTGCGATTTCATGTGGGGTGTCATCTCCGGCGGTTCGCTTGGTGCCGCCGGAGAATACCCGGTCGGGTTCGGTGGGAGAGGTCACCTCGCCGTTGGTTCGCGTGCGACCTCGGTTCGTCGGGTCCGTCGGGGACGTTCGGGTCGGCCAGTGTTCAGGGCCGGACGGGGGCCGGGGTCCACACGAAGAGCTCGTCACCGGTGTTGACGGCGCCGCTCGCGTGCCCGCCCAGGGCGTCGGCGCCGGCGTCGAGCGCCACCACCGGGACCACGGAGGGTTTGCCCAGGGAGGCGACCAGCCCCGGTGACCACTCGATCACCGGGGTGCCCGCCGTGACCTCGGCGCCCTCCGAGACGAGGAGGGTGAACCCCTCCCCCGCGAGTTGCACGGTGTCGATGCCCAGGTGGACCAGGACACCGTGTCCGTCGTCCGTGGCCATCACCACGAAGGCGTGGGGGTGGAGCTTGACCAGGGTCCCGGATATGGGGGCCACCGCCTCCTGCCGGGACTCCTGACCACCCTCCTGCCCGGGTTCCGGATGCACGGCCAGCCCGGGGCCGACCATGCTCTGGGAGAACACCGGGTCGGGCACGGTCTCCAGGGACATCGCCGTTCCGGTGACGGGGGAAAGTACGCGCAGCGCACTGGTGTGGTCTGACATGGAGGAGATCTTCCCTACGGACGCGACTTAATCCAGGATCGCATCGACCAAAAGGGCCGAAGGCCCCACGTTCTCTCCCCCACCCCGTCCCGAACCTCTCCGGCGGTCGCCCCGCCGACCGTTCCGAAACCCTGACCAGGGGTTACTCCAACAGGTCCTGGATGTCGTCGGTGAGGCTGTCGGCCTCGGGTCCGACGACGACCTGCACGACCCTGCCGGAGACCAGCACCCCGTGTGCGCCGGCCGCCTTCAGGGCCTCTTCCTTCACCAGCCCCGGGTCGGCGACCTCGGTGCGCAATCGGGTGATGCAGGCCTCGATGTCCTCGATGTTGGCGGCTCCGCCCAGCCCGGCGACGATCGCCTCAGCCTTGTCGGCCATGTACCCTCCGCGCTCTGTTCTCGCGTGTCCGACGGACACGTTCACGAATCCGAACCGAGCTTAGAAGGTGATGGACCGCACACGCCAGGGTCGACGCCGACCGGTGCCCGGCGAAGGTCCCGAGACACCGGTCCACGAGGACGGCCGGCGAGGGTCAGTCGGCGGGGTCCTTGCCGGTCGCGGTCGCCCCGCCGTCCCCTTCCGTTCCACTCGAACCGGCGCGGTTCTCCTCGTCGGCGGCCGAGGTGGTGTACGCGGCGACGTTCTCCTCCGGTTCGGCCTCCCTCCCCGGGGTGGGGATGTTGAGCTTCTTGATCAGCAGGTAGAAGATCCCGAAGTAGACCAGGAAGTACAGCACCCCGAACAACAGCAGGATCCCCAGACCCTCCGTATTGCCCTTGGTGGCGTTGAGCAACAGGTCGATCAGACCCGCGGAGAAACCGAAGCCCAGTTGTACGTCCAACGCGTTCAGCACCGCCATGGAGACGCCGGTGAGGACGATGTGCACACCGAACAGCACCGGGGCCACGAAGATGAACGCGAACTCCACCGGTTCGGTGATGCCCGTGGCGAACGCGGTGAGCGCGGCCGGGATCATGATCGAACCGATCTGGGCCCGGCGGGCCGGGGACGCCGTCAACCACATGGCCAAAGCGGCTCCGGGGAGACCGAACATCAGCACGGGGAAGAACCCGGACAGCAGGCCACCGGCGTCGGGATCCCCGGCGAAGTACCGGGTGATCTCACCATGGGAGACGCTGCCGTCTTCTGCCGTGTAACTGCCGGAGACGAACCAGATGAACGAGTTCACCACGTGGTGCAGGCCCATCGGCAAAAGGATGCGGTTGATGATCCCGTAGACGCCGGCGCCCAGCGCGCCCGCGCCGATGATGGTCTCACCAAGGTTTTGGATCCACATCCCCACGATCGGCCAGATCAGACCGAGGGCCACGCCCATGAGCAGACCGACCAGGGCGGTGACGATGGGTACGAAGCGACGGCCGCCGAAGAAACCGAGCCAGGTGGGCAGCTTGATCCGGTGGTAGCGCTGCCAGAGCACGGCGGCGAGCAGACCGATGACGATCCCGCCGAGTACGTCGGTGGGGTTCTTGATCGCGTGGTCGATCGCCGGAGCGACCGCGTTGACCGTCTCGGGGTCGGTGATGGGTTCCCGGGTGACCGGATCGATCGGGAGCGGATAGGAGGTGACCTGGGAACCGAGATCGCCCTGCGGCCCGTCGAAGGTGGCCATCGTCCAGGTCGAGACCCGGTCGAAGACCAGGTAGCCCACGACCGCGGCCAGCGCGGTGGAGCCGTCGGCGCGCTTGGCGAAACCGATCGCCACCCCGATGGCGAAGAGCAGCGGCAGCGCCTGGAAGATGGCGTCACCGGCGGTGCCCACGGCTCCGGAGACCGGGTTCATCCAGGACATGCCGGGCAGTCCGCCCAGACCGTCGGCACCGAGCAGGTCGTCCTGGCCCAGGCGGAGCAGGATCGCGGCGGCGGGCAGGACCGCGATCGGCATCATCAGGCTGCGGCCGAGCCGTTGGAGGACGGCCAGCGCGGAGGAACCGCGCCCACCTCCTCCACCGGCACCACCGGATGGTTTCGGTGAGGTATTGGCTGCTTTCGGGTCCGACATGGCGGGGGGCCTCCCTTAGCGGTGCGCCGATGGGCGCGGGGGTGTCAGTCGCTGTGCCGGCGCGGATCCAACCTGGAGTGCAGCTGGTAACGGTCGGCACGGTAGGTGGACAGTGCCAGTTCCACGCACTGCCCCTTGGCGAAGCTGCGGCGCTGCATGATCAGCACCGGGCTTCCAGCGGGCAGACCGAGGAGACGGGAGTCTGCCGAGTCGCAGATCCCGGCCTCGATGGTCTGTTCCCCGGAATCCAACAGGATGTCGAACTCGTTTTCCAGGACCTCGTAGAGAGATCTCTCGGCGAGGTCGTGGTCCTCCAGCCCCGGCACCATCGCGGCCGGGATGTTGGAGCGCTCCACCGCCATGGGTTCATCGTCGGCGGTGCGCATGCGTTCGATGTGGTGCACGAGGGTGCCGGGGGCGATGTCGAGCATGCGCGCGGTGTGACCGCTGGCCGGGATGACCTGGCGGATGAGTTCGCGAGCGCCCGGTTCGAAGCCGCGCGCACGCATGTCCTCGCTGTAGGAGGCCAGGACCAGGGACATCTCGATCTTGGGGCGGGCGACGAAGGTGCCCTTACCGGGAACCCGGTAGATCTTGCCCTCGGTGACCAGGAGGTCGATGGTCTGACGCACCGTCATCCGGGACAGACCGTAGTCCACGCTGAGCTCGCGTTCGGAGGGGATCATGTCGTCCACGCCCAGCCCTGCCGACGTGATCCGGTCCAGCAGCAGCTCGCGCAGTTGCACGTACTTCGGCATGGGGTTGGCGGGATCGATCGACATGGGCGACCTTCTGTTCTGCGGTCGGGTCGGGATGGGGGCGACCCTGGTGTGCGACTCGCCCCCGCGTTCGGGCCTCTCCGGGCGATTCGGCTCCGACTGGTATAGTCCGGACTAGACCATAGCCTCCGACTTCATGTCAATCCTCCGCCGACGAGGTCGAGACGAGCGTGGAACCAAGGACTCCCCGCCTTTCACCGACCTTCGGCGCGGCATCCGACGCCCGTCCAGGGCGACCCGTACACACCCTGGGAAGGTTGTTGCACATGACCACCACGACGAGCACGATGCGAGCGGAGATCGCGGAACAGCCCGACGCCCTACGTCGCACCTTCGCCGAACTCCTCCCCCTGCGCGGGGAGATCGAGGCACTGGGGCGTCGCACCAAACACGTCCTCTTCATCGCGCGAGGGTCCTCGGACAACGCCGCCGTCTACGGTGGTTACCTGCTTCAGGCCCACACCGGCAGGCTGGCCACTCTCGGTTCTCCGTCCATCGCGACCGAGTACGGGGCGAAGGTCGACCTGTCCGACGTCCTGGCGGTGGCCATCTCCCAGTCCGGCAAGACCGAGGAGATCGTCGAGACCATGCGCTGGGCCGCGGGTTGCGGTGCCCGGACCCTGGCCGTCACCAACGGCGCCGACTCGACGCTGGCCAACGAGGCCGACGTCGCCCTGGTCACCCAGGCGGGGAACGAGCTCTCCGTACCCGCGACCAAGACCTACAACTCCCAACTGGCCGCTCTGGCGGTACTGGCTCTGGGATTGGGCGCCGACCTGGACCCCGGCGAACTGGACCTGGTCCCCCAGGGTATCGAGGAGACCCTCGCCGCGCCCACGGACGTCCTGGAGGAGATCGTCGAACGGATGGTCGCGGTGCGCGGCGCCATGATCTCCGGACGAGGCATGGCCTACTCCACCGCCTTGGAGACGGCTCTGAAGCTCAAGGAGGCCTGCTACCTCCACGCGATGGGGATGTCCTACGCGGACCTGTTGCACGGACCCATCGCGGTCCTGGACCCGCGCACCCCGGCGGTCCTGGTCGCCTCCCCCACCGGGCCGACCCTTCAGGGCACGGTCTCCCTCGCGGAGAAGGCGCGCTCGGCCGGTGCCCCGGTGTTCGGCATCGGCGGTGGCGAGGCGTTGGCCGCCGCCAGCGACCTGTCCATTCCCGCCCCTGACGTGCCCGAGTGGGTTTCGCCGATGAACCTCATCGTGCCCGCCCAGTTGCTCACCGAGCACCTGGCCCGCCGTCTCGGCCACGACCCCGACGTCCCCCGCGGCCTCAACAAGGTCACCCAGACCTCTTAGCACCCCGGAGAACAGGGCCTGACGGCGCCCGAACGGGTGACGGTCCACAAAGCAGACCCTGGAGCCACCTGGACACGCGCGTGGGCGCGGCCCCCTCGGGGACCGCGCCCACGCGCGCTTCGGTTCGCAAACCCCCGGCTACTTGGCCGAGGCGTCCCCGTGGCACTTCTTGAACTTCTTACCGGAACCGCAGGGGCAGGGCGAGTTGCGCGCGGTGCCCGCGTACTCGTCGTTGGCCTCGCTGTGCCGTTCGACGGTGCCGTCCTCGCTGGGAGCCGAGTACTGCAACCGGCTGGGCCGGTCCTCACCGAAGCCCGGGACCACGACGTCCTCGGCCGGAGCCTCGGTGTCGGGTGCCTTGGCCTCGGCCGCCTCCTCGTCCTCCGCGACCGCGGTGGCGACGGCGGTCGCGCTCGCGGTCCCGCCGACCTTCGCGGCGGTCTGCGCGGCGGCGGCGGTGGTGAGGCTCGGCTCGGCCTTCTTCTGTACCTGGACCTCGACGTTGAAGAGGAAGCCGACCGACTCCTCCTTGATGGCCTCCAGCATCTGCTGGAACATGTCGAAGCCCTCGCGCTGGAACTCGATCAGCGGGTTGCGCTGAGCCATCGCGCGCAGGCCGATGCCCTCCTGGAGATAGTCCATCTCGTAGAGGTGCTCACGCCACTTGCGGTCCATCACCTGGAGGATGACGCGGCGCTCGACCTCGCGCATGGCCTCCTCGCCCAGCTCGGACTCGCGGGTCTCGTAGGCCGCCTTGGCGTCCTCGACGACGCCGTCGGCGATGAGCTCGGTGGTCAGCGTGTGGACGTCACCGTTCTCCTCGACGAACTCGTCGACGGTGAAGCTGATCGGGTAGACCTGCTTGAACGCCCGCCAGAGCTTGTCGAGGTCCCACTCGTCGGCGTCGCCGCGTGCGGTCTCCTCGGCGACGTAGCCGCGGAGCACCTCCTCCAGCATCTCGATGACCTGCTCGCGCAGGTCCTGGCCTTCCAGGACCTTGCGGCGCTCGGCGTAGATCACCTTGCGCTGGCGGTTGAGGACCTCGTCGTACTTGAGGACGTTCTTTCGGATCTCGAAGTTCTGCGACTCGACCTGGCCCTGAGCGGAGGCGATCGCCTTGCTCACCATGCCGGACTCGATCGGCTGGTCGTCCGGGATGTTCAGCTGGTTCATGAACACCTCCAGACGGCTGGAGTTGAACAGACGCAGCAGGTCGTCCTGGAGGGACAGGTAGAAGCGGGACATGCCCGGGTCACCCTGACGGCCGGAACGACCACGGAGCTGGTTGTCGATTCGACGCGACTCGTGGCGCTCGGTACCGAGCACGTACAGACCGCCGGCCTCGACGACCTTCTCGTGCTCCTCCTCGAACTCGGCCTTGGCCTTCTCCAGGGCCTCCGGCCAGGCCTCCTCGTACTCCTCCGGGGTCTCCAGCGGGCTCAGGCCACGGCTCTGGAGCTCCTCGTCGGCGAGGAAGTCGGGGTTGCCGCCGAGCATGATGTCGGTACCGCGACCGGCCATGTTCGTGGCGACGGTGACGCCGCCGAGCTTGCCGGCCCGGGCGATGATCGAGGCCTCACGGGCGTGGTTCTTCGCGTTGAGGACCTCGTGCGGGACGCCCTCGCGCTTGAGCATCCGGGACAGCAGCTCGGACTTCTCCACGCTGGTGGTACCGACGAGGACGGGCTGGCCCTCCTCGTGACGCTCGGCGATGTCCTCGGCCAGGGCCTGGAACTTGGCGTCCTCGTGCTTGTAGACGACGTCCTTGACGTCCTCACGGATCATCGGCTTGTTGGTGGGGATGGGCACCACGCCGACGCCGTAGGTCTGGGTGAACTCCGCCGCCTCGGTCTGGGCGGTACCGGTCATACCGGCGAGCTTCTCGTAGAGGCGGAAGTAGTTCTGGAGCGTGACCTTGGCGAGGGTCTGGTTCTCGTCCTTGATCTTGACGCGCTCCTTGGCCTCGATGGCCTGGTGCATGCCCTCGTTGTAGCGGCGTCCCGCCAGGACACGGCCGGTGAACTCGTCGACGATGAGCACCTCACCGTCCTTGACGATGTACTCCTTGTCCTTGCGGTACAACTCCTTGGCCTTGAGGGAGTTGTTGAGGAAGCTGATCAGCGGGGTGTTGACGGCCTCGTAGAGGTTGTCGATGCCCAGCCAGTCCTCGACCTTGGCCACACCGGACTCGGTGATGCCGACGGTGCGCTTCTTCTCGTCGACCTCGTAGTCCTCCTCCGCCTTCAGGCGGGGAGCGATCTTGGCGAACTCGGAGTACCAACGGGAGTTCTGCTCCGAGGGGCCGCTGATGATGAGCGGGGTCCGCGCCTCGTCGATGAGGATGGAGTCGACCTCGTCGACCAGGGCGAAGTAGTGCTCGCGCTGGACCGTGTCCTTGAGCGAGAGCGCCATGTTGTCGCGCAGGTAGTCGAAACCGAACTCGTTGTTGGTTCCGTAGGTGATGTCGGCCTTGTAGGCGTTGCGGCGGGCCTCCGCGCTCATCTGCGGGCCCACCACGTCGACCTCGAGCCCCAGGAACTGGTAGATGCGACCCAGGTTCTGGGCGTCGCGTCGGGCGAGGTAGTCGTTGGTGGTGATGACGTGGGCGCCCTTGCCCGCCAAGGCGTTGAGGTACACCGCGAGGCTTCCGGTCAGGGTCTTGCCCTCACCGGTCTTCATCTCGGCGATGTTGCCCAGGTGCAGGGCGGCCGCGCCCATGACCTGAACGTCGAAGGCGCGTTGGCCCAGGGTGCGCTTGGCCGCCTCGCGAACCGTCGCGAAGGCCTCCGGGAGCAGGTCGTCCAGGGACTCCCCGTCCGCGTAGCGTTCCTTGTACTCCTGGGTCAGGGCGCGCAGCTCGTCATCACTCAGATCGACGAAGTCGTCCTCGAGGAGGTTGACCTGATCCTTGTACTTATTGAGCCGGCGCAGGATCTTTCCTTCACCCGCGCGCAGGAGCTTGTCGAGTATGCCTGGCACTTCCTATGCGCTCCTCGCAGATCGCGGTCGTCTCCACTTTCGGTGGAGGGTCAGATCTTGGCCCGCTGACCGCACTCGTTTTCTCGTGGGAGGTCAGGGGGAACCCTGGGCCCTCGGGCCTACATCCTAGAGGACCCCGACCCTCTCCCCGTCCTACCGACAAACGATTCGCACGGGGGTGGATGTTCCCGCCATTTTGATGATGTTCGTGCAGACTCGCGTATTTCTTCGGGTAGTGCAATGGGTGCAGGGTGTTCTGAACGCGGGTTCGTGTCCGCACGTTCCGCGCGAAGGCACCCGGCCGGAAAAGCACTACCGAGGGAGGAGCCATGCCAGCCCGCAGGAAACACGAAGGGGCCACCGCGCGGGACTTCGAGGACGAGCGCCCGCCGGGGCCTCGGACCCCGGCCGACGCGATCGAGTCCGCGGTCGAGAACCCGCACGGGACGCGCTCCCGCCCCTCCGAGGAGGACGATCCCGCACTCGCCTGGGAGCGGCACCAGCCGAGTGACGAGGAACAGAAGCGCCGGGGACGCATCCGAGGATTCCAACGCCAGGGCGGCGCGCTGGCGCCGAGTAGCGGTCACCGGGGCAGCGCGGCCTCATGGATCGTCGTGGCACTCGCCTGCGTGGGGTTCGCCCTGGGGGGTCTGGCCATCGTCCTCGGCGGTTCCCTGTGGCTGTTGGTGGCGGGCGGCCTGTTGATGCTGGCCGCGCTGGTGGTGGCGGTGTCCTGCGACATCCTCTCCGACGTGGTGCTGGATCCGCCGCGCGTGGAGTCGGAGGAACCGCACCAGACGCCGCTGCACCGCATCAAGCAGGCCACCGACGAAGAGCGAACCGAGGGTTCCGAGGATTAGGGGATCGAGGGTTCCGAGGCCGGTCCCGCCGCTTCGAGGGTCCGGGGAGGGGGACACCACCGGACCTTCCCCGCAAGAGCGCGGCGGGCCCGGCCGGGCCCGCCGCGACCGCTACGTCCTCACCTTCGGCGTGTTCGGCTCCGAGGGCGAGGCCGCGATTGTGCTAGTCGACCAGTCGCAGGACTCCGTAGTTGAAGCCCTTCCGGCGGTAGACGACGCTCGGGGTGTCCTTGACCTCGTCGTGGAAGAGGTAGAAGTCGTGGCCGATCAGCTCCATCTCCATCAACGCCTGGTCGATACTCATCGGCTTGGCCCGGTGGAACTTCTCCCGCACGATCACGGGAACGTCCCCCTGGGTGTCGAGTTCGACGAACTCGTCGGAGAAACGGCCGTCGACCTCGACACCGTCGATCTCCTCGTCCCCGCTGCGCCGGGCAGGGGGCGCCGTTCCACCGGCCGGGGCGAGTGAGGGCAGGTCTCCTGGGAGGTCGGCGGTCGCGGCCGCCACGGAGACGGGAGTGCGGTTGCCGCGGTGGACCTTGCGGCGGTCCGCGGACTTGCGCAGACGGGCCTCGATCTTGTCGAGGGCGAGGTCGAGGGCGCCGTGGCGGTCCACGGACGCGGCCTCGCTCCTGATGACCGGGCCGTCGGAGTGGATGGTCAGTTCAACCCGCTCGCGGACGTCGGCGAGCTTGGGGTTTCGCTCCTGGGACACCTCCACATCGACGCTCATGCCCTTGCGCTCCCACTTGGAGAGCCTGTCGAGCTTGGTCTCGACATGCTGTCGGAACTTCTCACTCACACCGGTGCGTCGACCCTTGACGATGATGTCCATAGGACCCCCTTCATCGCATGGCCGCCGGGAAGGCGACGGCCAGGCTGGTTCTACTCCCTCCCCGGGTAGGGAGGGGTGTGACGCGTTGGCCCCCTTCCGTCGGCGGCGCGAGCCGGTGCACGGCCCGCTTGGAAGTGCGTATACCCATCGGGGACGGGGTCATCACCCGCCCCAAGAACATGATTGCCCAGGGCCGGTGAGCTGCAAATAAGGACATTCCCCAGGTTTAGGACATGTCCGGGCAAGTCGCCTGAATCGGCTATGAGAACCCGCGGTGGGAAGGGCGCGCGAACTCCGGCGAAGTATCCGACACGAACGTCGGTACGGTCGGAGCGAAGAATGTCGGAAACGACGGGACGACCGCGCTCGCCGAACGCCGCGAGGTTCGAGAGAAGGCCGCCCCGGCCCTGGGAACGGCAGGGGACCCACGCCCGCGGGGCCTTCACCCCGGACACGTCGGACCCCCGCACGTCGGCATGCCACCCGTCCGGCCGACCTGGTCTTCGTCCCCACATCCGCCTGCTGAGAGTGTCGCCGCTCTTGATCGCGACTACTGCTCTTCTCCCTGTCATGAGGGACATCGGGACCCTCCGCGGGGCAGGACTTACCTCTAAGGCGCACCGTGATCGGTCGACGAAAAGTCGCCTTACGTGGGCCGTTTCGCCTGCGCCTGGCATCGGCTTGCCGGAGGAGCTCTCCGGTGTTCCCGGAGGCTCGGAGATTCCGACGCAACCACGGACCCGGACGGGTGCCATACCTGGACCGTAACCTGTCCGGGCCCGTATGTCAGGTGGAGAACCGGCCCTCGATCCACCTCTCAGGCCCGCAAAGCCTTACAGAAAGGCATCTTTCGCCTGTTCAGGGGGGTTTGTAAAACCTTGGCCCTCGAACATTGCCCGCGCTCGAAGTCGGTCGTTGCGACGCCCGCCCCCGCTCCGCCAGCACGACCGCGCCCACGACCCGGGCGCCCTCGGCCCGCAGGGCTCGGGCCGCCTCCGTGAGCGTCGCACCGGTGGTGAGGACGTCGTCCACGATCACGACCGGTCGGCCGGCCGTTTCGACCCGCCCACCGTGTTCGAGCCGCGCGTGTGGACGGGCCGTGAACACCCCGGCCCGGTTGGTCAGACGTTGTGCCCGGTCCAGCCCCACCTGAGGTCCGACCGGGCGCCGATACGCGAGGACGGACGCCGTTCCGGCCGCTCCGGAGGGGCCCGCGCCGCGGACGCACTCCCGCGTCAGTCGCGCCACCCGACCGCTTCCCACCCCGGTGCCCCAGCGGCCCGGGACCGGGACGAGGAGCACGTCCGGACCGGCGCGGCCCGACGCCCACAGTGTCCTGGCGAGCCTCTCCCCCAGCACACCGGCCAACCGCCCGTCACCGTGTTCCTTGTAGGCCAGCAGGACCCGACGTTCCCGCCCCGCGTGCCCGCCCGCCGCCCAGGTCGGTGGGCATCCCCTCCGTGGAACACAGGGGCGCGGCCTCTGGGCGAGCAACGTCCGGCAGTCGGGGCACAGCGGACCATGGGGCGCGGAGCAGCCCGCGCAGCGCTGTGGCAGTAGGAGGTCCAGGAGTGCGGTGAGAAGGGCCGCCAGGTGGTGCACGAGCCCGGACGACAGGCTCGGGAGCCACCCCCGTGAGGGTGCGCCGTCTTGGTCCATGCCCTCAAGGGTGCGAGATCGTGGGCCGCTCCACCAGTGCCGTTCTCGAACCTGTGGACAACTCGGCACCCCACAGTCGTCGGGCCGTGCGCGTTCGTCTGTTCGACGGGTCAGCCCGGGAAGGTGGGCGCTCCGCCCTCGACGACGTTCTGCCAGTTCAGCGGGTCGTTGGAAGCCCAGATGTTGCCGTCGTCGGAACCGGCGAGCAGGGGCTGCCCGGGCGCTCCGGAGATGGTGACCATGCCCGCGGCGGGGGTGCCCGCGCTGGCCGCGGGGGTGCCCCCGTCCAACGCCACCAGCATCGCCTGGTGCGTGCCACCGTCCCTGCTGCCCAACACCACCAGCTGGTCGCTGGAGCGCCAGGCGACCGCGGTGACGTCCTCCAGCTCTTGGGCGAGGGTGATGAACCCGCCCACGGAGACCTGACCGTCGTGGTCCTCGACCACCCGGCCGACCTTGAGCGCTCGTTCACCGTCCTGTTCGGTGATGACCACCGCACGCGCGCCGTCCCGGGAAATCCGGAAACTCACCAGGGAGTGGTCGCGCAGGCCGCTCACCTGGGCGCGGACGACCTCGTCGCCGTCGCGGAGCATCCACAGGGCGCTGTCGCCCGGTTCGGGCGGTTCCTCGGCTCCCGTTCCACTGAGGTTCGGGTCCCCTTCCGGCTCCCGCCCCGCGCCCTCCTCGTCGTCCTCGCTCTCCTCGTCCTCGTCCTTGGTCTCCTCCACCACCCAGAGGTTGTTGTCGATGTCCCAGGACAGGTCGGTGAACAGGCCCTCGTCGAGGACCTCCCGGGTCTGGGCGCCCGGGCTGGCGAGGCTGGTGACGACCTCGCTCCCACCGAGGGTGATGCCGGCGATGGTGCTCTGGTCGAGCGAGACCGCGAACCGGTCGAGTGTCAGGTCACCGCGACCGAGCGGGCCGGGGACCGGTTCGGCGTCGCCGAAGTTCTCCGCCGTCCAGTCGGAGGCCGACCACAGCTGTCCCTCGTGGGTGTAGTAACCGCGGATGTCGGAGGAGGTCGCCCCGGGACTCACCCTGGCCCACAGATCGCTGCCGGGGCGTGGCCGGTCGGCGCTCTCCCCGTCGGAATCGGGGAAGGCGACCTCTTCGCCGTTGACCTTGAGGGTGAACTCCTGGACCTCGGGCAGTTGACGCAGCGTCCAGGCGATCTGGGCCGCCATGTCGTACTCATCGACCTCGGCGACGCCGCTGACGTTGATCACCGCGTGCTGGGCGTCGACCTCCAGCCGGGTGGCGGCCTGCTCGGGGAACGCGGAGGACACCGCGGGCCCGAGCCAGGCGGTGGGGCCGGCGATGAGCTTACGGAGCAGACGCTCGGCCGGTTGGTCGGGGCTCACCGGCAGGTAGACCGGGTCGGGGACCAGGGCCGTGCGCTCGGCGTTGAAGTAGTAGAGGTTGAACGGCCGATGGGTGCGTTCGATGTCGAGCGCGCTCAGCAGCAGTTCGTCCGGCAGGTCCTGGATCCGCCACTCGCCCTCGGGGTCGCCGTCCTCTCGGGCCAGGGTGAACGTCTCCTCCAGGAGGGTTGCCGAGGACTGGGTGGGGACGTACTTGCCGCTCTCGTCGATGGTCGCCACCAGGTTGCTGCGCACCAGGACGCGGGCGGTGAGGCCGTCGTTGCTGATCTCGGCGTCGAAGTCGGCGGCGTCGAGGTCGTTGAACACGCTCACGCCGCCGTCGGGGGACCACGTCTGAGCGGTCTCGGGCAGCATGTAGCTGCGCGCCGCCTTGTGGTCCTCCTCGAAACTGCCCATGTCCTTGAGGAACCCGTCGACAAGCCCCTCGGGGGCCACTCCGGGCTGCGGGCCGGCGGGCAGCAACCGCACGTAGCCGTCATAGGGGTCGCCGGAGACGTCGCCGCCCTCTCCGGGGACCACCGGGCCGGTCATGGGGACGGTGGCGCACGCCGCGAGGGCCACACAGGCGAGCGCGGCGGCTCCGAGGCTCCGAGCGATCCGGGACGACCACCGCCGGGCCGTTACGCCCGGTCGTGGCGTCCGCGGGGGCGACGCGACCGTTCGTGCCTTCTGGCTCACGGTGCCTCCTCGTCTTCGGTGCCACCGCGCACCTTGGCGGACGTTTCACCCGGGGCGGTGAAGTTGTTGCGGCCCAAGGCGATCTCCGGAGGTACCAGCGGTAGCGGCGAACCACGCAGCTCGGTGCCGGAGCGTCGGGGCAGGGACAACCGGAACTGGGAACCCTGGCCGGGCATGCCCCACGCCTGGAGCCAACCGCCGTGCAGGGTGGCGTCCTCCTTGGCGATGGGCAGCCCGAGGCCGGTGCCCCCGGTGGTGCGCACCCGGGAGTAGTCGGCCCGCCAGAAGCGGTCGAAGCACAGGTGCTCCTCCCCCTCCTTGAGACCCACACCGTAGTCGCGAACGGCCACCGCGATGGCGTCGCGGTCTCCGGCGGCGGCGACCACGACGTCGCGTCCCTCGCTGTGCTCGATGGCGTTGACCACCAGGTTGCGCAGGATGCGGTTGATGCGTCGGGTGTCGAACTCGGCCATGCAGGGTTCGACGGGCAGGCGCAGGATCACCTTGATGCCACGGCGTTCGGCGATCTGCTCGGCGTCGCCGACCGCCTTCATCACCGAGTCCCGAATGTCGGAGGATTCGATGCCCAGGGTGGCCGCCCCCGCGTCGTGTCGGCTGATCTCCAACAGGTCCGAGAGCAGTTCCTCGAAGCGTTCCACCTGGCTCTGGAGGAGTTCCACCGAACGCCGGTGGGAGGCGTCGAGCGCCTCTCGATCGTCGAAGAGCAGGTCACCGGCCATGCGGATGGTGGTGAGCGGGGTGCGCAGTTCGTGCGAGACGTCGGAGACGAACTGCCGCTGCACCTTGGACAGCTCCTCCAGCTCCTGGATCTTCTCCTGGAGGTTGCCCGCCATGTCGTTGAAGGACATCGAGAGCCGGGCGATGTCGTCCTCGCCGCGCACCGTCATGCGTTCGGAGAGGTCGCCCGAGGAGAGCCGTTCGGCCGACTGCGCCGCGGAGCGGACCGGGGCGACCACCATGCGGGTGACCATGAACGCGATGAACCCGAGGAGGACCACGAGCAGGACGCCGACGAGCGCGACCGTGTTCTGGACCAGGTCCAGGATCTCCTGCTCGTGTTGGAGCGGGAACACGTAGTAGAGCTCGTAGGCGTGGGTGAGTTGGGCGCCCACGACCAGCGCGGGTTCGACGGAACCGTCCTCGGTCTCGATCCGCGTGTACGTGTGGTACTGCTGATCGGATATCTCGGAGTGACGGACCTGTTCGATCAGGCGTTCGGGCACGCTCTCGTTGACGGTGTCCTCGTCGACGGTCGCCCAGCCGCGTTCGTCGCTGACCGAGGGCAGCACGATGACGCCGTACAGCCCGGTCTCACCGCTGCGGCTGGTCAGCTCACGCGCGATGTTGTTGAGCAGACGGTCGCGGTCACTGGTCTCGTTCTCCTGTAGCTCCGCCACGGCGTAGCTGAGGCCGGCGCGGTGGTCGTTGACCGCCGCGTTCACCTTGGCCTCCAACAGTCCGCCGCGGACCTCGGAGATGAGGACGTAGCTCAGTCCCACCAGGACCAGCAGGGACAGGACCAGGGTCGTGCTGATGACCCGCAGGTACAGCGAACGGCGCCAGTTGGTGTGCACCCCGCGCACCAGTGCGCGCGCGGCGCGCTGGGCGAGGAGGTAGGCACGGGTCAGGCCCGAGTTGGATTCCCTCGGGGCGTCCTCGGACGCGGGCAGCCCTGAGGAGGGGACCGGCCGCTCCCCTTCGGGGTCGGCCTGCCGCCCCTCCTCAGGTTCGGACACGGTCATGGGGATCTCGGTCGGATCAGGCGGTACCGGCCTTGTAGCCGACACCGCGTACGGTCACGACGACCTCGGGATGTTCGGGGTCCTTCTCGATCTTGGCGCGCAGACGTTGCACGTGCACGTTGACCAAGCGGGTGTCGGCGGCGTGTCGGTAGCCCCAGACCTGTTCGAGCAGCACCTCCCGGGTGAACACCTGACGCGGTTTGCGGGCCAGGGCGACCAGCAGGTCGAACTCGAGCGGGGTGAGACTGATCTGCTCGCCGTCGCGGCGCACGGCGTGCCCGGCGACGTCGATGTTGATGTCGCCGATCTGCAGGACCTCGGGGGCGGGCTCCTCGGTGCGGCGCAGACGCACCCGCACGCGGGCCACCAGTTCCTTGGGCTTGAAGGGCTTGACGATGTAGTCGTCGGCACCCGACTCAAGGCCCAGCACCACGTCGACGGTGTCGCTCTTGGCCGTGAGCATGACGATGGGCACCCCGGACTCGGCGCGGATCTGACGGCACACGTCGATGCCGTCGGCCCCGGGAAGCATCAGGTCGAGGAGGACCAGGTCGGGCTTGGTCTCGCGGAAGGCCTCCAGGGCCTTGTCCCCGTCGTGGACGAACGAGGGCTCGAACCCCTCACCCCGCAGTACGATCCCCAGCATCTCGGCGAGGGCAAGGTCATCGTCGACAACCAGTACACGTCCCTTCATCGGTGTGTCCGGCGCCGTAGGGCCGACGTCGCCCTGGGGCGACGCGGGGTTTCGGCGCCTACTCCTCTCTCCTGGAACACTCAAGCGGCGTCAGTGGTTCGGTCCCCCTGACCCCGGTTCGGGATCGCTGGGAACCGCGTTACGTCTTCTCCAACCTTGCCGGCTATGGACAAGGTGGGAAGAGTGGTCAACGGTGTTGGGCCCTTTTGGACTGCTTTCGGCCACCGGCGGTGTCGCCCCTGGCCAGGAAGACCTGGAAGGCTACGTGACTTGGCCGGTTGGTAACAGAAAGCATACAAAAGGAATGAAGTGCGTCGGTTGTCATGGGACACACTCCGAGGCCACCGAAGAGCGGTGGAACCGACCGGTAGGTTGGTTTCCGACAGATCAGAATTGGCGCGAATACGCTCGCGCAGAGTAACCGAACCTCACGGAGGGCGGAACGGATGAGCCAGGAGGACGGCCACCGGGACACGTCCGGGGAGAACCCGGACGGCACCGAGGAACAGCGGTCGCCCGGCTCCGGGAGCTCCGGCGGGTCCGAGCGGCCGGCCCAGGGTTCTCCCGACCCGAATCCCGCGGCCGCCGGATGGGCCGCTCCGGGCCGGGGGGCGACGCCTCCTCCCGCGGGGACCGACGACCCGGGCTCGGCACCGCCCGCACAACCCGGTCACGGTGGGCATCCCCCCTACGGACAGCACCCCTCCTACGGACAGCATCCCTCCTACGGGCCACCGCCCGGGGGTGCCCCGTCCGGTGTCCCGGGCTACGGCGCTCCCCCCGGGTACCCGCCCGGCAACGCCCCCCAGGGCGGCCACGGATACGGCCCCGGGCGGCCCAACGCCCCCAAGCCCGGCGTGGTGGCGCTGCGGCCCATGAGCCTCGGTGACATCTTCAACGGGGCGTTCAGCTACGTCCGCAACAACCCGAAGACCACCATGGGGTCGGCCCTCGTCGTCATGGCGCTGGCGACCATCCTCAGCTCGATCGCCTCGACGATCTTCCTGGACGACTACACCACGTTCCTGGACGAGGTCATGGCCGACCCGGCGGCCGTCGACCCGAACGCACCGCTCTTCCCGTCCTCCCCGCTGGTCATGGGCCTCATGTACATCGGTGAGCTGATCGTCTACCTGGGTGCGGCGATCCTGCTCGGCCTCCTGGCGGCGGTCGCGGGCATGGCGATCCTCGGCCACAAGCTCACCCCGAAGCAGGCGTGGGAGGCCGCCCGTGGCCGGATCGGCGCCATCATCGGCCTCTCCCTGTTGAAGCTGCTCCTCGGGTTCGTCATCGGCGTGGTGTTCTTCATCGCGATGTTCGTCGCGATCCTCGTCGGCGTCATGGTCGGCTACTCCTCCGGTGGTGGGGCCGGAGTGGCCATCGGCCTGCTGGTCGGACTGCTCGCGGCGGTCGCGGTGATCGCGCCCGCGACGTGGGTCTGGATCCGGCTGTACTTCGCCATGCCGATAGTCGTGTTGGAGCGGGTCGGCCCCTTCCAGGCCATGGCGCGTTCCTGGCGCCTCTCGCGGGGCGGTTGGTGGCGCACCCTGGGCTACTGGCTCCTCACCGGGCTCATCGTCATGCTGGTGCAGACGATCCTGAGCGGCCCGGTGGCTCTGATCACCGGTGTCATCAGCGTGGCCGCCCCCGACGCCGCCTGGCTCATGGTCCTCGCCGGCGCGATCACCTACCTGCTCACCGTGCTGATCTACGCCGTCACCCAACCATTCGTGGCCGGGGTGAACACCTTGCTCTACGTCGATCTGCGGATGCGCCGTGAGGGGCTCGACCTGAAACTGCACCAGGCCGCCCAGCGGGGCGAGTCGAGCGGCCCGGAGATCTACCTTCCGGAGCCGCGCGCGTGAGGCCGGCGACGTTCGCGCCCCTGGAGGTGACCCGGGACGAGGGGCGACGCCGCGCCATCGAGGAACTCTCCGACCCGCTCTACGGCGAGCACGAACCCTCGATCATCGATCGCTTCCTGGCCTGGTCGGGGAAGTGGTTCGACGCCCTGATCGCCGCCGGTGAGGGGTACCTTCCCGGTTGGGTGTGGGCCGCCCTGCTCCTGCTCGTCGTGGCGATCGCCGTGATCGTGCTGGTCGTGTACCTGCGGCCGGGGCGCGACCTGCGTCTCGACGCCCTCGTCCACGAGGGGGCCGTCCACTCGGCGGCCGACCACCGCGCCGCGGCCGAACGACACGAGACCGCCGGCGAGTTCGCCCGGGCGGTCACCGAACGGCTGCGCGCCATCAGCGTGGACCTGGAGGACCGGACCATCATCACTCCCCGGGCCGGGCGCACCGCCACCGAGCTCGCGGCCGAGGCCTCCGACGTACTACCGGGAGAGGCCGAGGGGCTGCGCGAGGGCGCCCGCATCTTCAACGACGTGGTCTATGGCGACCGGGTCGCCACCGCGGATTCCGCCCGCACCCTGCGCGAACTGGACGTTCGGCTCAGCGCCGCCCGTCCGGTGCTCGCCGGGGGCGAGACCGTGGAGGAGGCACGATGACGGCGACCGCTCCGGCCGCCCCCGAGTCCATGGCCGGGGAACGGCCCCGTCCCGGGCACGACCTTGGAGCCCGACGACTGTGGCACTCGGTACGAGTCCCGGCGGCCCTGGTCTTCGCCCTGCTCCTGGTGGGGATCCTGCTGTCCCTGGGCGGCGAACAGTTCCCCTCCGGCCACCTTGAGCCGGACAACCCCGAACCCGGGGGTGCGCGGGCCCTCGCCCGGCTCCTGGGCGAGGACTCCGAGGTCACCGTGGCGCGTGACTCCGCGTCCGCGGCTCGGGCCGTGGAGCGCGCGGGCGAGGACACCGTGCTGATGGTCTTCCTCGACCACCGGTTGCTGCCCGAGGAACTGGCCACGCTCTCCGAACTGGGCACGGACACCGTGCTCGTGCAGCCTTCGCTGCGTTCACTGAAAGCGTTCGCTCCGGGAACCGACGTGACCGGACGGACCGAGGACGAGGAGTCCCTCGAGCCGGAGTGCACACTGCCCGCAACCGACTCCGCGGGGTCCGCCGAGGTCGGCGGTGAACTGTACTCCGCGAGCGAGGACGTGGTCGCCCAGGCCTGCTATCCGTCCGAGGACGGGTCCGCGCTGATGAGGGTGGACTCTCCGCACGGAGGCACCACCACCGTGGTCGGCACCGGCGCCTTCCTGTCCAACCGCGACCTGGACGCCGACGGCAACGCCGCGCTGGCCCTGAACCTGGCCTCGGCGGAGAACGTCGTGTGGCTGCGCCCGGACGTCCCCGAGGAGGTCGGCGGCTCCGACATCGTCGACCTGCTCCCGGGCGGACTGCTGTGGTCCGCGGTGCCCCTCGTCCTGACGTTGTCGCTGCTCGCCCTCTGGCGGGGCCGGCGGATGGGCGCCCTGGTCCACGAGTCGTTGCCCGTCGTGGTGCGCGCCTCGGAGACCACCGAGGGTCGGGCCGGGCTGTACCGGTCGCGCAACGCACGGGACCGGGTGGCGGCCGCGCTGCGCAACGGTTTCCTGGAACGTTCGGTGCCCAAGCTGGGGCTGAACGCCGACTCCGGGGCGCAGACCGTGGTGGCGACACTGGCCGCGCGTACCGGAGACGATCCGCGTCACTTGGAACAACTGCTGTACCCAGGGCCGAACGACCCGTACGTGGCCGATGACGGAGCCATGCTCGGGCTCGGCGAAGCGTTGGACGAGCTCACCCGGAAACTGCGGTGACCCACGACTCCGGGCGACACACCGAAGGACCGGGACCGAAGGGTCGCGTGTTCTCCCCAGACCAGAACCGACAAGGGATCGAGAGAGGTAGACGGCACGTGAGCGCGTTCACACCCGAGGCACTGCCCTCCGCCGACGAGGCGAGGACGGCACTGACCGCCCTGCGCCGTGAGGTGGCCAAGGCGGTCGTGGGCCAGGACGAGACGGTGACCGGGCTGGTCGTGGCACTGCTGTGCCGGGGCCATGTCCTGTTGGAGGGTGTGCCCGGTGTCGCCAAGACACTGCTCGTGCGCACGGTCTCCGCCGCGCTGTCCCTGGACGACAAGCGGGTCCAGTTCACCCCCGACCTGATGCCCGGCGACGTGACCGGGTCGCTCGTCTACGACCAGCACACGGCCAAGTTCGAGTTCATGAAGGGCCCGGTCTTCACCAACCTGCTGCTGGCCGACGAGATCAACCGGACGCCGCCCAAGACCCAGGCCTCCCTGTTGGAGGCGATGGAGGAACGGCAGGTCACGGTGGAGGGCGCCCCGGTGGCGCTACCGGACCCGTTCATGGTGGCGGCCACCCAGAACCCCGTGGAGTACGAGGGCACCTACCCGCTGCCCGAGGCGCAGCTGGACCGGTTCCTGCTCAAGGTGACGATCCCGCTACCCGAACGCCATTCGGAGATCGACATGCTCGGCAGGCACGCGGCCGGGTTCGACCCGGGCGACCTGGCCGCCGCCGGCGTGACCGCGGTCGCGGGGGCGGCCGAACTACAGGCGGCCCGCAACGCCGTCGCGCAGGTGCGTGTGGCCCCCGAGGTCCTCGGTTACATCGTGGACCTGTGCCGGGCCACCCGCTACTCACCGTCCCTGCGACTCGGCGCCTCTCCTCGTGGTGCCACGGCGCTGCTGCGCACCAGCCGGGCCTGGGCCTGGCTGTCGGGGCGTGACTACGTGACCCCGGACGACGTCAAGGCCCTGGCCAAGGGCACCCTGCGGCACCGGATCGGGCTGCGCCCGGAGGCCGAACTGGAGGGCGCCACCACGGATGGGATCCTGGACGGCGTGCTCGCCTCCGTCCCGGTGCCGCGCTGATGGTGGTCACCGGCCGGGCCGTGCTCCTGGCGCTCCTCGCGACGTGCGCGGTGGCGATCTCCGGTCAGATCGGTGAACCCGTCACCTACGTCGCCGTGGGCATGGTGGTGCTGCTCATCGTGCTGGACGTGGCGTTGGCGACCTCCCCTCGCCGGATGCGGTTGTCCCGGGAAGGCGACACCTCGTTGCGGCTGGGCGACTCCGCTTCGGTCTCGGTCCTGGTGGGCAACCCGACCAAGCGTCGGCTGCGCGGTTCGGTGCGCGACGCCTGGCCGCCCAGCTCGCACGGCACGCCCAAGGCACAGCCCCTTCGGGTGGGAGCGGGTGAACGACGGCGGGTCACCACCACCCTCACCCCGACCCGTCGCGGCGACGCCCGATCCGCCGGGGTCACGGTGCGCAGCGTCGGTCCGCTGGGACTCGCCGGACGCCAGGCCACCATCCGGGCTCCGTGGACCGTGCGGACTCTGCCACCCTTCCACAGCCGCAGGCACCTGCCGGGCAAGCTGTCCCGACTGCGCGAACTGGAGGGACAGCACACCGCGATGGTGCGTGGTCAAGGCAGCGAGTTCGACTCACTGCGCGACTACGTCCCCGGGGACGACGTCCGATCCATCGACTGGCGCGCCACGGCCCGCAACGACGGTGTGGTGGTGCGGACCTGGCGACCCGAACGCGACCGGCGCATCCTCATCGTGCTGGACACCGGACGCACCTCCGCCGGACGCGTGGGCGACACCCCACGGCTGGACCACGCCATGGACGCGGCCCTGCTGCTCACCGCGCTGGCCGGCAAGGCGGGCGACCGGGTGGACTTCATGGCCTATGACCGGGCCGTGCGCGCCCAGGTGAGGGCCTCGGGCAAGGGCAGCCAGGTGCACCGGGTCGTGGAGGCCATGGCGCCGTTGGAGGCCGAGCTGGTGGAGTCGGACCCGGCGGGGTTGGTCAGCACGGTGCTCTCCCAGGGGCGCAGCCGCCGGTTGGTGGTGTTGTTGACCGACCTCAACGCGACCGCCCTCGAAGAGGGTCTGCTGCCGCGACTACCACTGTTGTCCTCGCACCACCTGTTGTTGGTGGCGGGGATCAAGGACCCGAAGGTGGAGGAGATGGCGACCGAACGGGGAAGCGCCGGCGCCCTGTACCGGGCGGCCTCCGCCGAACGCACCATGAGCGAACGACACCGGATCAGCGCCGAGCTGCGCCGGATGGGCGCCGAGGTGGTCGACGCCGACCCCGAGCGCATCGCCCCGTCCCTGGCCGACGCCTACATCAACCTCAAGGCCCAGGGCCGGTTGTAGCGCCCAGAGGTCATCGAAGAGTCGTCGAAGGAGGCGCTCCCCGCACGGGAGCGCCTCCTTCGTGCAGTATGAGGTTCATGGCCCCACCCCCCGACGCTCACAACTCCGCCCACGGCGCCGTCTACGGGCAACTGCTCCAGGTGCACGACATCCACGGCGACATCACCGTGAACCCGCCTCAGGCGCCCACGACCGTCGCGGACGTGTCCCTGGACCCTCCGCGCCCGGCCACCACCGTGCGAGGACGTGACGGGCTCATGGAGACCCTCCGGAACGCGATGATGCGCGGGGTACCCGTGCCCCACGTTCTGACCGGGCCCGGAGGGTTCGGCAAGACCACCGTGGCGGCGGCGCTCGCCGAACACGCGCGCGCCGAGGGGTGGACCGTGTTCTGGGTCCGACCCGACGCGATCCTGCCGAGCATGCTGGAAGTCGCCGTGGAGATGGGCGCCTCGCGCACCGAGGCCGAGCAGGTGAAGGGCGCCCCTCGATCGGCTGCCCGCTGGGTCTGGCGACACCTCGACGCCGCTCCCCGACCTTGGCTGTTGGTGCTCGACAACGCCGACCGACCCGAGCTGCTGGACCCGGAGAACCGCCCGGGCGAACAGCGGGGTTGGATGCGCTCCAGCCCCGGAGGATTCGTCCTTGTCACCAGCCGCGTGAACGACCCCGCGCTCTGGGCTCCGGCGACCATGCACCGGGTCGAGGTCCTGAACCCTGAAGACGCCGCCGTCACCCTGGCCGACCACGCGGGTGTGGGAGAACTTCCCGGCGCGACCGAACTCGCCGAACGGCTGGGCGGAGTCCCGATCGCCCTGTCCTTGGCCGGTCGCGTCCTCGCCACCCACCAAGTGCTCTTCCCCGACGCCCAGGCCCTGCTCTCGCGGCTGGAGGAGGACGTCACCGAGCTCGACGAACTCGCCGCACCGCCGGTCACCGGCGCGGATGGCGAACGGAAGCCGCTCTCGGGGGTCTGGGAGCTGTCCCTGGGGTTGGTCACCGAGCGGCATCCCCACGCCGTCCCCCTGCTGCGGGTCCTTTCCCTACTCGGCGCCCAGGGGCAAGCGGTCCCTCTACACCGCCTACCGATATCGGAGCTCGCGGGCGGGGTGCTCGACAGTCCCGAGCACCCGTTGGACGAAGTTTCCTTCGCCCGGAGCGTCAACGCGCTGGTGTCCCACGGCCTGGTCCGCGTCGTTCCACAGAGCGAAGAGCACACCCTGCTCCTGCATCCCCTGATCGCGGAGACGGTGAGCGCAGGACTGAACGAGGATGACGTTCCCTTACTCCTGGAGGTCGACGGACTTCTGGAGCGACAAGGTGACCGAGATCCGCACTTCGAACTGGCCGTCTTCACCGCGCTGGGTCTCCTGGCACGTCGCCTACCGGTACGCGATGACACGTTCCGCGTACGAATGGACCTCGCCGGAATCCGCGCGTACCTCCAGCTGGCCCGATTCACCGAGGCCGAGCGGGCCGGAAACCGAACTCGGGATTTCGCCACAGAGTCTTTGGGTCCGATTCATCCGCTCACCCTGCAAGCCAGGCACCTACTCGCCGAGGGGTGGCTCTTCCAGGACCGTGTTTCAGAGGCTGATCAGGAATACCTCGCGTTGCTTGCGGATCGGGAGCGGGTGCTCGGTGTCGAGGCCCCCCGCACCCTCGACACTCGACATCAGCTCGCCCTGGTCGCAGGGATACGGGGCGACTGGGCGAAAGCCCGGGAGCGACTCGAAACCCTCTTGGAGGCACGTCTGCGGCTCCAAGGCGTGGAGGACACCGAAACGCTGGCGGCGATGGACGCCCTCGGATACGCCGCGATGAGGTCAGGCGATCTGCGACTGGCGGAGCAGATGATCAACGAAGTCCATGACGTCCGCTGTCGACTGTTGGGTGAACGGAACCGGCTCACCCTGAACTCCGCTTACAAGATGGGGTTGTTGGCACTGCGACGCGGCGACCGTAGCAGTGCTCGGGAGATTTTCCGTCGTGTCCTGAGCGGCCGCATCGACGCCCTTGGCCCCGACCACCCGGAGACACGATTGGTCCGCGATCGCCTGGCCGAAACGCCCATCAGCGCGTATCGGGAACGCGGCCACGGAGCGTCGGGCTAACCGGCGACGGGGACGGCGGCGGGGGCGTCCTCGATGTCGCCGGTCTCACCGGCCTGGTAGGCGCGCTTGCCGACGGTGAACACGTACAGGAAGAACAACGCCTCGGCGGCCACACCGATGCCGATGGCGACCCAGGTGTTGGTGATCCAGCCGGTCACCAGGCCCTCGATGAGACCCGAGATGAACAGCACCACGGCCAGACCCAGAGCCACGCCGATGGCGGCCCGGGCCTCCTCGCCCAGGGCGCGCAATCGGGTGCGCTCGCCCGGAGAGATCAGCGACCAACCGATCTTGAGCCCCACGCCCCCGGCGACGAACACCGCGGTGAGCTCCAGCAGACCGTGCGGGAGGATCAGCGCGAAGAAGACGTCGCCGCGGCCGTGGGCGAACATCATGCCACCGGCCATTCCCACGTTGATCGCGTTCGTCAGCAACACCCAGAGGGTCGGCAGGCCGAAGGCCACCCCGAAGATGATCGCCTGCGCCGCCACCCAGGCGTTGTTGGTCCACACCTGCGCGGCGAACGACCCCGCCGGGTTCTCCGTGTAGTAGTTCGCGAACTCGTACTCGACGTAGCGGGCGACGGACTCGGGGGTGCCCAGTGCCGCCAACACGTCCGGGTCGGCGGCGACCCACCACCCCGTCACGGTGGCGACCACCAGGGTTCCGACGGTGACACCGATCCACCACCAGCGCAGTCGGTACAGCGTGGCCGGGAAGCTTCGGGTGAAGAATCCACCGACGTCGGCCCAACCGGAGGAGTGCGCGCCCGTCACGGCGGACCGTGCCCGGGCCACCAGGGACGACAACCGACCCGACAGCGCCGGGTCCTGTCCGGAGGTGCGCACCACGGACAGATGTGTGGAGACCCTCTGGTAGAGCTCGACGAGTTCGTCGATCTCCTCACCCGTGAGCGAACGGCGCCTGCGCACCAGTTCGTCCAGCCGGTCCCATTCCTGGGCGTGCACCGCGGAGAAGACGTCGATATCCACGCATTGGACACTACTGGATCTTGATCCGACCACCGTGCTCCCCCGCGACCGGTTCGTGCTCGGCCCGGGTAGTGTCGGTGGAACGGTTCCAGAACACTCGGAGAGGGAGCGTGTACAGGTGTCCTACCCCGGCGGCGATACCCGCGGTGACGTCTACGGCGTGACGCCGCTGGTGACGGGGGACGCGGTGGTGCTGGAGTTGCGCCCCGCGGGGTTCGCGACCCGCGCCGCCGCCTTGGCCATCGACGTCATCCTTCAGGCCGTCGCCCTACTCGCTCTGGCCGTGGTGGTGATGTGGATCGGCGTCTCCGTGAACCCGGCGGCGACCGCCGCGATCTACCTGGGACTGACGATCCTCATCCTGGTCGGTTACCCGACCGCGTTCGAGACGCTCTCGCGCGGGCGCTCCCTGGGCAAGATGGCGCTGGGTCTGCGGGTGGTCGGCACCGACGGTTCGCCGGAGCGGTTCCGTCAGGCGCTGGCCCGCGCGCTGAGCGGGGTCGTGGAGTTCTGGATGACCTCGGGCGTGATCGCGCTGATCACCTCGATGATCAACCGGGAGGGCCGCCGCGTCGGTGACTTCGTGGCCGGGACCATGGTGGTGGAGGAACGCTCTGTCCCCCGCAGACGGCAGGAGGTCCCGATGCCGCCGCAGCTGGCCGGTTGGGCCGCCCGGGCCGAACTCTCCCGGCTGTCCCCGGAGGCCGCGGACTCCGCCCGCCAGTACGTGCTGCGCTACGGCGAGCTGGCCGAGCACACCCGGCACGAGATGGGCGCGCAGTTGGCCGACACCGTCGCCGCCCAGGTCAGCCCGCCCCCGCCGCCGGGAACCACGCCCCCGGTCTTCCTCGCCGCGGTGCTGGCCGAACGGCGCCGCCGCAGCCTGCACAAGATGACCGGCGCGGACCCGAACCCTGCCCAATGGCGGCAGCCGGGGCCGTACCCGCAGGCCCCGGCGCCGTGGCAGTGGCCCGGTGACGACGGTCGGACACCGCCACCCCACAACCCCGGACCGCCCCGGTGAGTCAGGGACGGGTGAGTCAGGGACGGGTGAGTCAGGGACGCCAGGAGCTGAGGTAGGCCTCCTGTTCGGGTGTGAGGGTGTCGATCCCCACGCCCAGGGCCGCCAGTTCGAGTCGCGCGACCTCGTTGTCGATCTCGGTCGGTACCTCGACCACGTCCGGATCCAGGCCCTCGTGCGCGCCGGCCAGCCACTCCGTGGTCAACGCCTGTACGGCGAAGGACATGTCCATGACCGCGGCCGGGTGTCCCTCGGCGGCGCCGAGGTTGACCAGTCGCCCCTCCGACAGCAACAGGACGCTCCGACCGTCCTCGAACACGTACTCGTCGGCCTGTTCCCGCACTCCGTGGTTCACCCGTATCGCCAGCGATTCCAGGGCCGGTAGGTCGATCTCCAGGTCGAAGTGGCCCGAGTTGGCCAGGATCGCGCCGTCCCGCATCCGCTCCAGGTGCTCCCTCCCGATCACCCGGCGATTTCCGGTGGCGGTGACGAACACGTCCCCGACCGGCGCGGCCTCGTCCATGGTGGCGACCGTGTACCCCTGCATGACGGCGTCCAAGGCCTTGACCGGGTCGACCTCGGTGACGACCACGTTCGAGCCCATGCCACGAAAGCGTTCGGCCAGTCCCCGGCCGCAGTAGCCGTAGCCGGCCACGACAACGGTCCGCCCGGCCAGCAGGGTGTTGGTGGCCCGCAAGATCCCGTCGACGGTGGATTGCCCGGTGCCGTAGCGGTTGTCGAACATCCGCTTGGTACGGGTGTCGTTGACCGCCACCATGGGAACCCGGAGCTCTCCGGCCACGCTCATCCGACGCAGCCGGATCACTCCGGTGGTGGTCTGTTCACAGCCGCCCAGCACACCTTCGAGCAGGTCGGGGCGGTGGGCGTGGACCGTGTTCACCAGGTCGCAGCCGTCGTCCAGCAGCAGGTGCGGGCGGGACTCCAGTACGGTGACCAGGTTTCGGTCGTAGGCGACGGTGTCCATACCGGCCCAGGCGTGCACGCCCACCCCGTACTCCGCCACCAGAGCGGCGGCGGTGTCGTCCTGGGTGGAGAGCGGGTTGGACGCGGCCAACCACACCTGGGCGCCGCCCGATCGCAGGGCGCGCAGCAGGTTGGCGGTCTCCCCGGTGACGTGCAGGCACGCCGCCACCCGCAACCCTTCCAGGGGACGTTCGGCGGCGAACCGTTCACGGACGCTGCGCAGCACGGGCATGGAGCGTTCGGCCCAGGCCACGCGACGGACCCCGGCCTGCGAGAGGCCGAGGTCCGCTACCTCGTACGAGGGCGTTGTCATCGCCGGAGGTCCATCAGTAGCGGTAGTGGTCCGGCTTGTACGGCCCGGCCACGTCCACACCGATGTAGGACGCCTGCTCCTTGGTGAGCTCGGTCAGCCTGACTCCGAGCGCGTCCAGGTGGAGACGGGCGACCTTCTCGTCGAGGATCTTCGGCAGCGTGTACACGCCGGTCGGGTACTCGTCGACCTTGGTGAACAGTTCGATCTGCGCGATGACCTGGTTGGTGAAGCTGTTGGACATCACGAAGCTGGGGTGGCCGGTGGCGTTGCCCAGGTTGAGCAGGCGGCCCTCGGAGAGCACCAGGACGGATTTGCCGTCCTCGAAGGTCCACTCGTGGACCTGCGGCTTGATCTCCTTCTTCTTGATGCCCGGGATCTTCGCCAGGCCGGCCATGTCGATCTCGTTGTCGAAGTGACCGACGTTGCCGACGATCGCCTGGTGCTTCATGCGCGCGATCTGGTCGGCCATGATCACGTTGAAGTTGCCGGTGGTGGTGACGAAGATGTCACCGGTGTCCAGCACGTCCTCCAAGGTGGCGACCTGGAAGCCGTCCATGGCGGCCTGGAGGGCGTTGATCGGGTCGATCTCGGTGACGATGACGCGGGCGCCCTGGCCACGCAGCGCGTCCGCGGAGCCCTTGCCCACGTCGCCGTAACCGCAGATCACGGCGACCTTGCCACCGATGAGGACGTCGGTGGCGCGCATGATGCCGTCCGGCAGCGAGTGGCGGATGCCGTACTTGTTGTCGAACTTGCTCTTGGTGACGGAGTCGTTGACGTTGATCGCCGGGAAGGCGAGGGTGCCCTCACGCTGCATCTCGTACAGGCGGAGCACACCGGTGGTGGTCTCCTCGGTGACGCCCTGGATCTCCTCGGCGAGCTTGGTCCACTTACCGGCGTCCTTCTTCAGGCTCTCGCCCAAAAGCTTGAGGACGACCGCGAACTCCTCGCTGTCGGCGGTGGAGGGGTCCGGCACGGCGCCGGCCTTCTCGAACTCGGCGCCCTTGTGGACGAGCATGGTGGCGTCGCCACCGTCGTCCAGGATCATGTTGGGGCCCTCGCCCGGCCAGGTGAGCGCCTGCTCGGTGCACCACCAGTACTCCTCCAGGGTCTCGCCCTTCCAGGCGAAGACCGGGACACCCTTGGGGTCGTCGACGGTGCCGTCGGGGCCGACGACGACCGCGGCGGCCGCGTGGTCCTGGGTGGAGAAGATGTTGCAGCTGACCCAGCGGACTTCGGCGCCCAGGGCGACGAGGGTCTCGATGAGGACCGCCGTCTGCACGGTCATGTGCAAGGAGCCCATGATGCGGGCGCCTCGGAGGGGCTTGCTCTCCCCGTACTCTGCACGGGTGGCCATGAGTCCGGGCATCTCGTGCTCGGCGAGGCGGATCTCGTCGCGGCCGAACTCGGCCAGGGAAAGATCGGCGACCTTGAAGTCGAATGCCATGGGTTCCTCACTCGTCAAGTCGTGGTGGCGACCTCGATTCTAGGGGCGCATCACGACCCGGGTCACAAAGTTGACGACGCAGCGTTAGATTCCACCCGTGCACAGGTGGGGGTGGGTTAAAGTCGCGTACATGGCCGCCCGCGACACTCCTTCCATCGAACCCGGCGATTGCACCGGTCCCGCCCCGGTGCCGATCTCGGCGGCCGCCGACCGCGTCGGCAGCACGGCCCGCATGCTCCGCTACCGGGAGGGACTCGGGCTGCTTCCCCGCACCCAGGACCCACCGACCGGGCGCGGCCACCGGCACCGCCGGTTCACCGAGGAGGACCTGCGGACCATCCGCCGTGGGCTGGAGCTGGAGCGCGAGTTCGACATCCCTCCGGCCGCGCTCTCCTTCGCCCTGCGGGTCCTGGCCGAACCCGAGGTCCTGGCCCGGGTGCGCGCTCATGGTGAACGGTTGGGTCGACTGACCCCGGCTCCCGCGCGGGCCATGGACTTCGAGAAGGAGAAGGCGATGCGCCTGCTCCGCCCCACCCTTTGAGGTACGACGGTCCCGACTCTGTTCGGACGCCCGGACGACGGCCTCCAGCACCACAGGACGGAACCCGGTCACCAGCGACCCCACGACGCTCTTGAAACTCTTTGGTTGACTCGTGTCCACGGCCGCCTCCGGACACCCAGACCAACCGTTCGGCATGTTTTGGCAAACCGCCACCGGGCTACGTGAACACACGTGGACAGCCAACTCGGCGCCCCCGCCCGGGAGTCCCTCCCGGATCGCGTGCGCACAGAACTCACGGACGTCGACCGCCTCCGGGCGTTCTGGGCCCGGCACCGCCAGTGCCAGACACTGCGGGCCCGGGCCGCGGCTCGACGTTCCCTCACCCACGACCGTGTCCAGGGGTGGGGCGGCGGACCTGCGCTCGCGGACCTTCTGCTCGTCGACCCGGTCGAGCCCCATCCCCCGATGACCTCCGACCACATCGCCGGGCTCGCCGGTCGGGTGGCCGAGCTGTTCGCCCCCTCGGGCCCGCCACAGGCCCCACTGTCCGCCGAACACACCCGTGCCCTGGCCGAGGCCGCGATCGTGCCCGCGCATCCGGTGGTCCGTGCCGCCCACGTCTACGTGGAGTGCGCGCGGACGCTGGACGAGCTGAACGGGCCATCCCCCGACGACGTTCCCGAAGGAGCACCCGCTCGGATCCTGCCGTGGGTGTTGGCCTCCAGAGTGCTCCAGCGCGCCGACCACCCACCCTTGCTCCCGGATCCGCGCACCCCCGCGCCCCGGAACCAGGTCGGGCCGGAGGAAGGCGAACACTTCGCGGAACTGGTCACCCACTTCGCCCGGCTGGTCACCGAGGCGTTGCGCGCGGAGATCGGATGGGGTTCGAGGACGGATCCCGTGCTCGACGCTCCCGTGCCACCGCTGAGCGCGGTCACCCGAAGAAGGGTCCTGGACCACGTGCGCTCCCGTGGCGCCTCGGTCGGGCTCATCCTGCGGGCGCTCGACCCGACGGCCCGCGCCACGGTCTCCTCCGGAGACTGCACTTCAGACGCCGGGACCGGGGTGGCCGCGCGCGTACTGCTCACCCCCGGAGCCACCCACTGGTGGGCCCGCCTGGACCTGGAGATCGGTGTGGCGTGCCTCTCGCTGTACGTGGTGGTGCAGGACGTGGGCATGCCGCCCTCGGGCGTACTGGCGGTGACCGCGCACGCGCGCCTGACCACACCGGAGGGCGTCCAGGACGTCCTGGAGATGTCCGGCAGCGACAGCGTCACGGTGATGCCCAGCGATTGCGTCGACGACCGGTGGCCCCGGGTGCGCGACCTGGTGGACGAGGCGGTCTCGCGTTCGATGAACGAGCTCACCCGGGTCTGAGCGTGCCCGGGTCCCACTCGGTCAGCCGCTGATCGCGAGGATGAGCACCAGCAGGAGCAGGATGACGATGGTGATGAGCACGAGCGGGATGACCCAGCCCTGCTGCAACACCGAGTCCTTCCGCTGCTGCCGGTAGCCGCCCCCGTAAGTCTGGTTGGGGGGCAGCCCGCCGGTCATCATGGGGTTCGCGCCGTGCTGCGCCGCCTGCGGGAGCCTGGACTGCTGCGGGGGCTGCGGCTGCCCCGGCAGCCCGGGACGCGGGTCGGACGTACCCGGCTGCATGGCGTAGCCACCC
The DNA here is from genome assembly GCF_001570765.1 of Nocardiopsis listeri NBRC 13360. Lineage (GTDB taxonomy): Bacteria > Actinomycetota > Actinomycetes > Streptosporangiales > Streptosporangiaceae > Nocardiopsis > Nocardiopsis listeri. The sequence goes on along the minus strand of NZ_BCSH01000078.1, from coordinate 4,223 downwards.
TGCCTGGGGTCCGAGACCATGGGGTGCCCGGGCATCCCCGGCCGTGGGTCGGACACACCGGGATTTCCCATGCCCGGGGTGGGGTTGGCGAACCCGGGGTTCTGACCGGTTCGCGGGTCGGAGATTCCCGGCGGGTAGGCCATTGCGGGGCGTGGCCCGGTCTGGGGGTAGGGGCCCGTCTGTGGCTGGACCGGCGGCAACTGCGCCCCGTTGAGCAGACCGGTCTGGGCGACCCGCTCACCCCGCTCGAACGCGTCGGCGGTGTCGGATTCGTCGGCCTCGTGCCCGAGCAGTCGCATGAGGAGCTGCTGGGCGTTGGGGCGGTTGTCGGGGTTCTTGTCCAGGCACGACTCGACGATGGGGCGCAGCGTGTCGTCGACGCCGTCCAGGTCCGGCGGCGCGCTGACCACCCGGTGTACCACGGCGGGCACCGTGTCGGAACCGAAGGGCGCCCGTCCGGTGGAGGAGAACGCGATCACGCACCCCCACGCGAAGATGTCGCACTTGTCGGTGATCCCGCGCCCCTCGATCTGCTCGGGCGCCATGTAGGAGGGCGTACCGACGATCGAGTTGGTCATGGTGGCGGTGCCGTCGTCGACCCGGGCGATGCCGAAGTCGATCACCCGCGGCCCGTCCGGGCCCAGCAGCACGTTGCCGGGCTTGAAGTCACGGTGGACGATGCCCGCCTTGTGGATGGCCACGAGCGCGGTCGCGGTGGACACCGCCAGCCGCTGGAGCGCGGCGCCCCGAACCGCGCGTCCCTTGGCCACGGTCTCCTGGAGGTCCTTGCCCGGAACGAACTCGCTCACCACGTAGGGCGGATCGTGATCGAGCCGGGCGTCGATGATCGCCGCGGTACAGAAGGACGCGACCCGCTGGGCGGCCCGCACCTCCTTCTCGAATCGCTTGCGCAGGTCGGAGTCCTGCGACCACTGGTCGTTGAGGACCTTGACCGCGTACTCCTCCCCGTCGGGGTCCTCGACGAGGTAGACGACGCCCTGGCCGCCTTTTCCGAGTCGTCCGGTCACGCTGTAGTCACCGAACGATGAGGGGTCGCTCGGCAGTAGCGAATCGGGACCGGGCATCGGTGTCCTCCAGGGAGGTCGTCTTGTGCGGGGCGCGCAGGACCAGGGTACGGGCAGGGTACGTCGGTCCGGTGTGCTGGGAGGGACGGGACCCTGTGGGCCACCGCCCGACCGACGTACCCCCTATGACTGCTGAAACGAGTAGAACGTTCCGTTTCGGCCCGCACCTTTTTCGATCCTGCCGGGAATACCTCGTGAAGGACCCCGGGTGAGGGGTTTGAAGCTGTTTCGTGGGCCACGGGGGTTACCCGTGGTCCACAGAACAGCCTTCAGGGCTGGGAGATCTTGCGCGCCTCGTCGACGAGCAGAACCGGGATGCCGTCCCGGATGGGGTAGGCCAGGCCGCTCTCGTCGCAGACCAGCTCGTCGGTCTCGGGGTCGTGGCGCAGCGGCGCCTGGCTCTGCGGGCAGGCCAGGATCTCCAGCAGCCAGCCGTCGATCTTCGTGCTCATGATTCTCGTTCCTCGTGTGCCGGCCTCGTGCGAGGTCGGGTCAGGCACGGACAATGTCCAGGACCTCGTCGCGCAGGCGCGCGACCTCTGTGTCGTCGGCGGCCTCGACGTTGAGCCGCAGGAGCGGCTCGGTGTTGGAGGCGCGCAGGTTGAACCAGGCCCCTTCCGGCAGGGTGACGCTGAGGCCGTCGAGTTCGTCGACGGTGACTCCGTCCCGTCCGACGAACGCCTCGCGTACCGCCGCCATGCGACCGGAGGCGTCGTCGACCTTCGAGTTGATCTCACCCGAGGCCGCGTAGCGGGAGTACTCCTCCGTGATCTGCGAGAGCGGCCGTTGGTCCGCCCCCAGGACACGGAGGACGTGCATCGCCGCGAGCATACCCGTGTCCGCCTTCCAGAAGTCCCGGAAGTAGTAGTGGGCGGAGTGCTCACCACCGAAGATGGCCCCGCTCTCGGCCATCGTCGCCTTGATGAAAGAGTGGCCGACCCTGGTGCGAACGGGCTCGCCACCGTGTTCGGCGACGATCTCGGGGACCGCCGCGGAGGTGATGAGGTTGTGGATGATGGTCGCGCCCGGTTCGCGCTTCAGTTCCTGGACGGCGACCAGCGCGGTGACCGCGGACGGGGGTACCGGTTCGCCCCGCTCGTCGATGACGAAGCAGCGGTCGGCGTCACCGTCGAAGGCCAGACCGATATCGGCTCCGGTCTCGCGCACCTTGGCCTGGAGATCGACCAGGTTGTCGGGGTCCAGCGGGTTGGCCGGGTGGTTGGGGAAGGTGCCGTCGAGTTCGAAGTACAGGGGCACGATCTCCAGCGGCAGGTCGCGCAGTACTCCGGGGACGGTGTGGCCGCCCATGCCGTTGCCGGCGTCCACCACGACCTTGAGCGGCCGAGAACCCGACAGGTCCACCAGGTCGCGCAGGTATTCGGCGTAGTCGGTGAGCAGGTCCTTCTCGACGACGGTGCCCTTCGGCCCGTCGTGGGCGGGTACCCCTCCCCCGTTCAGGCTCTCCTCGGCGAGACGACGGATGTCGTCCAGGCCGGACTCGCCACTGATGGGCGCGGCCCCGGCCCGGCACATCTTGATGCCGTTGTACTCCGCGGGGTTGTGACTGGCGGTGAACATGGCACCGGGCATGTCCAGGGCACCGGACCCGTAGTAGAGCAGGTCGGTGGAGCCGAGTCCGGCGAACACCACGTCCACGCCTTGGGAGGTGACACCGTCGGCGAAGGCGTGGGCGAGCTCCGGTGAGGAGGGCCGCATGTCGTGGGCGACCACGACGGAGGAAGCGGCCACCACGCGGGCGAATGCCGCACCGATCGCTCGGGCGATATCGGCGTTGAAGGTGTCCGGAATCACACCGCGCACGTCGTATGCCTTGAAGATGCTTCCGAGGTCAACCACTTCTGCTCCGGCCGGTCGGTTCTGCCACGAGTTCGGTCCAGCGCCCGTGTTCCGGACGCCATACAAAACTAGCAAGGTACCGGCCGAGGGCCCCATGGGCATCGCCCGGAGGGACACTCGTTCAGCCGTGCGGGCGACGAGGGTCTCGCTGTTCGGAGCGGTCGGACTTGACCACGCGTAGGTGGCCGCGGCGCAGGATCTCCTGCCCTTCGCCCACCGGCTCTCCGGGGGACGGCTCAGAACGCGCGGGCGGCCGCGCCGCCTCACGTACGGCGTCCGCCAGCGCCTCCAGGTCATCGCTGCCGGGGCCTCCGCCCGACGTCTCGACCGGGAGCCGGACCACCTCCCACCCGCGCGGCGCGGTCAGGCGCTCGGCGTGCATGGCGCACAGGTCGTAGCAGTGCGGTTCCACGTAGGCGGCGAGCGGTCCGAGGACGGCGGTGGAGTCGGCGTAGACGTACGTGAGCGTGAATACGGCGGGCTGCCTGCACGCGGTGCGGGAACAGCGTCGAACATGGCTCACAGCGTTCGACTGTATGCCTTTACCGAGGGACACGCCAGCATCGTGTCATGAGCTGTACGTTTTCCGAACCCACTCGCACCCACTCGCCGGCTTCGAGCGGGTTCGCGGGCTCCACGGCCCCCACCATGGCCTTCGGGTCCGAATCGGATGGGGGCTACGTCAGGGGCCCGTGATGGCTTAGGCTCGAAGTGTGCGACGAGTGCGCCTTTCCAGTGGCCAACCAGATCGAGTCCGGCGCCGGGACCGCCGCGGCCGAGGCATCCGCGGTCCTCTCGTGCCTTCCGACCTACCGGTGTACCGCAGCCGAGCGCAGGCCTTCGACGACCTCGTCTTGGACGCGGTCGAACGCCTCGAACGGTTGTGGGCACGCGAGCTGGCGAACGTCGACTTCCTAGTGGAGGACGTTCCGCCGGTCCCGCCTCTCGGCGAGCTATCCGAAACGATCCCCTTCTCCCGCCTGGAGACCGACCCCGAGGGTCGGGCCAGGATCGTCGTCTACCGCCGTCCCGTGGAGATCCGGACCAAGGATCCGGACGAGATGGCCCTCCTTGTCCACGAAGCCGTGGTCGAGGAGGTCGCCAACCTGCTCGGGGTGGAGCCGGAGTCGGTCGACCCGGAAGGGTGACGACCCGGCCCCGCCCCCACGGGTCCGGATCCGGCCGTGCCACCCCGCACGACCGGATTCCATCCCTGCCCGAAGCGCTCCGCTAGATGAGTGATTCCAAGGGGTGGGCGTGGGTGGGGTGCTCGGTGTGGGG
>NZ_BCSH01000077.1 GCF_001570765.1 Nocardiopsis listeri NBRC 13360 | reverse complement strand
AGGGTGCCTGGCTTGGCGCAAACGGGAGCGCCGGTGTCGGAGGGGTAGCGCTGCGGGTGAGGGTGATGGTGCCGGTAGTGCCCGCAGGCGGGGGTGGCGATGGGGCCGGTAGGTCGGGCGGGCGTCGTGGGTAATGGTGTCGGCCGTGCCGGTAACGCCCATAGGTACTACTTCGAGGTGTGGGCACGCCGATATCCCCACCCCGCCCGACGACCCCAAGAGCCAGAGACCCCACCGCCCCGGCCACCTCCACCCCCTGGAATCACTCATCCAGGGGTAGAGCCGGTGTGGTCGCCCACACCGGCCGCGTGGCGGAAGACGCTCCGGCGACATGGCACTCTTGAGACCGGATCACATCTCGACGAGCAAGGGGAGCCGAACGTGCGGAGATGGGACGGGCTGGGCGACATTCCCACCGACTGGGGACGCTCCGTGGCGGCGATCGGTGTCTTCGACGGTGTGCACCGCGGCCATCAGGCCATCCTGGCCTCCGCCGTCGCCCATGGGCGTGACCTGGGCCTGCCGGTGGTCGTGGTCACCTTCGATCCCCACCCCGAACACGTGTTGCGCGGCCGTACCCCGTCGGTGCTCACCCCGGTGGACCGCCGCGTCGAGTTGCTGAGGGAACAGGGCGCCGACGCAGTGTGCGTACTGCCCTTTACCAAGGAACTCTCCTCGCTGAGCCCCGAGGAGTTCGTCCGCCGGATCCTCGTCGACAGTCTCGGAGCGGTCGCCGTGGTGGTGGGAGAGGACTTCCGCTTCGGGCACCGGGCCGCCGGGGACGTGGCCGCCCTGACCCGTCTGGGGGAGGAGTGCGGGTTCGGCACGGACGGGGTGAAGCTGGTCGCCGAGGGCGAGACCATCACCTCCACCCGGATCCGGGGGCTCCTCGCCGAGGGCGACGTGGCCGGTGCCGCGGCGCTTCTGGGCCGCCCGCACCGGGTCATCGGAGAGATCGTGCACGGAGCGGCCCGAGGGCGGGAGCTCCTGGGTTTCCCCACGGCCAACATGGATCTGCCACCGGACACCGCGGTGCCCGGTGACGGTGTCTACGCTGGGTGGCTCGGCCGGCTGGAACCCGTCACCGGTCACGAGGCGCGTTGGCCCGCCGCCATCTCGGTGGGTACCAACCCCACCTTCGACGGAGCCGAACGTACGGTGGAGGCCTACGCGCTGGACCGCGACGACCTGGAGCTGTACGGGCTGACGATGGCCGTGGACCTCACCGCCCGTATTCGTGGGCAGGAACGGTTCGACGACATCGACGAGCTGATCCTGGCGATGCGGCGCGACGTGGACCGCTGCCGTGAGGTCCTCACCGCCGAGACCGGCGACACCCCCTGACCTCGCCCCCGGCCTCCGGCGAGTCCGGGATCACCGTGGACCCGGGCCGATCGCCCCCTGAACTGCGGTAAGCTGAAAACGTTCACGTGTGCCCGTGGCCGGTTCGTCCCCGAAGGGGTGATGGAACCGACGGGAACGCGGCAGGGTCACGCCATCGGCGCCGTGCCGCGCACAGCACACGCGACGGTGACTGTTCGTACGCGCGGTCACCGTGTCCGACCCCTGTCACGTGCCGGGGTTCGCCCCGCGTACCGAACCATGAGCGAAGGAGCGTCGTGTCGATCGACACCGACAGCAAGAAGAGGATCATCGCGGAGTACGGCACCAAGGATGGTGACACCGGCTCCCCCGAGGTGCAGATCGCGCTGCTCACGCACCGCATCACCGAGCTCACCGAGCACCTCAAGACCCACAAGCACGACCACCACAGCCGTCGTGGTCTGCTGCTGATGGTCGGCCGTCGTCGCGGTCTCCTGAAGTACCTCGCCAAGGAGGACATCACCCGCTACCGCTCGCTGATCGAGCGTCTGGGTCTCCGCCGCTAGGTGAATCGGGAGGGAGTGGCCTTGGCCGCTCCCTCTTTGTTAGTAAGGTGTAACCGGAGTGGCGGTCGACACGGCCGCCGCACCATGAACCACACCCGTGCCGTTCCCCCGGTCCAACAGGGGTCGGTCCTCGGTAGTGGCCTTCGGACCCCGTCTGCGAGATGGGCCGCGGGCTTCGATCGATGACCGACCGGCATCACCTCCGGGGCACGTCGCGGGAGAGAACGTAGGCGTCGAACCCTCCGGGCACCGCCCGGAGACGACGCGTCCCGACTGTGTAGTAGGAGGTCGCCCATGGAGGGCGTTTACTCTGCCGAAGCCGTGATCGACAACGGCAAGTTCGGCTCGCGCACCATCCGCTTCGAGACCGGCCGGCTGGCCCGTCAGGCCGCCGGTTCGTCCACGGTCTACCTGGACGACGAGACCGTCATCCTGTCGGCCACCACCGCCTCGAAGCGCCCCAAGGAGAACCTCGACTTCTTCCCGCTGACGGTGGACGTCGAGGAGCGGATGTACGCCGCCGGTCGTATCCCCGGCTCGTTCTTCCGTCGTGAGGGTCGTCCCTCCGAGGACGCCATCCTCACCTGCCGTCTCATCGACCGGCCGCTGCGTCCGTCCTTCAAGAAGGGCCTGCGCAACGAGATCCAGATCGTCGAGACGGTCCTGGCCCTGCACCCCGAGCACCTGTACGACGTCGTCGCCATCAACGCGGCCTCGATGTCCACCCAGATCGCCGGGCTGCCCTTCTCCGGCCCGATCGGCGGCGTGCGCGTCGCCCTGATCGACGGCCAGTGGGTCGGTTTCCCCACCCACTCCGAGCTGGAGAACGCCACCTTCGACATGGTCGTCGCCGGCCGTGTGCTGGAGGACGGCGACGTCGCGATCATGATGGTCGAGGCCGAGTCCACCACCCGCACCCTGAAGCTGGTCGCCGAAGGGGCCGTCGGTCCCAACGAGCAGACCATCGCCGAGGGCCTCGAAGCCGCCAAGCCCTTCATCAAGGTGCTGTGCAAGGCCCAGCAGGCCGTCGCCGACCAGGCCAGCCGTGAGCAGGGCGACTTCCCGATCTTCCTCGACTACGAGGACGACGTCTACGCCGCCGTCGAGGGCGCGGTCCGCGAGGACCTGGCCAAGGCGCTCACCATCGCCGACAAGCAGGAGCGCGAGGGCGAGCTCGACAAGGTCAAGGAATCGGTCCTCGCGAAGCTGACCGAGACCTTCGAGGGTCGTGAGAAGGAGCTCGGTGCCGCCTTCCGCAGCCTGAGCAAGCAGCTCATGCGCGAGCGCGTGCTGCGCGACCAGGTCCGCATCGACGGTCGTGGTCCCAAGGACATCCGCCAGCTGAGCGCCGAGGTGGGCATCCTGCCGCGCGTGCACGGCTCGGCCCTCTTCGAGCGCGGTGAGACCCAGATCATGGGTGTCACCACGCTGAACATGCTGCGCATGGAACAGACGGTTGACACGCTCAACCCGGACAAGACCAAGCGCTACATGCACAACTACAACTTCCCGCCCTACTCCACCGGTGAGACCGGTCGGGTGGGCTCGCCCAAGCGGCGCGAGATCGGGCACGGCGCCCTGGCCGAGCGGGCCCTGCTGCCGGTTCTGCCCTCCCGCGAGGAGTTCCCGTACGCGATCCGTCAGGTCTCCGAGGCCCTCGGTTCCAACGGTTCCACCTCGATGGGTTCGGTCTGCGCCTCCACCATGTCCCTGATGGCGGCCGGCGTGCCCCTCAAGGAGATGGTGTCGGGCATCGCCATGGGTCTGATCAGTGAGGGCGACCAGTTCGTCACGCTGACCGACATCCTCGGTGCCGAGGACGCCTTCGGCGACATGGACTTCAAGGTCGCCGGTACCCGTGACCTCATCACCGCCCTGCAGCTGGACACCAAGCTCGACGGTATCCCCGCCGAGCAGCTGGCCCTGGCCCTGCAGCAGGCCCGCGGCGCCCGTCTGGCCATCCTGGACGTCATGCAGGAGGCCATCGAGAGCCCGGCGGAGATGAGCCCGAACGCTCCGCGGATCCTCACGGTGAAGGTCCCGGTGGAGAAGATCGGCGAGGTCATCGGCCCGAAGGGCAAGATGATCAACTCGATCCAGGACGACACCGGCGCCGACATCACGATCGAGGACGACGGCACGATCTACATCGGTGCCGTCGACGGCCCCTCCGCCGAGGCGGCCCGGGACACGATCAACCAGATCGCCAACCCGACCATGCCCGAGGTCGGCGACCGCTACCTGGGTACGGTCGTCAAGACGACCGCCTTCGGTGCGTTCGTGTCGCTGCTGCCCGGCAAGGACGGTCTGCTGCACATCTCGCAGATCCGTAAGCTGCACGGCGGCCAGCGGATCGAGAACCTCGACGACGTGATCAGCATCGGCGAGAAGATCCAGGTCGAGATCCGCGAGATCGACGACCGGGGCAAGCTGTCCCTGGTCCCGGTCGAGGTGGTCGAGGCCGAGGCCGCCAAGAACGAGGGTCCCTCCGAGGACGCCGCCCCGAACGACGACAAGTCCGATGAGGACAAGGGTGAGGGTGCCCCGCGCCGTCGCCGTCGTCGTAGCTCGGGCGGGCGTTCCGAGAACACCTGATCGAGTTCCACCCCTCCGCGGGGCGGTCGCGTCTTCGATGACGCGGCCGCCCCGCGGTCGTACGTATGCTCATCTGGACGTCCCGACGCGAAGAAGAAGGTTGCATGAGTTCTGTCCCCACCGCCGCGGAGCAGGAGCCGGGCACGACCGTCACGCTGCTGGAGCCCGACGGCGGTTCCGGTCTGGCGCGTCGGACGGTGTTGCCCGGCGGTCTGCGCGTGGTCACCGAGCACATCCCCGGTGGTCGTTCCGCGGCCTTCGGTATCTCCGCCACCACCGGGTCCCGTGACGAGGACTCCGCGCACGCGGGGTCGGCGCACTTCCTGGAGCACCTGCTGTTCAAGGGAACACACACCCGTTCGGCGCTGGAGATCTCCGCGCTGTTGGACGGGGTGGGGGCCGACCACAACGCCTACACCACCAAGGAGCACACCTGCTACTACGCGAAGGTGCTCGACCGTGACCTGCCGCTGGCGGTGGACGTGGTCGGCGACATGGTCGCGAACTCGGTGCTGGACGAGGGTGAGGTGGAGACCGAGCGCGGCGTGATCCTCGAAGAGATCGCCATGTACGAGGACGAGCCCTCCGACCTGGTGGACGACGTCTTCGCCGAGCACTTCTTCGGTGACAGCCCGCTGGGTCGCCCCATCCTGGGCACCATCGACACGATCAACGCCCTGCCGCGTGACCGCATCATCGAGCAGTACCGCGACTCCTACGTGCCCTCCGAGCTCATCGTGACGGCCGCGGGCAGTCTCGACCACGACGCGGTCGTCGAGCAGGTCCGGTCCATCTTCGCCGAGCGTCTGGCCGCGGCCGGGGACGCCCGCCCCTCGAGTCCGCGCGGTGTCGGTGGCCCGGTCCGCACCTACGACGGAACCGTCGTGCAGCCGCGGGAGACCGAGCAGGCGCACATCATCCTGGGGTCGGAGGGCATCACCCGCACCGACCCGCGCTGGCACGCGCTGCGCCTGCTCAGCGCCGCGCTGGGCGGTGGCATGTCCTCGCGTCTCTTCCAGGAGGTGCGGGAGAAGCGTGGCCTTGCCTACGCCGTGCACGCCTACCACATCGCCTACGCCGACACCGGCGCCTTCCAGCTCTACGCGGGCTGCCTGCCGGAGAAGGCCGACGAGGTCATCGGGGTGTGCCGTGAGGAACTCGCCAAGGTCGCCGCCGGCGGTATCAGCCCGGAGGAGCTGACCCGTGCCAAGGGCCAGATCCAGGGCGCCATGGTGCTGGGCAGTGAAGGCACCAACGCGCGCATGGGCCGCCTGCTCTCCCACGAACTGGTGCAGCCGCGCCACTTCTCCATCGACGAGGACCTGGCCCGGTACGACGCCGTCACCCTGGACGACGTCGCCGCGGTCGCCGCGGAGCTGTTCGATCGCCCGCGCGCCCTCGCCGTGATCGGCCCCTACGAGAAGGACCGGGTCTTCTAAGGGCGAGCCGATTCATCGACGGATCCCGCCGGGGCCGCCCCTGACCGGTGAGGGGCGGCCCCGCCGCTGTCTCGACGTTCGCTCAGCCCTTCCACAGGCCTTCGCCGACGAATCCTCCCTCCGCGCAGCCCGGTGGGACGGCGTAGACCGCCGAACCCACCGCGGTCACCCACTCGTTGAGCAGGTCCAGCTCGTCCAACCGACGTTGGATGGGCACGAACCGCCGCACCGGATCGGACTGGAAGCACACGAACAGCAGCCCCGACTCCCCGGAGGCGGGGTCCTCGTAGTTGTAGCCCCGGCGGAACACACGTTCCTCGGGGTCCTCGGATCGGGCCCGGCGGATGTGCGCGAAGTCCGCGATCACGGTGAGCCCGCCGGCGTCGGTGGCGGCGAAGTCGGGTGCGTCGTGCTCGCTCTCCCCGGTGAGCGGAGATCCATCGGCCAGCCGACGTCCCACCACCGCCTCGCGTGCGGGCCGGTCCAGCTCCTCCCAGGTGTCCAGGTGGGTGGCGATCCGGCGCAGCACCAGCGACGTGCCACCGGCGAGCCACCCCGGGCCGTCCTCGGACCACACCAGGTGGTCGAAGTCCTCGGTCCCCGGCGCCGGATTGACCGTGCCGTCCACCTGGCCCATGAGGTTGCGCATGGTGGTGCCGTCCCGTTCCGAACCGTGGGCGCGGCGGAATCCGTCCTGGATCCACCGCACCCGGGTGTGGGCGCGGGCGTCCCGGAGCAGGACCCGCGCCGCGTGCGCCACGGTCACGGGATCGTCCGAACACACCTGGAGGAGCAGGTCCGTTTGACCCCACTCCGAACGCAGCGCGTCGTGGTCGAACCCGGGAAGGTCGGTGAGCCAGGCCGGCACGGCGTCGGGTGCCACGCGTTCCACCAGCCCCCGCCCGAACCCGAAGGTCACCGTGAGTCGTGCGGGCACCGCCGCCAGCTCCGGTTCGGTATCGGCGAGCGCCCCCTCACCACGGCTCAACCTGGCCACGTCGTCGCCGAGCAACGACAGCAACCGACGTACCCCTTCGGCGTCGGTGTCGGCGTTCAGATCCAGGCCGAGGAGACGGACGTTCGCCTGTGGTGGGGTCTCGATCCCGGCCTGCCGGGTTCCGTGGAAGGAAACGCTACCCTCACCGTGCGGTCGGGGAGGACCGGTCGGTTCGGGTTCGGTCGCCGTCGAACGTGCGACGACCGCGCCGCTCAGGGCCCCGACCCCGGCGGTGGCGCCGGCCAACAGCACCCCTCGACGGCTCCACCGCCCCCCGCCGGTCCCTTCGCGCGGGCGGGACATCAGTGATCCCCTCCGTGGTCCTCGTGGTCGCCCTCGTACTCTTCGTTGGCGCCCGCGTGCTCCTTGACCACCGCGGTGAACGTGGTGGTCGACCCGTCGGACAGTTCCACGGTGACGGTGGACTCCGCTCCCGGCTCGAGGTCGGTGGTCAGCCCCATGAGCATGATGTGGTTCCCACCGGGTTCCAGCGGCAGCGTCCCGTTCGCCGGGATCGGGAACCCGCCCTCGCGTTCACGCATGGTGGCGTCCGCGCCCTGGGTGGTGACCTCGTGCAGTTCGACGGTGTCGGCGTCCTCGTGGGAGGCGGCGACGACGGTGACCTCCTGGTCGCCGTCGTTGACCATCTCACCGAAGACCGCCGTCATACCGTCCTCGACGGTGGCCGCCTTGATCCACGGGTCGTCGAGGGTGAGGGAGTCCGCGGCCGGGGAGTCCCGGGTGGCCCCGTCCTCCTCGGTGCCGCCCTCCCGGGGGCCGGCGTCGTCGTCGGCGCCGTCACCGCAGCCCGTGAGGGCCAGTGACAGTGCCAGGACGGCACCCAGGACACGGGTACGGGGGTGGACGGGCATCGTGTGACCTCCTCGGCGGGCCGCCGAACGCGGCCGTTCGCCATGGGAGTCGGTCAGGGCGCCCGTTCGGTTCCCGGCGGGCGTCAACGGGCCCGGAAAGGTCGCGAACGAACCGCGGGCCCCGCCGGAGGTGATCCTCCGACGGGGCCCGTCCGCGTCACGTGTGCGGGTTCCGGCCTCAGGCGCGCCTGCGGCGGGAGACCTTGATCGTCTTGGCCTTGCGCTGGTTGGCCGCCCCGTGCACGACGACCTCCAACAGCCCCTCGCCGTAACTGGCCTCGATGTCCTCCTCGCGGGTGCCCTCCGGGAGGCTGATCTCCCGCCGGAACGTGCCCATGAAGCGTTCCGAGGAGTAGTAGACGACGTCCTCCTCGTCCCGCATGCGTTCACCACTGATGGTGAGGACCCCGTGTTCGAAGGTGACCGCCGCGTCCTCCTCGAACACCCCCGGGACCTCGCAACGGACGACCAGGTCCCGACCGCGGGCCAGGATGTCGGTGGGCGGGCTCCAGGCGTCGGCGAAGCCGCGTTCGCGTTCCCCGGCCTGGCTGGTCTCGATCGAGGACATGGTGTCGGAGATGCGGTTCATCTCCGTGATCATGTCGATGACCCCGTGGAAGGGGTTGTTGAACCTCTTGGGACTCACGTGGCCTGACCTTCCTCTGGCTTGTTCTCGTCACCGTGGTGTTCGGTCCGGTCGTGTTCGCGGGAGCCCACGGGGATGTTGCCGGGACGATGTCGCTGCTCGGGTGGGGGACGGTCCTCGGCTCGCAGTCTCTTGGGCGCCCCTGGTTTGGGTTCCTCGGACAGTCCCTTGAACAGGCCCCACACCATGAAGATCAGGATCACCGCGAACGGCAGACCGGTGACGACCGAGGCCGCTTGGAGCGCGTCGAGGGCGCTGGCCCCGCCCAACACCAACAGGATGAGCGTGACCGCGCCCTCGCTGATCGCCCAGAAGGCGCGCTGGACCTTGAGCGGTTTGGTGCTGCCTCCGTTGGTGAGCATGTCCACCACCAACGACCCGGAGTCGGAGGAGGTGATGAAGAAGATCGCCACGACGATGATGAGGAACAGCGACATGATCACGGCGACGATCGGGCCCATCGGCAACGCGTCCAGCAGATGGTAGGCGGCGTCGGACTCGTCACCTTCCATGAAGCCGCCCCCGCCGAACAGTTCGTAGTACATGCCCGCGCCGCCGAACACACCGAACCACAGGACGGAGACCAGTACCGGGCCGAACAGCGCGCCGAGCACGAACTCACGGATGGTGCGCCCGTAGGAGATACGGGCCAGGAAGATGCCGACGAAGGGCGCCCAGGAGATCCACCAACCCCAGTAGAAGACACTCCAGGTGGTGGTGAAGTCGGCGGCGGTCCCGTCGGCCAAGGGGCTCGGGAAGGACATGCTCCAGGGGATCAGGTTGCCCAGGTACTCGCCGGCTCCGGTGACCATGGTGCTGATGATCCACAGCTTGGGGCCCAGGGCGAAGATGATCGCCATGAGGATGAACGCCAGCCACAGGTTGAGCACCGACAGCCGGCGCATGCCCTTGTCGATCCCGGAGACGACGCTGTACAGGGCGATCCCGGTGATGACGACGATGATGATCGACTGAGTGAACGAGTTGTTGGCGATGCCGAACACCTCGGACAGACCACTGTTGATCTGTAGGGTGCCCAGGCCGAGTGAGGTCGCCAGACCGAAGATGGTTCCGAACACCGCCAGGATGTCCACCAGGTTGCCGGGCCAGCCGAAGGCCTTGTCGCCCAGCAGCGGGTACAGCGCCGAGGCGGGGCGTAGCGGCAGGCCCTTGCGGAAGGCGAAGTAGCCCAGGGACAGGCCGAGGGCGATGTAGATCGCCCATGGGTGGAAGCTCCAGTGGAAGAAGCTGGAGGCGAGCGCGGTGCTGGCGGCGTCGGCCTGGGGCACCGCCTCACCGCCGCCCTCGGGTACGACGGGCGCCAGCGCCGAGTCACGCGGCTCGTGCATGTGGGTGACCGGTTCGGCCACACCCCAGAAGACCAGACCGATACCCATACCGGTGGTGAAGAGCATCGCGAACCAGGCGATGGTGCCGAACTCCGGCCTGGAGTCGTCCGGGCCGAGCCGGATGTTGCCGAAACGGCTCAGCATCAGGAAGATCGCCGCGCCCAGGAAGAAGGTCGTGGACAGGACGTAGAACCAGCCCAGCTGTGAGCCGATCCAGTCACGTGCCGTACCCGCGGCGTTCAGGAGGGGATCGGTGAAGGCGATCCCCAGAACCACGAAGACGACGACCACGATCCCGGAGATCGCGAAGACCGGGGGATTCGTATGTTCTCGGATGTACCTGCGCAGGGTTGAGATGGTTACTCCTTCCCAGCCCCGTCGGTCGGGGGTCGGGGTGCCGGTTCCTGCCTCCGGCCACGGATGGGTCCCGTGGGATGGTAGAGGCTTTCGTCCCAGGTAGTAAAGCAACCGTCACAACACGGAGAGTTTCGGCAAAGTGAGTGATGTCGTATTTGTCGGATTCTGGGCGGGAGGGAAGGCGGAGGAAGGACGCGAGCGGTGGGGAATGGAACGGGTCTTTGGTTCAGCCCGAGCGGCGTGGGGAGCGCTGGGCGATGAGGCCCTCCAGAGTGTCGTTCACCCTGTTCATCCAGTCCACGATCACCTTCAGCTCGTCCACCGGGTAATCCTCGTGTATGGCGATCATGGCGTCGCCGATCCCCGCGGCGGTGCTCTTGGCCAACTGTTCGGCCCCCGCCACCAGGCGTACCGCCACCTTGCGCCGGTCCAGTGGGTGCGGGGTGCGCTCGACCAGACCGTGCGCCTCCATCCGGTCGATCACGCCCGTCACCGAACCCGTGGACAGGCACAGGCTGTCCGCGATCTCTCCGGGAGTCATGGAACCGGCCACGCGCAGCAGCGTGTAGCACTGGAAGTCGGTGGGGTTCATGCCCGAGCGCTCCGACATCCGGTGCAACAACCGCACCAGCTGTACCGCCAGCTGTTGACCGTCGGTCTGTAGGGACGAGTACAGGTCCGCGCGGGGGTCGGCCGTTTCCGTCATGGGCGCCTCCACCTCGGCGGCCTCGGACCCCTCGGGCCCGGTGAAGCGGATTCTGGGCGCGGTGTTCATCCATCTCCCAGCGTCACGATGATCGGGCCTTCCGGTCACTGCCATCGAGTTTACGGGGGCTCGAAGTGTTGGGTGGCCCAGAGTCTATGCGATGTGTAATAGTTCGTTTTATGAGAATCATGTAAAACGAGACAAATCGTCCAAGTGGCCTTCCCAGAGGAGAGTGTCATCGTCGACTTCAAGACGGAAGCACCACGAACGGAGTGGCGACCACCGTCGACGGACTTCGGTGGGGTCCGCGCGGCCGTCGGCGACCTCCTGCGCCGACACCTGGAGCCGCGGGTTCGGGAGGTGGGCCTCCTCGATCCGGACTGCGCCGGTGACCTGGCCGAACGAATCCTCTCCTTCACCCTGGGCGGCAAACGACTCAGGTCCACACTGGCCTGGTGGGGCTGGCTCGCCGGTGGTGGCCCGCCTCACGGACCCGATGCGCGGGCGGCGCTGTCCGCGGCCTCCGCGCTGGAGGTGCTCCAGACCTTCGCCCTGTTCCACGACGACGTGATGGACTCCGCCACCACCAGGCGGGGCGCCCCCTCCCTGCACGCGGTCCACACCGCCGACCATCGGTCACGGTCCTACCGGGGAGAACCGGCGCGCTACGGCGAGTCCATGGCGGTCCTCACCGGAGACCTCGCCCTGGCCTGGGCCGACGACCTGCTCCACGAGTCCATCGACGCCCTCCCCACCAAGAGCGAGGCCCATCGGGTGTGGCGCGACATGCGCACCGAGGTGATGGTCGGTCAGTACCTCGACCTGCGTTCCCAAGCGCGCGCGGAACGTTCGGTGAGCGTCGCCCTGCGGACAGACCGACTCAAGACCGCCTCCTACACCGTCGAGCGTCCTCTGCACCTGGGCGCCGTCATGGCCGGAGCCCCGTTCACGACCCTGTCGGCGCTGCGCGACTACGGCGCCGACGTGGGCGTGGCCTTCCAACTCCGCGACGACCTCATGGACGTCTACGGTGATCCGTCCCGAACAGGGAAGGCGCCGGGGGAGGACCTCCAACAGGGCACGAACACCATGCTCCTGGCGACCGGCGTCGACCTGGCACGGGAACACGGTGATATCGCCGCCCTGGACCTGCTGGAACGTGTCGGCGCCGGCCCGGTGGACACGGTCGAGGTCGCACACGTCCTCGACCGTCTGGGCGCACGCGACCTGGTACGACGACGCTGCCGTGCCCTGGCCGACCGGGGCGTGGGACACCTCGCCCACCTCGACATCGACCCGACCGTGCGCGAAGGCCTGACCGGCTTCGCCGACACCGCGGCGAGTACCTGAGCCCGAACCCGAACACGCTCGTAGGTGGAACCCGTGAACCCTGACGCGACCTCGACCCGGCCTTCGGGCCCTTCGCGAATCGGCCGCGACCCGGTGGTCGTCGTGGGCGCCGGCCTGTCCGGTCTGTCGTGCGCCCTGCACCTGCTGGGCGCCGGCCGCGACGTGGTGATCGTCGAACGCGAGGAGTACCCGGGCGGACGCGCGGGCCGCCTCGACATGGACGGCTTCCGGGTGGACACCGGGCCCACCGTCCTGACCATGCCCGAACTCCTTGACGAGGCCTTCGCCGCCGTCGGGGAGAGCCTGCGTGACCGCCTCGACCTCCTACCGCTGGCCCCGGCCTACCGGGCGAACTTCGCCGACGGCACCACAATCGACGTGCACACCGACCGCCGTCGCATGACCACCGAGGTGGCCCGGGTCGCCGGAACCCGAGAAGCCGTGGGCTATCTGCGCCTGCGCGAGTGGCTCACCCGCCTCTACGAGGTGGAGATGCGCTCGTTCATCGACGCCGACTTCGACTCGCCCCTGGACCTGCTCGGCCCCGACCTGGTCCGGCTGGCCGCCCTGGGCGGTTTCGGCCGTCTGGCTCCCGCGATCGGCAGGTACGTCGAGGACGAGCGTCTGCGCCGCGTCTTCTCGTTCCAGTCCCTCTACGCCGGGGTGGCGCCCGAGCGCGCCCTGGCCGCCTACGCCGTCATCGCCTACATGGACACGATCGCGGGCGTCCACTTCCCGAGAGGTGGGATGCGTGCGATCGGTGAGGCCATGGCGGGGGCGGCGGCCAAGGCCGGGGCGCGTCTGCGCTACGGCGAGTCCGTGACACGCCTGGAACGGTCGAGGGACCGGGTCACCGCGGTGGTGACCGACCAGGGCGAACGCCTGGCCTGCGACCAGGTCGTGCTGACCGTGGACCTGCCCACCGCCCACCGTCTCCTGGGACGTCGGCCCCAACGCCTGGTCCCGCACCGCTTCTCGCCCTCGGCGGTCGTGCTCCATCTGGGCACCGACCGCACGTGGGAGCACCTGTCCCACCACACCATCTCGTTCGGCCACCAGTGGGAACGCACCTTCACCGAGATCATCGATCGAGGCCGCACGATGAGCGATCCCTCGCTGCTGGTCACCCAACCCACGCTCACCGACCCCTCCCTGGCCCCCGACGGCCACCACCTGCTCTACGTCCTGGCGCCCGCACCCAATCTCGACGCGGGCGACATCGACTGGGACAGGGAGGGGCCGCGTTACCGGGACGAGCTCGTCGGAACCCTCCAAGAGCGCGGGCTGACCGGGCTCGACGCCTCGATCCGAGCCGAACGGATGGTCACCCCCGCCGACTGGGCCCGCCAGGGCATGGCTCGCGGCACCCCGTTCTCCCTGGCGCACACCTTCGCCCAGACCGGCCCGTTCCGGCCCCGCAACGTCCTGGCCGGCACCACCAACGCCGTCCTCGCGGGTTGTGGCACCACCCCCGGCGTGGGGCTGCCCACGGTGCTGATCTCGGGAAGACTGGCGGCCGCGCGAGTGCTGGCCGCGTCGACACGACGGGGACGACGATGAACAGGGCCATCGCCGAACTGAACGCGGCCGGGATCACCTCGCAACGTCTGCGCGACGACTACCTGCGCTGCCGCGACCTGCACGCCCACCATGGCCGCACCTACTACACGGCCACTCTGGTGCTGCCACCCGAACGCCGCCCCGGCATCCACGCGCTCTACGGGTTCGCCCGCTGGGTGGACGACATCGTCGACGAACCCGAACCCGGGACCACCGTCGAGGACCAACGTTCACGTCTGGACCGCGTCGACGCCGAACTGACCCTCGGCCTGGCCGGTTCCGAACCGGACGAACCGGTACTGCGAGCCCTGGCGCACACCGTGGAGCGCTACGAACTGCCCGCCGAGCACTTCACCGCCTTCATGTCCTCCATGCGCATGGACCTGGATGTGACCGAATACCGCGACCTCGACCACCTGCGCGAGTACATGTACGGCTCGGCCGCGGTGATCGGACTCCAGGTCCTGCCGGTGCTGGGCACGGTCACGTCCCGCAGCGAGGCCGCACCGCACGCGGCCGCCCTGGGCGAGGCCTTCCAACTCACCAACTTCCTGCGTGACGTGGCCGAGGACCTCGGGCGCGGACGGGTGTACCTGCCCACCGACGTCCTCGCCGAACACCGGGTCGATCGCGCCCTTCTGGAGCACTGCGCCAGGGCGAGAATCCCGGACCCGCGGGTGTGCCGGGCCATCGCCGAGCTGGTGGAGGTCAACCAGGACCTCTATCGCCTGGCCGAACCCGGGGTGGCGATGCTCGAACCCGTCGCCCGTCCGTGTGTCGCCACCGCCTTTCGGCTCTATCGCGCCATTCTGGACGAGATCGGTGCGGCGGACTTCGACGTGTGGAGTGTCCGCCACCGGGTGTCCGACGCGCGCAAGATGGCGTCGGCCCTGCCCGCCCTGGCCCGCTCACTGTGGGCGAGGGCCGTCCCGTGACCCCGGGACGGTCGGTCCATCCCCTGAGGAGATCGCAGATGACGCTGCCCGGCCCCGAACCTCGACGGATCCCCCTGCGCCGTATGCCCAAGGGCACCTGGTCCCGTCAGGAACCGACCTGGCGGGAGGCGTCCCCGGGTGTGATCGGGTCCGCGCTCAAACGTGCCCTGGCCCGGCCCTCCGGCAACTGGTACGTGCTGGCGGCGTCCGAGGAGGTGCGCGCCGACCGCCCCTTCGGCCGGATGGTGGCCGGCACCGAACTGGTGGCCTGGCGTACCGCGGACGGGTCCGTGCACGCCGGTCCGGGAGCCTGCCCGCACCTGGGCGCGCCCCTGTGCCGGGGAGCGGTGGACCAGGGGCGTCTGGTGTGCCGCTGGCACGGGCTGTCCCTGGGCTCCGAAGGTTTCCCCGGCTGGAGCCCCCACCCCGCCCACGACGACGGAGTGCTGGTGTGGGTACGACTGGACCAGGTGGGTGGTGAGGAACCACTGGAGGCACCCGTGGTTCCCGAACGTCCCGCGTCCGCCCGCAGCATCGCCGCGGTGGAGAGCATGGCGGGTCGGTGCGAACCCGAGGACGTGGTCGCCAACCGGCTCGACCCCTGGCACGGCTCCTGGTTCCACCCCTACTCCTTCGTGGGGTTGCGGGTCACCGAGACATCGAGCGGACCCGACCCCGACCCCGACCGGATGGTGGTGGACGTGGGCTTCAAGGTGGCCGGTCGATGGGGCGTGCCCGTACGCGCCGAGTTCGTCTGCCCCGAACCGCGCACGGTGGTCATGCGCATCATCGAGGGCGAGGGGGAGGGCAGCGTGGTGGAGACCCACGCCACGCCGCTGGGTGTGGACGAACGAGGGGTACCGCGCACCGCCGTCATCGAGGCGACGGTCGCGTCCTCCGACCGCACCGGATTCGCGTTCGCGCGCAGGCTCGCCGGTGCGGTCCGTCCGGTGATGCGCATGACCGCCCGCCGCCTGTGGCGCGACGACCTCGCCTACGCCGAACGCCGCTACCTGCTGCGCGCGTCCGGGCGGTGGCCCGGCTGACGTAGGGACCGGGCCAGGGCGCGCAGCGGTGCGAACCGGCCCCGCCGGGGCACGCTCCACACGGTGTGCCCTCGCCGCCCCCACCGGGTGAGCAGGGCGTTGGCGGCCAGTACGCCACTGGTGGCCGCGCGTTCCATCAACGCCACCGGAAGATCCACCCGTACGTGGTCCCCGGCCACCACCAGCCACGGGTCGGGGGTGGTCACCGCGCAGCGTTCGGTGTGGCCGCCGGGTGGGAACAGGGGACAGTCCTGACGCAGTTCGTGTCGGGCGTCCACCACCCCGGCCTCGCGAAGCTCGGGGTAGACCGCCAGTGCCTGTTTCCACAGGGACACCTGTTCGGCCGCCGGATCACATCCCTCTGGCAGCGCATAGGCGTGCAGTTCCACGACCGAACCACCGGTGCGCCGTGCCCAGTCGGCCGCCTGGTCCTCGTAGCGTTCCAACACGCTGACGTTGTCCAGGGTGGGGTGCCCGGCGGTGCCCAGGAACGCCTGCCGATGCGCGCGCACCGGGCGGTCCGACCAGTAGCGGGAGACCAGGAACGGCGGTGCCGAAGGCAGTGCCGCCACTCGCCTGCGCCAACTCCCGTCACCGAGCTCCGGGGAGCGGGCCACCACCTCGCGCAAGCCGCCCGGATCGGTGGCCAGCACCACCCCGTCGAAGCGCTCGCCGCGCTCACCACCCTGGTCGGTCCAGGTCACGGTGGCCCCGGCCGGGGCCGCGGGGGCGATCCCCTCCACTCGTGCCCCGTAGCGAAAGACCACCCCGTCCGCGCACAGACGTTCGGCGAGAGGGTTCCACAGCGCCCGCGGGAAGGGCGCGCGCGGCACGTCGAACACCAGCCCTTCGGAGGAACCGAGGAAGTAGATGTGGAACATCACCGCCATCTCCGCCGCCGACAGGCGTTCGGGCGAGGCGAAGAAGCTGCGGCTGAAGACCTCGAAGGCCAGGTGGCGGGCGCTGCGCGGGAAGCGGGTCACCTCCAACAGATCACGGGCGCTGAGGTGGTCCAGGCGTTCGTACACACCCGGCACGTCCACGTCCAGTAGTTGCAGGGCGGCCGGCAGGTTCACCCCGGCCAACTCCTGGACCGGGAAGCTGCGGCTGGTCGCGGCCAGCACGGCGGCGTTCCACGGCGGTGTGCTCGGAAGCCCGGAGAAACGGTCGGCCGCACCCGAGGCGTGCACCAACGGGTAGTCCGTCAACGGCACCAGGGCGGAGAGTTCGGGGTCGCCGTGGCGTAGCAGCGCGCGCAGGTTGTAGTACTGCCGGAAGAAGGCGTGGAAGCCGCGGCTCATCGTCGCCGTGGAGCCGTCGGCCAGGGTGGTCTCCCAGCCGCGAAGCCGCCCGCCCAGACCTTCCTCGCGTTCGAGGACCGTCACCTCGATCCCGCGTTCGGTCAGGGCGCGGGCGGTGGCGAGTCCCGCGATGCCACCGCCCACCACCGCCACACGGGGCGTGTGCTCCGGGCGTGGCCCCACGGGTTCGGGCGCCGGGAGCGCCTCGGCGGCGGGGTCGTGGACGTCGCCGCTCACCAGACGCCTCCCGGACGGGAGCCGACGAAGGTGTGCGTGATCCCGTACTGCCATCCCGGCAACGGCGCGTCGGCCACCGACTCCAGCCCGGTGGCCCGCATGCGCGCGAGCAACTCCCGCCTGCCGTCGAACTCCAGCACGCTGCGCCACAGGTAACGAAACAGGTCGGCCCGCCCGGTCAGCGCCTTGCCGGAGGGGATGATGATCCCCCAGCACACCGCCGTCCACACCGCCCGCGCGGACGGTGAATCGGCCACCGAGTACTCGTGCAGGGCCAATCGCCCTCCCGGGCGCAGCACCTGGAAGACCGACCGGAGCAGCGTTTCGGGGTCGGGCACGTTTCTGATCAGGTAGGCGCCGAACACCGCGTCCGCCGGCCCACCCGACCACTCGTGCACCCGGTCGGGGGACAGTTCCTCGGCCCGGGCCCGATGGAAGACGACGTCGCCGTCCCAGGTCTTGGCCCGTGCGGCGTCGAGCATGCCCTGGGAGGCGTCCACCCCCACGATCCGGGCCTTGGGCGCGGCGTCGAGCAACGCCGCCGTGGAGGCGCCGGTGCCGCAGCCCAGATCCAACAGACGCATTCCCTCGCCCTGGTCCGGCAGCCGCAGCCGCCGCACCGACGCGCGCAGGTCCCGGTGGTAACCCGGGTTGGCGCCGACCAGCCGGTCGTAGGCGCTCGCCGCGTGATCGAACTCGTCGGTGACCGCTCCGGTCTTCATCCGGCCCGTCGTGGTGG
The DNA here is from genome assembly GCF_001570765.1 of Nocardiopsis listeri NBRC 13360. Lineage (GTDB taxonomy): Bacteria > Actinomycetota > Actinomycetes > Streptosporangiales > Streptosporangiaceae > Nocardiopsis > Nocardiopsis listeri. Next base: position 19,089 of record NZ_BCSH01000077.1, on the reverse strand, counting down.
TCATGGTGCTCCCACGTGTGATCGTCGATGTCCTAGGGCGTGTTCCGCGAATACATACCCTGCTGCGCGACGCCCCAGCGGCACCGTCACCGCGTTCTCATCAGTCGACAGCCAAACCCGGGCCGATTCCTTCTTCGGCCTTGTGCCGGCACCACTGGATGCGCAGCTCGCGACGGGCAGCATCCACGGAACACGCCCTAGCGTTCTCCCGAGAGCCCCGGCAAGCTGGGACCATGACCGACTACGACGTGGTGATCATCGGCGGGGGAGCCGCGGGGCTCACCCTCTCCCACCGCATGGGCACGGTCAACGAACGACGCGGGAGTCCCCTGCGCACGGCCCTGCTGGAGCCTCCCGTGGGAGGGCACACACCGCCCCCGCGCACCTGGTGCTTCTGGGAACCGGCCGGAGGGCCTTGGGACGACCTGTTGACGGCGCGGTGGCGCGACCTGACCGTGGTGGGGGCCGGCGGCGCCGAGTACCGTTCCCCGGCCGATCCCTACGTGTACAAGATGCTGCGTTCGGCCGACATGGCGGCCCATGTCCGCGACCACGCCGACGAGCACCTCCGGACGCGGGCGCTGTACGTAACGGGGCTGGTCGACGGGCCCGAGCACGCCACGGTCCACGCCACCGAACCCGACGGCACCGAGGTGGCCCTGACGGCCCGTTGGGTCTTCGACTCCCGCCCCCCGGCCCTGCCTCCGGGCGGGCGCACCACCCTGCTCCAGCACTTTCGGGGATGGTTCGTGCGCCTGCCACGCGAGGGCTTCGATCCGGGATCGGCCATCCTCATGGACCTGCGCCCGGAGCAACCCCGTACCGGCGTCGCCTTCGGCTACGTACTGCCGCTGTCCTCGCGCGAGGCGCTGGTGGAGTACACCGAGTTCGGCCGCACCGCCCTGACCACCGCGGAGTACGAGAAGGCCCTCACCGACTACTGCGCCCGGGCGGGGCTGGGGGAATTCGAGGTCACCGCCACGGAACAGGGCGTCATCCCGATGACCGACGCCCCCTTCCCCACCCGGACCGGACGGCGTCTGTTCCGCATCGGCACCGCGGGCGGCGCGACCCGTCCCTCCACCGGCTACACGTTCAGCGGAGTGGCCCGGCAGACCACGGCGGTGGCCCGGGCCCTGGCCGCCGACCGGACGCCGGTGCCCCCGGTCCCGCATCGTTCTCGCCACCTGACCATGGACGCCATCATGCTCGCGGCGTTGGACGGCGGGCGGGTGGAGGGCGCCGACTTCTTCGAGCGGCTCTTCGCCGGCAATCGGCTCGGCGACGTGCTGGCCTTCCTGGACGGAGCCTCCCACCTGCCGACCGAGCTCCGTATGGGGCTGACCACTCCGGTGGCGGCCATGTCCCGGAGCACCCTCGACCACCTGTGGCACACCCTGCGCACCCGCGTCGGTGGGGCCCGGCGGACCACCGGAGCGGACAACGGTTGACTGCGCCGCTGTGACCTGCGATTACTCCTGGGAGGCGAGTGTGCTTTCGTCCGGTTGGGAGGGGTACGTTCGGGGAATCCTGGGGTCACGCGGCGGCGGAAACGGGACGGACCACCCGGGCCCTCCGGGGGCGTACCTCCCGGGTCCGGGATCGACCCGCTCCGGCCGAATCGAAAGGGGCGGCGACATGCGACTGCACACCGAACGTCGGACGGATCGACGGCTCGATCTCGTCTACCGGATCGGCGCCGGGCTCACCGGACTGGTCCTGATCGGGTTCGGTATCGCGGGGCTGATGACCAGACTTCCACTGTTCGACACCCAGGGCGAGGTGATCGCCGGACTGTCCACCAACGGGGCGCTGAGCTTCATCTCGATCGCCATCGGCTCGTTGTTGGTGGGCGCGATGGTGTTGGGCGGAACCTTCGCCTCCACCGTGTGCATCGTGGTCGGTGTCGCGTTCGTCGCCAGTGGCCTCGTCAACCTCTTCCTGATGAGCACCGACTTCAACATCCTGGCGTTCTCGATGCCCAACGTCATCTTCAGCTTCGTGGTGGGTCTGCTGGTGATGACCTTCGGCATGTACGGCCGGTTCAGTGGCGGCCTGGACGAGGACAACCCCTTCCAGCGGCATCGGGAGGCCCGCCACGGGAATCGGGAGGCCCAGCGTCGGTACCGGGAGACGCACGACCAGAAACGGGTCCCGGCTCCGCGAGCCGAGGAGGAGGGCGCGTCGGCCCGGTCCGAGAACGGTGCGCCGCGTGCCAGGGAAGGCGACGGCCCCGTGTACCGGACCGGACACGAGGCCGGACGCCGGGGCGGGCCCGATGGCGCGAGCGCGCTGAGGTCACCCGGCCACCACCGCCGTAACCGCCCCGACGAAGAATGAGCACCGTGGTCGAGAGGGGGCGTCTGGCGCTGGTCACCGGCGCCAGCGGGTACATCGGTGGCCGGCTGGTCCCCGAACTGCTGGAGGCCGGGTACCGGGTGCGCTGCCTGGCTCGAAGCCCCGAGAAACTCCGTGACCACCCATGGCGGGAACGGGTCGAGGTGGCGCGCGGCGACGTGGTCTCGGGGGAGGGACTCGACGAGGCCCTGAACGGAGTCGACGTCGCCTACTACCTGGTGCACTCCATGGGCAAGGGAGGCGACTTCGAGAGCGTCGACGCGCAGGGGGCCCGCACCTTCGCCCGGGCGGCGGGGGAAGCGGGTGCCGGCAGGGTGGTCTACCTGGGCGGACTCGCCCCACGAGGACGGGAGTTGTCCGCGCACATGGCCTCGCGCAAGGAGGTCGCCGATCTCCTTCTGTCCGGACCGGTGCCCACCGTGGTGTTGCGCGCCGCGGTGATCCTCGGTTCGGGGTCGGCGTCCTTCGAGATGCTGCGACACCTCACCGAACGGTTGCCGGTCATGACCACGCCCCGGTGGGTGCACAGCCGGGTGCAGCCGATCGCCGTCCGCGACGTACTGCGGCTGTTGGTCCTGGCCGACACGCTGCCGGCCGACACCGACCGGGCCTTCGACATCGGTGGACCGGAGGTGCTCGACTACGCGGGAATGGTCGAGCGTTTCGCCGCCGAGGCGGGTCTGGCCCGTCGGCTGATCCTCCCGGTGCCCGTCCTGTCGCCCGGGCTTTCGAGTCTGTGGGTGGGTCTGATCACGCCGGTTCCGCCCGCCGTGGCGCGTCCCCTGGTGGAGTCGCTGCGCCATGACGCGGTGGTCGAACGGGACGAACTGTCGGACCTGGTGGACGACCACGAACGGATCGGGTTCGATCGCGCGGTGGCGTTGGCCTTGCGCAGGATCGACGAGGACAGGGTGGACACCCGCTGGTCGTCGGCGGCCTGGCCCAGCGCCCCCTCGGACCCGCTGCCCACCGATCCCGACTGGTCCGGGGGCAGCCTGTACACCGATCGCCGCGCCCGGGTCGTGGACGCTTCGGTCCAGGACGTGTGGCGGGTGATCGAGGGGATCGGAGGGGAGCGGGGTTGGTACTCGTGGCCGCTCGCCTGGGCGGCCCGGGGCTGGATCGACCTGGCCGTGGGCGGGGTGGGGCCGCGTCGCGGTCGCCGGGACCCTCGACGCCTGCGGGTGGGGGACTCACTGGACTTCTGGCGTGTGGAGGAGGTCGTCCCCGGCCGATTGCTGCGGTTGCGCGCGGAGATGCGGTTGCCCGGTCCGGCCTGGTTGGAACTGGGAGTGGCCCGGGCGCGGGGACGAACGGTGTATCACCAAAGGGCCCTCTTCCATCCCCGTGGGCTGCTGGGACACCTCTACTGGCAGGCGGTGAGGCCTTTCCACGGGGTGGTGTTCGGATCGATGGCCACCAACATCGCGGCCCGGGCCGAACGCGACCCCGTCGAGTAGGAGAGGAGCACACGGCGACCTCGACCGTCGTCGGGGTCGCGGTGAAGAGCACTGGTGAGGGTGCGGTAGCGTGATCCCAGAATTCGCTAGTAATCCGAGAAGCTCAGTTTGCTAGTCAAGATCTCCTTGATTGTGGAAGGACATCCGACCGTGAGCACACGACCGGAACAGTCGCCTCGGCGGTCACGTTGGTGGGTGGGGGCGGCACTCCTGGTCGCCCTGGTGTGGGTTCTCGGAGCGGGCCCGCTCGGAGCCTTCCTCGGCAAACTCGGGGAGGTCCAGACCAACGACCCGGCCGCCTTCCTTCCGGCCGGTGCCGAGTCCACCGAGGCCGACCGGCTCGCCGAGGACTTCGACCGCTCCGAGACCGTCCCGGCCATCGTCGTCATCTCCGGCGAGGACGACCTCGACGACGCCGACCTCGCCGACGCCACGGCCCTGGCCGAACGGATCGGCGAGGAGCCCTGGGTCTCCGGCCGGGTGATCGGGCCCGTCCCCGGAACGGAGGACGCCTCCGTCGCCCAACTCGTCGTCCTCATCGACAACACCCACGACACCCGCGACACGGTGGACGAGCTGCGCGCGCTGATCGCCGACGAACCCGTCGACGGACTCACCGTCCAGGTCACCGGGCCGGCCGGATACGCCGCCGACCTCGTCGCGGCCTTCGGTGGTATCGACTCCACCCTGCTGCTGGTCGCGGTCGCCGCCGTATTGGTCATCCTCATCGCGGTCTACCGCTCACCGCTGTTGCCGATCCTGGTCATCGTCGCCTCCCTGCTCGCCCTCGGACTGTCCGGCGCGCTGGTCTATTCGGCCGCCGACATCGGATCGGTCACCCTCAACGGCCAGAGCCAGGGCATCCTGTTCATCCTGGTGGTGGGCGCCTGCACCGACTACGCACTGTTGCTCGTGGCCCGCTACCGGGAGGAGCTCGCCACCACAGAGCGGGTCCCCACGGCCGTGCTCGCCGCCCTTCGTGGCGTCACCGGCCCCGTCCTGGCCTCCGGCGGCACCGTCATCCTCGGCCTGCTCTGCCTGCTGGCCGCCGACCTCAACTCCACCAGCAGTCTCGGACCCGTCGTCGCCATCGGCATCGTCGCCGCGATGCTCTCCGCGATGACCTTCCTGCCCGCCGCCCTGGCACTGTGCGGACGCGCCGCCTTCTGGCCCACCGCACCGAACCGGGTGGACCGGGAGGGACAGAGCATCGACCGGATCCTGGAACAGCACCCGTTCTGGGGACGGCTCGCACGCGGCGTCGCGGGGCGCCCGCGTATCTTCTGGCTCGCCACCACCGGCCTGCTGCTCGCCGCCGCGGTGTTCGCGCCCCAGTTCACCGCCGAGGGAACCGGCCAGGCCGACGTGTTCCGCACCGAGGTCGAGGCGGTCGAAGGACAGCACGTCCTCGACCGTGGCTTCGGCCCCGACTTCAGCGCCGCGCCCACCACGGTGATCGCCGACGCCGACCACCTGGAGGAGGTCGTGGCCGCCGCCGAGGAGACCCCGGGTGTGGAAAGCGCCGCGGCTGTGACCGAGCCGGGACCGCCCGGGGCGGAGGCCCCCGTCCTGGTGGAGAACGGACGTGTGCTGATCGAGGTCGACCTGGCCGTGGCCTCCGAGACCACCGCCGCACTCGACAAGGTCGGGGAACTGCGGGAGAACGTGCGCGAGGTATCGGGCGCCGAGGCCGTGGTCGGCGGCGTGGACGCCACCGCCCTCGACACCCGCGAGACCGCTCAGCGCGACTTCGTGGTCGTGGTCCCCTTGGTACTGGTCGTGGTGTTCCTGGTACTGATCCCGCTGCTGCGCTCCCTGGTGGCGCCGCTATTGCTCATGGCGGTCAACGTGCTCTCGTTCGCCACCGCGCTCGGTGTGGGCACCCTGGTGTTCGACCACGTCCTGAAGCTGCCCGGGGCCGACCCGGTGGTACCGCTGTTCGCGTTCGTGTTCCTGGTCGCGCTCGGCATCGACTACAGCATCTTCCTGATGTCCCGGGCCCGGGAGGAGACGCTCCGTCACGGACACAGGGAGGGCGTCCTGCGGGCCCTCACCGTCACCGGCGGTGTGATCACCTCCGCCGGCGTGGTGCTGGCGGCGACCTTCGCGGCGCTCGCGGTCATCCCGTTGCTGTTCCTGCTGCAGCTGGCGTTCCTGGTCGCCTTCGGTGTGCTGGTCGACGCCCTGCTCGTGCGCTCCGTGCTCATCCCGGCGCTCTCCCTGGACGTGGGGCCGCGCCTGTGGTGGCCCGGTCGCGCCGGACGCGGACCCGGGACCGAGAACGCCGAGGCCACCGAGAACGACGGTCAGAGGGGGTCGCCCGACAGTTCCCGGTAGGCGTGGGCGAGTCTGTCCAGCAGCCGGGGGCGGGGCAGGCGCACACCGTCCAACGCCGCCACGGGGCGCACCCCCGTGGCGGCGTTGGTGACGAACGCCCCCGCCATTCGGGTGGCCGCGACCGCCGCCAGTGGTCGGGTGGAGACCGGGACGCCCAGAGCCTCGGCGACCCGACTCACCAACTCCATGGTCACCCCGGGCAGGCAGGGGGCCTGGGGCCACACCAGCCCGGACCCGTCCAGGAAGCCGATGTTCCAGGTCGGCCCCTCCGAGATCCGACCGTCGATCCCGACGAAGAGCGCGTCGTCGAATCCGTCCAGCTGCGCGGCGCGACGCTGCCGGATCGACCCGAACAGCGAGGTGCTCTTCACCGTCGGACCGTCCCGCGAGTACGGCCGGACGCCCAGACGCACCGGTTCGGGTTCGCCGGTCGGCGCGGGCCGAGTGGAGACGAGGACCTGGGGCGGTGAGTGATCCGCCGGCCGGGCCAGGTCCAGGGCCGGATCGAACACGGTGACCCGCACGATCGAGGGGGAGGGACGGGCGCGCGCCGCGCGTCGGGCGAGTTCGCGCACGCGCGCGATGTCGAGGTCGGTACCGAAGAGGGCCTCGCAGTCGCGGCTCAACCGTTCGGTGTGCAGTCGCAGACCGCGTACGCGCAGATCCGTGACCAGCATGGTCGTGAACTGTCCGTAGCCCTGGAGGGCCAGGCCGGAGAGTTCCCCCGTGCCGACGGGACGTCCGTTCAGTTCCATCACGCGGCCCATTCTGACATTTCGGAACCCCCTGGGAGGAGAGTCGGTCGGCTCAGCCCCGGGTGGACCGTTCCATCCCGGAGAAGGCCGTGGCCAGCTGTTCCTCCGAGGTGGCCAGGTACTCCGCCAGTTCCTCGGCGGCGGCCTCCGTGTCTCCGGCCGTCAACGCCAGGTGGATCCGCCGGTTCCAGGGCAGGTAGGGGTCGTGGAACTCCCGGGGCGCGGCCATCACGTGGAATACCAGCCGCGTCTCGGCCAGGACCTGACGCATGAACTCGTTGACCCGGGCACTCTGGGACAGCGCCCCCAGGGCCTCGTGGAAGTGCATGTTGGCGCTGCCCATGCGCCACCAGTCGGACGCGGCGCGTGCCTGCTCACCCTCTTCGACGGCCGCGCCGACCGCCCTGATCAGGGGTTCCGGTGCTTGTGCGGCCCCGCGCACGGCGGGCAGTTCCAGGGCACGGCGGGCGTTGAACAGGTCCCGCACGTCCTCGCCGGTGGGGTGGGCCACGAACACGCCCCGATGCATGCGGTGCACCAGCAGACGCTCCCGGCTCAGCAACCGGAACGCCTCGCGCAACGTGTTCCGGGAGACCTGGTACTTGCGGCTGAGCTTCTCCTCGGACAGGCGCACGCCGGGTGCCAGTTCACCGTCGATGACGAAGGCGCGGAGCATGTCGGCGACGCGTTCGGCCTGGCTGGTGGCGTGCACCATCGCGGGTGTGGGCAGCCGGTCGATGTGGTCGTCGGTCGCCGTCACAGGTCGCCCTCCCGCTGTTCGTCCACGCCCGGTGAGGCGCGGTGGTGTCACCAATGTTACGTAGCGGGGCCGAGGAGTTTTTACCGGAGCGCCCCTTATCAGCGGGTCAACGATTGCAGTATTGTTCAACAATCCAACGATGATGTTGGCCACATCCCAGCTCCCTCAGCCACATCCGGAGAGTCACCCATGAGCGACCAGCCCCCGACGCCCCCACCCGTTCCGGTGCGTCCCCGCTTCGGTCGCGTGGCGCTGAGCAGCAGCCTGCTCGGCGCCATGTTCCTGATGGCCACCAGCGCCATCGGCCCCGGCTTCATCACCCAGACGACCACCTTCACCGCGCAGCTCGGCGCCGCGTTCGCCTTCGCGATCCTGATTTCGATCCTCGTGGACATCGCCGTCCAGCTGAACGTCTGGCGGGTCATCGGCGTCTCGAACATGCGGGCACAGGACCTGGCCAACAAGGTCCTCCCGGGCGCCGGTCACCTGCTCGCCTTCCTCATCGTCTTCGGCGGTCTGGTCTTCAACGTCGGGAACATCGCCGGCACCGGTCTCGGCCTCGACGCCATGATCGGGCTCGACCCCCGCATCGGCGCGGTCGTCTCCGCCGCCATCGGCGTCGTCATCCTGGCCAGTAACAAGCTCGGCCTGGCCCTGGACCGCGTCCTGGTGGTCCTCGGTCTGCTGATGATCGGTCTCACCCTGTACGTGGCCCTCGTCTCCGACCCACCGGTCGGCGAGGCACTGCGTCAGTCCGTCATGCCCGAGGCGGCCAGCGGGGACCTCTTCCTCGCCACCGTCACCATCATCGGCGGCACCGTCGGCGGCTACATCACCTACGCGGGCGCGCACCGCCTCATCGAGCGGGGCAAGGGCGGCCGGGAGAACATCGCCGCCATCACCCAGACCTCCGTCACCGGCATCATCGTCACCGGAATCATGCGCGTCCTCCTGTTCCTCGCGATCCTGGGCGTCGTCGCCGGTGGGGCCGACATCATGCAGGCCACCAACCCCTCTGCGGAAGCCTTCTACCAGGCGGCCGGTGAAGTGGGCATGCGCCTGTTCGGCATGATCATGTGGGCGGCCGCGGTCAGCTCCGTCATCGGCGCCTCCTACACCTCCATCTCCTTCGTCACGACGTTCTCGCCGTGGCTGGAGCGTCACAAGGGCAAGCTGGTCACCGCCTTCATCGGTGTCTCCCTGGTGATCTTCCTGGTCTCCGGCCAGGCCCCGAACACGCTGCTGGTCCTCGCCGGCGCCCTCAACGGCGTCATCCTGCCGGTCGGTCTCGGTCTGCTGCTGTGGGTGGCCTGGCGCCACTCGGCGACCCTGCTCGACGGCTACCGCTACCCGCGTTGGCTGCTGATCGTCGGCGTGCTCGCCTGGGCCCTCACCCTCTACATGGCGGTGAACTCGCTGGGCGGCATCGCCGCGCTCTGGCAGTAGGACCACCCGAATCGAGCAACAGGAACCGAAGGAGCACCGACTTGCGCATCGACCTCAACTCCGACCTCGGCGAGAGCTTCGGCCGCTGGGAACTCGGTGACGACAAGACCCTGTTGTCCATCGTCACCAGCGCCAACGTGGCCTGTGGTTTCCACGCGGGCGACCCCTCCACCCTGCGCCGTACCACCGCCGAGGCGGCGGCCCGCGGAGTGGCCGTCGGCGGCCACGTCGCCTACCGCGACCTCGCCGGATTCGGTCGCCGCTTCATGGAGGTTCCGCCCGCCGAACTCACCGACGAGGTGCTCTACCAGCTCGGCGCCCTGTCGGTCTTCGCCCGCCTGAGCGGGCAGGGCCTGCGGTACGTCAAGCCGCACGGTGCCCTGTACAACGCGATCGTCCACCACGAGCAACAGGCCGCCGCCGTCGTCGAGGCCGTCCACGCCTTCGACCCCGAGCTGCCGGTGCTGGGCCTGCCCGGCTCCCGATTCCTGGAGAAGGCGGAGAAGGCGGGCCTGCCCACCTACCGGGAAGCCTTCGCCGACCGTGCCTACACCACCGAGGGCACCCTCGTCCCGCGCCGCGAGGCCGGCTCCGTGCTGCACGACCCCGAGGCCATCGCCGCCCGCTGCCTGCGCATCGCCCGAGGCGAACCCATCACCGCCATCGACGGCACCGAGATCCTGGTCCAGGCCGACTCCCTGTGCGTGCACGGAGACAGCCCCGGCGCCGTGGACATCGCCCGAGCCGTCGCCGAACGACTGCGCTCCGAGGGGATCACCGTGGCCCCCTTCACCGCCGCCTGACCCGAACCACCACCAACCGGGGGCCGGACACACCCGCCCCGACAGGTCAGATTTGGAGCAGTCCTTGCGCGTCCTGAACTGCGCGGACACCGGGGTCCTGGTCGAGGTCGCCGACCTCGACCAGGTCATCGCCCTGGGCGCCGCCCTGGAAACGGCCCCGCTACCGGGCGTCACCGACGTCGTCCCCGCCGCACGCACGGTCCTGCTGCGATTGTCGCCCGGCACCGACCCCGCCGGGGTCGCCGCCGCCGTCACCCGGATCCCCTTGGCCGCCGACGTCACCCGGAGGACGGGGGAGACCGTCACCATCCCGGTGCACTACGACGGGGAGGACCTCGCCGACATCGCCGAACTCCTCGGATCGAGCCCGCGCGAGGTCGTACGCGCGCACACCGCAGCCACCTGGACCGTCGCCTTCTGCGGGTTCGCGCCCGGATTCGGCTACATGGTCGGCGACGACCCGCGGTTCCGGGTGCCTAGGCGCGCTGAGGCGCGCACACGGGTGCCCAAGGGATCGGTGGCGTTGGCCGGCGAGTTCACCGGCCTGTACCCGCGCAGCTCACCCGGTGGTTGGCAGCTCCTGGGCCACACCGACGTCGTCTCCTGGGACCTGGAACGCGACCCGCCGGGGCTGCTGCGTCCGGGAGTGCGCGTGCGCTTCGAGGAGGCCGCGTGAGCTCCCTGGAGGTCCTGGCCACCGGACCCATGAGCACCGTGCAGGACACCGGGCGCTTCGGCCACGCCGCCCTCGGGGTGGGCCGCTCGGGCGCCGCCGACGCGTGCTCCCACGCCCTGGCCAACCGCATCCTCGCGAACCCGCCGGAGGCCGCCACCCTGGAGGTCACCCTCGGCGGACTGCGGGTGCGCGCACGCGGACCGGTCACCGTCGCGGTGACCGGCGCCCCGACCCCGGTGCGGATCGACGGCCGGGGCGCCGCCCTCAACGAGGTCCTACACCTGCCCGACGGGGCCGAGCTCTCCCTCGGCGTCCCCGCCCGTGGTCTGCGTTCCTACCTGGCCGTACGCGGGGGCATCGACGTGCCGCCCGTGCTGGGGTCGCGCAGCACCGACGTGCTCGCCGGCCTCGGCCCGGCCCTGCCCGAACCGGGCGACCTGCTGCCCATCGGACCGGCTCCCCAGGCTCGGCCGCTCCTGGACCACGTGCCCACCGCCCCGGTCGGCGCCGACGAGGTATGCCTGCGGGTGCGCCTCGGCCCGCGCGAGGACTGGTTCACCGAACGGGCCCATCGCACACTGTTCGACGACCTCTTCGAGGTGACCCCGCGCAGCGACCGGGTGGGCGCCCGCCTGGCCGGTCCGGCATTGGAACGCTCCCGCGAGGGCGAACTGCCCAGTGAGGGCATGGTGCCCGGCTCCCTACAGGTGCCGACCCGGGGAGAACCCGTCCTGTTCCTGGCCGACCACCCCGTCACCGGTGGCTACCCGGTCATCGCCGTGGTGTGCGCGGCGGACCTGCCCGTAGCCGCCCAGGCCCGCCCCGGTACCCGCATCCGCTTCGTCCAATGGAGGTAGAACCCATGAGCCCCCAGACCGACTCCTCGACCTCCCCGTACTCTCCGGCGGACCTGTCACCCGCCCGGGCCCGGGAGCTGTTCCGCGCCGGGACACGCGTGCCCACCTGCGGCCACAGCCGCGGCTACGCACAGGCCAACCTGCTGTGCCTGCCGCGCGACCTGGCCTTCGACTTCCTGCTGTTCGCCCAGCGCAACCCCAAGTCCTGTCCGGTCCTGGACGTCACCGAACCCGGCGACGTGTCCGCCTCGGTGTTCGACGGCGACCTGCGCACCGACCTGCCCGCCTACCGGATCTACCGCGACGGCGAGTGCGTCGAGGAACGCGCCGAGGTCACCGACCTGTGGCGCGAAGACCTGGTGTCCTTCCTCATCGGATGCAGCTTCACGTTCGAGACCCCGCTGCTGGAGGCCGGTGTGCCGGTCCGCCACATCGAGGCGGGCACCAACGTCGCCATGTACGAGACCGACCGGCCGTGCCGCCCCGCCGGCCGGTTCTCCGGACCGCTCGTGGTCTCCATGCGCCCGATCCCCGCCCACCAGGTCGCCGCCGCGGTGCGGATCACCTCCCGCTACCCGGCCGTGCACGGTTCCCCCGTGCACGTGGGCGACCCGTCGGCCCTGGGCATCAAGGATCTGACCAGGCCGGACCACGGCGACCCGGTCGAGATCCGCGAGGGCGAGATCCCCGTCTTCTGGGCCTGTGGGGTCACCCCGCAGGCCGCGGTGATGGCCTCGGCCCCCGAGTTCGCCATCGGCCACGCACCGGGCCACATGGCCATCACCGACGTCCGGGACTCCACCTACCAGGTCCCCTGACCGATCGGTGACCTCAGGGGCACACGAAGTTGTTGTTCAACCAGGCCAGCAGCAAGATCAACAGCACGAGTATCACGACGTCGGCGAGTCGATCGGGCACTGTGCCTCCTTACGGGCCGGGGCCGACAAAGGACTGTTCTACCGGTCCCCGTCCGGCCCCGGAGGGCTTTGGCCGGCACCGGTCAACCGGGTGAATCCACCACGGTGACGGCCGCTGCCTGGCACAATGCCCGCCCCTCCGGGGCTCGCTCGGCTCAGCGTTCCTCGCCGGCGGGGGCGTCCGGGAACGATTCCCCGGAGTGGTCACGACCACCGAACAGCCGCGACCCACGCCCACGCGTCCCGCCGGCGCCGCTCGCGTCGTCCTCCGCCTGCCGCGCCACCGCCTCCCAAGCGCGACGCTCGACCGACCGCGCCTCCTGGAACAACTCCTCGGCGCGCACCCGTTCGTCCGCCTCGCGCCGGTCCACCCGCCAGGCGACCCGCACCCGCACCTCCAAGGTGTCGGTGTACGACGCCAAGGTCGCCGGGTCGACGTGCGTGAGCCCCACCTTCGCCAACACCACGTCCTCGTCATCGTCCCGACTCCCGGCCTCCGCGAGCACCGCGGTGGACACCCGCAGCAATGATCGGCGGCTCTCCCCGGAGAAGAAGTCGCCCAGCTCCACCATGAGCGTCCCGTCGTCCAACCGGCTCGCCGGAGGATCGCCCACCACCGACACCCGCTCCACGGACTCGCCGCCCCGGATCGTCATCGACCCGCTCCGATCCACCACCACCTCCAGGGTGGCCGGCGGGCGGGCACGACCGGGCGCGCGTTCGGGCGCCTCGACCTCCAAGAGGACGAGCACCGAGTCGGAGGTGTTGAGTGCGACGACGTCGCATTCCGGCCGAGCCGACATCTTCATGGACCGCTCCAGGGTTTTCGGCTGGGAACCAAGCCTAGGGAGACGGGCCGCGCGGCGAGGTGCGCCTCCATGTCCGAAAGCGGCCACGGAAGGCCATCACCGGCCCCACGGCCCATCGAGGGCCGTTCAGGCCCGGTCCAGCGCCGACAGCCGTCCGTCGCGCATCTCCAGCACCCGTCCGGCCGCGCCCAGGTGTTCGGTGTCGTGTGTGACCAGCAGGGTCGCCACCTCGAACTCTCGGGTCGCCTCCGCCACCAGGTCGATGATGGCCGCGCCCCGCTCCTGGTCCAGCGCCGCCGTGGGCTCGTCCACCAACAGCGCGCTCGGCCGTCCCGACAACGCACGGGCGATGTTCACGCGCTGACGCTCACCACCGGACAGTTGGTGTGGCCGACGATGTTCCTTACCGGCCAGACCCACGGCCGCCAGGGTCTCCATCGCCCGAGTCCGCGCGCGGTGCGGTGACCGGGCCCGCATGTGTTCGGTGACCAACAGCTGTTCCACCACGGTCAGCGACGAGATCAGGTTCGGCTGCTGGAACACGATGCCCACCCGTTCCAGCCGCAGCTCGGTCAGCTCACGGGGACGTAGCCCCAACGTGTCCACACCGCCCACGACCACCCGGCCCGAATCCGGCCGGATCAGGGTCGCGGCCACCGCCAACAGGCTCGACTTGCCCGAACCCGACGGGCCGACCACGGCGGTCAGCTCACCCGGGGCCACGTCGACCGACACCCGATCCAGGGCGGTCACCGTTCCCTCACCGTCGGGGTAGGTCAGGGTCACATCGTTCAGTTGCAGGCTCATCGGACGCCTCCCAAGGCGGTCAACGGGTCGACGGAGGTGATACGGCGCACGGCCAGGACCGCGCCGAGCATGCCCAGCACGACCATGGCGATCACCGGCCCGACCGTGGTGGTCACGGTCAGGGAGAACGGAAGTACCGAACCGGCCAGGGCGCCCAGGCCCACGCCCACGGCGCCACCGACGGCGGTGCCCACGGCCAGCACGATCAACGCCTGGGCCAGGGCGTCGCGCAGCAGGTAACGGGTGGACCCACCGAGCGCCTTGAGGATCGCGATGTCTCCGCCGCGCTGGATCGTCCACACGGTCAGGAACGCCCCGATCACCAGCGCGGAGATCGCGTACAGGAACCCCTGCATGGTGACCAGCGAACTGTTCTCCGAGGAGAACGAACCGATCGCGCGCAGGCTGTCCGACAGATCGGCGGTGATGGTGCCGGCCTCCGCGTCCGCCTGCTCGACCGCCTCGGTCAGGGACACCTCGGAGGCCACCACGTTGGCCACCGGCGCGTCCTCGCCCTCGGCGTGCCGCACCCGCGGGTCGATCCCCCGCCAGGTGTCGATGTCGGTCCACACCGCGGGGGTATGGCTGTAGGACTCGGTGGGGGCTACCCCGTCCACGGTCAACTCGGTCCCGCCCACGGTGACGGTGTCGCCCTCGACGACCCCGAAGTCCTCGGCGATCTCCTCGCTCACCACCAGGCCGTCCACACCGGTCGGGCCCTCGGGCGCCAGTCGGCCGTCGGCGGGCACACCGAACAGGGCCACGGCGGTGCCATCACCGTCGTCGAACTCGACCCGACTCTGGGTGATGCCCAACGGCTCCGCCCACTCCACCCCCTCGGTGTCGGACCAGGCGTCGAGTTGGGCCCGGGTGACGGTGCTGTCGGCGTAGGACTCCTCCGGTTCACCGTCCCCGGACGTGCCGAAGGAGACGTGGGTGGCGGGCAGGTTCTTGATCGCGGAGGTGGACTGGTCGGCCAACCCGGCGGTCAGCCCCGACAACAGGACGATCAACAGGGTGATCAGCGCGACGACGGAGCCCATCAGCGCGAACCGCCCCTTGGCGAAGCGGATGTCACGAAGGGCGACGAACACGGCGGCCCTCCTTTCCGAAAGAAACGGGCGGTGCGATGGGCACCGCCTTCGACGTACTTCCAGCCTCGCCCGGCACAAGATCATCGACATCGGGTGAACGGAGCGTCCTCGGGGGCGGCGAGGTGGAGCGAGAACTCCATCGAACGGTTGATGCCACCGCACACGCGCACGTCGTACGCTGCGGTGATGCGTTACAGCGGAGGGTGGGCGGCCGAACCGCCCGGGGTGACGACGGTGCTGCGGGTGCTGCGTCTGCTCCTGCACGCCTGCTTCCTGTTCCTGCTGGGGGTGGCCACCTCCCGCTACCTGGTCGGTGCGCTCGGGCCGGGTTCCCCGGCCACGGAACCCGCCCACCCGGAGTGGACCCGGTGGGCGGTGGTGTGCGGAGCGGTCCTGCTGGGCGCGGTCTACTGCTCCGGCGCGCTGGTGGCCCGGCACGACGTACACCGCACCCGATCACTGGCGTGGCTGGCCGCCGTCACCGTGTTGTGGGCCCTCCTGGCCTGGGCCGACCCCGACTTCGTGTGGCTGGCCTTCCCCCTGTACTTCCTGCACCTGAACCTGCTGCGCGGCGCGCACTCGGTGATCGCCGTCGTGGTCATCACCGCGACCGTGGTCCTCGGACAGGCCCTGCACACCGGTGACCTCACCGCCGGAATGGTCCTGGGCCCGGTGCTCGGTGCGGTGTTCGCGGTCGCGATCGCCGTCGGGTACATGGCCCTGCACCGCGAGAGCGAACGGCGCCGGGAACTCATCGAGACGCTCACCCGCACCCGCGACGAACTCGCCGAGTCCCAACGGCGCACCGGCGTGTTGGACGAGCGCGAACGTCTGGCCCGGGAGATCCACGACACCCTCGCCCAAGGCCTGTCCAGCATCGTCCTGTTGCTGCGCTCCGCGGAGAACGCCCTGCCCGAGGACCCCGGCCTGGCCGCCACCCGTATCGCCGAGGCCCGAGAGAGCGCGTCCACCAACCTCGCCGAGGCGCGCGGGTTCGTGCGAGACCTCGCACCGCCCTCCCTCACCGGGGCCGACCTCCCAGAAGCACTGCGCCGGCTCTGCGCCAAGGTCGCCCGCACCGACGGCATCGACTGTCGGCTGCGCACGGACGGCACCCCCACCGAACTACCCTCGGGTTACGAGGTGGCGTTGCTGCGCGCGGCCCAGGCCAGCCTCGCCAACGTCTCCGCGCACGCCCGCGCCACCACCGCCGTGGTCACCCTCGGCTACCTGGGGGAGGAGGTCACCCTGGACGTGTACGACGACGGGGTGGGTTTCGTGCCAGAGGAGATCCGGACCCGAGCCGACGGCAGCGGATACGGGATCACCGCGCTGCACGAACGCGTGGCCGCCCTGGGGGGTGGGCTGCACGTGGAGTCCGCGCACGGAGAGGGCACCGCCATCGCCGTCCGACTACCCCTGACCCGGAAGACGACTTCGTTGGAGGAGGGCCGGTGACCAGCGAGAAGGGCACGGCGCGCCTGCGCATTCTGCTGGTGGACGACCACCCCGTCGTACGCCACGGACTCAAGGCGATGTTCGCCGAACGCGCGGACATGGACGTGGTGGCCGAAGCCGCCGATGGTCGGGCGGCCCTGGACACCCTCCGATCCGGGACGGGTGTGGACGTCGTGCTGATGGACCTGCGAATGGGGGCCGGCATGGACGGGGTCACCGCCATCCGGGCCATCACGGCCCTGACCGACCCACCGCCCGTGCTGGTGTTGACCACCTACGACACCGACGCGGACATCCTCGCCGCGGTGGAGGCCGGCGCCACCGGATACATGCTCAAGGACGCTCCGCCCGACCAGCTGTGCGAGGCGGTGCACACCGCCGCACGCGGACAGACCGCGCTGGCCCCCGACGTCGCCGACCGCCTCATGGGCCGGCTGCGTTCACCGGTTCCAACTCTGAGCGGCCGCGAGCTGGAGATCCTCGGGTTGTTGGCCATGGGTCTGTCCAACCGTGCGATCTCCAAACGGCTGTTCATCAGCGAGGCGACGGTCAAGACCCACCTGGTGCACGTGTTCGAGAAGTTGGGTGTGGACAACCGGACCGCCGCGATCACCACCGCACTGCGCAGAGGCCTCATCCGCGTGGACTGAGCCTCGCCTTCGCCTTGGTGGTCTTGTCCGGGCGCAGGCCCAGTCGATTCAGCTCCAGTGCGGCCAAGCGGTCCACCGTCGCCGACTCGTCCTCTCGCCAGGCGCGGGCCGGGTCCTCGTGCACCTCCATGAGCCTGGTGGGGGAGGCCGAGGACAACGCTCGTAGTGCCAGCAACCTGGTGCGCGCCTCGGCGGACATCGCGCTCATCCGCCTGGTCGTGGTGGCGCGGTGGATCCAGCGAACGCGCGCGGGCAACCAGGTCGCCGCCAGCAGGAACAGTGGAATGACGGCGACCAGCATCGGCAGGGTGAACGCCAGCGAGGCCACCGACTCCTGGAAGGAGTCACCTGCGGCGGTCAGGGATTCGCCGCTCTCGCCGAGGTTGGTGAACGGCGTGGCCAGGGCGTCCCCGGCCAGCGGCACCTGCCCGACGTTCTCGGCGGCGGTGTTCATGTGCTCGGTGAACCCCTGGCCCGTGTCGGCCATCAGCTCGCCGGGTCGGTTCAGCGACAGGAGCAGGTCGCGTAGGGACAACGCGGCGGAGATCCACAAGAACACCCAGGTCAAGGCGGCCAGGTCGGAGACGAGTTGCAGACAGGCGCGGACGGGGGTGTCGGCGTACAGCTTCACGGGGGCTCCCGGGGGTCAGGGGCGGCCGGTCGTGGCCCACTCTCCCGTTACCCGTTTCGCCCCCGCCGCACGCAGAACCGCCGAGTGGTGTCGCGGACGCGCACGATCTGGCTGAGTACCGCCAGCACCGGCAACTCCAACAACGGGCCCACCACCAACGCCACCGCGATCAGCGGGCGGTCGGGGAACGCCGCCACCGCGATGGCCAGGGCCACCGGGGAGTTGCGCGCCACGGTCGTCATGGTGAGCGTGACCCTCTGATCGGCGGGGAGTCGGAGCAAGCGGCTCACCCCGACCGCCACCAGCGGCATCACCAGGAAGAATAGTGCCAAGGGGAGCATGAGGATCGCCAGGTCTCCCAGGTGCGCCACGACCGTGCGGGCCTGCCCGGCGAACATGGCGAACACCGCCACGTACAGCAGCGGTAGGACTGACGTCGAGGCCATCGAGACCAAACGCTCATCCCGCCACTGGTCGCCCTTCCAACGCAGGGCCGACCACCGGGCCACCACCGCCGTCACCAAAGGTACGACCAGAACCAGCAACACCGCCTCCACCAGGGTCGCGGAGTCGACCATCGCCGCCTCGCCGCCCAACAGCAGAATGTAGACGGGCAACAGCAAGAGCTGGAGCAGCAGGTTCACCGGTAGTACGGCGGACGCAACCCCCATGTGGCCCCGCGCCAGGCCCGTGAACACCAGGTACCAGTCGGTACAAGGGGTGACGAGCAGGAGGAGGAGACCGATCCGCAGGTCGGGGGAGTCGCCCAGCAGACCCGCCCCGAGCGCCCACGCGAACAGTGGGGTGAACACGAAGTTGAGCACGAGACCGGCGACCACCACCGTGCGCGCGCCGCGTACCTCGCGGACCTGGGCGGCGTCCACCTGAACGAACACCGCCACCAACATGAGCATCAGCGCCGGCAGCACGAGGAGGCCGGTGGCCTCGCCGATCGGCCAGAGCAGGCCCGCGCCCAGGCCGAGGGCGGCGGCGAGCGCGACGAATACGCTTTGGAACTTCTCGGACGTGGACACGGTCTGGTCGCCTGCGGCTTTCCGAACGAAGGTCGAATACCCGTTCACGCTAGCCGACCTCCGCAGTCGCGCCTCAGCGGATGTCTCGCGTCAGATCCTGGAACCCGGCTGAGCGGACCTCCATCAAAGCGGGCGAGCGCCGTTGCTCGGGCACGATGGCTTCCCGCTATTCCACAGGTGGGGGAGTTCGGGCTGGTGGTGTGCCTGGGGTCGTGATCCTTGGGGTTGTTGGGCGGG
>NZ_BCSH01000076.1 GCF_001570765.1 Nocardiopsis listeri NBRC 13360 | reverse complement strand
TGCTTCGCTCCTGGGAGCAAGATCAACACGGTTCCGACCCTGGTAGAAGGGGCAGTGCCCGGCTTGGCGCGAGCGAGAACGGGAGCGCCGGTGTTGGAGGGGTACCGCTGAGGGTGAGGGCGGTGGGGCCGGCTCACCCTCACCATCCCCACCGGATCCGGCTTCTTCTCTTGCTTCTCGGCGGGGTGGTGCTCCCAGCTCCGCCGATTCACCTTGGCCTCACCCCCGCCTCCATCCCCGGGGATCACTCATCTAGAGGAGAAAGCCCTTCGGGAGAATGGAACCGACGAAACGGCGACGGCCGCCCAGCGTCATTGGTGGGCGGCCGTGTCGAAGGGAGGGTCAAGCGGCGTGCACCGCGGTCTTGCCCTCCGAGCGGACACGGCGACGCCCCCAGGGCAGCACGCTGTCGACGGCGAAGCGGCCACCGGAGAAGCCCAGGGCCAACGCCGCGGCGGCCAGGACCAAGAGCAGTTCGAAGCCGCCGACCAGCGGGTCTCCGACGTGGGCGAAGAAGTAGGCGTTGCCCATCATGAGGGCGAGGAGCACCCCGGCGATGGGCAGGGCGAACCCGACAATGAGCGCCGCCCCCGCACCGACCTCGATGCCCGCACCCAGCAGGGCGGCGAATTGCGGAAAGGGGATGCCCATCGCCTCGAACCCTCCGGCGGTGCCCTCGAGGTCCGTGGCCTTGGGCAGACCGTGGGCGATGAAGACGACACCGACGACGACGCGCGCGATCAGGGCGGTCAGGTCACTGATCCTGGTTCTGGCTATCTGTTCGGTCATGGTGCGTTCCTGTTCTGTGAGCGAGCTTCCCGGTGGTCGAGGCCGGCGTCCGGTTCCGACACTTGAGACCACAACCTTTTTCCGGGAAACAACAGGGTAATGCGTATCCGCTCGCACACATAGCGTGCCAAGCGGAGAAGTTACGATCCCCACACAAGCGCCCTGCTCAGGATGGATAACAGAATCCTGTTCAGTTTCGGACTTCAGACCCCTTCGGATCCGAGTACCGCGGTTCCTCGCCGTGGGGATCCAGCGAACCCAACATCGCCTCGGAGATCTCCCGCAGCTGCCCGACCTGCTCCCGGGTGAGCGTGTCGAACACCAGGCGCCGCACCTCCTGGACGTGCCCGGCGGCCGCCTCGCGCAGCGTCTCCATCCCCCTGTCGGTGAGTTCGACCAGGGTCGTGCGCCGGTCTCCCGGACGCTTGAAGCGGCGGATCATCCTCTCCGCCTCCAGGCGCGCCGCCGCGTGCGACAACCGGCTGGGCGAGGAGCGCAACAGGCGGGCCAGGCGCGTCATCGTCAGCTCCCGTTTCGGAGCCTCGGAGAGCATCGCCAGGATCTGGTAGTAGGCGTGCGGCATCCCGGAATCATGCCTGAGTTGGCGATCCAGCGCCCCGTCCAGCAGGTGCACGGCCATGAGGAAGGTGCGCCAGGTCCGCTGCTCGTCATCATCGAGCCACCATGTCTCGGTCATCGGACCCGAACCCTCCGAACCACTCGAACGCTCGATCATGTCCCCGGCCGTCGACAGAGCCCACTGGTCTGGTCCGGAACAAGGCGATCCTCATCGTCTCGGCGCATGGGGAGACGCTCCTCCCGACCTCGGAGCCACGGCCGCTCACACCCCGCCGACCCATGGTCATCGGGGCTTTCCGCAACGCTACTACGCCGTAACGTATGACGGCCCGGGCACGCGCGAACCCGCCCCGCTCGTACGTGAACCCGTGACCGGTACAGGTTCCCGGACCCGCTGACGGCCGTGTGCCCCGGGTTCCGGCACAAGCCCGCCAAACGGCCCATCCGCCCCCGAACGGGTGGACGTCTTCCCAGCGCACAAAGCCATCAAACACACGAAAAGGTCTACCGACCTCGGCCCGGTTCTGCGAGACTCCCCAACATGACGGGCACACACAACCCTGCCGACGCGAGGACCGTGGAGGATCTGCTCCGCATCGACGGACGGATCAAGTACGTGCACTTCTGGGGCCATGAGCCATCACCGGACGGGCTCACGGCCACCTGCCTCTCCCAATGGTGGCCGGCCGACTTCACCGTCGACGGCGTCACCTACCGCACCGCCGAGCACTTCATGATGGCCGAGAAGGCGCGACTCTTCGGTGACACCGAGGCCGCCGAACGGATCGTCGCCGCCGAACACCCCAAGCAGGCCAAGGAGATCGGCCGCGAGGTCGAGGACTTCGACGAGGAGACCTGGGAGCGCGAACGCTTCGGGATCGTCGTCCGAGGCAACCTCGCCAAGTTCGGTCAGAACGAGGACCTGCTGGAGTACCTCCTGGGCACGAAGGAACGGGTCCTGGTCGAGGCCAGCCCCCGCGACCGAGTGTGGGGGATCGGGATGGGACGGGAGAACGAGAACGCCGAACGTCCCAAGTACTGGCGCGGACGCAACCTACTGGGCTTCGCGCTGATGGAGACCCGTGCCCGTCTAGCCGCCGAACACGCCACCGCCTGACCCATCGACATTCGCCCACGCGGGGCCCGGAGGGACCACCTCCGGGCCCGTTTCGTCCCTTGGGTCCCATCCCGATCGGCTGTTCTCCCCGATTTCATCCCGGGTCTGGCCGATCACCCTTCTCGGCCCTCCCCACCGGCGTAGAGTCCGCACACGCGAGCATCACGATGCCCCGGCAGCACGGCACGTCGGCCGTTCCCGGGACACCGTCCTCGCTTCTTCCAGGACCACACCCAGGGGATTCCCATGGCCTATTACCGGATCCGACTCAACGACGGCACCAGTCACACCCTCCAGGCGATGCGTATGCGAACCGACGCCGGCGGCTTCTACTTGGAGGAGCGCGAGGCGGGCGACTGGCGCGAGGTCTTCAGCAACCCCATCACCGAGGTCGAGCGCGTCCAGCGCCGGTTCACCGAGAACGACGGCACCTGGACCTGGCTCCAGGAACGACTGCCCGCCCCCGTGGGCGGCGTGCGCGCCTGGTGATCCCACAGCGCCCCGGTACCGAATCAGCGCACATTGAAGGTGAGCCGGTGCGTGATGGCGCGACTGGAGGAACCCACCGCCAGGTGATAGACGCCCTCCGGGGTGCGCCATGCGTGCTCGAGGGGGTCCCAGATCGCGAGGGCGCGTGGTGGGACGTCGAGGTCGACGGTGACGGTCCGGCCCGGCGCGACGCGCACCGAGGCGAAGGCCGCCAGGGAACGTAGCGGGCGCGGGGGTCCGTCCTCGGTGGGCGGTTCAAGGTAGACCTGCACGACGTGGTGTCCGGGACGCCGACCCGTGTTGGTGAGGGTGACGGTGACCGTGGGCGCCCCGGGGACCAGGCCGTCGGTACCCGGGGTGGTCCCCGGTGTGGACAGCGCCGCGTCGTCGATCCGCCAGTCGGTGTAGCCCAGACCGAATCCGAACGGGCGATGCGGTTCGATCCCGTCTCGGTCGTAGGCACGGTGACCGACGAACACCCCCTCGGCGTAGTCGTGGATTCCGTCGACGGGGCGAGTGTCCAGGATGGGCACGTCGTCGTGGTCGCGCGGCAGGGTCCAAGGGAGTCGGCCGGTGGGTTCGGCGCGGCCGGTGAGGGTGTCGGCGAGGGCGTGGCCGTACTCCTGGCCACCGAACCAGGACCATAGGACGGCGGGCACCTCGTCGAGCCAGGGCAGGAGGACGGGTGCGCCGGCGTTGACCACCACCGTGGTGTTCGGATTGGCGGCGTTCACGCGTCGGACGAGTTCGTCCTGGCTTCCGGGCAGGGCGAGGGTGGGGCGGTCGTAGCCCTCGGACTCGACCTCGTCGTTGGTACCGACCACGACGATGGCGACGTCGGCGGTCTCGGCGACGCGGACGGCCTCCTGGATCTCCTCCTCCACGGTGGGGCCGGGCGGCGCGTGTCGGATCTGGACGATGACGCCACGGCCGAACCCGCCGAAGTCACCGACCTCCATGTCGACGTCGATCGACACGGTGCGGGGCCCGGTGCCTTCGGGGACCTCGATCTCCACGCGGGGTCCCTCCGGGTGGGCGTGGCGCGATTGGAGGATGTCGTCGACGGAGGCGCGTTGGTCGCTCTCCGAGACGACCTCGTCATCGATCCGAATGGTGTGCACGCCCATGGCCGCGACCTCGATCCGGTGGGTCCCGGGCTCGGTGAGGGTGAGGTTCGAGACGAGGACTGCCCGTTCCGCGCTCTCCTGAGCGTCGATGTGGAAGGCTCCGCCCGGCACCTCGGGGGTGTCGATGGTCTCGCCCCGGCCGTCGTAGAGGGTGAGGTCGGCCTCGGTGAGGTACTCGGTGGAGACGACCGGTAGGAGGCGTCGGGGATCGCCGCCGCGGACGAGGGTCACCTCGACGTGCTCGGGCAGCACCTCCCGCAGCCCCTCTGCCGGGTCGACCAGGTACTCGGCGTTGACGTGCGCGCTGCCACCGCCCTGGGTGTAGGCGTCCACGGCGTTGGGACCGATGAGCGCCACCGTACGCACGGAGTCGGCGAGCGGCAGGACGTCGCCCTCGTTACGGAGCAGGACGTGGCCGCGCGAGCCGACCTCTCGCAGAATGACGTGTTCGTCCTCGCCCGCCACGGCGGGGGTGTTGTCCCGGTCGAGTTTGCCGACCCGTTCGGCCAGGCGGAGCAGTCGGACCACCTTCTCGTCGATGACGGACTCGTCGACCTCACCGGCGCGGACCGCGTCCACCAGTGCCCGCCCCCAGGGTCCGTCGGGCCCGGGCATGACGATGTCGAGTCCGGCGTCGGCGGAAGGGGCGGTGCTCCGGGCGGCGGCCCAGTCGCTGAACACGACTCCGTCGAACCCGAGCTCGCCTTTCAACAGGTCGGTGAGCAGTCGGTGGTGCTCGGTCATGGTGGACGACTCGGCTCCGTCGTCGACACCGTTGTAGGCGGCCATGACGGTCCATGCCCCGGCGTCGAGCACGGCCTCGAAGGGCGGGAGGTAGACCTCACGAAGGGTGCGCTCGTCGATGCGGGAGACGTAGCCGGTGCGCTCGTGTTCGGTCTCGTTGCCGATGAAGTGCTTGGGGCAGGTGCCCACGCCCTCGCCCTGGACGGCGCGGACGAACGCGGCGCCGAGTTCGGCGGTCAGGTGGGGGTCCTCGGAGAAACACTCGAAGTGTCGCCCGCCCGCCGGGGAGCGGTGGAGGTTGAGCACGGGGGCCAGGACCACGTCGACGTCCTTGCGACGGGCCTCAGCGGCGAAGAAGCGACCCACTCGCTCCATGAGTTCGGTGTCCCAGGCCGCGGCGACCGCCGTGGGACTGGGCACGCCCGCGGAGTGTTCGTCCTCGGTGGCCTCGGTCCCTCGTACCCCGGCGGGTCCGTCGGAGACGGTGATCGGGAGCAGGCCGATCTCGGTGGCGGCGTGCAGGACCCAGCCGGTCCGACCGGTGAGCAGGCGCACCTTGTCCTCCAGGGGGAGGAGGGTGACGCGCCGGCGAAGATCTGAAGTCATGAGCCCCTAGCCCTGTGATCCAAGTCTCTTGCCGCGAACAGTACTTACTTAATATTCATTAAGCAAGAGAGGTAAGGGAACATCGGTAGCGTTGACGCACCCGGGACCGAATCCCCCAGTCATCGATCCGGGGTACCCCCGTGGTACGAGGAAGTGGAGAACGGACCATGAACGAGACGACCCCCACCGGCGCACGTTCTCCCGAGGGGGAGCCACCCTCACCGGCCCCGCGCAAACGGGTCAATCGCCGCGAGCGGATCCTGCATACCGCGGCCGAGGTGTTCGCCGCGCAAGGGTTCAACAACACGTCACTGGCCGACATCGCGGCAACACTCGACATCACCCCCGCGGGGGTCCTGCACCATTTCGGCTCCAAGACCGAACTGCTCACCGCGGTGCTGGAATTGCGCGACACCAACGACCCCGCTCCCTCTGGCGAGGGCATGCTGGACCACCTGGTCGCCACCGCCGATCGCAACGCCGAACGCCCCGGTACGACCCAGCTGTACGCGGTGCTCTCCGCCGAGAGCGCCACCGCCCGGCACCCCGCCCAGGACTGGTTCCGGGACCGGTACACCGTGCTGCGTCGGGAGGTGGAGGACGCGGTCCTGGACCGGATCGGGCCGGAGTACCGCGAGACGGCGAGCACCCCCGGACCCGACGGGCACACCCCCGCCTACTCCGCGGCCACCGCGATCCTGGCCGCCATGGACGGCCTCCAGGTGCAGTGGCTGCTGGACCCGGAAGCGGTGGAGATGGCCACGGTCACCGAGCTGGTGATCGATGCGCTGGTGGCCCGGCTGCGCCTGACGTAGGACCGGAGGCGTTCGGAGGTCACCCGGTCCTGAGCGGGCTCGGAGACCGTACAGGCAGGCATACGAAGGGGCGCCCACGGTGCCGTGCACCGCGGGCGCCCCATGTCGTCTCGTTCCGGCCCGTCGGGGCCCGGTGACGACCGCGCTCGCTACAGGTCCTCACCGTGGACGGAACCCGGGGTCCCGTCGGTGGTCATCTGCGCCTCGTCGGTCTCGCTGCCCTCGAGCCATTCGTCCCAGGACTTCTGCCAGTAACCCCAGCCGTTGTCCCACTCGAACTCGCGGTCGGTACCGGTGGTGTCGAGGATGTCGCCCATCAGGGTGTTCTCGTAGAACCACACCGCGTCGTCCATGCGCAGGTTGGTGCAGCCGTTGGAGGTGTTGGCCGAACCGATCGCCCCGTTGCTGGACATCTCGTGCACGAACTCGCCGCTGTTGGAGGTGCGAACCGCGTAGTTGACGTCCACGCGGTAGGAACCCGGGGAGTCCTCGGGGATGCCCACGGTGCTGGAGTCCATGGTGATGGTGTCGTAGCGCTCCATGAGCACGTGCACGCCGGTGGTCGTGGTGTCGAACCGACGGTTGGCCGCACCGTTGCTCACGTCGATGGTGCGCTCGTGCTCGCCATCGATCTCGATCTCCATCTCGTGGTCGGGCACGTGCATCGTGGCGATGAGCTCGCGGCCGACCTCGAAGTCGATCTGGTAGTCGCGCACACCGTAGACGCCCTCGGAGGCCTCGACCCCGGACAGGTTCAGGTCGACGGTGACGTTCTGGTGCGGTTCCCAGTACTCCTCCGGCCGGAAGACCGCCATCTGGTCGGTCACCCAGTTCCAGGCGCCGGCGATCTCCTGCTCGGCGACCACGTTCATGGAGTTCTCGACCTGGCTCTTGTTGCTGACCGGCATGTCGAAGTTGATCACGACTGGCATGCCGACACCGACGGTGTCGCCGGAGCTCGGAAAGTTGGAGACCAACTCCAGGCGTTGGCCGGCGACCGCCTCCAGGGTGCTGAACTCACTCGTGACCTCGGTCTCCTCACCCGCCTCGTTCTCCGCGGTCGCGGTGACCACGATCTCCGAGCCCGGACGCAGGTTCCAGTCACTGATCCACTCGGTGCCGTCCTCGTTGATGGTGCCGGTCATCTCGTACAGCTCGGCCTCGTCGTCCTCACCGTCGGCCTCGCCGCCATCGGGGACGGCGGCTTCGTCGACCACGGTCTGGTCGATCTGGACGTCACTGATGGTTCCGTGCTCGGCGGTGACCCGGACCGGGGTGTTGGGCGCGACCTCCTCGCCGCCCTCTTCCGGGGTGATGCTCAGCTCGGCCGGTTCCGCGTCCGCGGCGGGGTCGGAGTTGCTCTGAGTCTCGGCGTCGCCTGAAGTGCACGCGGTCGCGACGAGCGCGAGCGCCACGAGTCCGATGCCGAACCGGCGCTTCACCGCCGACTGGGTCTTGCCCGTCACGTCTGGACCTCCATAGAACATCTCGATAACCGGCCTACGTCAGTTAGACGCTCCGATCCGGAAAAGGTTCTGAACTCCCGCGTATCGGTATGGAGCGGTTATCGGATGGTGTCCGACCCACCTCGCCCGGAATCGCTGAGAATACACCCAGGGGGTACATGACCGGCCCACCAGGGGGTGGGTTTTCGGCCGACCCGAATCACTCCCACCTTGCCCCCTCCATCATGCACCGCGTAGAATCTTGTTCGTTCGCTCAGGTTCTTTGACGAACGAAAGCTGAGCATTCGAACAGGTTTCCTCCGGGGGCCCGAAGGACACTAAGGAGCCGTGCCATGCCGTGGATGTGGTTGGCCGGAGCGATCGTCCTGGAAGTGATCGCGACCACCTCACTGAAGCTCTCCGAGGGGTTCACCCGTCTGTTCCCCTCCATCGTCGTGGTCATCGGCTACGGCGGCGCGTTCTACGCGCTCTCCCAAGCGCTCGCCAGAGGCCTGCCGCTCGGGGTCGCCTACGGGACCTGGGCCGCCATCGGGGTCGCCCTGGTCGCCATCATCGGAGCGGTCCTGCTGGGAGAATCCCTCACCTGGACACAGATCGGCGGCATCGCCCTGGTCATGGCCGGGGTCATGGCCCTGGAGATGGGCGCGAGACATTGAACGCGTGCGCACCGGCCGGCCATCGAACGGGAGGAACATCGTGAACACCCTGGAGACCACCGAGGACCCGGAGAGCATCAGCGACGGTCGCCGCCGCAAGGGCGAACAGCGACGCCGGATCCTGTTGGACGCCACCATGGCGGTCATCGCCCGGGAGGGTGTCACGGCGGTCAGTCAGCGTCGTGTGGCCACCGAGGCCGAGGTCCCGCCCAGCACCGTCACCTACTACTACGCGACCATCGACGACCTCCTCGTCGACACGCTCACCCGGGTCAACGACGCCTACGTGTCGGTGGTGGAGGCCCTTCCCGACGACCCGGACGTCGCGCTGCGCGGGTTCGCGGCACTCATCGCCGAGGGCACCGGGCACGACC
The DNA here is from genome assembly GCF_001570765.1 of Nocardiopsis listeri NBRC 13360. Taxonomy (GTDB): domain Bacteria; phylum Actinomycetota; class Actinomycetes; order Streptosporangiales; family Streptosporangiaceae; genus Nocardiopsis; species Nocardiopsis listeri. The sequence goes on along the minus strand of NZ_BCSH01000076.1, from coordinate 29,675 downwards.
GCGCCCACGCTCTGGCGGAGATGGAGCTGTTCCTCATCGCCGCCCGACGCACCACCCTGCGGGATCAGGTCACGCGTTGGCACGACGCGGTGGACGCCTTCCTCTCCCCCTACCTGCCGAATCCGGAGGCCCGTGCCGGGGTGGCCGCCGCCTGCGACGGCTACTTCCTGCACTGCTGCGTCCTGGAACCACCGCCCTCCGCGGACCAGGTGTACCGGTCCCTGCGCCGTCTGATCGAACAGGCCACCTGACCGTTCGCGCCGCTTGGCGGGCCAAGCCACCCGACCGACCTCGAACGGTCGGCACCCGTGTCCCCCTCAGCCCCGCTCGCCCTTCGACCCATCCCGGACCATGTCCACCAGCAAACGCAGCACGAACATCGCGGTGGCCGCCAACAGGACCCACGCCAACAGGTTGAGCGCTTGGGTGTGCGTGGCCAGGTTCGACCAGGCCACCCCCGACTGTTCGGTCACGTTGAACAGCCCCACCGACATGAACCCGGTGACCACCGCCAGGACGGTCATGACCGCGCGGCGCATCACCGAGCGCAGGAGTCTTCGGTCCTCCGGGTGGGCGAAGAGCCGCGCCTGCACCGTGAACCGACCCTTGTGAAGCTGGTCGGTGATCCGGTCGAGCCGACGTGGCAGTCGGCGCAGGGTCGGCAACAGAGCCAACAGCTCACCGGTCGCCAGTTCCCGCAGGTCTCCGCCACCCAACCGCTCCGACATCCGTGCCCCGGCGTACCGTTTGGCCTCGGAGACGGTGTCGAACCCCGGGGCGAGGAACATCAGTGTTCCCTCCAGGGTGGCCAGGGCCCGAAAGACCGCCGCCAGTTCGGCCGGAAGGACCAGCCCGAACCGGGTGACCAGCATGAGCAGCTCGGTGAACATCCGCATACTGGTCGTGGCCCCACCGTGCAGGTAGCGCGCCATGAACCGACCGAGCGACCGGCGCAGCCGTTCCGAGTCGATCTCCCCCGGATCGTCCACCACGTCCAAAAGCGTGTCGGTGAGCAGGACCGCGTCACCCCGGTCGATGGCCATCAGCATCATCTGCAACGCTTCGCGGGTCCGGGCGTCCAACCGTCCCACCGACCCGTAGTCGAGCAGACCCACCCCTCCGTCGTCGAGCAACAGGATGTTGCCCGGGTGCGGGTCGGCGTGGAAGATCCCGCCGGCGAGCACCTGCTCCAGCAGGCAGTCCAGCAGGATCTTGGCGATCTCCTCCCCACGCTGCTCCGGCAGCTCGGTCCCGTCGATCTGGTGCCCGTGCAGTCGTTCCATCACCAGCACCCGCCGGCTGGTGTAGGCCTCGTGGACCCGTGGGATGCGCACCGGCGAGTCGACGGACGCCTCCGCGACGGCGGCGATGTTGGCCGCCTCCACCTCGAAGTCCAGCTCCTCCAGAAGGGCGTCGGCGAACCTATCGGCGAGGCCGCGCACCCCGATCGCGGGCCCCCATTCGGTGTGCTCGTCCACCCGTTCGGCGAGGCGTCGGATGATGTCGAGGTCGCGCCGGACCACCGGACCGATCCCTGGTCGTTGCACCTTGACCACGACCTCCTCGCCACCGAGCAGCCGCGCCGGATGCGCCTGGGCGATGGAGGCGGCGGCCAGGGGTTCGGGGGCGAAGTCGGCGAACACCTCGTCGACCCCGCGCCCCAGTTCGGCGGCCACGCAGTCGCGGATGTCGTCGTAGGGGACCCGCGCCACCTCGCTGTGCAGCCGGCCCAGTTCCTCGACGAACACCGGCGGCAGCAGGTCGCGGCGGGTGGCCAGCACCTGGCCGAGCTTGACGAAAACGACCCCCGCCTCTTCCATGGACCGGGCCAGGGAACGGGCGAGTCTGCGCTGTACCGAGGTGTCGTCCACCCCCTCCCGCCGGCCTATGACGTATCCGCCCAGGCCGTGCCGGACCAGGATCCACAGGATCCCGCGGTACCGGCCCAGCCTTCCGAACAGGTCGGTGGTCTTGCGGAGCATGGCGACCGGCCGGACCCGGGTGCCCCGTGGCATGAGGAGTTCGAGGGCGACGAACGCGAGCATCGAGCCCACCGCCATCGCGAACAACATCAGCGCCATGAAGCCCGGCTGGTCCATCCGGGCCGGTTCCGCGGTGCTCAACGCGTCGAAGGAGCCGTAGTAGGCCAGGATCGCGCCCACCGACCCGATCGGTGCGCCGAACATCGCGGCCAGCGCCAGACGTGGCAGGTTGAAGGGCACGGCCATGAGCCGGCTGGCGAGCTTGCCCAGACCCAACAGGACCAGGATCATCACGACCAGGGAGAAGACCTGCCCGATGATCATGCCCAGCACCGATGTGACGGTCAGCGATTCCACACGGAAGGCCCTTCTGCGGCACGGCGCGGCGGGGAGCCGCGCCGTGGGAGGAACGAGGTGGCGGGAGAGCCCCACCGAGTTCCACATTGCCGGCTTCGGGCGACCCGCGACAGTCCATGTCCCCAGCCTGTGGACGACTCCATCGAACCGCACCGACCCCCGAACACGAACGAGGGCCCGTCGATCGTGAACCGCTCCCTCGACGGGCCCTCGTCACCGCTCATGCCACGCCCCTTTCAGGACGGTCGCACGGGCGCTATCGGTCTCAGCAGGTCAGCTCCCAGGAGCACTCCAGCTCCCCGCTCACCGCGGGCTCACTGCGCAGGGACATGGTCCCCTCCGGGGCCTGGTTGCCCAGGTACTCGGCGAGCCGGACCACGATGGCGTCCTGCACGTGCAGGGGCGCCGCACCGGCGTGGTCGTTGTTGACGACGCTGAAGTGGACCTCCGAGCCGTCCGGACCCTGCACGTAGCCGGAGAGAGCACTCACCCCGGTCATGGTGCCGGTCTTGGCCTGCGCGACGCCGTCGGCCGCCGTGCCGCCCATACGGGAGGCCAGCGTGCCACCGACGAACGGGTCGCTGTCCCCGGCCACCGGCAGGGAGTCGTGCCAGATCTCGTACCAGGGGGCGTCCTGCACCCGGGTCAGCAGGTCGACCATGCTGTCCGCGGTGATCCGGTCGGTGCGGGACAGACCCGAACCGTCGTTGAGGACCAGGTCGGAGGTGTCCACCCCGAGCTCCTGGAGCGCTTCCTCGACCCCGGCCAGTCCGGCCTCCCACGAACCCTCGTCCGCGGTCTCCCGGCCGATGCTCTTGACCAGCATCTCCGTGTGGCCGTTGTTGCTGAACTTCACCAGGGGGACGAGGATCTCCTCCAGGGGCATGGAGGTGTTCTCTGCGACCGCGTGGGACTCGTCCCAGGTCTGGGGAACCTCGCTCCGGGCGACGTCGCCCTCGACCTCGACCCCGTTCTCCTCCAGGGCCTCGACGAAGACGTGCCCGGCCAAGCCCGTGGGCTCGTCGACGGTGAGCAGCTGCACCGGCGACTCGGCGTCGGCGGGCAGGCTCCCGGTCACCTCGATGGTGTTGGTGCCGACCGGACGGTCGACCGCCAGGGTGTTCTCACTCCCGGCCGGCCCGGTGACGGCCTGGTTGTCGACCTCCACGTAGCCATCGGCGGCACCGGGGTCCACGCTCACCGCGTCACCATCGTCGGCGGCGGTGACGGTCACCTCCGTCACCCCGGTGTCGTAGCGGTCGCCATGGGCGACCGTGAGGGCCGAGATCTGCGCGGAGAAGGCATAGGGCTCGTCCTCGGGCAACCAGTCGTCCACCAGGCGCTGATCGTCGAACCAGGTGTCGTCGGCGTACACCTGGCCCACCGAGGTGATCCCTGCGGCGGCCACGTCCGCGGCCATGGCGTCGAGGTCGTTCGCGCTGAGCGTCGGGTCGCCGCCACCGACCAGGTACAGCCCGGGCACCTCTCCTTCGGCCGCGTCGTCCTCCACCACGGCCTCGGTGGTGAAGGTGTGGTCGGGGCCGAGCACCTGCAGTGCCGCCGCGGTGGTGAAGGACTTCATGTTGGAGGCGGGCAGCAACGAGCTGTCGGCGTTCGCCGAGTAGAGCTCCTCACCGCTGTCGGCGTCGGTGACCACCACACCGGAGGTCGCGCCCTCCAGCGCGGGATCCTCCAGGATCGCGTCGATGTCGGTCGCCAGGTCGTCCGCGCGCTCCGCCTGGTCGGCGGTGTCGGCGAGAGCGGGGGTCGCCGCCAACGTGAGGGAAAGAGTGATGAAGGTGGCAGCCGACCACCTTCCATGGAAACGGCGGGGGGCAGCGAGTGCCAAGATTCTCCTTCTGAGAAATCAGTCGGGGGTTATGTGCGCGTCGAAACTAGCGGATATTCGTGTCCGATACCAAGACCGGCGTGTCGTCCCTGGTGACGACGGCACAAGGAAAACGGCGTCGTGGATAGTGTTCCCACGACGCCGTTCGGATACCACCGTGCCGGCGGCGAACCGCCGGCACCCGTCAAATGAGTTCGACCACCTCGGAGTAGTGGCAGGCGTCCCGGTGTCCGGCGCCTCGGTCCAACAACTCCGGCGGTTCCTCCACGCATTTGGTGCGCTCGACGTCCGATAGCTCGTTGGCGAATTTCGGGCAACGAGTTCGGAAACGACAACCCGAGGGTGGGTTCGCCGGGCTCGGGATGTCACCCGTGACCATGATCCGCTCCCTGGTCCGCTCCTTGATCGGGTCGGGCAGCGGGATCGCGGAGATCAACGCCTGGGTGTACGGGTGCGCGGGAGCGCTGAACAACTGCTCCGTCGTGGCCGTCTCCACCATCTTGCCGAGGTACATCACGGCCACCCGGTCGGCGATGTGCTTGACCACCGACAGGTCGTGCGAGACGAACAGGTACGACAACCCCAGCTCGTCCTGGAGGTCCTCCAGCAGGTTGATCACGCCCGCCTGGATGGACACGTCCAGGGCCGAGACCGGCTCGTCCAGAACCAGCACCCGGGGGTTGAGCGACAGGGCACGGGCCACACCGATGCGCTGTCGTTGGCCACCCGAGAACTCGTGCGGATACCGCGAACCGTGTTCGGGGTCGAGTCCCACCAGTTCCAGGAGTTCCTTGACCCGCCTGCGCGCGTCCCGGTGCCCGTCCCCGTGGATGCGCATGGGTTCGGCGATGATGTCCGAGACCGTCATGCGCGGGTCCAGGGAGGCGAACGGGTCCTGGAAGACCAACTGCAGGTCCTTGCGGAGCGGACGCATCCGCCGGTCGGAGAGACCCTGCAGGGGACGGCCCATGTACGTCACCTCACCCGAGGTGAGCCGGATGAGGTTGAGCAGCAACCGCGCCGTGGTGGACTTGCCACAGCCCGACTCCCCCACCAGCGCGAGCGTCTCCTTCTCCCGCAGGTCCAGCGAGATGCCCGAGACCGCCTGCACCTCTCCGACCTTGCGGCGCAGGATGCCCTTGGACCGGATCGGGAAGTGCTTGACCAGGTCGGTGGCGCTGAGCAGCACATCCGGTTCCACGGGGTTCTTCGGTTCGGGTTCGCCCTCGGTCGTCTCCGGGCGCTCCTCACCGGGTCGGAACAGGTCGGCCGCCCCCACGCCCACGAGCTCGTCGCTGAAGTGGCAGGCCGCCGTGTGGACGGTGGGAGCGCCCGCCTCGGAGGGTTCCCGGCCGGTATCACCGTTGGTGAGCAGCAGCCGCGGCTCTTCCTGGTGGCACCGTTCGCGCGCCATCGGGCAACGCGGGGCGAACCCGCAGCCCGGGGGCAGGTCCCGCAGGGAGGGCGGGCTCCCGAGGATGGGCGTGAGCCGGTCGGAGCGGTCGCCGTCCAGTCGGGGCAGCGAGCCGAGCAGCCCCAACGCGTAGGGCATGCGCGGCCGGTAGAAGACCTCCTCCACCGGGCCCATCTCCACGATGCGGCCCGCGTACATCACCCCGACCCGGTCGACCTGACCGGCGACGACACCGAGGTCGTGGGTGATGAGCACCAGGGCCGCGCCGGTCTCCCGACGGGCCCGTTGGAGCGCGTCCAGGACCTGTGCCTGGACGGTCACGTCGAGCGCCGTGGTGGGCTCGTCGGCGATGATCACGTCCGGCTCGTTGGCCATGGCGATCGCGATGACCACGCGCTGGCGCATGCCGCCGGAGAGCTCGTGCGGGTACTGCCTGAGCCGCTGCTCGGGCGACGGGATACCCACGATCTCCAGCAGTTCCAGCGCCCGCTTCATGGCGTCCTGCTTGCTCACCTTCCGGTGTGCGAGCACCGCCTCGGCGATCTGGTAGCCGATCGTGTAGACGGGGTTGAGCGAGGTCAGCGGGTCCTGGAAGATCATCGCGATCTTCTTCCCTCTGACCTGGCTGATCGCCTTGTCGTCGAGCCCGATGACCTCTTGGCCCAGGACCCGGGCGGAGCCCTCCACCCGTGCGTTCCTGGGCAACAGGCCCATGATCGCCATGGAGGTCACGGACTTGCCCGAGCCCGACTCCCCAACGATGCCCAGGGCCTCGCCCCGGCGCAGCACGTAGGAGACCTCGCGGACCGCCGGAAGCGGGCCGTCGTCGGAGGGGAAGGTGACGCTCAGGTCGGAGACCTCGAGCACCACGTCGTCACCGGTCTCGGCGGTGGCGTGTTCTTCGTTCATGTACTCAGTCGTCATCGCCGCACCCTGGTCTGTCGTGGGTCGAGGGCGTCCCGGAGGCCGTCACCGATGAAGTTGATCGTCAGACAGATCAGCACCAGCAGCACACCCGGCGGATAGAACAGCCAGGGACGCGTGGTCACCGCCGTGCGCGCGCTGCCGATCATCTGGCCGAGCGAGATGTCCGGGAGCTGGATGCCGAGCCCGAGGAAGGACATGCCCGCCTCGGCGAGGATCGCCACGGCCACCAGCAGGGTGGCGGCGACGATGATCGGTCCGGCCGCGTTGGGCAGCAGGTGCCGAACGATGATCCACGGCGCGGAGGCCCCCGAGGCCCGGGCCGCCTCCACGAACTCCTGTTCCCGCAAGGACAGGACGACGCCGCGGACCACACGCGCGATGGTCGCCCACGAGAAGATCGCGATGATCAGGGCGATGGCGGACCAGGACGCCCCGGCCCCGGCACTGCCCGCGATCGCCGCGGCGGCGACCAGCAACGGGACGATGAGGAAGATGTCGACGACGCGCATCATCAACGCGTCGACGCGGCCGCCGTAGTACCCGGCCGTGGCACCCCACAGGGAACCGACGACGGTGGAGACCAGCGAGACGGTGAAGGCGACCTTCAGGGTCTGCTGGGCCCCGCGCATGAGCTGGGCTAGGACGTCGTTCCCGGCCGCGGAGCTTCCCAACGGGTGATCGCCGCCCGGCGGCAGGTTGCTGGGGATCTCCTTGTAGACGGTGTGGTCCCACACCCAGAAGAAGGGCCCCACGAACGCGAACAGGACGATCAGGCCCAGCAGGACCAGGCTGACCATCGCGGGTCGGTGCCGCGTGAACCTGATCAGGATCGTCTGCAACTGGGTCCGGTCGGCGCTGTCCCTCTTCTTCGCCGTACCTCGGCGGGCTTTCCCGATCATGCCGTTCTCACTCATAGCGGATCCTTGGGTCGAGCACGGCGTACAACAGGTCCGCGACGAGGTTGGCCACGATCACGATGATCCCGCTGAGCAGCAACCATCCCATCAGCGCGTAGGAGTCGTTGTTGTCCACCGCCGTGATGAAGAAGTCGCCGAGACCACGCCATTGGAAGACCGTCTCGGTCAGGATGGCCCCGTCGATCACACCCGCGACGCTGATGGCCACGACCGTCGTCAGCGGGATCAGCGCGGTGCGCAGGGCGTGACGACGGATGACCACGTGGTTGCGCAGCCCCTTGGCCCGGGCCAGACGCACGTAGTCGCTGTTCATCACCTCGAGCATGGAGGTGCGCTGGTAGCGGCTCCACGAGGCGAAGCTGATCAGCATGAGCACGAGCGTCGGCAGGGCCATGTGGGCGAACGCGTTGACCAGTTGGTCGCCCAACGGTTCGCCCTGGGCTCGGAAGCGTCCGTCACCGATGGTGGCGAAGACCTGTTCGCCCACCAACTGGTTGAACTTGACCCCGGCCGCCTGCATGATGCCCGCGAGCCAGAAGGTCGGCATCGCCAAGGCCAGGAAGCCGACGAAGGTGAGCGTGTAGTCGAGCTTGGAGTACTGGCGCAGAGCGCTGATGACACCGGTGATGATCGCCAGGCCCAACGCGAAGACCATGGCGGCGCCCACCAGGCGCAGGGTGGTCCATAGACGTTCGGCGATGGCGGGGCCGATCTCGTACTGCGGCCCCTGGGTGGACGGGCCGAACTCACCCTGGAGCAGGCCGATGTCGCCGTTGCCACCGATTCCGGTCATCCACAGCCAGTACCGCTCGGGCATGGAGCGGTCCAGGTAGAGGCGCGCCTCCGCCTGCTGGATGACTTCCTCTGTGGGCGGTGGCTGTTGCATCCGGATGTCGGCCAGCGGGTCACCGGAGACGTCGATCATCACGAAGGTGAGGATGGATGCGAGGACCAGGACGGGTATCGCGCCCAGGACGCGTCGCATCGTGTAAACGAGCATGGAAGTGATCCTTCAGGGATGGGCGAGGATCGGCCCGGCCCCGGGAGGGTGTCCCGGAGCCGGGCCTGGGCACTCGGTCCGCCCTAGTCGGCGATGGTCCATTCACCGACGTTGTGGGTGGAGCGGTAGCTGGACTGGAGGTTGTCCTCGACTCCCGCGAGCCGGTCACTGTTCACGAAGGAGTAGTTCGGCTCGTGCATGATCGGCAGGACGTAGGCCTCCGGGACCAGGATCTCCATGGCCTCGTTCAGGTGACCGGCGGCGGTGTCGAGGTCGGGGGCGTTGGCCGCCTCGTCGACCAGCTCGTCGACGTCCTCGTTGTCGAAGCCACCGAAGTTGCTGTCACTGTCGCTGCGCCAGTACTGGGCACCCGACGTCACGAAGTACGGGTTGCCCTGCCAGCCGAACTGCATGATGTCGTAGTCGTTCTCGGCGAGCGTGCCACCCAGGTCGTCGGTCACCTCGATGTTGGTGGTGATGCCGATCTCGGCCAGGTGGGCCTGGATGAGCTGGAGCGAGGTGTTGCGCACGACGGAGTCGGTGCTGCGCAGACGGAAGGGGCCGACCTCCTCACCGTCGAGGGTGAGAGTGTCGCCGACCTCGTAGCCGGCGTCCTCGAGGATCTCGGTGGCGGCGTCGATGTCGCCGGTGCCCTGCGTCTCGCCTTCGTAGTGGTCCACGAAGTAGGGGCTGTCGTTGCCGAAGATGTGGTTGTTCTTCAGCTGGTATTCGGGGTAGCCGGCTTCGTAGTTGCGCGAGGCGATCTCGTCACGGTCGATGGCGGTGAAGATAGCGCGTCGCAGCTCGACGTCCTGGAGGAACTCGTTGTTGAGGTTGATGTCCACGTGCTCCCAGGACGCGCCCTCACCGATCGAGGTCTTGGCGTTGGGCAGGTCCTGAAGCTGGGTGTAGACGTCCTCGTTGTAGGAGAAGGGGTTTCCGCCGTGGATCTCATCGTTGCTGAAGGCGTTGACGAAGGTGCCCTCGTCGGTGTTGAACATGAAGGTGACCCGGTCCAGGCCGGGCTCGTCGCCGAACCATTCGGGGTTCGGTTCCTTGACGACCTCGTTCTCCAGGTCTCCCTCGACGATCTGGAACGGGCCGCCGGACCACTCGGGGCGCTCGGCGTGCAGCCAGGCGAAGAACTCGCCCAGCTGGTCCGGATCGTCGACGTCCCAGCCGTTCTCCTCGGCCAGGTGGGAGGGGAGGAAACCACCGGCGACGCTGTGCGAGTCGAACAGGCCCATCCACTCGGCGTTGGCCTGGCCCTCCTTCAGAGTGACCGTGGCGGTCTTGCCATCGACCTCGATGGCCTCGACCTGGTCGGGGTTGGTGCTGGAACGGGAGTCACAACCGTTGCAGTGGCCCTCCTCCGGTCCAGCGGACATCAGCCAGGTGACCCGCAGGTCCTCGCCGGTCATCGGCTCGCCGTCGCTCCACACGGCGTCGTCGGCGAGCGTGAAGCTGAACTCGAAGGGCCCCTCGTCGGGGTCGTCGTTGATCAGGGTGGGCTCTTCGGCGAGGACGTCCATGTCGTACTCGTAGGTCTCAGCGTCGGCCAGCCACCCGCCGGTGCTCGGAAGAATGCCGGAGAGCATCTGGATGACGTAGACGCTGCCACCGGCCGCACTGATGGACTGCCATGCGCCGGGAAGGGTCTCGATGACCCAGGTGGCTTCCCTGAGGCCGTCGTCCTCCTCCCCTCCGCCACCGCTACAACCACTGGCCACCAACATTGCTGACGACGCCGCCGCGGCGAGCGCCAGCGTCTTTCGACGCTTGAACATAGTCACACCCTTGATCACTGAAGCGACAGGACACGGGGGAGATGCCCCAAGGGCACGCCCCGACAAAACTAGGCGATTAGTCGATCAGAAGACCATTTACCGAAAAATCTGTATAGCCCCAATGCCGGTTTTGTGACCCATCCGCAACCGGTTCGCGCCCATCGGCCCAATCCCGAGTCATGTTTCCTCAATACCCCGGCAACGCACCGTGTCACTTCACATCGACGCAGGCCAAAGGACCCACGGGAAAACCCGCCAATCATCTGGGATTCGGACGACCGACTAAAGGTTTGCGGTTAATCGGTTACCGCGAACAGCCCCGACACATAAGTCAACAATGTTTAACTACGGCGAGGACGCGAATCACTACCAAGAGGGAAGTGGACACGGAGAACCATACATACCAAATCGCACCAAAACAGGACAGTTCACCGATTCGATTTCCACCCCAGAAAACATAGGATGAACCAATCATCGACTCTTGTATCCGTACGAAACTCGAAAATGGACACGAACATGTCCTGAACCCCACCACCAAGATGTCCGAAATCGAGGGTCTCGCACACACGAAGCGGATAAGGTTCCGTGTGACGACCTCCGTCATCCTCAGCGCCCCGCCCAGCGAGAGAGGCATCCGCCGTGTCCGAATCGGTCCGCCTGGTCTGCCCCGTAGGTCGTAAGTACGTAGAGACGTGGGCCGGTTACGTGCTGCTGATCCTGGGCTTGATCACGGCGCTGATCGGCTCCGGCCACTGGGCCGGCGTCACCCTCGGGGTCCTGCTCGTGCTCGGCGGCGCGGCCTGCGCCGTCCACGGCCACCTGATCAGGAAGCCCGTGCTGGAGATCTCCGAGGACGAGTTCCGTTACGAGCGCGGGTCCTACGTCGTGAGCGTCCCCTTCGAGGAGATCGGCTCCTACCGCCTGCTGCCCGGACGCATTCGTTCCCTGGGCCTGTACGACACCACCGGACGGGCCAAGCGTTTCCCGTCCCTGTCCGGCCGCCGCACCGCGCGCAGCCACCTGCCGTTGACCGGGATGATCCAGCCCGCCAGGGTCGAGGCCTTCATGGCCGTCGCCGGCATCCCGCCCCGCGAGCGCTCTCTGACCTCCTGACCGGGGCGCCGCACCGACCCCGCCTCGGGCCGAGCCGCACCGTTCCGCCCCGAGGACAGTCAGACATTCCTCTCTATTCGCCACACACACCGCGACGGACATACCGCCACAAGGCCTGTTCCTTTACGCTCAAAGTGTGAAGCAGTCCAGAATCACCGCCATCCTGACCGTAGCGGGGATGCTCGCGGCCATGTGGGTGTTCGAGATCGTCGACACCGTCCCCGGCATACGGCTCGACCAAGAGTTCGGGCTGCGCGCCTGGGACACGAGCGCCCCCTGGACGATATTGACCGCCCCGTTCATGCACGCCAACTTTCCCCATCTGATCGGTAACTCGCTGCCGTTCCTGGTGCTGGGGTCCCTGGTCGCCTTCAGCGGCCAAGGCCGCTTCCTGCTCACCACCCTGATCGTGGCCGTGGTGAGCGGTGTGGGCGTGTGGCTGTTCTCCGTCCCGGGCGTCCCCACAGTGGGCGCCAGCGGACTCGTGTTCGGCTACTTCGGCTACACCGTCCTACGCGGCATCATCGAGCGCAAGACCGTCGACATCGTCATCATGATCTGCGTGGTCATCTTCTACGGGACCATGATCTGGGGGGTTCTGCCCCAACACCCCGGCGTCTCGTGGCAAGCGCACCTGTTCGGTTTCATCGGTGGACTCCTCGCCGCCTACATGCTGCCCAAGCGTGAGGCCGATCGTCGGCTCAGCCCCGGCGGCGGTGCGCAGGGCGGCTACTACGCCCCCTGAACCGCGGGACCGGAACTACGCGAGCGGACACACGGCGGGGGCCGTCCTCCCGGATGGGATGACGGCCCCCGCTTCTCGTGCTCCCCCTCGGCGTGAGGGGTCGCCGTCCGTTCGCGCGCACGGTCACATGGGTCAGAACTCCAGGCCCTGCGCCGCCTCACCCATGGTGCGCTCCAGGAACATGGGGTTCTTCGACAGCCACTCGCGGGCCCCCGCGGTGGCGTCCTCCACACCGGGGGCGACCGTGAGCACCTCCAGTTCCGCCAGTTCGTCGTCGTTCATGGTCCAGTCCTGGATCCACTCGGTCAGCTCCGGGTAGTCCTCACCGAAGCCGCCTCGACCGACGGAGTGGATGTTCTCGGCCTCGCCCATCAGCCCCTGCGGGTCCTCGAGGTCCTTGAGGCCGTACTGGGCGTAGGCCGGGTGCGGACGCCACAGCGTCACGACGATGGGCTCCCGCGCCTCGTACGCCTCACCCAACTCGGCCATCATCGAGGCACCCGACGACGTCTCCAGGTCGAATTCCTCGTCGAGCAGGTAGCCGGGCATCGCCTGATCACGAGTGACCCGGGTCAGACCCGCGTCCGGTTCGATACCGACGATCGTCCCGCCCAGGGCGTCGGAATGTCGAGGAAGGTCGTCGATCGAGGCCACGTCCTCCATGTACTCGGGAACCGTCAGGGTGAGGGAGGCGTTGTCGTACCAGGAACCCAGGGTCTCGACCCGTCCCCTGTGCTCGTCCATGTACTCGTGGTGCGTGACCGGGAGCCACATGTCCAGATACAGGTCGAGCTCGCCGTTGGCCACCCCCTCGAAGGCGGACGTCAGATCGGTCTCGGTGACCGTGACGTCGTAGCCCTTCTCCTCCAGGATCACCTCCCACAGGTGGGTGACCGCGATCGCCTCCTCCCAGCCGATCAGCGCGATCTCGACCTCCTTGAGGTCCTCGCCGCCCTCTTCGGCCGCGCATCCGGTCAGCAGGAGTACCCCGCCCATCCCGGCCGCGACCAGACTCTTCAGGCCCTTGTGGCTGTACATCCTTGGGGTCTCCCGCCCTCGAAGTCCTTCTGTGCGCCCGTGCGTCGTGGAGGGTCGACCGCCGACGCGGGCTCTGTGCCGACACGCGGAAACGGCCGTCCCCAGCACGGGAACGACCGTCTCAAATGTACTTGAACCACCAGTTCACGCGTGAGAACGACCGCTGAAACTCCAGCCCGTCGTGGTCGTTCGCGTGACCGGCCACGGATCTTCGCCACGGCTCCGGACAACCGTGCCCATGACGAGGGGCCGCCCCCCGGTGGCTCGGGTCCTGGTGGGACGGCCCTCATGAGTGCGTACCCGTCGAACGGGTCCGCGTGGAAGTCCTTAGAACTCCAGGCCCTCGGCGTCCTCGCCCAGGGTGCGCTCCAGGAACTCGGGGTTCTCCGACAGCCAGACGCGGGCGCCCTCCTGCGGCTCGTCCTCGTACTCGTCGAGTGTGAGCACCTCCAGCGTGGCGAGCTCGTCGTCGTCCATCGTCCAGCCCTCGATCCAGCCGGCGACATCCGGGAAGTCCTCTCCGAAGCCCTCGCGACCGATGGAGTGGATGGACTCCGCCTCGCCCATCAAGCCCTCGGGGTCCTCGAGGTCCTTGAGGTCGTGCTGGGCGTAGGCCGGGTGCGGACGCCACAGGGTGACGACGATGGGCTCCTCGTCGGTGACCGCGGAGTCCAGCTCGGCGAGCATGGCCGCGCCCGAGGAGGTCACGAGCTCGAACTCGTCGTCCAGGCCGTAGCCGGGCATCGCGCTGTTCTGGGTGGTGTCGGTCAGGCCGGCGCCCGGGTCGATACCGACGATGCGGTTGTCCAACTCGTCCGCGTGGTCGAGCAGGTCCGGGATGCTGTTGACGTCCTCCATGTACGTGGGGACCGTCAGGGTCAGGATCGCGTTGTCGTACCAGGAACCGAGGTCCTCGATCTGGTCGCCGTAGTCGTTCCAGTACTGCTCGTGCGTGGCCGGGAGCCAGGTGTCCAGGTACAGGTCCACGTCACCGTTGGCGACGCCCTGGAAGGCCGGGGCGACGTCGACGTCGGTGACGTCGACGTTGTAGCCCTTCTCCTCCAGGATGACCTCCCACATGGCGGTGGTGGCGATGGCCTCCTCCCAGGCGATCAGAGCGATGCTGATGTCCTGACCGCCCTCTTCGGAGTCCGAACCACCGGTCAGGTCCTCTCCGCCGTTTCCACAGGCGGACAGCAGGAGCACTCCGCTCATGCCGGCGGCGGCCAGACCCGTCATGCGTTTACGGCTGTACATCTTCGGGATTCCCTTCCCTAGTGGCTTTCGTGGACCGGCCGATGTCAGGAAGCGACACGGGCCTGCGGGCTGTTCTTGGTGACGGCGGCGGTGAGGCGGTCCAGGAAGATCGCCAGGATCACCACGGCGATACCGGCCTCGAAACCGAGCGCACCGTCGTTACGGGTGATGCCCTGGTAGACCTGGCTGCCCAGACCACCGGCGCCGACCATGCCCGCGATGACGACCATGGAAAGGCCCAGCATGATGACCTGGTTGACTCCGGCCATGATCGTGGGCAGGGCGAGGGGAAGCTGGATACCGGTGAGGATCTTGCTCCGGGGCGCGCCGAAGGCCTCACCCGCCTCCACCAGTTCTTTGTCGATACCGCGGATTCCGAGTTCGGTCAGGCGTACGCCGGGCGGCATCGCGAACACGATCGTCGCGACCACACCGGGCACGGCGCCGATCGAGAAGAAGAAGATCGCCGGGATCAGGTAGACGAACGCGGGCAGCGTCTGCATCAGGTCCAGGACCGGCTTGACGATCTTGCTGAGCATGTCGCTGTAGGCGGCCAGGATACCGATCGGGATCGCGATGACCACGGCCACGAGACTGGCCACCAGGACCAGGCCGAGGGTGTCCATGGCGTTGGCCCACTGTCCGACGGAGGCCACCACGGTCAGGGCGATCACCGCGAACAGCCCCATGCGCCAGCCGGCCACCGAGAGCGCGAGCAGGCTCAGCAACAGGATCATCAGCAGCGCCATCGGCCGGGTGAGGATCATCGGCAGCAACAGCCATCCGAGCAGCACCGCGATCAACCAGCCACCGGCGACGACCCCGGCGCGGACCCGGGTCCGCTTCTCGACCACTCCCAGCGCGGTGACCGCGACCAGGAAGACGAGGGAGACCACGAAGTAGGGCTCAACGACCGTGTCGAACAGGTTCATCGCCCAGATGAAGAGCCCCGGAACGGCGTTGATGACGGCCGTCACGACACCGAACAGTGCTTCGAGGACGTACAGCAACGAGACACCGATGACGATGCCGAGCAGCGGAAGCCGACGCCAACGCACCAGCGGCGCGGCGATGATCACCGCGGCGATGAAGGCCAACTGCCCGGCCGCGGGTTCGACGAAGAACCCGGACAGGACGGCGACCGCCCACCGGATGAACTCACCGCTGAGGTCGAAGAACCAACCGAAGTTGGCCTTCAACCAGCTGTTGAACGCCTCGAATCCCTCACCGAGGGGCAAGGAGGGCGGAAAGTCGACGGGTGTCACTTGCTCTTCTCCCCGTTCGCGTTGGTGTTGAGCGAGGCGAGCACGGACTCACGGGTCACCATGCCGAGCACCTCACCCTGGTCGGAGACCACACGCAGACGATCCGAGGTGGACACACTCGAGAACAGGTCGGCGACGGCGGTGCCGGCGCCGACCTGCGGAGCGGAGTCGTCCTTGGCCACGGAGGCGTCGATGACGGCGGACGCGGTGAGCACCCGGGACCGGTCCACGTCCTCGATGAAACGTTCCACGTAGTCGTTGGCCGGGGAGTTGAGGATCTCGGCGGCTTCTCCGATCTGGGCGACACGACCGTCCCGGAGCACACAGATCCGGTCACCGAGGCGCATGGCCTCGTTGAGGTCGTGCGTGATGAAGATGATCGTCTTGCCCAGGCTCGCCTGGAGCTCGATGAGCTGCGTCTGCATGTCGCGGCGGATCAGCGGGTCCAGCGCGCTGAACGCCTCGTCCATGAGGATGATGTCGGTGTCCGCGGCCAGGGCGCGGGCCAGGCCCACGCGCTGCTGCATGCCACCGGAGAGCTGCTGCGGGAGCTTGTCCTCCCATCCCTCCAGCCCCACCAGGGCGAGGGTCTCCTTGGCCTTCTCGAAGCGCTCGGCGCGCGGCATTCCGCGCAGCTCGAGGCCATAGGCCGCGTTCTCCAGCACGGTGCGGTGCGGGAGCAGGGCGAAGTGCTGGAAGACCATGCTGATCTTCTCGCCCCGAAGCTTGAGCAAATCCTTCTTGTTGAGGGCGGTGATGTCCACGCCGTCGACCTCGACCGACCCCGCGGTCGGGTCGAGGAGGCCGTTGAGCATCCGGATCAGCGTCGACTTACCCGAGCCGGACAGGCCCATGACGACGAAGATCTCGCCCGGTTGGACCTCGAAGGACACGTCGATGACGGCGGCGGTCACGTCGAGGTCGGCGATGGTGTCACGGTGGCTACCGTCGGACAGCCGTTCGACGGCTACCTTCGATTGCTTACCGAACACCTTGTACAAGTGGTCTGCGCGTACTGCTGGCACGGTCTCCTCTACGGGGCTGTCCCTGTCGCGAAGGCCCGCTGAGGATTGTCGGTCCCCATCGCGAGCCCGCGGTCTCCACAGGTGAGTGGTCCGCGCAGAGCCCCCCGTGCGCGCCCGTCAAAGGGCGAAACCATCACCTGGTCACGTCGGGGCGCCACCTTACCGAGATGTGAACGCACAGTTCAGGCGGCATGTCACTACCAAATAACATGTTTAGCCGCCATAAAACACGTCCGTCGACCTGTAGAGCCGGATGTAGCTCCCGCAGAGCGCCCCAATGTGATTTACGCCACTACACATTTTAGGGCGACAAGGGTCACAGTTCCATGTCAGGCACATGGAACAACGGAACGTGTCAAAACATGACCGTACCGTAAGGACGTTTTGAGGCTTCGAAGCGCCCCCGTGCTCTAACGCTCCTCCTCCACGACCCGGGTCCGAACGAAGTTCTGGTGCGAACGCGACGGGGTCGGACCGCGTTGTCCCTGGTAGCGCGAGCCGTAAGCGGCCGAGCCGTACGGGCGCTCCGACGGTGAGGTCAGCTCGAACATGCACAGCTGCCCGATCTTCATGCCCGGGTAGAGCTTGATCGGCAGCGTCGCCATGTTGGACAACTCCAAGGTCACGTGGCCGGAGAACCCCGGATCGATGAACCCGGCGGTCGAATGCGTGAGCAGACCCAGCCGCCCGAGAGAACTCTTGCCCTCCAACCGGCTCGCGATGTCGTCCGGCAGGGTCACCACCTCGTAGGTGGAGGCCAACACGAACTCGCCGGGGTGCAGGATGAAGGCCTCATCCCCGTCGGTCTCCACCAGCCGGGTGAGGTCCGGCTGTTCCACAGAGGGATCGATGTGGGGGTACTTGTGGTTCTCGAAGACCCGGAAGAAACGATCCAGACGCACGTCGATGCTGGACGGCTGGACGAGAGAGGGGTCGAAGGGATCGATCCGGACCCGCCCGGACTCGATCTGCTTATTGAGGTCACGATCGGAGAGCAACACGGTGTCGAACCTACCGGTCGAACCCACCGCCTGCGAGAACGGACCGGCGGCGCCTCCGTGAGGGCTTCACCACCACGCCGACTTGCCCATCCGGCCCGGAGTTGGGCTAGGATAATCACCGTTGGCAGCCGCAACCGGCGCGCCCACGCGGATGTAGTTCAATGGTAGAACTTCAGCTTCCCAAGCTGATAACGCGGGTTCGATTCCCGTCATCCGCTCCAGATACACAACAGGCCAGGTAGTTCGAGATTCTTCGAACACCTGGCCTTTCGCGTTCCCAGGGTTCTGAACGGGCACGGTGTACGGAGCCACGGATGACGCCAACCGGTCCGCGGCCTGGTGTGGAGTGCCTAGGAGAATGTCTCGAACCCCTCTGTGAAGCTCTCGCCCAACGGACCCCATCCAGGCGTCTGAGCAGGCAGGATTGGAGATGTGGGGGTCTGCGCCGCTCCACGGTGGGGACCTCATCCCACACATCAACGACCGTCTGGCCGACTACATCTCCTCCGATTCCACAAGCGCGCAGACCGCTCTCAAAGTCGCCGCCTCAACACCAGGGCTCACCGGCCTGCTGCTCAGCACCACCCAGACCAGGTACTGGTACGAGGCAGCCGACACGGTCGCTTCCCACCCGCTGTCCCCGCTTCGGCTCAAGGAGATCTGTGACCTCCTCTCCTCCGTCCCCTGACCTGGTCCCTCGATGGCACCATGCAGCTAGCGTTCTCGGTGTCGCGGTCGATCCCGAAGCCGAGCTACGCGGAGAGGTGGTCGGGAGAACCGTCGGCGGGCCGGTCTCCTTCAAAGGTGTCCCCGCCTGGTTGCGGCTGAACAGCGCACCTCGACCAGGCGGGAAACGGTGGGAGGGCCCCGGGCTCACAGACGTGTTGTTGGACGAGGTGATCCCGCGTCCAGCACCGCTCGGTGAGCACTCATGGACCGAGGAGTCGCCCGAGCAGGCGTTCCAGGCTCAGCTGTGGGAACGGCTCAAAGGACAGGCGCTGTCGGAGTCCCCTTACTTGACCGCTCCTGTCCCTGTGTCCGACCGGTGGTGGCGAGAACTGCGCAATGGCATGGACCGGCTTCGTGAAACCCCGACCTCACTCGGTCGCCAGGTCATGACACAGGAGTTCATCGACCGCATCCCCCGGTTCATCCCCGAACTAGCGGGAAGGGACCTGACCGTGCCGAAGTGGGAGACAGCTCATGGAGATCTGCACTGGGCGAACCTCACCTCAGACCCACCGGAGATCATCGACTGGGAAGGATGGGGCCTCGCCCCTGCCGGATACGACGCCGCCGTCCTGCACGCTTACGCGCTCCCCCGGCCGGAGGCGGCCGAGAAGGTTCACACCGCGTTCGCCGACTTACTGAACACGCCCAGCGGCCGGCTCGCCGAACTAGTGATCGCGGCCGAGATCATCCAGGCCGCAGAGCGCGACACCGTACACAAACGTCTGGAACCCGACGTACGTCAGCACCTCACCAACCTGTTGGACCGACACCACTAACGCCACCCCGTTCGGTCGTCGGGACAAGGCTGCTCGCCTTCCCCTTCGGGTCCATACACGCCGGGCGGACCGGGAAGGCCGTCACACCAGAGTGAGCGCCCGGTAGACCGCCACCACCGTGGACGCACCGACGATCTCGCCGCGTTCGATCATCGCCACCGCCTCCTCCAGCGGCCACCAACGAATCTCCTGTGCCTCGTTGACGTCGGGAGGGGTGTCGGTCAGGTCGGCGCCACGTGCCAGGTAAATGATCTGGGGTTGGTCCACCGACCCGATCGCGGGTTGGAAGGTCACCATGTGCTCCATCGAGCAGGGGCGCCACCCGGTCTCCTCTTCGACCTCACGAGCCGCAGCGGCCCCGATGTCCTCCGCGCCGTCCACGTAACCACCGGGAAGCTCCCACACCCAGCGGTCGATGACGAACCGGTGCCGCCGCATCAGGAGCACTTCGCGCTGGTCGTTGATCACCAGCGTCATCGCAGCCGGGGGCATGGCCACGACGTACTGCGTGAAGGACACCCCGTCCGGGAGAGTGATGTCGACCGTGGACAGTCGGATATGCCGGCTCTCGTCCACGAGCTTCTCGCCGTGAATCGTCCATCGCGTACTCACACCGGCACCGTAGAGCACGGCCCGGTGTGATCGACGCTGCAGCCAGGTGGGCAGCGCAGGCCCTGGACTTCGGAGCTCAGCCTGCTATCCCACTGGGCTCTCGGCGCGCGCTCGTAGGTGTCGACGGCCCCCTCCTTCGGAACTCTTCAGGTCAGGTCCCCGTGTCATCGAATCAACCCAGGTCACCAGCGCCCCGATACCGTGGCCGCTGGTTGTACCCGTGCTCAGGGTCGTTCGCGCCGTGCTCGACGATCAACGCATTCTCACGTCGACGGGTTTCGCTATCCGTGGCGGTCTCGGATTGCCACAGGATCTGTTTGCGAATGGTGAAGTCCTGAAGTTCGGCGCGGTCGAAGTCTCGCCGCAGGAGCTCCTTCGAAGGGCTCCCGAAGTAGGTCAGTCGGCTATCGGTGAGATCTGAGCCGACATAGATTTTTCCGTTGGGGTAAGTGATCTTGTAGACGACCTTCATGTGGTGACGGTAACAACCCACGCCGACAACCAGGGCATACTTCCGGTGACCGACCACCAGTGGCATCAGGCGATCTGGCCCCATGTGCCCCTGAAGTCCGCCGAACCCCGGTTGTCCCCCTCAGGAGAGACGCTCGGTCCACACCGGCCCCTGCTCCTCCGGGTCGCGGGTATTCCTGTCTTCGGCCAGATTCATGGAGGTCCGGTGGTGTACGTCCTCTTCGAGGATGATCTCCTCTCCGGCACGTATGAGGCGTCAGAACCGTATCCGGATCGACCGAGAAGGTGGCGCCTCACGGCGCCGGGGCCCGGTCCTAGAAGCCCTCGTGTCCCGCTCGGGCCTCTTCGCGAATCCGACGAGTGTCCACGTGCGACACCTCATCGGGCCTGGCGGTGGGCCACCCGCGTCGCGCGGCGCGGACCGGCCACGCCGGCACCCAGGGCCAGGCCGCACACCAGGAACGCGGGCAACAACAGGCCCGTGCCGACGCCCTCCTGCTCTGCGAGGGCACCGATCACGGGCGCCCCCACCAGAGGACCCAGGTAACCGATCGCCGCCACCGTCCCCAGGTTCCTTCCGACCCGGTGGGGGTCGATCTCCGACGCGGCGCTGAAGAGCTGCGGCACCGTGCACGAGAGGCCCAGACCGACCAGGGCGAACCCCACCGGCAGGGCCCAGGCCCAGGGCACGACGAGGGCGATGAAGAACCCGCAGACCACGACCAGGGCACTGGACCGCAGCAGTTTCACGCGGCCCAGCACCCGGGCCAGGCGGTCCCCGAGCAGGCGGCCGATAGTCATGGTGATCGTGAACGTGGCGAAGACCGAGGCCGCGAACGCCCCGGAGGCGCTCACGCTCTCCTGCGCGTAGAGCGCGCTCCAGTCCTGGACGGCGCTCTCGGTGAGCATGGCCGTCAGGACCATCGCTCCCAAGAGGAGCAGATGTGGTGAGAGCACGGACCGCCGGGCGGTCTCACGGTGTCGGCTCGGTTTCTCCACCGGCGGAGGCGCGAACCGCAACAGGGCTCCCATCGGGAGCAAAGTGGCCAGGGCCAGGAGTGCCCCCACCATCTGGAACGCGGCGAGCGGGCTGACTCCCGCGTAGGCGGTGACGAATCCGCACAGCGCCCCGAAGCACGACCCCAGTGACACGAAGGCGTGGCAGGAGGACATCATCGAACGTCCCAGGGGCCTCTGGAGCAGGGCGGCGTGGGTGTTGACGCTGATGTTGAGCAAGGAGTGGGCGACGCCCAGCACGAACAGGGCGAGGGCCAACCGGCCGGGGCCCTCGGCCAAACCGGGCAACACCAGGCACAGGGGCGCGATCACCCCGGCCGGGACGATGACGAATCGGGGCGCGCACCGGTCGAGCAGGGCTCCGCCCGTACGCGCCGTGAGCACCGCCCCCAACCCCATGCACAGGAGGGCGAGGCCCAGTTGGTCGGCACCGACGCCGGCCTGTTCCTTGACCGCCGGGATGCGGGACGCCCACACCGGCAACAATGCTCCGGTCAGGAAGAAATATCCGAGCAGGGCGGAACGGGCATACAGGAACTTCCTCTCATCGGTAGTGGCACCAGGATTACTTTGTTCGGTGTCGGGACTCACGGACACTCTCCACGCTCTGCGGGCTGATGAAATCAGATCTACGCCGACAGATTCAATACGCGGGCGACAGCGGGGATGAAGCGGCCAGAAGATTGTTTTCGTGCGCCTGTCAGTCGACCCACGGTCGGTTGAAGAAGAGAGACTACAGCCCACCTCGACGACAGAAAAGCAGCTCAGAAGGGTGGTCGCCCGATCCTCCGAAGACCCCCGACCTCATTCTTCACCCGGAAACAGACCAATGGGCAGATTGCTCGAAAAGCCCTCATTCATCGCCAGGCGAAGGTATTACACAAAAGACCTCACATGGACGACCAGAGAGAATTACCATCCTTTCAACCGAGAACACAAGTAACATAAACGGACACAAGGAAGACGAGCCGAGAATATTTCCCACATTCACACGGTAAGGTTCGTTGGTTATTTTCATCGACGACCGGAGAACGCCGTCGAAAGAGATGGCGAAGAACACGCCGATACGGTCCCACCTGGAACTCCAAGTGGTGGAGGCGGCGCCTCCGCGGGCCTGGATCCGGGGAGGCCGGTTCGTCAACGTGGAACGTGCGCCCCCGGGGTCGGCGACCCTGGACGTGAACCGGTACGACCACGTCACCCGGCTGCTCGACGAGAACCACGTGGGTCTGGGCGCCGACGGCATTCGGATGGCGCCGATCTCCCACCGGCTCGTCCTGCCCTCGGAACCGGACCTGATGGCGCGGCCGGTCGAGCGTTCGTGCGGGTGGCGCGGGGAACCGTTCACCGCCTCCAGCCCCTTCCACGTGAGCGTCCATGCCCGCGCCCGACCACTTTCGAGCGCCTCCCACCGAGTGAGGCGTCGGCCTAGTCTGTGTCCGCACACACATGAGGAGGACTCAGACGTGGTCGGGATCCGCAGACAGCGCCAGGAGCGCACCCGTGAGGCATTGCTCGACGCCGCCGCGACGGTGTTCGCGAGTTACGGATACAGCGCAACCTCCATTCCACGGATCGCGCACGAGGCCCGAATGTCGACCGGGGCGATCTACTCGAACTTCAGCGGCAAGCAGGAACTCTTCCTGGCCGTGGTCCGACGCGTGGTCGAGGCGGGCGCGGCCTCGCGTCGGCACCACGCCGACGTCACCGCCGACCACGACGAGTTGATCGCCCGGATGGTCACCAACTGGACCTCCACGATCGAGACCGCGCCCGACATCGTCCTCCTCATGGCCGAGTTCTGGCTGTACGCGCTGCGGCATCCTCCGTTGGAGGAGGCCGTCGCGCGACTGTTGGCCGATGTACGGGCCAACCTCTTGACGAACATCGTCGACGCCGGCGTGGTGGCCGATCCGGACGTGGCGGAACGGCTCGCCGGCGCGGTGCAGGCGATGGCGTACGGGTACGCGATGCAGCGGCTGGTCGACGCGAACGCGGTGTCACCGGACCGACTCGTCGAGTCGGTGGGCTGGCTCCTGCGTGGTGCCGTCCCACCCGCACAGGGGGTTGTGGCGGGCAGCACATCCCAGTAGCCTCCGATTTCAGAGAATGATCATTCTCTGAAATGCGACATGGAGGCCTTGATGGGAGAAAGCACGCAAAAACCTTCTGACCTCGGAAGTCGACCCGACGACGCGACGCTCGAACGGTTCCGACATGACGGCGTCGAGGTCGCGGTCCGACGTGCCGGCGACAGCGGACCCGGCGTCGTCATGCTCCACAACGGCGGCACCTCCCACGGCATCTGGCGACACCAGATCGCCGACCTGGCCGCCGACCACCGCGTGGTGGCCATCGACCTGCCGGGCTTCGGCGCCTCTCCCATGCCGCCCGAGCCGATCGACCTCGCCGCGCACGTGGACCTGGTGTCGGCCCTCATCGAGCACGACGACCTCTCCCCCGTCACGCTGATCGGCAACTGCATGGGATCGGCCATCGCCGCCGGGGTCGCCGCCTGCGACCCGAAGAACGTGCGGGCTCTCGTCATGGTCAACCCCCTGACGGATGCGACGTTCCGCCGAGGTGGCCTCGGGATCTTCATGGCCCCCACCGAGGCCTGGTCACCGGTGACCGCTCCGGTGCGGGCGGCTCTGCGTCGGATCCGCGTCCCGCGCGCCGCCGTCCCCTTGGCGCTGCGCTTCCAGTTGGGTCCGGCCGGTGTCCGCGCCGGGCTCCACCACGATCCGGAACTGACCGCCTGCATGCTCCGGAACGACCAGACACCGGCCCTCACCGACGTCCTCACGGACCTGCCCGCCAGCTACCGGATCGTGCGCGGACCCGACGGGCCCCCGCTCTGCACCATCTGGGGCGCCCGCAACCGCGTGCTGTCACCGGTCGCCGGAGTGCGCCTCGACGCCCTGCTGCGCTCCGAACACCGTGTCCTGGTCCGCGACGCGGGCCACATGCCCATGCTCGAACGGCCCGAGACGGTGACCCAGGAGATCCGTTCCTTCCTGGACAACGTCGACTCCCCCGCCCGATGACCCCGGAGGTGCCCCGATGACCGGACCGACCCCCACCACCCCCGACCGCGTCCGCGTCGCCGACCGGGTCCTGGACGTGGCTCGCGCCGACCCCGACCGCGTCGCCATGGTCCAGACCGACAAGGGACGCGACGGTGTCCTCATCCACCGCGAGCGGACCTATGGCGAACTGTCGGACCGCGCCGAACGCCTGGCCGAAGGCTTGCGCGCCGCCGGGATCCGGGAGGGCACCCTGTGTTCGTTCATGGTCCCGCCGAGCTTCAACGCGCTCGTGCTGGGCACCGCGCTCTTCCGTGTGGGCGCCACCCTGGTGGGCATCGAGCCCTACAGCCACGGCATGCGGCGGGTCCGACGGTGCCTCGACCGGATCGGCCCGGAGGTGTTCTTCGGTACGCCGCGCGCGTACCTGGCCAAGCGGCTCTTCGGTTGGGGCAAGCGAACGGTGCGTCAGGAGTTCGTCGTGGACGGTTCCTGGCCCGGCGTGCGGTCGATGGACGAGCTGCTGTCGGACCGTGCTCCGGACGTACCGGAACCCGCCGAGGTCGAACCCGGCGATCCGGCCGTCATCGCCTTCACCACCGGCAGCACCGGCAAGCCCAAACCCACGGTGCTGCGTCAACGCAACTTCGCCGCCATGGTCGAGTTGGTCGGCGCCCAGTGGGCGCTCGGTGACGGCGGCGACGTGGTCGACATGCCCACGTTCCCGATGTTCTGGATCATCGCGCTGTCGGCCGGCGGGCAGGTGGTGGTCCCCCCGATGGACTTCACCATGAAGGGGCCCGGCGACGCCGACCCGACTGCGCTGCTGCGTACCATCGAGGAGCGTGGCGTCCGGACGATGTTCGGTTCGCCCGCTCTGCTGCGAAACCTCTCGGAGCACGCCCGCCGCGAGTCGATCACGGTGAAGAGCGTACGGCGAATCGTCGCGGGCGGCGCCGAGGTCCAGGGGCCGCTGTACGCGGCGGTTCGGGACATGCTCGGCCCCGAGGGCGAGCTGTACTCCAACTACGGGGCCACCGAGGCGCTTCCACTGTGCGAGATCTCGGGAACGACGGTGTTGGAGGAGACCTGGGAGCGCACCGAACGCGGTGAGGGCCTGTGTGTGGGGCCGGGCCTGCCCGGTGTCGAACTCCGGATCGTCCCGGTGACCGAGGGGAACATCACCGACATCGGTGACGTGGAGGCCCTGCCCGCCGGCGAGGTCGGCGAGGTCATCGCCCGTAGCCCGCACATCAGCGAGGACTACTTCCAGGACCCGGTCGCCACCGCCGCGAACAAGGTCTCCGACCCGGACGGCACGGTGTGGCACCGGTTGGGGGACGTCGGGCACCTCGACGACCAGGATCGGCTGTGGTTGGGCGGACGACGTTCGCACCGGGTCATCACCCGGGACGGGATCTTCCTGCCGTTGCGGGTCGAGCCGGTCTTGGCCACCCACCCGGCCGTCCACCGAGCGGCCCTGGTCGGTGTGCCCCGGGCGGGGAGCATCGCCGCGGTGGTCTGCGTCGAACGCTCCGACGAGGACCGACGCGACTCCGCGACCGTGGCCGCCGAGCTGCGCGCACTGGCGGATCGCCACGAGTCGACCCGGGGCCTCACCGAGTTCGTCGAGGTACGGCGTCTTCCCGTGGACCGTCGGCACAACGCCAAGATCGACCGGCCGGCGCTGGGCGCCTCGTTGGCCCGCCGAAGGAAGCGATGACGCGGGCCCTCTTCGGGGCGGGGGCGAGACCATGGTGGTACGCGTCGGGCCATGCCGTCAGTCCATGGACGCCATGATCTCCTCGGCGACCCGGAGCGCGCCCTCCGACAGTTCGTCCTGGTCGGCCTCGCCCATACGGTCGTAGGTCACCTCCACCAGGACCTGACCGTCCACGACCGTCACCCCGGCCCCGTCACCGATGCCCTCGCCCGTCACGGCGAACTCGCCGAGGTCGACGTCCGGGTCGGCGTCCTCCTCGGTGTAGGAGGCGAGGGTGCTGTCGACGTAGGGCCCCTCGTGGACCTCCATCGAGAAGTGGATCGTTCCGCCCGCCGCCGAGACGAGCATGCAGCTCATTCGCAGCCGGTCGAGCTCGTCCAGATCGTCGGGGTCGGGGACGCCCGTCGACCCCTGCGGGTCGCTGCGCGTGTCCTCCTCGCCGAGGAGGTCGTTCAGAGTCTCCTCGGAGAGTACGGCGCACAGGTTCTCGGGGGCGATCGTCAGGGGGTCGGCCAGGTCTCTTTCCGGCCGCTCGCCCTCCCCCGCCTCCACCTCCGCCTCCGGTCCCCTTTCCGTCTCGGGTGCGTCGGCGGCGGCCGCATCCGGTTCGGTCGTCTCCGGATCACCGCCGCAGCCGCTCAACGTCAGGACCAGGGCCAGGCCCCAGGAGAGGGCGACGGAGGCGTACACGTTCTTGGGCATGAAGGGCCTTATCTCACGAGGTTCGCACGACGTCGCCACCCTAGAACCGAGTGCGACGGCCCGATCACCCGGGGCCGTGTACCCCGACGCGGTCCATGCGCCCCGAGTGACGCCCCCTGTACACCCCGGAGAATCGGCTGGTCGCAAAACCGCCGAACCGGTCATCCCCTGACGATCGCCCTCTCACCTGCGCGAACCCCGCACCACCGTTCGGGTGGCGTTTCGTGGGTGCGACCGAGGGCAAGAGCCGCACAGGAGGTACCCCCGTGGAGACCCAAACCATAGTCATCATCGCGATAGTGCTCGTGGTCGCGGTCGTCCTCGCCGGAGGCATCGCGTTCGCCGCGCGGTCCTCGATCCTTCCGGCCCGGCGCACCGCCCGGCTCAAACAGCGCTTCGGCACCGAGTACGACCACACCGTCGATACCCACGGCGACACCGCCGTCGCCGAACAGGACCTCACGGAACGGCTCGACCACCGCAAGGGCATCGACCTCCGTGAACTCACCGACGAGGAACGCCGGACCCACACCGACACGTGGGCCTCCGTACAGCAGGGGTTCGTGGACGACCCGGTCCGCGCCGTGCACGACGCCCGCGGCCTGGTCGAGACCATCATGCGGGACGTGGGCTACCCCGACGTCCCGACCGTCACCGCCGACGACGACGGGTTCGAACGCCTGGCCAAGGTCCTGTCCGTGGACCATCCTGCCGCCGTCGCCGGCTTCCGCCGCGCCCACGCGGCCGGCCACCTCGCCGAGGCCGACCAGGAACAGACCGAGAACCTGCGGGAGGCGCTCGTGGCCTACCGCGGTCTCACCGACTCACTGCTCGGCGGGCTCCCACCACGCAAGGAACCCGCGCCGGCCGGTGAACGAACCGTCGAGAACACCACGGAGGAGGGTCAGTGAGAGGGTCCGACCCTTCCGATGACTCCGGCCGCGGAGCCCGTTGGACCCTGCGCGCGCACCACGCAAGGATTCCGCGACCGGGTCAGGAGGCACGACCGATGGAGACCCCGAAGGAACCCCACGATTCCCCGAAGGATCCCGAGTCCACCGACAGCGGCCCGTGGATCCCCGCACCCGACCACGTCGACCCCACCACCACCGAGGTCCGAGCCGAGGTGAGGGACCCCGAACCCCTGCCCGAACGTGAGCCCAAGAGCGGCGCGGGACGCCGTAAGCGGGTCCCGGCGGCACAGAAGCGTCCCACCCCCGGCACCGAGAGCACCCCGCCCCCGGCCCGACCACGTTCCACGCCGGAGAGGACCTCGCCCCCGAGTCGGTCCTCCTCGCCGGGACGGCCCTCGAAACGGGACGGGGAGGCCTGGCGTCTCCGCCCTCGAGGATTGGAGGGCTCCGGGGTCCTCGACCGTTGGAAGGAGGTGCAGATCGGCTTCGTGGACGACCCTCGCTCCTCCGTGGCCGAGGCGGACGCGCTGGCGGCCGAGGTCGCCGAGGCCGTGGTCGCGGCCCTGGAGGAACGGCGCACGACGCTGCGCGCCACCTGGGACGAGGCCGAAGGTGTCGATACCGAGGTCCTGCGGTTGGCCCTGCGCGACTACCGCTCCTTCATCCGACACCTCAGCGGGGACGAAGCCTGACTCCACTGCCCGGTGGGACCTCGGCCTTCGGTCGCGGGTCCACGCCGGCACATGGGCCTTCGTACGACAGGGGTTCACGGACCGGCCCGGTCCACGCCGTGCACGAAGTACCGATGGAGCAACGCGTGGCAGGGCAAGGTCCGCCGAGCATGCCCTAGTCTCGGCCGGGTGAGGAGCGCACTACCGCTGACAGCGGTTGAAACGGCCATCCGGGTGACGCGGGCTGCGGTGAGCGCGGTCGAGACGACCCGTGCCGCGCTGGTCTCTGCCCACCGGATCAGACATCTACGCGCCTTCGTCGAGCTCTGGCCGGATGTGGCGCTGGACCGCGCGGCGGAGGTGGACGCCCTGGTCGCCGATGGGGCACGCCTTCCCATGGCCGGGGTTCCGCTGGTGGTGAAGGCGGTGGAGGGGACCGGTTCCCACCAGGCCCGACGTCTTATCGCCGCCGGTGCGGTACCCATCGGCGCCACGTCGGTGCCAGGGCCGGGGACGCGGTGGAAGACCTGGGGACACACGGATAAGGGACCCACTCTCAACCCCTGGCGGGCGGACCGGGTTCCGGGCGGTTCCTCGGCCGGTTCCGCAGTCGCCGTGGCCACCGGGGTGGTGCCATTGGCGACCGCGAGCGACGGCGCCGGGTCCACTCGCATACCCGCGGCCTGGTGCGGGGTCCTCGGATACAAGCCGACCACGGGACTGCTCCCGGCCCGTGACCAGGCCGGCCTGACTGTCGGCGGGCCGATCGCACGCACTGTTTCCGACCTCGACCTGTACAAGAGTTGTGTTCTCGGAGGCGAGGTCATCGAAGCGCCCACGAAAGTGCGTGTCGCGTGGTCTCCGACTCTGGGATACAACCGGCCGGACCCGGAAGTGGTTTCGGTCGCGGAACGGGCGCTACGGCGCTGGGCCCAGGTCTCGGAGGTGACGATATCGGAACCCGAGCTCTCGCTCACCGATCCCGCGGAGGCTTGGCTGGCCCGTAGGAAACGGAACTCCCACATCTGCCCCGGTGCCCAGCCCGACGTCGAACCGGACAATGACTCCGCTCTGGCGGAACTCTTCGACTCCGTGGACCTGCTCGCCACGCCCACGACCCCGAACCCGCCCCATCCGCACTCCGGTCCGGGTGAGGTGATGAGCGTGGGTTTCACTTGGTTGTTCAACCTCACCGGCCATCCGGCCCTGAGTCTTCCCTCTGGTTTCACCTCGGACGGCCTTCCCGTGGGGTTGCAGCTGGTCGCGCGGCACCACGAGGACGCCCTGCTCTTGGCCTCGGCCCGATCCGCCGAACTGGCGCTCCCATCCCCGTCATGGCCACTCGTATTGAGCC
>NZ_BCSH01000075.1 GCF_001570765.1 Nocardiopsis listeri NBRC 13360 | reverse complement strand
CAGCAGGATCACGACCCCAGGCGCCCCACCCTCACCACCCACCCTGGGCAGCACAAAACCGGCGAAACCAGCGGCTCCCCCAAGATCAATGGGATCACGCCCATCGACCCCACCACCAGCACGAACTTTCTGGCCTGTGGACAACCTCGGAGGCCGACACGCTTCGACGCTCACTACGCGCTACCCGTACATCCCACCACCCACCATCGGCTTCGAGGCGAAGGCAATCGTCATTCGCTTTGTGTGGCAGATGTGTCGGCCCACGTGTTCGGTGGTCAGCTCACGTATTCGGCGCGGACCGCGTAGATGGCGGCCTCGGTGCGCGAGTGCACCTGGAGCTTCTCCAGGATGTTGCGGACGTGGTTCTTCACGGTGTTCTCGGTGATGAACAGGCGCCCACCGATCTCGCGATTGTTCATGGACCTGGCCAGGAGTTTGAGTACCTCGGTCTCGCGGGGGGTGAGCTGGGGGAGCGTCTCCTTGGGCCGGTGGGAGGTCTCCTGCTTGGCCAGTTCGGCGAATTCGGCGATCAGCTTGGTCGCCATGGAGGAGTCCAGACATGAGCGGCCGGTGGCGATGGTCCGCACCACGCGGGGCAGGTCGGTTACGGCCATCTCCTTGAGGAGGTAGCCGGTCGCGCCCGCTTTGAGGGCCTCGAACAGGTCGGATTCGGATTCGCTCATGGTGAGCATCACGAACTTGGCGTCCGGCGCGATGGCGCGGATGCGGGGGCCCGCCTCGATGCCGGTGGTGTGCGGCATCATCACGTCCATGATGATGACGTCCGGTTGCAGCTCGCCGGCCTTCTGGACGGCCACGTCACCGTCACCGGCCTCGCCGACCACGTCGATGTCGTCCTCGTCGTCCAGGACCGACACCAGGCCGCGACGGAACAGGGCGTGGTCGTCGACGACCATGATGCGCAGTGGCCGGGTGGGGGTGGGGCCGTCGACCGGTCGTATCTCGGCGGGGGCGGATTGAGGGGTCACCGGAACAACTCCTGCTTTTCGTTCTGACCGGAAAGAGAATGGACGTCGGACCTTTGTCCGCCCGCGCAGGAACCGCTGTGGCACGGGGCGAGAGGGGGTCGAGGGAAAGCGGCCATACCCATGGGAACTCCTGGTACCGAGGCTCGTTCCCATGTTCTCACGGACGGTCGATCCGTGGCTGTCGATTCCGATTTCTCACCTGAGTGGCAGGACCGGCCCGAGTGGGGACCCACCCGAGCGGTGTGACCCGACCAAAGAGCATGAAAAAAGCCGCGCGCAAGAGGCGGCGGCGTGAACGTTACTGCGGGTCGGTGCGGGGGTGGAGGTGGGGTGCGGGCGATTCCAGAGACCTCCCGCCACTTCTAATTTATAGCGCACCCCCGGGCTTGCGGCAAGACCCCGGTGGTGGTTCACAATCGACCTTCGTGAGCACAACCCACGATCGGGGAGACGACGTGAAAACCCAGGCCACCAGCGCCTTCGACCTTTCCGAACACCTCGCTCCCAAGGCCGACCCGAAGCTGATCGCCGACGATGAGCGACACTTCGCCGCCATCGCGCGCAGCCTCGAAAACGGCATCGCCGACCTGAACGAACGCCTCGACGTCCAGCGCCGGTCCTCGGGTGGCAACATCCGAGAGACGGTCGAACGTGACATGGAGATCCACCGCCTGTCCTCTCGGTTGCGCGCCCTACGCCGCTTCGGCCTGGACCTGTGCCTGGGCCGATTCGTCCGTGCGGGTGAGGAGCATCCCGTCTACGTCGGCAGGCTCGGCCTCTCCGACTCGGAGGGAGACCGCCTGCTCATCGACTGGCGCTCGCCCGCCGCCGAACCGTTCTTCGCCGCCACCCACGCCGACCCGATGGGTCTGGTCAGTCGTCGTCGCTACCGGTGGAAGCTCGGCCGGATCGGCGACTACTGGGACGAGGTGTTCACCGAGGACGGTTTCGAGGGCCACGCCGCCCTCGACGACCAGTCCGCCTTCATCGCGAGCCTGGGAGCCAACCGCTCCGACCGGATGCGTGACGTGCTCGGCACCATCCAGGCCGACCAGAACGCCATCATCCGGGCGGGGTCCTCCGGGGCCCTGGTCGTCGATGGGGGACCGGGCACCGGTAAGACCGTGGTCGCCCTGCACCGCACCGCCCACCTGCTCTACGCCGACTCCCGGCTGGGCCACCGGCGCGGCGGGGTGCTGTTCATCGGCCCCCACCAGCCCTACCTGGCCTACGTCGCCGACGTCCTGCCGAGCCTGGGCGAGGAGGGCGTGCAGACCCGCACGCTGCGCGACCTGGTCCCCGAGGGCGCCATGGCCGGCGAGGAGACCGATCCCGAGGTCGCCCGGCTGAAGGAGTCCGCGCGCCTGGTGGAGGCGATCGAACCGGCCGTGCGGTTCTACGAGCGACCACCCACCGAGGCCATGACCGTGTCGACCCCGTGGTTCGACCTCCGGTTGAGCGCCGCCGACTGGAAGGAGGCGTTCGACGCGGTGGACCCGGGCACCCCGCACAACGAGGCGCGCGAACGCATCCTGGAGGAACTGGTCGCGATCCTGGACGACCAGCACGAGGAGGAGGACGTCACCACGAAGATGCTGCACTCCTGGCTACTGCGCGACCGGGAGCTGATCGGCGCCCTGTATCGATCCTGGCCGCTGCTGGAACCCACGGACCTGGTGGGCGACCTGTGGTCGGTCCCGGCATACCTACGTCTGTGCGCGCCCTGGTTGGAACCCGACCAGGTCCGCGCCCTGCAACGCGAGGACGCCCAGGCCTGGACGGTGTCGGACCTGCCGCTGTTGGACGCGGCCCGACGGCGGCTCGGCGACCCGAAGGCCTCCGAGCGCAAGCGCCGCCACGATGCCGCCGCCGAGACCGAACGTGAACGCGTGTCCTACGTCATCGACGATCTGATGGCCGCGGACGATGATGGGGAGGGGCTGGTGACGATGCTGCACCACGCCGACCTGCGCGAGAACCTGGTCGACGAGGCGGCCCTGCCCACCGGTGACACGGACCTGCTCGCCGGCCCGTTCGCGCACATCGTCGTGGACGAGGCCCAAGAACTTACCGACGCGGAGTGGCAAATGCTGCTACAGCGCTGCCCCTCCCGCAGCTTCACCATCGTGGGCGACCGTGCCCAGGCGCGGCACGGGTTCACCGAGTCCTGGCGGGAGCGGCTGGAGCGGGTCGGCTTCGATCGGGTCGAGATGGCGTCGCTGAGCATCAACTACCGGACCCCGACCCAGGTGATGGAGGCCGCCGAACCGGTCATCCGGGCAGTGTTGCCGGACGCCAACGTGCCGACCTCCATCCGTGGGGGCGCCCCGGTGGAGTACGGCCGTGTCGAGGAACTGGAGTCGATCGTGGCGGCCTGGGCGGCGGAGAACGACGAGGGCATCGCCTGCGTCATCGGCGCGCCCGACTTCCACCCCGGTCCGCGCGTGCGATCACTGACCCCGACCCTGGCCAAGGGGTTGGAGTTCGACCTGGTCGTGCTCGTCGACCCGCAGGACTTCGGGACGGGCACCGAGGGCGCGGTCGACCGCTACGTCGCCATGACCAGGGCCACCGACCGGCTCGTCGTTCTCACGAGCACCTGACCCGGATGTGCGCGGGACCTCCGGTAAAAGAACTTTCGTTCGCCGGGGCTCCCGCGTTAGTCTTGAGACATGATCCAGTCGGTTCTCTACCTTTAACGGCGTCGTCCGCCGCCCATGCTCGTCGAGCATCTCCGAGCGTCGCGTCGCGGCCATGACGACCTGACCCCATCGAGGGTCGCCGTTTTCGGCACGCCCACCAACCCGGTCACCGGGTGACTTCGGCGTGCCCGTTGTAGAGGACGCACATGCCCACCGCCCTTCCCGCGCGTTCGCGCGCGCAACTCGTCGTGTCCGGGGTCTCCGTCACCCTGGGCGCCCACCGAGTGCTCTTCGACACCGACCTCACCGTCACCCCCACCTCCCGGATCGCGATCGTGGGGGAGAACGGACGGGGCAAGACCACGCTCCTGAACGTACTCGCGGGCACGCTCGTCCCGGACGAGGGCACCGTGAACCTGGTCGGCACGCTGGGCCTGGCCGAACAGGAGATGTCCACCGCCGACCGACGCACCGTCGGGGAGGTGATCGCGGACGCCTTGGCCGACTCCCTGGCCGCGCTCGCCGAACTCGACACCGCCGGGCTCGCCTTGGGCGAGAACGCCACCGGGGCCGAGGAACGATACGCGCGGGCCCTGGAGCGCGCCGAGGCGCTGGACGCCTGGGACGCCGAACGCCGGATCGACGTCGCCCTGGACGCGCTGGGCGCCGAAACGGACCGCTCCCGCCGCCTCACCGAACTGTCGGTCGGCCGCCGCTATCGGGTCCGCCTGGCCTGCCTGCTCGGCGCCGAGGACGACTTCCTCCTGCTCGACGAACCCACCAACCACCTGGACCGTGCCGGTCTGGACTTCCTCACCGAACGCCTGCGTCGGCGCTCGGGAGGAGTGGTGGTGATCAGCCACGACCGCGCGTTGCTGTCCGACGTGGCCCACACCGTGGTGGACCTGGACCCCACCGACGACGGCCGTCCCCGAGTCCACGGCGGCGGGTACGAAGGCTACCGCCGGGGTCGCCGGGCCGAACGAGAACGCTGGGAGCAGGAGTACGCACAACAACAGGAGGAGAGGTCGCGTCTGCGGGATCTGCTGAGTTCGGCGCAGAACCGGCTCGTGTCGGGGTGGCGCCCGGACAAGGGCACCGGCAAGCACCAGCGCGCCACCCGCGCGGGCGGACTGGTCAAGAACGTGCGCCGTCGTCAGGCCGACCTGGACACACACGAGGTCACCATGCCCGAACCACCGCAGCGGTTCCGGTTCCCCGATCTGCCCACACGGTCCGGTACGACCCTGTTGGCGGCCGAGGGGATCACCGTGAGGGACCGGCTCACCACCCCCGCCTCACTGACCCTACGGGGCGGCTCGAGGCTGGTGGTCACCGGCCCCAACGGAGCCGGCAAGTCCACGCTGCTCTCGGTGCTCGCCGGTGAGCTGGAACCCACCACCGGCCGGGTGCACGGCTCGGATGAGGCCCGCGTCGTGCTGTTGCGGCAGGAGTCCGAGCTGCCACTGGATCGCCGGGCCGCCGACGTGTACGCCGACGCGAACGGATCCGTCGGCCTGTCCTCGCTCGGGTTGTTGCGCCCGAGGGAGACGGGAAAGCGGGTCGGTGAACTGTCCATGGGTCAGCGTCGCCGCCTGGACCTGGCACTGGCCCTGACCCACCGGCCGCACGTTCTGCTGTTGGACGAGCCCACCAACCACCTGTCGATCGCGCTGGTGGACGAGCTCACCGAGGCCCTCGAAGCCACCGAGGCGGCAGTGGTGCTGTCCACCCACGACCGGCGATTGTTGCGCGACGTCGGAACCTGGCCGTGTCTGGACCTGGCCGCCTACGCTCGGGTCTGATCCCGACCACGGGGAAGGGGCGGTGGCCGATGAAACGGCGACCGCCCCTTTCAAGGGTGTGCGATCACTCGGCGGGCGCGGAACGGCGGACCAGGAAGGTCGCGAAGAAAGCCAGGGTGGTGATGCCGGCGCCGAGCATGAACGCGACGTGGATACCGCCGGCCTCGGCGGCGACGGCACCCATGCCGCCCTCGACATGGCTCGCGGCCACCGCGGTCATCACCGCGATGAACGCGGCCGTGCCCGCGGCACCGGCGACCTGCTGCACGGTACCGACCACGGCGCTGCCGTAGGAGTACAGCCGCTTGGGCAGGGAGCCCAGCGCGCCGGTCAGCAACGGGGTGAACATGAAGCCCAGACCGATGCTCAAGAACACGTGAGCGGTCACGATGGAGGCGATCGTGGTCTCGGTGTCGAAGGTGGTCATGGACCACATCACCAGGGTGACCACGGCCGCACCCGGTGTGACCAGCGGGCGCGGCCCGAACCGGTCGTAGAGGCGGCCCACGATCGGGGCCAGCAGACCCATCACCAGACCACCGGGCAGCATCGCCAGGCCGGTGGCGAGGGTGTCGTGGCCCAGCACGTTCTGCATGTAGACCGGCAGCAGGATGATGACGCCGAACAGCGCCATGAAGCTGGCCAGCACCAGGCTGATCGAGATGGTGAACTGGCGGGACTCGAAGACCCGCAGGTCCAGCAGGGCCCGGTCCTCACGCTGCAAGCGCAGCTGACGCCACACGAACAGCGCCAAGGCCACGACGCCCACACCGATGGCCAGGGCCGGGGGAATGCCGGCGCCGGCGTCGGAGGCCTTGCCCATGCTGGAGAAGCCGTAGACCAGACCGCCGAACGCGAAGGCCGACAGCAGGATCGAGGGCACGTCGACGCGGGCGGTGGTCGGCTCGGTGATGTTGCGGATGAAGACCGCGCCCAGGGTCAGGCCCACCAGTGCGATCGGCAGGACCAGGCCGAACAGCCAACGCCAGTCCAGCACGTTGAGGATGAGCCCGGACAGGGTCGGTCCCACGGCCGGGGCCACCGCCATGACGATGGAGATGTTGCCCATCACGCGGCCGCGGCGGTCGTTGGGGACCATGTTGAGCACGGTCGTCATGAGCAGCGGCATCATGATCGCCGTTCCGGAGGCCTGAACGATCCGGCCCAGCAGCAGGACCGTGAAGTTCGGCGCCAGGAAACAGATCAGGGTGCCCAGACTGAACAGGGTCATCGCGGTGATGAAGACCTGTCTGAGGTGGAACCGCTGTAGCAGGAAACCGGTGATGGGGATGACCACGGCCATCACGAGCATGAAGGCCGAGGTCAGCCACTGCCCTGTGGAGACGGAGATACCCAGGTCCCGGCTGAGGGCGGGCAGGGCCACACCCATGATCGTCTCATTCAGGATGACGACGAACGCCGAGACCAGGAGAAGCGGAATGACGAGCCGGGTGGCGCGCTGTGCGGTGCCCTCGTCTGTGGTGGTCGGTGGGGTGTGCCTGGTCACGTACTTCCTTGGGCGCTCATGAGTGGGTTGGACGTGCGGGGAGTCGCGGGGTGAGGAGCGGGAACGCTTCGATGACCATTGAGTCCGACTTCGTCCCGACGCAGAGACAACCTCGCCGAACAGGGCAGTATTCCGCGTTGGGACGTGTGAGCAAAGTGGTTTTTCGAAGGGTGGAGGCCGCTTTGTCCAGTCTAGATGACGGAACGTCCCGTCTCGCCGGATTTACCGGCCGCGGCGCCGCGTCCACAGGTGCGCCACACCCACGAACGCCACCGCCCACGCCGCCAGTACCACCAGGGCCGCCACCGGGTGGAGGGTGTCCGTGCCGGCGCCGAAACCGGCGACCGCGTGCACCGCCTCACCCGGCAGGTAACGCAGGATCCCGTCCAGGGAATCACCCGGGACCCAGGCCAGGACCGTCGGCAGGACGAACAGACCCAGCGTCCCCAGCACACCGCCGGGCAACGAACGGGCAATCGTGGTGCAGGCCAACGTCACCGTGCCGTAGAACGGAACCATCACCACGCTTCCGAGCACGACGCGCGCCACCCCCTCCGCGGTGAACGCTAGGGACGTTCCGTCGGAGAGCACGCTCACCAGCCGCCCGGCCCCGAAGGCGCTCAGCCCGGCAGCCAGTCCGCACAACAGCCCGCCCCCGGCCACCACCAGGGCCGAGGCCGCCAAACGTCGCCCGCGCCGGGGGACCGCCAACAGAGCGATTCGGTCCAGACCGGTGGACTGTTCGGCGGCGACCAGTGAGGCGACCAGAACCATCACCACGAACGTCGCCGCGTCCACCCCCAACATGGAGGTGGTCACCACGTCCAACGCCGACATCGCCGACACCGAGCCCCCGGTCGTGGTCTCGGCGGTGAGCAGGAACAACGCCGCCACCGCGGCCCCCACCACGGCGCACAGCACCGGGGCCAGGCGTGCTTGGACCAGCGTGGTCGAACGGGACCACTCGGCTGCCAGCGCCGCTCCGAACCCGGGCTTCCTTGGACCGTCAAGCATGGTCGACTCTCTCCCCTTCGTCCTCTTCCTCGCTGTTCAGGGCGAGGAAGGCCTCCTCCAGACCGGTGCGCAACGGGGTGAGTTCGTGTAGTTCCACGCCCTCCCTCGCGGCCAGCGCACCCAACGCCGGTGCCTCCATCCCCACCACCTCCACCGCGCCTTCGCCACCCGGGCGCACCGTGGCGCGTCCCGCCACCAAGTGGGTCAACCTGTCCACCTGGGGGGAGACCACCCGAACCCGGGCGGT
Organism: Nocardiopsis listeri NBRC 13360; assembly: GCF_001570765.1. Lineage (GTDB taxonomy): Bacteria > Actinomycetota > Actinomycetes > Streptosporangiales > Streptosporangiaceae > Nocardiopsis > Nocardiopsis listeri. The sequence continues at coordinate 30,711 of NZ_BCSH01000075.1, read as the reverse complement.
GCCGGTACCGCGAGAGAGTTCCTCGGCGGGAAGGTCGGCGATCAACCGGCCCCGCCTCAGCACCAGCACGTGGTCGGCGGTGGCCTCCATCTCGCCCATCAGGTGGCTGGAGACGAACACGGTGCGCCCTTGGGAGGCCAGGTCGCGCAGTAGGGCACGGACCCAGGCGATACCCTCCGGATCCAATCCGTTGAGCGGCTCGTCCAGGACCAGCACATCCGGATCGCCCAGCAACATCGCGGCGATCCCCACGCGTTGGCGCATCCCCAACGAGAAGGAGCCCACCCGTCGGGTGGCCGCCTCGGCCAGACCCACCTGGTCGAGCAGGTGGTCGGCGCGGGAGAGGGGGATCCGTCCGGCCCGGCACAACCACCGCAGGTGGTCACGGGCGGTGCGGCCGGGGTGCGGGGCCTGCGGGTCGAGCAGGGCGCCCACCGTGCGCAGCGGATCGGGCAGGTCCCGGTAGGCCACGCCGCCGATCCGGGCGTGCCCCGAGTCGGGTTCCTCCAGGCCCAGGAGCATGCGCATCGTCGTGGTCTTGCCCGCCCCGTTGGCCCCCAGGAAGCCGGTGACCCGTCCGGGATGGACGGTGAAGTCGAGGTGGTCGACGACGGTGGTGTCGCCGAAGGTCCTGGTGAGCGAGTCGACCTCGATCACCGGTGTCGTCGTTGTCATACCTCCACGTTGACCCGGGGGGAGGGGACCGACCTCGTTCCTTTGTCAGCGGGACACCGTGACGATTGTCAGGGGTGTGCCGGTCCTCACCGCCGTAGAGTCGCCCTATGGCCAGAACAGAGGAGCGGCACCTGCTCGTCCGGCTCGGGGGTGCCCTGTTGGGGGTGCTCGCCCTGCCGGGGTGGACGCTGGCCGCCCCGGACCGACCGATCGCCCTGGTGTTGCCGGTCGGCGCGTTGTACACCGTCGCCTGTCTGGTGGCCATCCCCTCGGTGATGGAGCGCCGGCCCGCCCTTCGACTTCCGGTCTGTGCGGGGTTGCTCGCCGCCGGATGGGTGATCCTGGTCTGGCTCGGCCCCCAGAACCCCTGGGTACTGCTCTACGCCCTCGTGGTCATCGCCGCGATGCTGCCCTTGTTCTGGGTCCTGGCCCTGACCGGGGTCACGATGCTGGGCCTCCTGGTCTGGGGCGCGGCCACCGGCGACGCGTTCGCTCGGGTCCCCGACCTGATCATGATCGCCTCCGTGACCGCCGTGGTCGGGCTCCTGGCCTCCCTCGTGGAGACCAACGCCGAACTGCGCCGGGCCCGTGAGCAGGTCGCCGAACTGGCCACCGCCCGCGAACGCGAACGCGTCGCCCGCGACCTGCACGACATCCTCGGCCACAGCCTCACCACCGTCGCGGTGAAGGCCGGACTGGCCCGTCGGGTTTTGGACAAGGGCGGTGACCCGGAGATGGCGTCCACACAGATCGGCGAGGTCGAGGAACTGGCCCGACGCGCCTTGGACGACGTGCGGGCCACCATCGACGACTATCGCGAGGTACGCCTGTCCGTGGAGCTGTCCAACGCCGCCGAGGCACTGCGCTCCGTCGGGGTGGACGCAGACCTGCCCCGTGCCGTCGACGACCTCGACCCCGCCCTGCGTTCGGCCTTCGGATACGTGTTGCGTGAGACCGTCACCAACGTGGTCCGGCACGCCCACGCCGACCGGGTCCGGGTCCGTCTGGGGAGGGACCACATCGAGATCACCGACGACGGAGACGGCCACCCCGAGGGCCGGTTCGGCAACGGATTGTCCGGCCTGAGCGAGAGGATGCGGGCGGTGGACGGACGATTGAGCACCGGTCCGGGGCTGCTCGATGGCGACCGGGAGGGGTTCACCGTGTACGCGTACGGCGGACGGGCAGGGGGGTCCCGATGATCCGGGTGCTCATCGCCGACGACCAGGCCCTGGTGCGCGGTGCCCTGGCCACCATGCTCGACCTGGAAACGGACCTGGAGGTGGTCGCCCAGGCCGCCTCAGGACAGGAGGCCCTGGACGAGGGGCTGCGCACCGGGCCCGACGTCGCCCTGTTGGACGTGCAGATGCCGGGCCTTGACGGGTTGGGCGCCGCCGAACTCCTGCGCGAACGGTTGCCCGAGTGTCGGGTGGTCATGTGCACCACCTTCGGGCGCCCCGGATACCTCACCCGCGCGCTGGCCGCGGGCGCGAGCGGGTTCGTGGTCAAGGACGCGCCGCCCGAACACCTGGTCGACGCCGTTCGGCGCGTCCACCGGGGCCTGCGCGTCATCGACCCGCAGCTGGCCACCGAGTCGTTGGCCGGTGGCCCCAACCCGCTCACCGAACGCGAGCGTGACGTGCTGCGCGCCGTGGCCGACGGCGCCACCGCCGCGGCGGTGGCGGCCCGTCTGCACCTGAGCCGGGGCACGGTGCGCAACCACCTGTCGGCGGCCATGGGCAAACTCGACGCCCGAACCCGGGTGGAGGCGGCTCGCGCGGCCGAGGACCGCGGCTGGCTCTGACCCCGTCGGCTTTGGTCAGAGGCGCCGTGGGGGCCGGGGCCGCCCCTGTTCCCCCCCCATATGAATCTACGGTGTAAAGGCGACCGTTCTCTTCGATCCGAGCGACAATGACCGACATGGACTTCTCCGATCCTCTGCCAAGGACCACCAGCGAGGAAGAACGTCGAAGCGGTGCGCGGGTGGCGTTGCTGCCCGTGGGCAGCCTCGAACAACACGGCCCCCACCTGCCGCTGACCACCGACACCGTCATCGCCTCGGCTCTGGCGCAGGTCCTGGCCGACGCGAACCCCTCATTGAGGCTCTTGCCGCCGATCGCCTTCGGTTGCTCCCACGAGCACTCCTCCTGGCCGGGTACGGTCAGCGTCTCGGCGCCCACCCTGCACGCCATGGCCGCCGACATCGCCGCTTCGTTGCGCGCTTCGGGCACCCCCGAACTGGTGGTGGTCAACGGGCACGGCGGCAACCACGTCCTGGCCAACCTGGTGCAGGCCTCCGGTGGTGACATGGCGCTCTTTCCCGGCCCGCACGATTGGGAGGCCGCTCGCGAGGCTTCGGGGATGGGCACCACCAACGACCGGGACATGCACGCCGGGGAGTTGGAGACCTCGGTGCTGTTGCATGTCCGTCCCGACCTGGTCCGTGCCGGCTATGAGGAGGCCGATCACCTGGCCGACCGGCGCGACCACATGCTCACCACCGGGCTGAGCCGTTACACGCGGTCGGGGGTGGTGGGTCTACCGTCGCGCGCCACGGCGAACAAGGGGCGTGACCTGTTGGCGGCCCTGGCCGAGTCCTTCACCGGGTACCTGAACGTGCTCGACGGTGCCTAGCCGCCACAGCAGCACCACCACCCCGGGCAGGGCGGCGATCAGGGCGAGCAGCCCGTAGAGCACCGACACGGTCAGACCGGTCGCCGCACCCAACCCCGCGGCGCCGAAGGTCAGCGTGGTCACCGCCTCGCGCGGCCCCCAACCACCGATGCCGGCCGGCACGCTCATGGCGACCAGGGCCGAAATCGCCAGTGGCACCAGGACGGGCAGCGGGGCGGTGACCCCCGCGGCCTGTGCCGCGACCAGGAACAGGGTCACGTGTCCGGCCAGGGCCGCCACCGACGTCAGCAGGACCCCGGGGCCGGTGGTCGCGGTGAACAGGCCCGCGCGGGCGTCGGCGAGGGTTGCGGTCAAGGCGCGCCGGCGGCGGGTGCCGCGCCGCCTGGAGAACAACAGGCCGGCGCCCACCACGGCGGCGACCAGGACCGGTAGTGTCAGGGACGCCGCCAGGGTGAGCAGCCCGGGGCCGAGCACGGCGGCGGGCAGCGTGAACAGCAGGGTGGCGCCGGTGGCGGTTAGGACCACCTGCCCGGCCGCGCGTTCGAGCACCACCGCGCGTACGCCCCGGGGCAGGTCACCGGCGTAGCGGCCGTGGCCCAGGGCCCGGTGTACGTCGCCCAGGACCCCCGAGGGCAGGACGGCGTTGAGCAGGATGGCGCGGTAGTAGTCGCCGATGGCGCGTCCCCAGGGCAGTCGTAGACCCACCCCGCGGGCGACCAGGATCCAGCGGGCCGCGCAGAGCACGGTCGTGATCAGGCCGATGGTCAGGGCCGCGCAGACGGTGCGGCCGTCGAGGGAGGCGAAGGCGTCGGTGAAGGCCTCCATCGGATACCACCAGACCAGGGCGGCGAGCAGGGCCGCGCCGATGAGGGCTCGGGCCCGGCGTCGCAGGTGCTCGCTCATGGGAACCTCACGGGTGTCTCGGGTGGCCGTTGGGGAGGGCGAGCAGGTCGGTGTGGTGTACGACCGCCACGAGTCCGCGCTGTTCGCACTGGTCCACGCGGTGCCGTAGGTGGTCGGTGGGGATCGGCGCGTGCTGTTCGCCGGCGGCCCGGAACCTGCCGCGTAGCCAGGCCAGGGTCAGGTCGCGGTGTTCGGGGAGCAGCCGCCAGGGGCTGGGGTAGGTCAGGACCCGTCGCCCCAGGGAGTGGAAGGTCCGGGTGGTGAACGCGGTGGCGTCGGGCCCCAGGCGGCCGGCACGGCGTTGGTGGTCGTTGAAGGCGTCGGTGATGGAGGTGTCGGCCGGGTGCGCGGGGTACAGGTCCACGCGGCCGGTGACGGTCAGGGTGAACAGGACGGCACAACCCGCTTCGTGCGCGGCTCGGGCGATGGACAGGACCTGGTCGCGGGTGAGCAGGTCGAGCAGGGCCGAGCCGGTGACCAGGTCGGTGCCGGTCAGGTCGGCGGCGGTGACCCGGTCCAGGTCTTGTAGGCACATGCGGGCCTGGACGGTGGATCCGTCGGCGGAGACGCGGGGCATGCGGGTACCGGCCAGGTTCAGCAGGTGGGGGTCCAGGTCGTGGAGCGTCCAGGTCTGGGGGCCGGCCAGGCGTGGGGCGAGCCAGCGGCCTTGGGAGCCGGTGCCGCAGCCCAGATCGGTGATGCGGATGGGGCGCCCGCCGGGGCCCGCGCCGTGTTCGGAGAGGTGGGTGCGCAGGGGGTCCAGGGGAGCGGTGGCCCGTGCTCGGCCGTCGGCCTCCTCTCGCAGTGAGAGCCACTCGGGGGTGAAGGCCTCGGGCGCGTGGTCGGGCGTTGGGCTCAACGGGACTCCTCAGTGCGGAGAGGGCCGCCGGGTGGGCGGGTGCTCTTGCCTTCACAGTGCCGGTCGGGTCGGGTCGAAGTGGGCGGTTCGCCGAACTCCGACCCGTGTGCTCCCCTGGACCGGGTCTACCCGTTGAGCCGTTGTTTCATGGGGTGGCCGGGTCTTCAGGGCCGGGTCGGGTCGACGTCTTCTTGGCCAGTCCGGCGTACTGGGGCAGGTCGCGGACGGTGCCGACCTCGGTGGGTTCGGGGCGCCAGCGGAGCACGGAGACGGGGCCGGGCTCGACCGGTTCGAGGCCGTCGAAGAACCGACCGAACTCCTCCACGGTGCGCATGTGGTAGGGCTGGGCGACCTTTTCCTGCCAGAGTCGCATGCCCTGCATGGCGCGTTCGCCGAGTTCGGCGTCCATGTGGGCCATGACCCCGTCGCAGACCGCCAGGAAGCTGCCGGGGGCCAGTGCGTCGGTGTAGGCGTCCACGATCTTCAGGGCCTCGTCGAACTCGAAGTGGCCCATGGTGCCCATGAGGGTGAGGGCGATCGGCCGGTCGAGGTCGAGGGTTCGTGCGGCGGCTTCGAGGACCTTGGCGGTGTCGCGCAGGTCCGCGCCCACGAACTGGGTCCGTCCGGTCTCGGTTCCGGTCAGCAGGGCGCGGGCGTGGGTCAGGACCAAGGGGTCGTTGTCGACGTAGACCACGCGCGCGTGGGGGGCGAGTGCCTGGGCGACCTCGTGGGTGTTGTCGGCGGTGGGCAGGCCGGTGCCGATGTCGAGGAACTGGCGGATGCCCTCCTCTTGGACGAGGTGGGTGACGGCGCGGCGTAGGAAGACCCGGTCTCCGAGTGCGACGTCGACGACCTGGGGGGCCAGTTCCTTGATCCTGTCGCCGATCTCGCGGTCGACGGGGTAGTTGTCCTTTCCGCCCAACCAGTAGTTCCAGACCCGTGCGGTGTGGGCGATGGTGGAGTCGATGGGGGAGTCGGTCATGGGGGGCCTTTCAACTCGGATGCCCGCTGTGGGGGCGGGGCGCGCATCCGAAGTCTGGTGCCCGGGTGGGCCGGTGGGCAAGCCCGATCAGGTGGGGAGTGGGCGGTTTCCGTCCTTGTCCTGGGGGTCGGGGGCTTGGAGTTCGGGGTCCTGGGATTCGGGGCCCTGGGTGGTGACCTCGGGCATGTCGATGGTGTCGCGTAGGCGGACGTCGGGCAGGAAGAACGCCACGGTCAGGCCGACGACGGCGATGCCGGTGGCCACGAGGAACAGGTCGCCGGTGGCAGATCCGTAGGCGTTCTCGACGATGGTGCGCAGGAACGGCGGCATGCCGGCCAGGTCCAGGGTGCCGGCGTCGGCGCCGCCCTCGGGGAGCTCGATGCCGGAGGCGGTCAGGCCGTCGGTGATGTTGCCGGCGACCCTGTTGGCGAGGATGGCGCCCAGGACCGAGACGCCGATGGTGCCGCCCAGGGAGCGGAAGAAGGTGATCGCTCCGCTGGCGGCGCCGAGTTCGCCCAGGGGTACGGAGTTCTGGACGACCAGGACGAGGTTCTGCATGGACATGCCCACGCCCATGCCGACGGCGAGCATGCCCAGGGAGACCAGGAGCAGTGGTGTGTCGGCGTCGATGAAGGACAGGGCGACGAAGCCGAGGGTCAGGATGGCCAGGCCGGTCAGGACGTAGGGCTTGACGCGGCCGGAGCGGGAGACCATCCAGCCGGCGATGGTGGAGGCGCCCATGGTGCCGAGCATCAGGGGGGTGGTGAGCAGGCCTGCGGCGGTGGGGGAGTAACCGCGGGCGAGCTGGAAGTACTGGCCCAGGAACACGGCTCCGCCGAACATGGCCATGCCCACGGCGACGCTGGCCAGGATGGCGATGACGGTCTCTCGGCGGGTGACCAGGTGCAGGGGGATGACGGGTTGGGCGACTCGGCCCTCGACCCATACGGCCAGGGCCAGGAGGATGACGCCGCCGGTGACCATGGTGGCGCTCTGCCAGGACAGCCAGGCGAAGGATCCGCCGACGAAGGTGACCCACAGCAGCAGGGTGCTCACGCCCGCGGCGATGAGGGTGGCGCCGACGTAGTCCACGCGGGTGTCGAGCTTGCGTACGTCGTTCAGGTGCAGGGTGCGGGCCAGGACGAGGAGGGCGACCACCATGAAGGGGATGCCGATGAAGAAGCACCAGCGCCAGCCCAGCCAGGAGATGTCGGTGAGGGCGCCACCGATGAGGGGTCCGCCGACGGTGGCCACGGCCATGACCGATCCGAGGAGGCCGTTGAGCCGGCCGCGTTCCTTGGGGCTGACGAGTGCGCCGATGATGGTCTGGACCAGGACTTGGGAGGCTCCCATGCCCAGGCCCTGGATGGCGCGGAAGCCGATGAGCTGGCCGGTGTTCTGGGCCAGGCCGCACAGGAGTGAGGCCAGGATGAACAGGACGATGGAGATCTGCAGGAGCAGCTTCTTGTCGAAGAGGTCGGCGAGTTTTCCCCACACGGGTGTGGACGCGGTGGAGGCGAGCAGGGTCGCGGTGACCACCCAGGTGTACTGGGATTGGGTTCCTTGGAGGGAGCCGACGATCTGGGGGAGTGCGACCGAGACGATCGTGCCGCTGAGCATCGTCACGCCGAGCACGATGAGGAGTCCGGTGAGGCTGCGCCTGACGGTCTTGCGTGCGGTGTTCTGGGTTTGAGGGGTACTCAAGGGCGGACCTCGGGAAGCTGAACGTGCAGGTGGAGAAATCCTGCTTGCGGAGCAAAAATACAGAGTAAGAATTTTTGCAGTGACTGCACGATATCATCGCGGAGGTCCGCACGACGTGAGACGCGGGCGAGAAGCGGATCACACCCGGGGTGGCCTCAGACCTGGTCCAGGACGTGACGAAGGGCATGGGCGGATTCGTCCCAGCCTCGGAGGGTCGCGCGGCGCGCGTGCGCCGCGACCCGCCATCGGTGGCGTGAGCGGGGGTCGCCCAGCCACAGGCGTAGTGCCCGGGACCATTCCTCCACGCTCCCGGCGGGCACCAACATGCCGGGCGTGCCCGAGCGGGAGGTCCCGCCCAGGGCCTCGGGAACCCCGCCCACGTCACTGGCCAGAACCGGTATGCCCCGGGCCAGGGCCTCGGTGACGACCATTCCGTAGGTTTCGGCCAGGGAGGGCAGCACCAGCAGGTCGGCCCGATCGTAGGCGGCGTCCAGGTCCGCGCCGTGCAGGGGTCCGGTGAAGCGCACGCCCGCGGGGGCGGGCGGGGGCCGGCCCGGACCCACGCACACGCATTCCCAGTCCAGGTCGGTGAGGTGTCGCAGTGCCTCGAAGAGCACCCGGTGTCCCTTGCGCGGGGTCAGCGAGGCCACGCAGAGCAATCGGGGTGGGGTCCCGGGCGACGTGCCAGGTGCGAGAGGGGCCGATGCCACGCCAGGGGGCACCACGGCCACCTCGGGCAGGCCGTGGCGCGCGCCGAGGTGATCGGCGGCCCACCGGCCGGTGGCCACGACCGCGGCGCACGATTCCAGCACCCGGCGTTCACGTATGTCCAGGTCCCGGGCGGTGTCGGGGTCCAGTCCGCCTTCCAGGGCCAGCGGCAGGTGGACCAGTACCACCGGGCGTAGTCGGCGCGCGTGGGGAACGATCACCTCGGGCAGCGCGCAGGCCACCAAACCGTCGAGCAGTACCCGACCGCCGTCGGGTACCCGGTCCAAGGCCCGCTCCAACGCACGTGTCCCCGCCGGGCCCGGGCACGGCCACGCACCCGGTAGGGCGACGATGCGCAACCCGGGCCAGGCGCGGGCCAGACGCAGGTCGTACAGGGTGCCGCCGCTGGGCGTGGCGGAGTCGGGGATCAGGAACGGGATCGTCAAAGGTCGCGTTGGTAGCGGGCCCAGGCCACGTGTGATTCGTGCAGGGTCACCGAGATCGAGGTCAGGCCCCGCGCGTTGGGTCCCATCGCTCCTTGGTCGACGCGTTCGGCCAGACGGTCGGCGATCACCTTGGCCAGGTACTCGGTGGAGGTGTTGACGCCGGCGAACTCGGGGGCCTGGTCCAGGTTGCGGTAGTTCAGTTCGCCCACGACCCGGCCGAGTTCGCGGGTGGCGGCGCCGATGTCCACCACGATGTTGTCGGGATCCAGTTCGGGTCGGTGCAGGGTCGCGTCCACCACGAACGTGGCCCCGTGCAGGGCCTGGGCGGGGCCGAAAACCTCGCCGGTGAAGCTGTGCGCGACCATGAGGTGGTCGCGGACGGTGACGCTGAACAAACGGTCCTCCTCGCTCGGGGTCAGTGCCGGGGTGGGTCGTAGGAGATGCGGTGGCACAGTGCGGGCCGGTGCCCCTGGGCGAGTTCGGGCAGCAGGGTGGGCAGTTCCTCGAAGTGGCTGTGTCCGCTGAGCAGGGAGTCGAAGGCCGGGTCGGTGAGCAGGCTCAGCGCCAACGCCAGGCGTTGGGCGTGGTCGTAGCGGGACCTGCGGGCCGGGGAGATCATGCCGACCTGGCTGGCGCGTACGGCCAGGCGGTGGGAGTGGAAGTCCTCGCCCAGCGGCAGGATGACCTGCCGGTCTCCGTACCAGCTCAGTTCCACGACCTCGCCCTCGGTGTGGAGCAGCTCCAGGCAGCGGATGAGGCCCGATTCACTGGCGCTGGTGTGGAAGACCAGGTCGCGATCGCCCACGGCGTCGTCGGGTAGGGCGAACTCGACCCCCAGGCGTTGGGCGACCTCGGCCCGGTCGGGGTCGATGTCGACCAGTTGTACGTGGGTTCCCGGTATCTGGGAGAGCAGACGGGCCACGCAGCAGCCCACCATGCCGGCGCCGACGATGGTGACCTGGTCGCCGATGAGGGGTGCGGCGTCCCAGAGGGCGTTGACGGCCGTTTCGACGGTGCCGGCCAGGATGGCACGGTGGGCGGGAACACCTTCGGGTACGGGGGAGACGGCCGAGGCGGGGACCACGAAGTGGGTCTGGTGGGGGTAGAGGGTGAAGACGGTGCGTCCGAGCAGGTGGGAGGGGCCTTGTTCGACCTCGCCCACGTTGAGGTAGCCGTACTTGAGGGGGCCGGGGAAGTCGCCCTCCTGGAAGGGGGCGCGCATGACGCCGTACTGGTTGGGTGGGACCCCGCCGCCGAAGACGAGGGTCTCGGTGCCTCGGCTGATGCCGGAGTGCAGGGTGCGTACCAGGACCTGGTCGGGGGCGGGTTCGGGTAGGTCGACCTGTCGGATCTCGCCTTGTCCGGGTGAGCGTACCCAGAAGGCGCGCGCGGTCCGTCCCATTACCTCAGCTCCCTTCGGTGGCGGTGGCCCGGGGTGGGCGCGGGCGCCACAGACCCGCCACGTCGCGTGTGAACGACCACAGCAGCGCGGTCAGTGCCGCGGCCACGGCGATGGTCGTTGCCGGTGGGGGAAGTATGCCCGAGACGGCGACGGTGAGCACGATGGGTTGGGCGGCGGCGATGGTCTTGCGGGCCGTGGCGGGCGGTAGGGGGCCGCGTAGTCGGGGCAGGACCAGGGCGGCGGCGCCGAAAAGGTAGCGCGCCGCGCCGATCAGCAGTACCCAGGGCCCCAGATCCTGGGCGACCTGGACGCTGAGCACGAGGATGAGGAAGGCGTCGGCCTCCATGTCGAAGCGGGCGCCGAAGTCGGAGCGGGTGCCGGTGCCGCGTGCGACGATGCCGTCGAGTGCGTCCAGCGCCATCGCGGGCACGGCGACGGCGACCAGGGCCCAGGTGTGGTCACCGTCGGCGACCAGGGCGGTGACGACGCCGATGAGGACGACGCGGGCCGAGGTGACCAGGTCGGCCGGTCCCAGGGTCCGATGGTGGTGGTGGCGAAGGGCCGCACCCAGTAGCGCCGTGGCCAGGAGCGTGTACATGGTGGCGGCCGTCCAGCCGCGTGCGCCCAACCCGGTGGTGAGGGTCAGGAGCGTCAGCAGGGCCGCTCCGGCGCACACGGCGATGGTGAGCGCGGTGGCCGGGCGGGCGCTCAGGCGGTGGGTGGCGCGGTCACTCACGGCTGCCGTCGGCTCCGAATCCGGGGGAGCGATCCAGGTGGGGGAGGTCGTGGCCGAGCCGGTCGCGTTTGGCGGTCAGGTAGTCGATGTTGTCGGTGTGGGCGTCGGCCAGCAGTGGTAGGCGGGCGGTGACCTTGAGGCCGTGGTCCTGGAGGGCTAGGACCTTGTCGGGGTTGTTGGACAACAGCCGGATCGAGCGCACGCCCTGGTGGCGCAGGAGACGGGCGGCGGGGGCGTAGTCGCGTACGTCCACGGGCAGGCCCAGCGCGGTGGCCGAGTCCACGGTGTCCAGGCCATGGCTGTCCTGTAGACCCATGGTGCGGACCTTGTCGAGCAGGCCGATGCCGCGGCCCTCGTGTCCGCGCAGGTAGACCAGGACACCGCGTCCCTCGGTGATGACCCGGTCCAGGGCGGCGTGGAGTTGGTCGCCGCATTCGCAGCGCAGCGCGCCGAAGACGTCACCGGTGACGCATTCGGAGTGCACGCGCACGAGGACGTCCTCGCCGTCGGTGACCTCGCCCAGGACCAAGGCCAGGTGTTCTCTCCGGTCGACGGGATCACGGAAGGCCAGACACCGCAGGTGTGCCCGACGCAGGGCCAGTCGGGATTCGGCGACGTCGTCCTCGTCCAGTGCGTGCTCGCTCATCGGCCCCCTTCTTCCGTCACCGCCGGAGGCGGCACACCCGGGCGTTTGCCCCAACGCCGTGGCCACGAAACCTGGTGTGGGCCCTGGCCCATGATCCACGGGGGTTATCGTTCGGGCGCCGTCAGACCCTGTCCACTGGAAACCCGGGGAGGTGTCGGCGGTGGGATAGCAAGCTTTTTCGCTATCACGCCAAAGGTGCCGAAGGTTCTTGACTCCCAGGTGCCCGAACACGCCGAAGCGCCGGTGGAGGCGCTTAGAGATAGGGCAGTTGGATCCGGATCTCTCCGCCCAGGGTGGACTCGCCCCGCAGGGTCAGGGAGTCGCCGCTCCAGAACCGGCCGGGGTCGTAATAGCCGGGGCGTTTGCCCTTGGGCAGCAGACCCATCTCTTCGTAGGTCAGGGCGACGACCTCGGCGCAGTAGGCGGTCTCCAGGCGTCGCTCGCGCGCGGCGCGGGTGAAGGGCACGCGCCCCAGGGCCCAGCGTCCGGCCAGTTGGGCGGTGGAGGGGAAGGGGGTGCCGTTGAGTCGGGCGACCGTGCGCAGGGCGGCGTCCTCCATGGCCCGGTCGGCGAGCGGGTCGAGTTGGCGCAGCCAGCCCTGTTGGCCGTAGCGGCGGCCCCACACCAGGACGGCGTCGCGCAGGTCGTGTAGTTGGACCCCGCGCTGGTGGGTGCCGGTCCACATGTCCACCAGGGAGCGGCCCAGTTCGGCGTGCCACATCAGCGGGGGCAGGTCGTCGATGACCAGTGACATCCCGACGTGGTTGACGGGGCTGTTGGTGGTGATCTGGATGGCCCGGTCGGGCACGCTGGTGCCTCGGAAGACCCACAGGTCTCCGGTGCGGGTCGACTCCACCGCTTCGTCCAGGGACATGCTCGTGTTCGTCACGGGGCCTAGCCTAGGAGCTATGAAGTGGTGGAAAGCGTTGGGAGTGGCCGCTTTCGTGGGTGTGGCGGCCAGTGGGGTGGCGATCGTGCGTGCCGAGCGGCAGCGTCGTGCCTACACCCCGGAGCAGGTGAGGGAACGTCTGCACGCCAGGGCGGCCGAGATCGGTCAAGGTGAGGGCGGTGGGGCCACGGCGCCGGCCGTGCCCGAGGAGGGGGCCGAGGATCGCTCTTCGGTGGGTGGGGCGCGGGCGCTGTGGCGGCGTCTTTGCGGCGCGGGGCGTCGAGTGAGGGGGCGTTTGGGTCGGGACGGGTAGTGCGGGGCCCGCCTCCCACCTCCGCCGAGCCTCCACGTGTCCGGTTCCCTAGCCCTGGATGTAGGCCAACAGGTTGCGTTCCACCTGCGGGTCGGGGGCCGGCTCCAGGGGTGGTTCGCCTCGTTCGCGATCCCACGCCAACACGTCGGCGGCGGTGGTCTCCAACGGGGTGGAGGGCAGTCCGACCTCGCGGGCGCGGCTGAAGTCGCGTTGGAAGGACTGTTCCCAGGTGCGGTCGGAGCGCACCAGGGGGAAGCGGGCCATGACGGTCTCCGGTGGTACCAACACCAGGTCGATGCCGGCCTGGGCCGCCCGGGCGCAGGTGTGGATCATCTCGGACAGGGTGAGGGGTTGGGCCGGGCCCATGGCGTTGTACACCCCGCCCAGGTCCTGTTCGAGCAGGCGCACCACCAGGTGGGCCAGGTCGCGCGCGTCCAGGATCTGCACGGGTTGGCCCGGGTCCCCGGGTAGGACGACCTTCCCGCCTCGGGCGACTCTTCGTACCCAGTAGGTGAACTGGTCGACGTTGTCGTGGGGGCCGGCGAGCATGCCGGGGCGCACGATGGTGGCGCGATCACCGAAGTGGGTGTCGAGTTCGTGTTCGCAGGCGACCTTGAGCGTCCCGTAGGTGGTCGCGCCGATCACCTCGGTGTTCCACTCCGGTTCCTTCAAGGGGGCCGTCTCATCGGCGCCGGGGCCGGCTCCGGGGGCGTACACGGCGTTGGTGGAGATGAACAGGTAGCGGTCCACTCGGTCCTGGAGAACCCGGGCGGCCTGGCGCACGTGACGCGGGACCATGCCGCTGACGTCCACCACGGCGTCGAAGGAACCCTCCTCCAGGGAGGACAGTTCCCCGTCGTCGCGGTCCCCGACCAGGCGTTTCACCCCAGGGAAGAGATCGGTGCCGGTCCGGCCCCGATTGAACAGGGTGACGTCGTGGCCCCGCTCTATGGCGTTGGTGACGATGAACCGTCCCACGAAGGAGGTACCGCCCAGTACGAGAATCCGCATGAGTGTCGACTCTAGCGGGAGGTCATCGCACTACCTCGCACCGGCACCGGTGGTGGTTCACAGAGGTTTGTCCAAGAAACCGACGTTTTCGAGCAGGGTGATGTGGTCGGTGTTCAGTGTGTGCAGGAAAGCACCGATGTCGCGGTGCGGGGCCCGGTGCAGGGGAGCGCTGGTACGCACCAACCCCACCTGGGACAGGCCCTCGCCACCCAACCGGGAGGCGGGGGTGGCGGGTGGATCGACCCGGTACAGACGCCAGGCGCTGCCCCTGGGGGCCGAGGCCAGCAGCATCATCGGTCGGCTCCACACCAGCAACGCCCAGGCCTTGGGGCCTTGGGCGTGCACCAACACGGGCCCCTGCCCCTGGATTCGCCGGTCCAGGAGTTCGACGACCCGTGCCGCGACGGGTACGGGGTTGGTGAAGGAACCGTGCACCCGGTACATGCCGGAGTCGAACCCCACCGTCCAGCCCGGATCGCCCGACTCCACCAGTAGATCGCTCAGGTGATCGTCCTCCTGCGCGGCAGCGGGTTCCGGTGGCGCGGTGGCCGGGACCAGGGCGGTGAGCGTGCCCTGCCCGGTGCGGGTCAGGGCGCTCAGGCGCGAACCCAGGGTCAGGGCGTACCGCCCCCGGGGTTCCTCCCACTCCAGGAGCCCACCGTGCGCGGGGTGGCCGTCGGGGACGGTGCGGGCCTTGGCCGTCAACCCCGCGTCGGCCAGGACGCGCAGCGCCTGCTCGGTGTCCTCCTCGGGCCAATCCGGGGGCAGGGCCAGCGTCACCCGCTCCGGAGAAAGGTGCCGGGCCAGGGCCCCCAACGTGGGTGCGTCGGCGCCGCGCAGCGGGGCGTACAGACACAACTCGCCCACGGGGCCTTGCGGTAGCCGGGTGAGCAGGGACTCCTCCCCATCGTGCAGGATCCGAGCGTGGGACTCCACCGGGTCGGTCAGCAGCAGATCCTCCACAAGGTCGGCCACCAGGCGGAGGCGCTCGGACATGGCGGCGGGCACGGCGGGCGCGCTCGCACGCAGACGCAGCCACGTGCCCAGGTCGGCCAGCGCCCAGGGCACCCCCTGGGGTCCGCCGCTCAGCACGGTCCAAGGTCGTTGTTCCGCGGCGGGGGCGCCACCGCCGAAGGCCGCCACCACGTGCGCTCCACCCACCAACAGCGCCAGTTCGGGCAACGGGTCGGGGACATCGGCCTCGATCAGGGCCAAGGCGCGGTCGGGCCGGGACAGCGCCGCCGGTTCGGCCCCGGGCGCGGTGGCGCCGAGCACGGTGGTCGCGGCGCCCATCTCTCGTGCGGTGGGCAGCACGTGACGTTCCAGGGTCGGCAGGTCGAGCCGGTTACCGATGAGCACGAACTCTTGGAGGGCCGTGTCGTCGGTACGCGCGGGCCACTCGCGCAGTAGGGCGAGCGGGGACAGGGTCACGGGCGGGCCTCTTCTCAACCGGGAACGTGGTCGAGTCTAGAACAGGGGGCGAAGCGTCCCTCTACCCCGGTATGCGGGCGTCGTGAGCGGGTGCGACGATGAGGACGATGCCGAAGAGCCCGCCTTGCCGATCGCTGCGCGCCGGGGTGTTCACCCTGGTGTGCGCGAGCCTGTCCGCGATCGGACACGCGTTGAGCTCGGGGCAGGACGTACCGTTGCTCGGGTTGGCGCTGGGCGGCGCGCTGGTGTGGACGATGGCCTGGGCCTCGACCACACGGCGCCTGGGGGTGTGGTCGTTGACCGCCCGCATGCTCTGGGGCCAGTTCGCGCTGCACGTGACCTTCAGTGCCGCCCAAGGGTGGGGCGGCGGCCACGGTGACCACGGTGTGGGCGAGATGGCCGCGCAGTCGATGCCGGCGTGGGCCATGATCGGGATGCACGTGGTCATGGCGTTGGTGAGCGCCTGGTGGTTGCGGTTGGGCGAGGACGCCCTCTTCGCGTTCTTGCGGTTCATGGCACTGTCCCTGGTGCCGTTGTTGCTGGTGGTCGGGGCGCTGCCGAGCCTGGAACCGGTGCTCGCCGCCCGGTTCGTCCCACCGGAGCGGCCGTTGCCGGTCGGGCCTTCGGTGCTGCGCCACACCCGGGTCCTGAGAGGTCCACCGGTCGTGCTCGCCGCCTGAGGGCGAGCGTGGATCGACCCCTTGTGGCGCGCCCGGCGCGTCGTGGTGGTGGGTGCGTGTTTCGGTCCGCGGGTGGCGGTCCTGGCGTGTTCCCTCGGCGCCTCGTGGCGTCGTCAGGACGCCCGCGCCCTCCTGATCTCGGTCATGTCCTTCCCGGGTCGTGTCGTGGTCGGGTGTCGACGCGTGCGATGACCGAAGGCTCGAATGTGATGACCGTGGGTGAAGACGGTGTGCGCGCGATGGTGGCGACCGCACCGGTGACCTCGAACGAAGACCCCCCGAACCTGTCCCGTCTGGCGTTGCGCGCCGGGCGGGGTGCCCCCGAGGCGATCGACGCGCTGTTCACGCTGACCCGTGAGGACGTGCGGCGCTACATCGCTCGGAGGGTCGATCCGGGCTGGGTGGACGACCTGACCCAGGAGACCTACACCCGGGCCCTGCGCGGACTGCCCGGCTACTCGGGTCGGGCGCCGGTGCGGGCCTGGTTGTTGTCGGTGGCCCGCCACACCGTGGTGGATCGTTACCGGGTGCGCGAGCGCACCCCGCGTATCGACCCGGTGCGGGACGTGGAGGGCTGTTTGGGCGCGGGGGCGGCCGCCCCGGGCCGTTTCGACGAGTACCTGGCGTTGGTGGCGCTGCTGGAGGAATTGCCCGAGCAGCGGCGCCGGGCCTTCGTGCTGACCCAGGTGCACCGGATGCCCTACGCCGAGGCCGCGGCGCTGTTGGGGGTGCCGGTGGGCACCGTGCGCTCGCGTGTGGCGCGTGGGCGCCGGGACCTGGCCCGATTGGTGCGCGAGGCGGCGTGATGGTCCGCCCCGCGTTCGTGGATGTCGATTCGATGAGTACGGAAGAAGACCTGACATGACCGAAACCGTGACCGACCGATTCTCCCTGGCCCGGTTGTGGCGCCCGGTGGGCGCGATCCTCGCCGCGGCCACGTTGTCGAGCGCGGTGGCGTGCTCCGCGGGTGGTGGCCTGGCGGAGGTCGAGCACTACCTGGACCTGTCCGATGAGCCGATGGCGGCCTCTTCGGTGGAGTTGGTGGACGTGGACGGTGAGGCGTGGCGGTTCACCGACGTGGATCCCGACCGGCTCACCCTGCTGTTCTTCGGATACACGAGCTGCCCGGACGTGTGCCCGATGACCATGGCCGAGATCGACCTGGCCCTGGAGGAGGCGGGGGAGGTCGCCGATGACGTGGACGTGGTCATGGTGACCAGTGACCCGGCCCGGGACACCGACGAGCAGTTGCGTTCCTGGTTGGACCGCTTCGACCCCGGGTTCCAGGGGGTGCGGGGCGAGATGGAGGACATCGTGGTGGCCGCCGGCGACTACGGGATCCCCATCGAGGCGCCGCAGGAGACCGATGGCGACTACCTGGTCTCCCACGGTGGGCGGATCATCGTCCTGACCGAGGGTGGTGAGGCCGCCGGCATGTTCGACGAGGGAGTGGAGGCCGACCAGGTGGCCGAACTGCTCCCGGTGTTGGCCGAGGAGCTGTTGTGAAGGGGCCCTCTCGGCGCGGACTGTTGACCGGTGGAGCGGCCGGGGCGGTGGGGTTGGCCGCCGGTGGTCTGTTGGGCGCGGGTGTGAATCGCCCGGAGCCCGACCCGGCCTTGGCGGTGACGCTGTCCCGGGGCGGGTATCGGGACGGGTTGCCGCCGGCGCTGCTCACCCCCACGCCGTCCCATGTGCGGGTGGTGGCGCTGGACGTGGTCGCGGGCGGACCGGAGGAGGTGGCGGCCCGGGCCGGAGAGGTTGCGCAGGCCTGGCGGGAGGAGATCCGGGCGTTGCACGAACACGGGCTGGAGGGTGTGGTGGAGGGCGCGCCCACCCAAGGGCTGCATCCGGCCTCGTTGGGGATCACCCTGGGGTTGGGCGGCTCCCTGTTGGAGCGGGCCGGGCTGGGTGATCGGCGGCCCGAGGAGCTGGAGGACCTGCCGGACTTCGCCGGGGATCGGCTCCGTGAGGAGTGGTGCGACGGGGACCTGATGTTGCACGTGGGGGCGGAGGATCCGGTGGTGGCCGGGGCCGCCGCCCGCCACCTGGTCGACCTCGTGGGAGGGCGCGTGCGGGTGCGGTGGGCGCTGCCGGGCTTTCGGCGCGGCGCGGTCACGGCCAAGGACCCCTCGGCCACCCCGCGCAACCTCATGGGGCAGGTCGACGGCACGGTCAACCCGCACCCGGACCAGGCGGTGTTCGCCTCGCAGGTCCTGGCCGCACACCCCGATCCGGCCACGGCGTGGATGGACGGTGGCACCTACGTGGTGGTGCGGCGGATCCGCATGCTGTTGGACGGCTGGTTCGCGCTCTCCGAAGACGAGCGGGAACAGGTGGTGGGTCGGCGTTTGGACGATGGGGCGCCCCTGGGCGGTTCGAAGGAGGACGACCGGCCGAACCTGGTGGCCCGGGACGACGCGGGGCGGCAGGTGATCGCCCCGAACGCGCACATCCGGTTGGCCTCCGCGGAGAACACCCTGGGGGCGCACATGCTCCGGCGCGGCTTCGACTACGACCTGGGATGGGACTCGGAGGGGCGGGTGGACGCGGGGCTGTTGTTCACAGCCTGGCAGGCCGATCCGCGTACCGGTTTCACCGCCGTGCAGCGCAGCCTGGACGAGGGCGGGGACGCGCTCGGTGAGTACATCCGCCACGAGGGTGGTGCGGTGTTCGCGGTGCCGCCGGTGAGGGACGAGGGGCAGGTGCCGGGCCCGGAGCTGTGGGGGTGAGCGGCGCCACCGGGTTTCCACGCGGGTCGTGGGAACCCGGTGGGTCGCGTGGGCGACGTGAAGGGGTGAGTGTCCCTGACAGAGCGTCCCCGACGAAAGGCCTCCCCATGCGTTACCCGCGTCGCACCACCCTGACCGCCCTCGCCCTGTGTTCGGTGTTGGTCGCCTGCGGCACCACCGACCCGGGGGAGGCCGAACCGGCCGAGGCGGCCGCCGAACCCGGTGGGCGGGCCCACGTGGGGGACCTGATGGTCGAGGACGCCTGGATGCCGGAGCCGGCCAACCCCGAGGTGGGGGTGGTCTACCTGGCGGTCACCAACACCGCCTCCGATGACGACGCCGTGGTGGGCGTGAGCACCAGCGCCTCACCGGAGGCCGGTCTGCACCGCACCGAGACCACAGAGTCGGGTGCCTCGACCATGCGCTCCGTCGAGGAGGTTCCGGTGCCGGCCGGGGGCACCACCACCTTCATCGAGGGCGGGTACCACGTCATGGTCGAGGACATCCCCGACCCGTTGCGGGTCGGGGACGCGGTCACCGTCACGCTCGATTTCGCGAGTGGGACTGATGCGGAACTGGAGGTTCCGGTGCGGGAGATGACCGGGGGGTCGGGTCAGGGCGAGCACTCCGAAGAGCACGACCACCACTGAGGTCGCCCGCACGCCACCCCAGCACCGTGTCCACCACCAGGAAGAACAGCAGGGACGCACCCAGGACGGGCAGGGCCCAGGACAGGGCGGCGGCCACGGCCACCACCATCGTCTTCAGCGGCCATGACAGGGCGAGGAAGGAACCGCGGGGGTGGGCGCGTCCCATCCCCGCCCGCCCACGGGTGGGCCTGCGCTGCCACCAGGACCGGTATCCCAACGCGATCGTGTACAGCAGGCCGCCGGCCAGCACGGTCATCAGGACCTGGTTGGCGACCCCGAACAGCAATCCCATGTGCAGGTCCACGCCCCAACGGGCGAGTTTGGCCATGAGGGGGTGGTCGGCGAAGCGCACCACGTCGATCACCTGGCCGGTGTCCTGTGCCAGGGACACCTCGTCGGCCCGGGTGGGCCAGGAACGGTCCAGTTCGGTGATGACGTAGGGGGAGACGTGGTCGGTGGGCATCCGCACCGTGAGGGGGCCCTCCAGTCCGGCTCCGCGCGCCGAGTCCAGGGCGGCGTCGATGCCCGCGTCCACACCGGGGTTCGCCGCGAGGGTGTCGGTGGACGCCACCGGAGTGGTCCACGACAGGGCCTCGCGCAGATCCGTGACGTTCTGCCCGGCGAACTTCGACCAGGTCAGGCCGGTCGCCGAGATCATCAACACCCCCACCAGCAGCCACACGCCCACTACCGCGTGCCGAGAGACGGTGCGGGAGCGTCCGGCGGTGGGACGCACACGGCGGCGTCGGGTACGGCCCACCCACAGGGCCAGCCCGCCCAGGGCCACCACCCACACCCAGCTCGCGGCGAGTTCGCTGTAGACGCGGCCCACCTCGCCCAGGTGCAGGTGGCGATGGAACTGACTGATCCAGGTGCGCACCGGTAGCGCGCCACTGGTGCCGTAGCTCTCGCTCACCCCGACGACCTCGCCCCGGTAGGGGTCGACGAACACCGCGGTCTGCGCGCCCGAGTGCGCGTCGGGGTCGTGACCGGGGACATCGAGCAGGACCCGGGTGGTGTCCTCGGATTCGGTGGATGGGCGCACCGAATCGGCCCGGGAACCGGGGAACTCCGCCTCGGCGGTGCGTACCTGTTCGGCCAGGGTGAGCGGGGTTCGGTCGATGCTCTCGGTGGTTTCGGGAACCCGAAGCAGATCCTGGTAGAGGGCGTTCTCCAGTTGTGGAGTCCACACGTACAACATTCCGGAGACGGCGGCCACGGCGACGAAGGGGGCGATGAGGACCCCGGCGTAGAAGTGCAGGCGCAGCACCAGGGGGCGCAGCCGCGCCCATACTCCCGGTGACGGGGCTGGGGGTCGCTGGGGTCGGGCGGTGGTGTCCACGGGGGTGCCTCCCAAGGGGGTGGTGATCGGTGCTCGACCACTGACGTCGCTCGGGGCGGGCGTGGGGTTCCCGCGCTGGGGGGCTTTTCAGCGCTCGGGTTCGGGCGTGGGGTCGGCCAGGCGGTTCACCCCGGGCACCAGAAGCGGCAGCAGGCCGGTGACCACACCCACCACGGCCGCCCCGTACAGGACCGGCTTGGCACCCACGGTCTGGGCCAGGGTGCCGGCCACCGCGTAGCCGACCGGCTCCAGACCGAAGCTGCCGACCTGGTCGATGCCGATGACCACGCTCAGTCTCTCCTGGGGGATGGAGCGTTGCAGGGCGGTGTACCAGTACACGCCGAAGAGCATGAAACCCACACCGGTGGCCAGGTAACCGGCCAACAGGACCGGTGCCGGCACGGTCAGCGCCAATCCGAGCAGCACCAGCGGGAAGAACAGCACCCCGGTCAGGGAGACCAGCCCCGGTCGGGCGGGTTTCCACCGGGTGGCCAGGACGCCGCCCGCCAGTTGCCCGGAGGCCATGCACGACAGTGCCGGCCCGTAGACGGGTGCGGGGTAGGAGTCGGCGACCACGATCGGCAACAGCACGAACCCGGGGGCCAGGGTGGCCGGGCCTGGACGGTGGCCACCACGATGATGGCCAGTACCCAGGGGCGGCGCACTACCTCGCCCCAGCCCGCGCGCAGGCTCGCCCCCATGGTCTCGGTGGTCCACTCATCCGTGGGCGGGACCTCCCGGATCAGCGACAGTACGCCCGCGCACACCATGAAAAGTGCCGCGATGAGCCAGAACACGGCGCGCACGTCCAAGGCCACGACCAGCACCCCGGCCAGCGCGGGGCCGGTGATGCCGGTGGCGCGGCCCACGACGTTGCGCAGGGCGTTGGCCTCCCGTAGTCGCTCGGTGGGCACGATCAGCGGCATCATCGAACCGGCCGCCGGTTCGGCCACCGACCCGGACACCCCGCTCAGCGCCGCCAGGGCGAGCAGCCACCAGGCCGTGTCGGGGCCCAGAGCGAAGCCGGTCATCACCACGGCCTGCACGGCGTCGTTGAAGGCGAGCGCGGTGGATTTGCGCACTCGGGTGAGCAAAGCACCGGTCAGCAGGACGAACAACGACCCGGTGGCCCCTCGTACGCCCAACACCAGACCCAACAAGAGTGGCCCGTGTTCGACCAGCACCAGGCCCACCATCACCACCGGGAGCATCTCGGACCCCAGGTCACCGAGAGCGCGTCCGGCCAGCAGCAGACGTAGACGCCGGTGCCGTAGTGCCCCTGGAACCCATCCCACCGCACGCCCCTCGCCCCGGATCATCGACCAGCGGTCAGTGTGCCGGACCCGGGGACGCACACACGAGTGGTTTTCGCCTCCGGGCACTCGCCACGGCCGATGCGGATCAGCCCGTCTGGGGCACCGTGGAAGACCTGAGAGGAGCTGGGCGGGACTCGGGGCGCGGTGGTTTCCGGGTGTGGGTACCCGGGTGGGGCGGGCAGGCGGGGTGGTGCGGGCCGGTGCCGAGGCGAGGACGGGGGATGGACGTGTGCGAGTTCGGTCACGGGGAGGACGCGGGTGGACGCTCCCGGTTGTCCGAAAATCATTACCGGCTGGTAGGTTCGCTTTGTTACCCGTAAGTAAGAAGGCGAGCAGACCCGTGCACGAGGGCGCCCTGACCCGGATCAGACCCGTACCCCACAGCCGCTTTCGGCTCTTCGTCCTGCACCATGCGGGCGGCTCCCACCTGGGGTACCGCGGGTGGGTCCGGCACTTTCCCTCCGACTGGGAGATCTGCCTGGTGGACGCCCCCGGGCGGGCGCGCAGGTCCGACGAGGAACCCTTCCGTGAGGCCGGACCCCTGGCCGATCACCTGTGCGACATCGTGCGTCCCGAACTCGACCGCCCCTACGGTCTGTTCGGGCACAGCATGGGCGCCCTGGTCGCCTACGAGATGACCCACCGTCTGACCGAAACCCCGCCCACCTGGTTGGGCGTCTCCGCCTGGAGTCCCGTCCCCGGCCCCGAACGGGCCGAACCCCGGCACCGTGTTCCTTCCGGACGCCTACGTGAGGCCATCGCGGCGATGGGCGGCACCCCGCACCACGCGTTGGAGGACCCCGAACTGTGGGCCTACGTCGAACCGTTGGTCCGCGCCGACCTGCGGGTGGTCGACACCTGGAGCCCCGACCCCCAGGCCCCGCCCCTGCGGGTTCCGCTGTCGGTCTTCGGTGGCGCCGAGGATCTTGGCATGACCCCCGAACGCCTGTCCGGTTGGGGAGAGCACGTCCATGGCGACTTCGCACACCACACCCTGCCCGGGGGCCACTTCTACTTCACCGGCCGCACCGGCGAACTGGTCGCCCGCATCACCAGGGACATCAGGGCCACCCTGCCCTGACCCCCGGACTCGTCCACAGGCCACCCCGCCGACGGTGGCGCGAGGGCCTTCGATGTGGTGATCTGTACCTATCGGGAGGTCTCGCACACCGCCGCTCTCGGTGTGCCCGCTGCCCACCCGCGAAAAAGTCTTCGCCCGGATGTCGAGAACCCGTGACCCGCTCCGTCCCAGGGATGAACGCGACCATGACCGGTCGCGGAGACCGAGGAGGATCACCATGGCCAAGTACCTGTTGCTCAAGCACTACCGGGGCGCACCGGCGGCGGTCAACGACGTGCCCATGGATCAGTGGACATCGCAGGAGATCTCCGCGCACGTGAAGTACATGCGCGACTTCGCCGACCGGCTGGAGAAGACCGGGGAGTTCGTCGATTCCCAGGCCCTGGCCCCCGAGGGCACGTTCGTGCGCTACGACGGGGAGGGCCGGCCACCGGTCACCGACGGGCCCTTCGCCGAGACCAAGGACCTCATCGCCGGGTGGATGGTCATCGACGTCGACAGCCGTGAACGCGCCCTGGAACTGGCCGCGGAGCTGTCGGCCGCCCCTGGTGCCGGTGGGCGACCCGTCCACGAATGGCTCGAACTGCGCCCGTTCCTGAACGAGCCGCCCACCATCGAGGACTGAGCCGGTGGACGAGGCCCTGCTGCGCGCCCTCACCCCGAGCGTCCTGACGATCCTGGTCCGCCGCGGAGCCGACTTCGCGGCGGCCGAGGACGCCGTGCAGGACGCCCTGGTCGAAGCCCTGCGCGTGTGGCCCACCGACCCACCCCGGGACGCCAAGGGGTGGTTGGTCACCGTGGCCTGGCGCCGGTTCCTCGACGCGGCCCGCTCCGAGAGCGCCCGCCGTCGACGGGAGGAGATCCTCCAGGAGGAACCGGTGCCCGGACCGGCCTCCGCTGTTGACGACACGCTTCGGCTGTACTTCCTGTGCGCTCATCCGTCGTTGAGTCCCTCGTCCGCGGTCGCGCTCACCCTGCGCGCGGTCGGCGGGTTGACCACCCGTCAGATCGCCCACGCCTACCTGGTACCCGAGGCGACCATGGCCCAGCGCATCAGCCGCGCCAAGCGCACCGTGGCCGGGGTACGCCTGGACCGACCCGGTGACGCGGCCACGGTGCTGCGCGTCCTGTATCTGATCTTCAACGAGGGCTACTCCGGCGAGGTCGACCTCGCCGCCGAGGCGATTCGGCTCACCCGCCGGGTCCACGCCGCCTTGGACCACCCGGAGTCGGCGGGTCTGCTCGCCCTCATGCTGTTGCACCAGGCCAGGCGCTGCGCACGGACCACACCCGAGGGGGCTCTGGTGCCGCTCGCCGAACAGGATCGACGTCGTTGGGACACCGGAGTGATCGCCGAGGGGGTCGGGATCCTACAGGCCGCCCTGGCTCGGGACCGGTTGGGCGAGTACCAGGCCCAGGCCGCCATCGCCGCGTTGCACGCCGACGCGCCCAGGGCCGAGGAGACCGACTGGGCGCAGATCGTGGAGTGGTACGACGAACTCGTCCGGCTGAACCGGAGCCCGGTGATACGACTGAACCGCGCGGTGGCCGTCGGCGAGGCCGATGGTCCGGGCGCGGGTCTGGCGGCGCTCGCCGAGCTGGAGGAGTCGCTGCCCCGCCACAGCGCGGTGGCGGGGCATCTGCACGAGCGCGCCGGTGACCTGGACATGGCGGCCCGGCTGTACGCCGAAGCCGCCCACAAGGCCACCGACCTGGCCGAACGCGAGCACCTGACGCGTCAGGCGGCACGTCTCGATCAGTGCCGGGGGCGCTGAGGTTCGACTCGCGCGCATCCTGTGGGGGTCCCGCGCCGCACGCGTCCGAGGATCCTCAGCCGAGGCCGGGCAGGGTGCTCGTTCCCACGGCCACCACGAATCCGGGACCGGAGGCCGCCAGCGTCACCTCGTCCTCCAGGCCGGCCTTGACCCCGCCGCCGCTCTCGACCACCTTCAGGTCCCGGGAGTCCAGGTCGTGCAGGACACAACCGATCTCCTCATGCGGCCCATCGGTCAGGTGCACCAACACCACCTGCTCGCCCAAGGTGCGCAGGAACGTCATGTGGTGCTCACCGGCGTCCAACCAGCGCAGACCCCCCGACTGCAGCGCCGGCACCTCCCGGTGCAGCGCCAACAGCCGACGGTGGGCCGCCAGCACATCGGTGTCCCAGTCCTGGGTCCGGTGCCAGGGCATCGTGCGGCGTGAGTTCTCTCCATCGCGTCCCAGTAGCCCGATCTCGTCCCCGGCGAACACGAACGGAACCCCCGGCAGGGTGGCCTGGGCGGCCACCCCCACCGCCTGGCGCACCGCGTCGCCCACCACCGTGCGAAAACGTGCCGAGTCGTGGGTGCTCAACGCGTTCACGCTGTGGGTGCGCACCCGCCAGGGCAGCCCCGCGTTGGCCGCCCGCAGCGCCCGCACCGCCTCGGCGGCCCCGCTGGAGGGCAGCGGAGCGGAGGTGTGCGTGGCCGCGTACCGCACCCCCTCGGGGCCGGTGTTCAACCACGCCCACACCGGGCGGGTGAACCCGGCGTAGTTCATCACACCGTGCCAACCGTCGTGGCGGGTGTCGGGGCCGGCGTCGTAGAAGTGCTCGGCCAGCAGCCAGGCGCGCGGGGCGGCCTCGCGCATGCGCGAGGCGATCTCACCGGACACCTCGTGGTTGAGGTCCAGGGCACCGAGGCGGCCGGTCATGTTGGCCACGTCGATCCGCCACCCGTCCAGCGGATCCTCACCGGTCAGGCGCGAGACCAGCACAGAGTCATCGGCCCGGTACACGCGCTCGCGCAGCTCGGTGTCGGTGTAGTCGAGCTTGGGCAGGGAGCGCACCCCCAGCCAGCTCACGTACTCCTCTGGGTGGGAGGTGAAGTAGTAGAAACCGGCCTCGGGCGCGCCGGAGTCGGCCTTGGCGGAGAGGAACCACTCGTGCTCGTCGCCGGTGTGGTTGGTGGTCAGGTCGCCCATCACCCGCATGCCGCGCGCGTGCGCCTCGCGGATCAGTGCGGTCAGCGCGGCGTCTCCGCCCAGCCAGGGGTCGACCTCGTCGAAGGAGGAGGCGTCGTAGCGGTGGGTGGACCTGGCGGGGAAGAAGGGGGTCAGGTACACCACCTCGGCGCCCAGGTCGGCCAGGTGGTCCAAGTGCCGGCGCACGCCTTCCAGGGTTCCGCCGTAGAACTCCCGAGACGCCAGGAGGCCGGACCCGGCGGGTTCGTGGTCCCAGTCCCGGGGCACGGCCCACTCGGGGTGGTCGGCCGGGGAGTCGATGGAGTCGTCATCGCGGGCGAAACGGTCGGGGAAGACCTGGTAGACGGTGGTCGCCGGTACCCAGTCGGGTGGGGCTGGAGAGTCCAGGAGGCGGAAGTCGCCGTCGTCGGTGACCTCGTGGTCGTGCGGGCCCTCCTGGTTCAACCAGGTGTAGTGGCGGTCGCGCACGATGGCGAACCGGTAGGTGGTGACCACCTCCAGCCGGGGCAGGGCCACCCCGTACCAGCTCACTCCCTCGGCCCGGTGTTCCAGGTGGGCCTCGATCAGCACGGCCTCACCATCTTCGACCACGCGTGCGTACACCCCGTCCGCGTCGCCGGGGACCCGTAGCCGCACGTGGACGTGGTCCCCGTTCACGGTCAGGTAGTCGGGGGATCCGTCGTGGTGGGGATCGTGGCTGAACCGCATGTGGGGACGCTCCGGTGAGGCCGATTGGAAGAATCCCCCACATCATTGCAAGAAAATGTCGCTTATGGGAAAGAATTTACGTCTGTGTCTTGCGATGGAAGGAGTCTTGCGACACAAGGGCGCGAAGGTCGCCGGAGCCGGAACCGGTCGGCTCCGGCGACCTCCTCCACACGACGGGAACCGGCCGCCGCGTGAGTTCGGTCAGCCTCCGGCGTTCTCGGCCAACTCATAGGCGATGTCGGGGAGGAAGGATCCGGCCGGTCCCGCGCACCCATCGGCCTCGCCGGGCAACTTCACCCACACGAAGGCGTCCACGACCGGGCTGCCGGTGTCGGTGGTGGTCTCGGTGCCCAGGGCACGGCCGGGCGGGTCGCACCACTCGCTGTCCTCAGTGGGCCCGTTGCCGTTGCGGCTGGTGTCCACGACCGCGGTCAGGTCCAGGCCACTGACGGCCACGATGGCCTCGGCGTAGGCGACCTCGTCGGCGGTGGTGCGGTAGTTGGAGGTGTTGGTGGCGATGCCGTGGGCGTTCTCGCCCGCGTCCACGCCGTGCAGCAGTTCGGCGACGTCCTCGGGCGCGTGCCAGTTCGAGTTGCCGATGTCGAGGTAGACGCGTGCTTGGTCGGAGGCCTCGCGCAGGGTGCCTCCGGCGTAGGCGATGGAGTCCATGACCTCGGCCGGTGGTTGGCCTTCGCAGGTGCCCATGAGCGACAGCGCGTCGGGTTCGACCACGATGGTGGCGGGGCGTCCGTCCAGGCCGGCGGCGAAGGAGTCGATCCAGGCGCGGTAGGACTCGTGGTCGGGGGCGCCGCCGTCGCTGTGGTTGCCGCAGTCGCGTCCGGGGACGTTGTAGACGACCATGACCGGCACGGTGCCGTCCGCCTCGGCGGCCGAGGCCAGGGCGTCCACCTCGGCCTCGATGGTGGTGGGGTCGTAGTTGGCGAACCAGGTCGCCTGGGCCACGCTCGCGATGCGCTCTTCGATGAGCGCGGCCCGTGGGTCGTCGGGGTTCTCGGCCACCCACCGGGCCGCGGAGGCGTCGGGGTTGACGTAGAACCCGCTCTCCCGGGGCGTCTCGGGCGCCTCCTCGGCGTGGGAGACGGTCTGTACGGGTGAGGCACAGCCTGCGAGGAGCAGGCCCAGCGTCACCGCGGTCACGGCCCCCATGGCCGTGCGTGGCGTTGTCATCTCTCGTTCACTCCTAGCGGATCGGAGTCGGGGGACAGGGAGGGACCCAGGGCCTGGGAGCGCTCCCACTCCGGGATCCTAACGACCGATGCGCTCCGTGTGAAGGGGGTCACGGAAAGCTCCCATCGTCGGATCCCCCGGTCGAGGAGGCCTTGTCACCCTTGGTCCACGCCCTATGAGGCAAGGGATCCGGACTCATACGGCAGCCCCCCTGTGCCGGTGCTTCGTAGGACGCTAACGTTGTGATATGAGCCTTGAGCTGCCAACCGACCGACTCCTGATCAGGGAGTGGGAGCTGGACGACGCCGAAGCGGCCCTACAGGTGTACGGGGCCGACGAGGTCGCGCACTGGCTGACGCCGGAATGGCAACCGGTGACCGACGACAGCGCCATGCGCTCGGTGCTCCACGCCTGGATCGAGGCGGGACCGAACCTGATCCCACCCGCCGGGCGTTGGGCGATCGTTCGCAAGGAGGACGGAGAGCTGGTGGGAGGGCTTTCACTGAAGCTGCTCCCGCCCTTCGAGGAGGACTTCGAACTGACCTGGGCCCTTCGCCCCGAGGTATGGGGCCAGGGGTACGCGACCGAGGCCAGCAAGGCCATCATCGCCTGGGCCTTCGAGCAGGGCATCGAGGAGGTGTTCGCGGTCGCCCGGCCCAAGAACGAAAGAGCCATCGCGGTGGCCCGAAGACTGGGCATGGAATGGGTCGGCGAGACCGAGAAGTACTACGACATGCGACTACAGGTCTTCCGTCTGCGACCGGGATAGTCCCACCTTCCACAGGCATGGGGTCCGCCGGAGACATCGACGGGCCCTTCGCCATGACGGCTCGCCCCCACCGACTCAGGGTGCCGTCGGGAGCAGGGGCTCGGTCACCACACCCACCCCTACCAGGTACCGGTACACCTGGCCGGCCAACGCCGAGGCCAACCCCACCGGCACGGCGTTGCCGATCTGGCGGGCGATCTGCAACTTGCTCCCGCACCAGCGGAAGTCCTCGTCGAAACCCTGGATGTAGGCGGCCTCCATGTGCGTGATCGGCCGGTGCTCACTGGGGTGCAGGTAGCGCCCCTTCTCGGGTTTGAAGAACTCGGTGCGGATGGTGACCGAGGGGCGGTCCGAGCGCAGGCGGCCCATGACGTCACCGGTCCCGGTCCGGTGCCGCAACCAGGCACGCGTGGACAGCTCCGGCGGCAGGTCGTTGCGATTGCCCCCGGGCGGGATCGCCTCGTAGCGCAGACGTGACAGGGGCCTGGGATTGCGGCCCAGATGCAGTTCGAAGGTCCGGTAGGCCCCGGGAAGCTCCACCCCCAGCGGTGCACAGGAGCGCGCGGGCAGTTCGGTCGTGGTGGTCGCGCGCGGGGTCTTGGCGAAGATCGACTCCACCGTCTCCCACGGCGACAGCGGCGCACCGCCCCCCACCACGGTTTCGACCGGTCCGGGCACGGGGCCGCCGCGCCGGACGCGTGTGTGCGTGGGGCGGGGGTGGTCCAGCCCCAGCCCTTCGGGGGAGGCGGCGAGCACGTCCCGTCGGGTGGCCAACACGATGGCTCTACGGCGGGCCTGGGGGACCCCGTAGTCGGCCGCGTTGAGCACCCGGGCCTCGGTCAGCTCGTACTCGCCCAGCAGCCCGCCCGGGCCCTCGGTCTCGGCGCGCAACAGCGCGTACTCTCCCGAGTCCAGGAATCGCGCCACGTTCTCGATCACGAACACCTTGGGACGCAGGGCCCGGACCACCCGCACGTACTCACGCCAGAGCACGTTGCGGGCGTCGCCCTGGTCGTTGAGCAGGTTCTTCTTGTTGAGCGCCGAGAACCCTTGGCAGGGCGGGCCGCCCAGGATGACGTCCACTTCCTCTTGGACCACACCGGGATCCCAGGCCTCGATGTCACCGGCGTGGACACGTTCGATACCGGTGTGCTCGCCGAAGTTGGCCGCGTAGGTGGAGGCCGCCGCCAGGTCGTGCTCGACCGCGCCCACGGTACGGAAAGGAGAGTCGTCGCGTCCTGGTGCCCGGTAGGAGTGGAAGCCCGCGGTGAGCCCGCCACACCCCGAGAACAGGTCGACGATGGTGATCGAGTCGTCCGTGAGCATGAGGTTCAAGATAGATGAGGCGTCTCGCGTGGGCGAATCGTTAGGATCGAAGGCGATGGACGCGCGACGGCCGACACGAGCGGCGAACGAGGGCACCCGTAAGAGCATGCGGTCCAACAAGGGGCGTGACACACGACCGGAGTTGGCGATCCGCCGTAGAGTGCACGCGGCCGGGTTGCGTTACCGGGTCTCGGTGCGGCCCCTGGCGGGGTTCCGGCGCACGGCCGACCTGGTGTTCTCCCGGATCAAGGTCGCGGTGTTCGTCGACGGTTGTTTCTGGCACGGTTGTCCCGAACACCACACCAAGGCCGCCACCAACGCCGGCTACTGGGCGGAGAAGGTGCGCGTCAATCGGGCTCGCGACGCCGACACCAACGCCCGACTGAACGAGGAGGGGTGGCGGGTGGTGCGAGTGTGGGAGCATGAGGACCCCGACGCCGCGGCCGCGCGCGTGATCGCCGAGGTCCGCGCTGTGCGTGAGGCCAGGGCCGCGCCAGGCGGGGTCCGCCCGTTAAGGAGAAGCGTTCAGGATGGTGCATCGCAAGGCGGCGGGAAGCCCTCATAGTGGTTCTTATGTGAGCTTTTGGCAACGCCGCGAGGTGCCGTGTTGAAGGGGCGCCTG
>NZ_BCSH01000074.1 GCF_001570765.1 Nocardiopsis listeri NBRC 13360 | reverse complement strand
GGGCTTCGCGAGTGGGAGGAGCTCGGAGGGTCCTTCTCCTGGGGCAGCGGACAGGAGACCAGCTGTTCCTTGACCATGTGGGGTCGAGAAACCTCCAAGGACGAACGTTGGGCGCTGGTCTTCTACCCGGTGTCCGGTGTCGCGGAAGTGGTGTTCCAGCACCTGGCCCGACGTCCTCCGTTCAACAACGAAGAGACGCGCCGTGAGTTGCTGAAGCGCCTGAACGGTGTGTCTCGGATCGAGTTCCCGGAGGACGTGATCAGCCGACGGCCCAATTTTCCGCTGGAGGCTCTTCTGGGAAGCGGTGGGAGCGAGCTTCGCGAAGTGCTGGCCTGGTTCCACGAAGTCTGCCGAGCCTGGCAGATCAACCGCAGGTGACCGCAGGAGCGCTTCCAAGACCCCGCCCCGTCGAGCGTGGAACGGACCGGCCACGGTCCGAACATGAAGGTGGGGTGGTGGAGGCGGGATGGATTCGGCGTGGTCGACTCGTCCCCTGGTGACGCCGAGCAGGTTCAGTGGTCGCTGTGGTGCTCCCACGGGGGTGCACCACAGCGGCCGAAGGCGGGGCAACGTAGCGTGACCAGGCGGTCATCTCCACCACGACCTGTGAATTCTCGTATCACCACAGGTCGACTCACCGCCCCACCAGCGTTCGAGTCCTGTCGCCCACAAGTTCAGCGATGAAGCGCCGCCCGGGCGAACGCCACGCCCCGCGCGGTCGGCGCGGGGCCCCGGCCGAACGAGGTCCCCGTCCATCCTCCCAGGACGTCCAACACCACCCACGCTTCGTAGGCGGCGTCGTGGGCCGCCCCCGAATCCACCGGATCGCCCCCGCCCAGGCGCCAACCCATCGCGGTCAGGATGTCGGCGACGTCTTCGAACACGTCCCTGCTTTCGGCGGCCACGAGCAGGAACATCAGCAGGCATCCCAACCGCTCGACCTCGGCTCGGGGCGTGGGTGGCATCCGTTCGGCCAGGTGGTCCCAGAGCGCCCGGGAGTCGTCGCGCGCCGCCCGGCCCGCCTTGGTGAGCAGCAACCGCCCCTTGGACTTACGCAGCAGGCCCGACTTCTGCGCGGACTCGCGCAGGTTCAGGACCGGCAAGGTCTGGACTTCCCGGTTGGCCATGCCGAGCACTCTTCCCGTCAGGCCCAGGGCCTCAGCGGCTTCTCGCACACCGGCAGGAGGCAGGTAGCCGGCGCCGGTGAGCTTGATCCCGTCGTCGCCGACGTGCTCCAGCAGCCAGGAGTACGGTCCCACCGCCTTCGCCACGATGGCCGTGTCCTGCTCTTCCTCGCCCGGAGCCAAGGCTTTGGTGACCAGGACCAACAACCGGGTTTTCAACATCCGGCCCGGCACCGACTCCAGCAGGTCCCTGATCGGGTCCGGGAGGTCGTCGGGTAGCGGTTCTGACAGTGCCGCCAGAGTGGCGTTGACCGCGTCGATGTCGAACGGGACCGGGGTCCGATCCGGATCCTGGTCGTAGGCCTGCCGGTACTCGGCGAGCGCCTCGGCGTGCTGCGGGTGCTCGGGGTCGGTGGCGGCGCTGACGAACTCGTACCCGGGCACGCCACCGCAGTCCTCGGGTGGGGCGGCCCTCTTCCCGGCGGTGCACCTCGCGCGTGGTGCGCCCTCCTCGCGGGGAAGGACGGCCTGGAGGGTGAGCAGGTGTTCCCAGTCGTCACCGAAGTCGTACGTGTAGGCCAATCGGTCTCCCTTCTGGACCAGGACCTCGTCCAGGCGCACCTGTTCCTCGGGGATACCGGGTTTGCCCTCCTGGGCCTCGAACGGGCACAGGTACAGTTCGGCCTCACGGCTGTAGTAGGAACCACCGCTGGAGAACCCGTGCAAGTGGTAGTCCTCCCAACCGAACACGGCTTGCAGGATCGTGTGCACCTCGTTGAGGAACAGGTCCGAGTCCAACTCCAGCCCACGCCACAGCGGTGGTTCCGTGCCCTCGATCTCCACCCGCAGCCGGTAGGTCACCGTCTCCCGCCTGCGGGGGCGGCGCCGGGACGGACGGGGCGCCTCGTCGAACGGGCCGAACCCGAACGGGGATCCACTTCTGGACGCGGCGGCTCGCAGAAGACTCTCGAACCCATCCGGAACCGGAACGTCGTCGTGATCGCTCATGGGAGCAAAATACCGTCTACCCACGGCTACGAACCCGTCAACAGCGCCCTCGACGCGATTCCCTCTCCAGTTCGTTCTTCTCCCGCGCCCTGTGGGGCCGAACAGCGTTCAGGCCTTGCGGCCGACACCGCCGTACTGGTCGACCTCGGTGGGTTCCGTGTCACCTGCGACGGTGGGCCGCCGGCGGGTCACCGGGACCACGCCCGGATCGACGAGTTCGAGACCCTCCAGGTATCCGGCGATCCGTGCAGGACTGGGCGGGATGTAGGGGATGGCGCCGCCCTCGTTGTACTCGTCCTGGGCCTGGACGTTCTCTTGGACGTGGTCCAGGACCCCCATCAACATCGGACCCACCGGCCGTTCCAGGTCCAGCAACCATCCAGCCTCAGCGAGAACCGCCTCGGGCTCGTATTCGACCGGGGCCCTCGGGGAACCACGTTCCCCTTCAACGATGTCCCATACCGGCCATGTCCCCTTCTCATTTCGCTTCCCTCCCTAGCATGAACGCGGATCCGGTCCAGAACCCGACCGGCACCTTCGAACCCGCTCAGCGTGAAGGGAAACCCGTCTTGGCATCACGACTCCCCATCCTCCTTCCCCAGGACCTCAACAGGCAGTCGGCCCGACTGCGCGAGCTCGGACCCGTCGTCGAGGTGGAGATCGTCGGTGGCGTGACCGTTCGGGCGGTGACCGACCACGCGGTCCTGACCGAGGCGCTCGCCCACCCTGGAGTACGCAAAGAGCTGCGGCACTGGCGGGCGTGGAGCGACGGCGAGATCCCCATGGACTGGCCGCTGGTGACGTGGGTGGCCCCCGACAACATGCTCACCGCGGACGGGGACCGGCACCGTCGCCTGCGCGCCCTGGTCTCGCAGGCGTTCACCCCGCGTCGGGTGGAGGCGCTACGACCTCGGGTCGAGGCGATCACCGCCGAACTGCTGGACGGGATCACGGCGGCCGAAACCGAGACGGTGGACCTGAAGGAGGCGCTGGCGCTCCCCCTGCCCAACACCGTCATCTCCGAACTGTTCGGGGTCGCCCCGAAGCACCGGGGGACCCTGCACCGGCTGATGCACACGATCTTCGACGCGCGCACCACCCCGGAGGAGGCCGGCCGTGTCCACGGCGAGTTGCAGTCGTTCCTGGCCGGCCTGGCCGAGGCCAAGGCGCAGGATCCCGGTGACGACCTGACCAGCGCCCTGTTGGCGGCACGGGCCGAGGGTGAGGAGCGGCTGTCCCAGAGCGAACTGGTGTGGACGCTCATCTTGATGATCGGCGCCGGCTACGAGACCACGATGAACCTCATCGGCAACTCCGTGCACGCGCTGCTCACCCACCCCGATCAGCTGGAACTGGTCCGTTCCGGCCGGGCCTCGTGGGCGGACGTGGTGGAGGAGACCCTGCGCTGGGACGCGAGCATCCAGTACATGCCGCTGCGTTACACCTCCGAGGAGGTCACGCTGGGCGGCGTCACCGTGCCGGCCGGGGAGGCACTGCTCATGGGCTTCGGGCCGGCCGGGCGCGACCCGAAGCAGCACGGGGACGACGCCGAGGGGTTCGACCTGACCCGCGAGCAGCGCGGCCACCTGGCGTTCTCACGCGGACCGCACTTCTGCATGGGCGCCGGGCTCGCCCGCTTGGAGGGCGTCACGGCCTTGAAGATGCTGTTCGATCGCTTCCCCGACCTGTCCTTGGCGGGGGAGGCCGTGCGCGAACCCTCCATCGTGGCCAGTGGTTGGTCCGTCCTGCCCGTCCGCGTCTCCTGAGTCGCCCGCCCCGCCTCCACCCCGGCGGACACGTGTCCGTCGGTCCGTGGCCCGGGGTCGTCCACACCCGACCGTGTCAGGCCCGGGGCGCTCGGAGGTCCTCCGGGTCGGGTGCGGTGGGCAGGTGGCGGCGCCACGACAGCGCCACCACCACCACGCTCAGGAGCGCGAGCGCGGCCCCCACCGCGAACATGGTCGGGTAGTCGAACCAGTGGGCCAGCCCCGCCAACGCCGCGGGGACGAAGAAGCCCAGGTAGGCGAGCGAGTAGTAGACGGCGGTGAGCCCGGCCAACCGGTCGGGCCCCGCGATGCGCTGGACCTCTTGGAGGCCGGAGACCAGCAGCAGCCCGTAGGCGGCGCCGAGCACCGCGGCGGCCACCAGCGCCATCGGGACGGTCAGGGTGCTCGCCGCCCGAACGGCCAGGGCCATGCCGACCGCGGTCAGGCCCAGGGCGACCACGACCGCTCGGGAGGAGTGCGGGCTGTCCACCCATTTGGCCGCCTGCTGGCTGAGGACACCGAAGGCCAGCGCCACCAGGCACAGCAGTCCGGAGAACCCGACCTCGTAGCCGGGCACCCGGTGGGCGACCAGGTTGGGCAGGACCGCGTAGGCGGTGGCCGAGGCTCCGAAGACCCACGGTGCCATGGGCACGACCACCAGCAGGAACCGACGGTGCAGCGCGGCCGGGACCAACAGGTCGTCCAGGAGACGTCCCGGGGCGGCACCGTCTCCACGGTCCCGTCGAGAGTGGGTTTCGGGGGCGCGCGACATGACCACCGCCAAGAGCACGGTGAGCACGATGTTGACCACGTACGGAAGGACGGCGGACAGCGGGGAGAACTGGGCGATGGCGGCGGCGGCCACGGCCCCCAGCAGGAACCCGAGGGTCAACGAGAGCGAGGCCCGGACCGCTCCGGCCCCCGCCGACGCCTCGGGGTCGAACGGCTCCTGGGACAGTTCCTTGACCCAGCTCGTGCCCACGGCCATCACCAGGCCGAGCGCCAGTCCCGAGAACACGCGTCCGGCGAACAGCAGGGCCACCGAGTCAGGGCCCGAGGCCAGCAGGGCGCTGCCGATCACGCACAGGATCGGTGCCGGGATCATGAGGGGGCGGCGCCCGTAGCGGTCGGACAGCGGGCCGCCGACCAGTAGCGCGGGCACGATCCCCAGCACGTAGGCGCCGAGCAGGATGTTCACGGTCTGCACGCTCATGCCGCTGTCGAGGCGGTACATGACCAGCAGCGGAGTGAACTCGTTGCCGCCCCAGGCGACGGCGAAGAGCATCCCGCAGGCGGCGAACCACCCGGGAAGTCGACGTCGGGCGGTCCCGTCCGTGTTCCTTCCATCGCGTGCGGGACGGGGTCTGTGGGCCTCGATCGTGGCCATGGTCGCTGCTTCCTCCTGCGTTTCGGGTTCAGGGAGGGGGTAGGGGCCGGATTCGTGTCCGAGGGTTCAGGGGGTGGGGGTCACACGGTGGAGCCGTGGATGTCGTTCAGGTGTTCGGCGGTGGCCCGGGCGAACCCCTCGGCGTCTCCCGCCTCGATGAGCTCCGTCAGCCCGGCGTGCTGGGCGAGCACGAGCTCCGCCCGGTCGGTGTCGTCGCTGATCGACTGCGTGGTCATCCGCCGGTGGCGGTCTTGGAGGAGTTGGTAGAAGTTCTGGAGGATCGAGTTCTGGCCGGCCGCGACCACCTCTCGGTGGAACTCGACGTCGGCGCGGGTGAAGGCGGCGAGGTCGTCCGCCTCCCAGGCTCGCCTTTGTTCTTCGGTCACCTCGCGCAGGCGTCGCACCAGGCGCTTGGAACCGCCCTTGGACGCGCACACGCTTCGGACCGCGGCGGACTCGATGATCTGGCGCGCCTGGAGCACCTCGCGGAACTCGTGCGGTGGCACCGGCCGGACCATGGCGCCGCGTTTGGGGTACAGGCGCATCCAGCCCTCGGCCTGGAGTTGCAGGAAGGCCTCGCGCACCGGGGTCCGGCTCATCCCCAGTTCGGTGGCGATCCGACCTTCGCTGAGCATGCTGCCGTCCTCGTACTCTCCATCGAGGATCCGATCGCGGACCACGGTGTAGGCCCGACCCGCCGCCGATTCGGGGGTGGTGGCCGCTCCGACCACCGGCCCTTGCCCTTCGACACCGCTCGCGCTCACGAGACCTCCCAGGTTGGATACAACATAGATACTAGTCGTACACCAGATGTCCCGACCACGTCCCCTCATGGTCGGGGCCTTGGAAGCGGTGACGGCCGGACCGCGAAGGGCAGGAAGAACTCGGAGGCGGCCGGGACGACGGCCGACCCGGACCCCGAAGGAGAAGGATGACCGTGGAACCGATGGTCGACGTGCGCTTCGACGACACCGGACTCGTCGCCACACGAGCACACGGGGAGGATGGAACCTACCGGCTTGTCCGGCCCGGCCACAGTGGCCCGGACGGCACGCGTTGTTCCCTGTCCCTCGCTGAGGCGTTACACGCCCGTATCAGGCCGGTGGGAAGCGCCGAAACCGTGCTCCGGGAGTGGGTGCGGGGCGGTCCGATACCCGCGACGGTGCCTTGGGACGACCCGGCGGCCACCGACCCGGTCCGTGTCCGGGCCGGTGCGATCGTGATCCGAGACGACCTCGTGTTGCTCATCGAATTCGAGGATGAGGGGGAACCGTTCTACGAGATCCCGGGTGGCGGGGTCGAGGAGGGCGAGACGCCCCGGGCCGCGGTGCTCCGGGAGCTATGGGAGGAGACCCGGCTGGCGGGAACCATGGCCCGGGAGGTCGCCCACGTGTGGAAGGACGGCCGCCGCGAGCACTACTTCCTCCTGGAGGCCGAAGGTGAGGTCGGGGCCCTGGAGGACCTCGACACCGGTGGTGGTGTCCCCCGCTGGATCCCGGTGGACCGTCTGCCCACCACCCCCGTCTGGCCGCGGCGACTCGCCTGGCGTATCGCGCACTGGTACGCGGCGGGATGGCCGACCCGACCGACCGAACTCGCCGACAGCATCCGGGACCTTCGGGCCCCCTGCGACTGGTGAACACCGTGGCGCTCGGGTCCGCCCGTGCGGTGTGATTGAGACCAACCGCACCTCGTCCCCACTCGGCTTCCGTGGCGTCGATGGCCGACCATGAGGGCATGCGCCTTTCCCTTCTTCGTCATGGTCAGACCCCCTCGAACGTCGCCGGCCTCCTCGACACGCTCGCTCCGGGCCCAGGGCTCACACCCCTGGGTCACCGCCAGGCCGCGGCGGTGCCGAACGCGCTCCAAGAGCGCGAGATCGACGCGCTCGTGGTCTCTCCGCTACTGCGCACCCACCTCACCGCGGCTCCCCTGGTCGACACCTTCGGCAAGGAGGCCGTGATCATGGAGGGGGTGCGCGAGGTCGAGGCCGGTTCGCTGGAGATGGGCGCGGATCCGGCGGCGCACCGGACCTACGTGGACACGGTGTTCGCCTGGGCCCGCGGCGACGTGGACCTGCGCATGCCGGGTGGTTCGGACGGGCGAGCCTTCTTCGAGCGCTACGACGAGGCCGTGCGTCGGATCGCCGAGCAGGGCTGGGAGGACGTCGTCGTGGTCTCCCACGGCGCCGCGATCCGTTCCTGGGCCTGCGCCCGTGTCGCCGGTATCGACCTCACCTCGGTCGCGCGCACCCCGCTGGCCAACACCGGACTGGTCGAGATCGAGGGCGACCCCGACTCGGGTTGGCGCCTTCTCGGTTGGAGCAGCGGCCCGATCGGCGGCGCCCACCTGCTGAACCAGGACGGCAGCGACCCGACCGGCGAGGCCGTCAGCGCCTGAGCCCCGTCGACCGAAGCGGTCGGCCGAACGCGACTCTCGTCACCGTGCGCTCGACACACGAGGTCAGATTTCCATAACGTTCGGACGACCCATCGCGCATTGACCGGACAGCCCGAAGCAATGGTGGCATGATGACGGGCACGAGGCGGGCGGAAGCCGTCACCACTTCCGCCGCCGATTCGCGTGAGAAGTCCCCGCCGACCGCGTTCGCCTCAGCGGCCGCCCTTCTCCGCGCCCGCACATCGCACGATATCCGCGCCGTAGGCGTCCCTTCGGCGTATTGGCGATCGCGCACGGCGATCAGCCATCGGTGACCCGTAATCGCCCTCTTGGCCTGTGTTGTTCGAAAAGGTGGTTCCCACATGTCCCGGCCCCGTCGTCGTTCCGCGTTGCTCCCGACCCCGAGCTGGGGGTGGCAGGACGCCGCCGCCTGCCGAGGCGAGGACCTCGCGCTCTTCTTCGGTCCCGAAGAGGAGTCCTGGCCCCAGCGCGAGATGCGTGAGCGGCGGGCCAAGCAGGTTTGCGCGGGGTGCCCGGTGCGCGTCTCCTGTCTGGACCACGCGGTCTCACGCCCGGAGAAGTACGGCACCTGGGGTGGCCAGAACGAGGACGAGCGCACCTCCGAGCGTCGCCGTCGTCTGCGCCGCGCCAACGCCGCCTGAGCCCCTTCGAGGTTCTTGTCCCACGTTCCGGCCCCGCGCTCGTCCAAGTGCGGGGCCGGAGCGGCGTCGAGCCCCTGATCGACTTCCTCCCCATGGCTGAAGCAGGGGCTGCGCCGCTAAGAATCGATCAGCCTTGCCAGCTGCGCCAGAGACGGGCGTAGCGCCCCTCCAAGGCGACCAGTTCCTCGTGCGGCCCCTCCTCCACGATTCGGCCCTGGTCCATGACGACCACCCGGTCGGCGGTGGCCGCCTGGGTGAGCCGATGGGCGACCACCAGGGTGGTGCGGCCCTTCGTGGCGGCCGCGGCGGCCCCTTCCAGCCGGCGGGCCCCGGAGCTGCCGGCCTCGGCGGTGGCCTCGTCCAGCACCGCCAGGTCCGGGTCGGCCAGCGCCAACCGGGCCAGGGCCAGGTGTTGGGCCTGTTCGGCGGTGAGGGCGTGTCCACCCTCGCCCACCACGGTGTCGATCCCCTCGGGCAGGGCACGCACCCAGTCCAGGGCTCCCACCGTCTCCAGCGCCTTCTCGATCTCGGCGGCGGTGGCCTCGGCGCGGGCCAGACGCAGGTCCTCCAGGAGGGTTCCGGCGAACACGTGGGTCTCCTGGCTGAGCAGGAACACGTGCTCGCGCACCCGTTGCTCCCCCATCTCCTCCAGGGGGATCCCGCCCAGGTACACGTTGCCCGAAGTGGGCGTGCGCAGCCCGCTGACCACGGCGGCCAGGGTGGTCTTGCCGGCTCCGCTGGCCCCCACCAGGGCCACGCGCTCGCCCGGGGCGACGGTGAGCGAGACCCGGTCCAGGGCCTTGGGCGCGTCGGCGGCGTAGACGTGGCTCACCGCGTCCACGCGCAGGGACGACCCGGCCGGTCCCTCCTCGGCGTCGGGGTCCTTCGCCTCCGGCAGGTCCACCACCCCGGCCAGGCGGGCCAGGCTCGCCCCCGCCTGCTGGACGTCGTTGAAGGTCATCACCAGGAACCCGACGGGTCCGAACAGCCGGTGGAAGTACAGGGCGGCGGCGGTGACCATCCCGACGGTGGCCAGGTCTCCGCGCACCAGCCAGAACCCGACGACGAGCACGGCGCCCAGGCCGACCAGTTCGGATCCGTTCATGCGGGCACCGAGCCTGGTGAACAGGCGGAACACGTCCAGGGTGAGTCGCATGGCGCTCAACGAGCGGTCGGCGATGCGTTCCTCGTGTTCGGCCTCCAGCCGGTAGGCGCGCACGGTGTCGCGTCCGCGCAGGGCCCCCATCATGGCGTGCGAGCGCTCGCCCATGGCGACGCGTTCGCGGGCGTAGAAGGGACCCGAGAGCGGCATGTACCAGCGGAGCGCCCACACGTAGAACGGCAGTGCGGCCAGTCCGGCCAGGCCCAGGCGCCAGTCCAGGGCGGCCATGCCCGCGGTGGTGAGCACGACGGTGGCCAGGGCGGTGACGACCTCCGGGCCGTTGCGGGCGATGGCGTTGGTGACCACGGCGACGTCGTCGCCCACACGGGAGAGCAGGTCGCCGATGCGCACGCGTTCCAGGCGGACGGCGGGCATGTGCAGGACGCGGCGCATGACGCGTTCGCGCAGGCGGGCCAGGATGGTCTCGCCGAGCCGGCTGACCTGCCAGGCGCCCAGTCCGACGAGGACGCCACCGATGGCCGCGGCGGCGGCGATGAGCGCGGCCGAGCGCAGGATGGTCTCGGCCCCGGCGCCGTTGGAGATGTCGTCGACCATGCCGCCCAGCACCCAGGGGGCGACGAGTCCGGCGGCACTGCCGGCCAGGACGGTGAGCAGCGCCAGGGCGGAGGTCGCGGGGTGGGCGCGCAGCCCTTCGAGGAATACCGCCCAGGTCCGGCGGGCCGTGGCCGTGGGCAGCGGTTCGGTGCTCGCGGATGGGACTCGGGGGCCGCCGAGGGGATCCTCGACCTCGTGGTGGATGGTGTCGGTGCTCAACGCAGGACCGCCTCGCGGTAGTGGGGGTCGTCCTCGGCCAGTCGGATGTGGGTGTCCTCCGCGCGTACGCGCCCCTCGCGCAGGACCAGGACGCGGTCGGCGCGGGCCAGCAGTGCCGGGCTGCTCGCGATGACGATGGTGCCGCCGCCGTGGGCGGCGCGCAGCGCGGCGGTGCCCCGGGCGATGGCCTCCTCGGTGACGGCGTCGACCGCGGTGGTGGGGTCGTGCAGGACGAGCACGGGTGGGGCGGCGGCCAGCGCGCGGGCCAGGGCCACGCGTTGGCGTTGGCCGCCGGAGAGGTTGCCGGCGCGGTCGGTGACGGGGCGGTCGAGGCCGTCGGGGTGGCCGGTGACGAGTTCACCGGCGGCGGCCGCGTCGAGTGCGGCGAGCAGGCGGTCCTCGTCGAGGTCGGCGGTGGTCAGGTTGGAGCGCAAGGTGCCCTCGAACAGGAAGCCGCCGTGTTCCTCGACCAGGACGGTGCCGCGCAGGGAGGCCAGGTCGAGATCGGTGAGGGGGACACCGGCGATCAGGGTGGTTCCACGGGCGTCGGCGGCGCGACCGGCCAGGAGGTCGACGAGGGCCTCGGCGTCGCGGGGGTCGGTGGCGAGCACGCCGAGGAACTCGCCGGGGCGCAGGGTGAGGTCGACGCCGTCCAGGGTGCGGTGGCCGACCTCGCGCAGTTCGACCAGGGGTTCGTGTTCGGGCAGGCCTTCGCGCAGGGTGATCTCACCGGGGGTGACTGCGTCGGGGGCGTTGAGCAGCCGCACCAGGCGTCGGGCGGAGGCGCGGGCGATGGCGAACATCTGGCCGACCATCCCCAAGGCCTGGACGGGTTCGGCGAGGAACTGGGCCAGGCCGACGACGATGATGAGTTCGCCGATGGTGAGGTGTCCTTGGAGGGCCATCCATCCGGCGGCACCGGCCACGCAGGCCAGGAAGACGGCGCCCGACGCGGTGACCAGTCCCTTGTAGACGCCGTTGCTGGCGGCGGCGCCGACCGACGCGGTCAGGGCGTGGTCGCTGGCCTGTCGGTAACGCAGGGAGGCGTTGTGGCGGGCACCGATGCCCATGAGCACGCGCAGGCCGCCGACCAGGTCGGTGGCCATGGCGGTGGCGCGTGCGGCGGTGGCCTGCTTGGCCTCGGTGCGTCGGGCGATGCGTGCGGCGGGCACACGCAGCAGCAGGAGCATCAGGGGCAGGCCCAGGAGCACGCCGAGACCGAGCGGGACGTTGATGGTGAGCAGCACGATGGTGGTGACCGTGATCGCGGTGCCCTGGGCGATGCCCACGGCCCAGGCGCGGGCGTAGGTGGCGGCCTGTTCGGCGTCGGAGGTGGCCACGGACAGCAGCTCGCCGGAGCGCAGACCGCTGCGTTGTCCTCGGGGGTGCAGCACGCGACGGGCCGATTCCAGGCGCAACAGGTGGGCCTCGCGTTCGACGACGCCGAGGGTGAGGCGGGCGCCGGTGCGGTAGGCCAGGGCCAGGCAGGTGAAGAGGAGGATCAGCCCGGACACGCACCACAGCAGGGCGGTGATGTCGCCGGTGGCGACGGCCGTGTCGATGGTGAGGCCGATGACGACGGGGACGAGCGCCTCGCACAGTTGGTGCGTGGACAGCAGGGCGACGCCGAGGGTGATGCGGCCGCGGTGCCGACGCAGGGAGCGTGAACGTAGGGCGGCCGCACTGGTGGGGACGGGTTCGGATGAGGTGGGGCAGGCGGGTTCCGGAGCGGCCCGTCCCTCGGCTGTGGTCATGTTCGTCCGTCGTCCCTGATCGTCGTTTTCTCGGTGGCCGTTTGGGGGTCGCCCCTGGCTCAGGGTAGTCAGGTCGGGCGGCACACCCGACCATGGGATGTGCGATTCGACCCCGTATGACCGCTTCTCCCGGCAGACCATCGGTAAGCCTAACCTCACTCACCGTGGGTGTCGACGTGCCCGGGACACCGCCTCGCCCCGGACCCTTACCAGGGCGCGAACCCTCGGTATAATCGGGGTTCCCGCCGCCACGAGGCGGGGTCCTCCCCCGATGTGCCCGACCCTCGCATCGGCCTACGTTGATCGGACGGGTTCCCTTCTCGGAACCCGCGGACCGGCACTCGAACGGCTGAACGAGGCAGGGAGATCACGGTGGAGACGAAGGGCTCCTTGTATCTGCGCTACGCGTACAACGACCTGACCGGGAACAAGGGCGTGCACCTGGCGCTCCTGGTGGTGCTGACGCTCAGCGCGTTCCTCATGGCCACCGGTGCCATGGTCATGGAGCGCACGCTGGGGTCGGTCGACGAACTCTTCGAGCAGGCCAGGCCACCCCACTTCCTACAGATGCACGTCGGCGACATCGACGACGACGCCCTGGAGCGCTTCGCCGACCGACACCCGGAGATCGAGGCCTGGCACGTCGTCGAGGCGGTCGGATTCGACGGCGCGGCCCTGTCCTGGGAGCGCTCCCCCACCGGCGGGTCCGGCGACCTCTCCGACAGCCTCATCGACCAACTCTTCACGACCCAGAACGAGGAGTTCGACCTCCTCTTGGACGAGACCGGTGCCGCACCGCGCCCCGCCCCCGGTGAAACCTACCTCCCGGTGGCCCACCGCACCGCCTTCGACCTGCGGGTCGGCGACGAACTCAGGATCGCCACCGACTCCGGCTCCCTGGAACTGCGTGTGGCCGGGTTCGTGCGCGACGCGCAGATGGCCTCGTCACTGTCCTCGGCGACTCGGTTCGTGGTCTCCGAGGCCGACTTCGAGACGCTGGAGGGCGCGGGCGGCGGCACTCCCGAGAGCATCGTCGAGTACCGACTGAACGACGCCGGTGCGGCCGCCGACCTCCAACGCGCCTACGAGGCGGACGATGCCCTGCCCAAGAACGGGCAGGCCGTCACCTATCAGATGATCCGCCTGGTCAACGCGTTCGGTGACGGCCTGGTCGCGGTGGCGTTGGTGTTCGTGGGTCTGCTGCTCATCGTGATCGCGCTGCTCAACGTGCGCTTCGTTATCCGCGGAACCTTGGAGGACGAGGTCCGCGAGATCGGCGCGATGAAGGCCATCGGTCTGCCCGATCGGGCGATCTCCGGGCTGTACCTGACCAAGTACGGCGTCCTGACCGCCCTGGCGTGTGTCCTCGGGGGCCTGGCGGCGCTCGTGGCCACGGGTCTGCTCACACGGAGCGTGCAGGTCGACTACGCCGACGCGCCGCTGGGCCTCGCCTCGTTCGTGGTGCCGGTGGCCGCGCTCGCCCTGGTGTACGCGTTCGTCCTGCTGCTGTGCCGGGCCGTCCTGCGCCGGGTCCGTCGGATCGAGGTCGTGGGCGCCCTGGTCCACGGCAGTGTCCTGGGCGAGAGACGGGCCGCGCGCCGGGATCGCAGGCGGGCGCGACGGGCGCGCGGCACCGTCCTCGCCTCGACCGGCGGGCTGGGGGTGAACGGCCGGCTGGCCCTGCTGGACCTGCGCGCCGAGGCCGGCCAATGGGTGCTGCTCCCCCTCGTGTTCTTCCTGGCCACCGTGTTGATGACGCTGCCCGCCAACCTGCTCGGCACCTTCGAGAGCCCCCGCTTCGTCACCTACATGGGTGCCGCGGAGAGCGACGTGCGCGCCGACCTGCTCTTCTCCGAGGACGTCGACGAGGTCCGCGACGAGCTGCTGAGGAACATGCGCGAGGACGAACGCCTGACCGACGTGCGCGCCTTCTCCACCCTGCTGTACGAGACCCGGGGCGAGGAGGGGTGGGAGACCCTGCGGGTGGAGGTGGGCGAGCACGACCCCGACGCGATCGCCTACGCGTACGGCGGGAGCCCCGGCCCCGGCGAGATCGCCCTGTCGGTGCTGAACGCGGACGAGTACGGGC
The DNA here is from genome assembly GCF_001570765.1 of Nocardiopsis listeri NBRC 13360. Taxonomy (GTDB): domain Bacteria; phylum Actinomycetota; class Actinomycetes; order Streptosporangiales; family Streptosporangiaceae; genus Nocardiopsis; species Nocardiopsis listeri. The sequence goes on along the minus strand of NZ_BCSH01000074.1, from coordinate 25,526 downwards.
TCTCGATCGGTGACGGGTTGGCCGTGCGCCGGGGCGGGGAGGAGACCACGCTCACCGTCAGCGGCGTCTACCAGGACGTCACCAGCGGTGGGTTCACCGCCAAGGCCCATGGCGAGGAGGCCACGGGGGCGGCCGGTCACGTGGTCTACGCGAACACGGTCCCGGGCACCGACGCCGCCACCATCGCGACGGAGTACGACGAACGTTTCGACACCGCCACGGTGATTCCGATGCGCGAGTACGTGCGCCAGACCCTGTCGCAGGTGACCGGGGCCCTACAGAGCGCCACCCTGGTCTCCTTCGTCTTCGCGGTCGGGGTCGCGGCGCTCATCACCGGCCTGTTCCTGCGACTGCGTCTGACCCGGGAGCGCACGCGGATGGGCGTACTGTCCGCGATCGGCTTCTCCACCGGGGAGATCATCGCCCAGGTGCGCGGCAAGACCCTCCTCGCCGTGGTGGTCGGCACCGTCCTGGGCACCGTGTTCGCGGCCACGGCGGGAGAACCCATGGTCGGTTCGCTGCTGTCCGCGGCGGGACTGGGGCTCGCGCACCTGGAGTTCCTACCGAACCCGTGGCTGGTGTACGTGGCCTGTCCCCTGGCCCTGATCACCACCGGACACCTGATCGCCGTGGCGCTCACCGCGCCGCTCCGCCGCGTGGACAAGAGCACGTGGCTCCGAGGTTGAAAGGACCCCGCCATGACACGGCCCACGACGGATCCCGGGACGGAGCCGGCGCGGATCGCGCTGGCCTCTCGGGGCCTGACCAAGACCTACCACTCCACCGACCCGCCCACCCGGGTCATCGACGATGTCGACCTGTCCGTGGCGAGCGGGGAGTTCCTCGTCGTGATGGGCACGTCCGGTTCGGGCAAGTCGACGCTGCTCTACACGATCAGCGGCATGGACCGACCCACCGAGGGGAGCGTGCTGTTGGAGGGGCGGGACCTGACGTCCCTGGACGACCGGGAGATGAGCCGGGTCCGGTTGACGCGGATGGGGTTCGTCTTCCAGCAGGCGCACTTCCTCGCCAACCTGAACATCGGCGACAACATCCTGTTGCCCGCCCTTCAGGCCGCCCCCAAGGACAAGAAGGGGGCGATCGCCCGCGTGGACGCGCTGCTGGAGCGGTTCGGGATCGCACACGTGCGCCGGCACGGCGTCACCCAGGTATCCGGCGGCCAGTTGCAGCGGGCGTCGATCTGCCGCGCCCTGGTGTGCGAGCCGTCCCTGCTGTTCGCCGACGAACCCACCGGCGCGCTGAACAGCAGGATGACCGAGGAGGTGATGGACGCGCTCACCGACGTGCACCGGTCGGGAACGACTCTGGTCATGGTCACGCACGACCCGGGTTGCGCGGCGCGGGCGGATCGTGTGGTCTACCTGCGCGACGGGGCCTTGGTGGACTCGCGTGAGATGGGGACCTGGAGCCCGGAACGGGCGAGCGAGCGCGAGGACGACCTGATCACGTGGCTGCGCGGCCTGGGATTCTGAACAGATGGTGTTCCCCGAGTTCACATAGGCCCCGGGATGGCGATAACCTGGCCAAATCACGCTTAGGCAAGGCTAAGCTAAACGCCATTCAGCGAGGTTCCATTGATCCCCGGTCCACCCACCCGTCTCGGCATGATCGCCGCCGGCGCCCTGTCCACCGTCCTGCTCGCCGCCTGTGGTGGCGGGGGCACGGACTCCTCCGATTCCTCCGGTCCGACCGCCGAGGGCTACCCCGTCACCGTCGAGACCCTGTTCGGTGACGTGGAGATCGAGGACCACCCCGAGAACGTCGTCGCGATGGGCTGGTCGGACGCCGAGACCGCGCTGGCCCTGGGCGTACAGCCGGTGGGCGTGGCCGACTGGCAGGCCTACGGAGCGCCCTACGTGGGCCCCTGGGCCGCCGAGCTGCTCGACTCCGAGCCGACCGAGGTCGGCACCATGGAACCGAACCTGGAGTCCATCGCCTCCCTGGAGCCGGACGTCATCCTCGACACCCGATCCGACAACTCCCAGGAACGCTACGACCTGCTCTCCCCGATCGCCCCCGTGGTCGGTCCACCCTCCGACGTGGAGGTCACCTACGGCACCACCTGGCAGGGTCAGACCCGCCAGGTCGCCCAGGTCCTGGGCGAGGAGCCGCGGGGAGAGGAGCTCATCACCGAGCTGGAGGACCGGTTCGCGCAGCTGCGCGAGGAGAACCCGGAGTTCGAGGACATGACCATCGCGGTCGGCGCCTACTTCGACGGCCAGTACGGCGCCTACGTGCCCGGCGACACCCGCGTGGACGTGCTCACCGAGCTGGGCTTCGAGTACAAGCCCGAGCTGGAGGAGATGGCCGACGGGGCGTTCTACGTCGATCTGAGCTCGGAGCTCGTCGAAGAGCTGGACACCGACCTGACCGTGGTCTTCCCCATCGGTGACACCGCCGACTTCCTCAACGAGGACCCGGTCCTACAGGGCATCCCCGCCGCCGAGGACGGCCGGCTGATCGTCCTGGAGGACCCGCAGCTGGCCAACGCCTTCTCCAGCGGTTCCACCCTGGGCGTCCACCACGCCCTGGACGAGGTCGTCCCGATGATCCAGCAGGCCCTGGAGGGTTGACCCTTCACGAGCACCGAAAAGGGGGTTCCCACCACGTGGCGGGAGCCCCCTTTTTCGTGCGCCGATCGGGGTCAGCCGGCCTCCACGACCTCGTGGTGTCGGCCGATGGGCAGCATCAGCGGCTTGCCGGAGGTGGGGTCGACGATGATGCGACTGCGCAGCCCGAATACCGCCTCCACCGTCTCGGGGGTGAGCACCCGCTCGGGCGTCCCCTCCGCGTGCAGCCGCCCCCGTGCCAGGGCGACCAGGTGGTCGGCGTATCGGGCCGCCAGGTTGAGGTCGTGCAACACCAGCACGATCGTGGTGCCCAGCGACCGGTTGAGGTCGGTGAGCAGGTCCAACACCTCCACCTGGTGACTGACGTCCAGGAACGTGGTGGGCTCGTCCAGCAACAACAGATCGGTGTGCTGGGCCAGGGACATCGCGATCCACACCCGCTGACGCTGTCCCCCCGACAACTCGTCCACGGGCCGGTCGACCAGGTCGGCGATGCCGGTGGCGTCCAAGGCCTCGGCGACGGCCTCGTCGTCCTCACGACTCCACCGGGACAGCACCCGCTGGTGAGGGTGGCGGCCACGTCCGACCAGGTCACCGACGGTGATGCCCTCCGGGGCGATCGGCGACTGCGGAAGCAGACCGAGCGTGCGAGCCACCTCCTTGGAGGGCATCCGGTGCACCTGCTCACCGTCCAACAGCACCCGCCCTCCCTTGGGCGCCAGCAGCCGCGACATCGACCGCAGCAGGGTCGACTTGCCGCAGGCGTTGGCGCCCACGATCGCGGTGATCCGGCCGGGCGGGATGGCCAGGTCCAGGGCGTCGATGACGACGCGGTCCTGGTACCCCAGGGTGAGGTCCTCGACGATCAGCGAGTGGTCCTTGGTCACAGGGATCCTCCGGCGCGGTTGGTGCGGACGATGAGGTAGACGAGGTAGGGGGCGCCGAGCACGCCGGTGACCACACCGACCGGGAAGCGCGTGCCCAACAGGAACTGGCCGACCAGGTCGGCGACCAACACCAGCAACGCCCCCACCAGGGCCGAGGGCAGCAGCAGGGACCCGTTGGGGCCCACCAGACGGGCGGCGATGGGGCCGCACAGGAACGCCACGAACGCGATGGGACCGGCCGCGGCGGTGGCGAAGGCGATGAGTCCCACGGCGGCGGTGACCGCCGGTAACCGGGTGCGGTTCACCCGTACGCCCAGGGCCGACGCGGTGTCGTCGCCCAACTGGAACAGGGCCAGGTTCTGGGCCTGGGACAACAACACCGGGCCGATGAGGACCAGGGCGACCACCACCGGCAGGACCTGGTTCCAGTCGGTGCCGTTGAGACTGCCGGTCAACCAGCGCATGGCCTCCTGTAGGTCCCAGTCGGGCGCCTGGTCCAGGACGTAGGAGACGAGGCTGTCGAGCATGGCGGCCACACCGATGCCGATGAGGATGAGCCGGGTCCCGGCCACCCCTGCCTTGAACGACAACAGGTACACGAGGGTGGACACACCCAGCGCCGCGACGATCGCCACCACCGACACCGCGGTGCCGCTCAGCCCGAGCATGACGATCGCGAAGACGGCGGCGGCACTGGCCCCGGAGCTGATCCCGATGATGTCGGGACTGGCCAGCGGGTTGCGCAGCATGGTCTGGAAGGTGACACCGGCCAGGCCGAAGCACATCCCGGCCACCACGGCGAGCACCGCTCTGGGCAGACGCAGTCGCCCGACCGTGAAGGAGGCTCCGGGTACGTCCTGGCCCAGGACCACCCGCCACACGTCACCGAGCGGGTAGAAGGTCTTCCCCACCATCAGGGTCAGCACGAACACGGCGACGACGAGCACGGCCAGGACCACGATGACCGTGCCCCGCCTGCGCGCGCGGCGCAGGCGGCCCCGGGTCACGGACTCCAGGGTGGACCCGGTGGTGGGCAGGGACGGAATCACAGGGCACGGACCTTCTGACGGCGGACGATGTAGATGAAGAACGGGGCGCCGACCAGCGCGGTCACGATGCCCACGTCGATCTGGGCGGGTCTGGCCACGATCCGGCCGACGATGTCGGCGGCGGTGAGCAGTGCGGCCCCGCCCAAGGCGGAGAAGGGGACCAGCCACCGATGGTCGGGACCCACCAGCAGCCGGCACATGTGCGGAACCACCAGACCGACGAAGGCGATGGGGCCGGTGACCGCGGTCGTGGCCCCGCACAGCACCACGGCGCCCAGGGACGCGGTCCCGCGGGCCACGGCGACGCGTTCGCCCAGGCCGGCGGCGAGGTCGTCGCCCAGCGCGAGCATGTTGAGCCCGCGCGCGCAGAACAGGCACAGCACGAAGCCCACCGCGACGAACGGCAGGATCTGGTTCAGGCTGTCGTAGGTTCCGCCGCCCACCCCGCCGATCTGCCAGGAGCGCACTCCCGTGGCCAGGTCGTTGCGCGGCAGCACGACGGCGCTGATGAACGAGGCCAGGGCCGCGGAGGTCGCCGTTCCGGCCAGGGCCAGTTTGAGCGGGGTCGCGCCGCCCCGTCCCAGGGAGCCGATCACGTAGACGAACACGGCGCTGGCCCCGGCGCCGACGATGGCCACCCACACGTAGGAGGCGGCAGAGGTCAGACCGAAGGTGGCCATGCCCACGACCACGGCCAGGGAGGCGCCCATGTTCACACCGAGGATGCCCGGATCGGCGATCGGGTTGCGGGTCACGCCCTGCATGACGGTGCCGGCGACGCCCAGGGCGGCGCCGGCGAGCACGGCCAGCAGGGTGCGGGGGATGCGCTTGGCCACGGCGGCCTGGTCGAAGCCCTCCGCCGAACCACCGAGGGCGGCCACGATGTCGGCCCAGTCGACCTCGCGCGAGCCCACGGCCACGGAGGCGAACATCAGGGCGGCCAGGACCAGGGCCAGGGCCGGCAGCCAGAGGGCCCGCAGCCGCCGGGGGCGTCGCACGGCGGCGACGTCCCCGGCGGGCGACGGGGTGAGGGTCGAGGTCACTGCGCCCCGTCCGCGGCCTCGGCCAGCAGCGACACGTAGTCGTCCAGGACCCAGGAGATGGACAGCGGGGTGGGGTTGGCGGCGGTGCCCAGGGGGTCGTCGCCGGGCAGGTTCACCACGGCGCCGTTCTCGACGGCGGGCATCTGGGACAGCAGTTCGTCGCCCTCCAGGGACTCGACCAGGTCGTCACCGCCGTAGGTGACGATGATGTCGACGTCGTCGAAGACGTCGGCCTGCTCGGCGGTGCGGGTCAAGGCGAACTGGTCGGTCTCGGCGGTGGCGTCGGCGATGCTGCCGGGGGTGGCCATTCCCAGGTCCTCGAAGAACATCGCCCGGGTGTCGTGGGCGGTGTAGAAGCTGACCTCACTGAGGTCGGTGGTGTCCACGTGGGTGAGGAACATGGTGGCCTGTCCCTCGATCTGCGAGTACTCGGCCGCGGTGGCCTCGATCTCGGTCTCCAGCTCGCCGATGAGCTCTTGGCCCTCTTCCTCCAGGCCCAGGCCCTTGCTGTTGAACTCGATCATCTCCCGCCAGGCGGTGCCCCACGGGGTCTCGGGGTAGGCGACGACGGGGGCGATCTCGCTGAGGGTGTCGTACTCCTCCTGGGTCAGGCCGGAGTAGCCGGCCAGGATGACGTCGGGGGCGGTGTCGGCCACGGCCTCGAAGTCGATGCCATCGGTCTCGTCGAACAGCACGGGGGTCTCGGCGTCGAGTTCCTCCAGCTTCTCCTCCACCCAGGGCAGGACGCCGTCGTCGTTGTCGTCGCCGAAGTTGGCGGCGGCCATACCGACGGGGACCACGCCCAGTGCGAGGGGGACCTCGTGGTTGGCCCAGGCGACGGTGGCGACGCGCTCGGGCTGGGACTCGATGGTGGTGGTGCCCAGCGCGTGCTCGATGGTGATCGGCGTCCAGTCCCCGGAGGTCTGGGCCTCCTCGTCGGGGGTGTCCGAGGAGCAGGCCACGAGTCCGACCGCCAGCAGCGCGGCCGTGGAGAGTGCGGCCGTCCTTGTCACGTGGCGCATGGTGTCCTTTCGGTTGTGGGGCGAGGGATGCCCCCGGAGTCCGCGCAACCCGCCCTTGAGCGCATGGCCCATCGGTTCGACGCGGCGACGTTCGGTGAGGTCATGGGGACGCGCCGAGGAAGGCCGCTCGGTGCGCGCACCGAGGACCACCCCGAAAGGTAAGGGTTGCCTAACCGAACTTAGAGCGCAAGACTCGACCACGCAATCACGCAGATGTGACACGCATGTTCGCGAAACGGACACTTGGCAGTAATTCGCCCCCGAAATCCCGCTTCGGAAGTCAGGGAATCTCTGACGGGCCCGAAGTGCTCACGGCGGAATTCGTGGCGCGGGGGTGACGTGCGCTCGCCCGCCGGGTGGGCGCTCCGCACGAGCACCGACGCACCCGGAAACGACGCCGAAGACACGTCTGCGCCCCTGGCCTTCGACCTGGTGGGAGGCCGAACTCGTCGCGGATCCACGCTCACTCCACCTGCGCTACTCGGAGGGTCCCGAACAGGATCGGAAGCCCGTCAAGGCGGGGTCCCACCGACGGCTGAACCGTCCGACGTCTCCCCCGCCGACGAGCCGCTCAGGAGTCCTGTCGCCAGTGACCCGGCAACGACCCGTGATCCACGGCGATCTCCACGTGGTCCTCCTCCAGGGCCACGACGTCGGCCCACCTCACGTAGCGTTCGTGACGGCGGAGCCACTTCAGGAGTCGTTTCCAGGGCATGGGCGCTTGCAGGGAGTCGCCGTATCCGAAGCGCCCGCCGACCGCGGAACGCCCCAGCACCAACCCCAGGATCGTGTACACGCCATCTCGATGGTCGACGACGATGTCGTGGACGATCCCCGCCTGTTCGCCGTCGCGGTCGATGACCCGCAGTCCCAGGATCGCGTTCGCGCGCAGCCGCCTCATTTCCGCGCTCCCGGGATTCGGCCGATCACATGAAGTGCCACCCACTTCTCCAACGGATGCATCCCCTCCGGAGCCCTCGTGGAGAGCACAGTGGTGGGGGCGAACTCCTCGACGTGCTCCACCGGAATGGCGATGGAACCCTCCTTCTGGGGTCGGAGCCGTTCCACGACCGCCTCCCAGTAGCGACCGAACCGACCGGAGATGCGGCCACCGATCGCCGCGGTGTCGATGATCAGCGCGGTCATGTTCGGCTCCCCTCCCTGCCCTTCCGGCCGAGTGAACTCCACGTCGTCGACCTTGCCCAGGTTCACCCCGTCACGGTCCACGACCTGGCGGTCCAGGACCGTGAAACCGATCCTGAACACGGTCCCTTCTTCTTCGGACATCTCACTGCCCCGCCTTCGTGTAGATCATCAGGGGGATGGACGCCACGGACACCACGCACAACAACACCAGGTAGAAGGACGCGAGGACGTTGACGAACCGCGATGCGCAGTTCGGCGAGCGTGTTCACCACCGTGTCGCACAGGGGCACCAACTCCTCGCGCAGGGCGTCGGCCTCGGAGGTGGGCGGCTGTCGGGTTCCGAAGGTCTTCGAGATCGAGCGGGCCGCCTCCTCCGCGCTCTCGACGGTGGTTCCCAGGTAGGTGGAGGTCGCCCCGTCCGCCAGGCGGACGTCGCCGAGCATGGCTCCGGTCTCGGCCGCGGAGATCAGTTCGGTGATGCTCTGCTCGGCGGTGTTCCGGTAGGCGGAGAAGGTGGGGGTGGGTGCCGTGCACCCGGCGACCAGGAGCAGGACCAACGACAGTCCGACCAGGAGGGACGTGGTGACGCCCACCGAGCGCCGATGGAGCCCTGAGGGGTCCGGTGAGGGCACTGAGGTCTGGGACACCCCAAGACCATAATCAGGAGTAACTCGGTCAACACGGATAGCCACGCCCTTGGTGGCCGGTTCGGGCCCCACGGGGCACGACCGTGGGGCCCTCGTCGGCCCGAGGTCAGGGCGTCAACTCGATGGTGACCTCTTCGGTGACGCCGTTCACGGTCACGTCGAGTTCGATGGTCGCCTCTGCCAACGCGCTCAACCGGCCGGTCCGCGGATCGAAGACGGCCACGTGATCGGCGTCGGCCTCGTCGACCGGCCCGATGTGGACGTCCTCGGAACCGGACCAGTCCGCGCTCACCGGGTGGGCGACCGGCAGCGCGGTGCCGTCGTTGTCCACCGTCGCGGTGACCTCGGCCCCCTCCCCGACCGCGACCGAGGTCGGCGCCTCCACTTCCAGCCCGTCCACGTGGGGGCGCGTTTGGGTCCTCACCCAGTCCGACGCGGGATCGCCGTCGGTGTCGATTCCCCACAGCGACCAGCCGGTGAAGCCACCGTCCTCGGGGCCGGCCGAGGGGTTCTTGCCCGCGTTGCCGTTGACGACGTAGGGCACACCGTCCACCCGGTCGGCGTGGAAGACGCCGACGTGCGCACCGATGAACGCCACGCCCTTACCGGTGTCGGATTGGAAGTCGGCCAGCCAGTTCTCGACGGTGGTCGCCTCCTTTCGGTCCGACAGCTCGCTCGCCCTGGAGGGCAGCGGATCGCGGAAGGGCACGTGCTGGGCCACCACGATCGAGGTCACGTCGGGGTCCTCGGCGGCGGCGTCGAGTTCCTCGCGCAGCAGCGGCAGTTGCGACCAGTCGCCGGCCTTGTAGGAGAGCCGCGCCGTGTCCAGGAGGATGAACCTGGTGCCGTGGTGGTCGACCACCCGTCGGGGCTGCCCGAACGCGTCCCGGAAGTTGTCCAGCGTGCCCTCGGAGACCTCGTGGTTGCCCGGTACGTAGTAGTAGGGCAGCTCGCCCTCCAGCTCCTCGTCGAGGATGCTGAGAGCCAACGCGAAATCCTCCGGCGCGGCCTCGTCGACGAGGTCGCCGTTGATGATGAGGAACTCGGCGTCGCTCTCTCGGATCTCGCGGAGCGCGCGCCGGGTGTTGGCGACGATCTCGCTGTCGGGGTCTCGGGCCACGAACTGGGCGTCGGACAACACGGCGAACCGCCAGTCCTGTCCGGCCACGGACTCACCCGGCGCCACCACCGGATCGACGACCGGTTCGGTGGGCGGCACGTCCAACGGTGGCGGCACCATCGCGGTCAGGTCGTCGACGATCACCTCGCCGTGGTAACCCGCGTCGGGTTCGGTCTCGGCGAAGTAGATCCGGCGCAGCGAGATCGGGTATCGCGTGCCCGGCGGCACTTCGAAGGACACCTGCCGCCAACCAGGTTCGTCGAGGTAGCCGGCGCGCATCGCGGGCAGCAACCGACCGGTCCCGTCCCAGACCTGCATGCTCGCCCACTCCCCGTTGCCCTCGGAGTGCACCCAGGCACGCAACTCCCGCGGTCGGCCGGGGATCTGGAGTTCCTCGCCCGGCGGCAGGGCGCCGCCGGTACGGGTTCCGGTCGAGGTGGTGAAGTCGTAGGTCAGACCGACCCCGCCGCCTTCTCGGCCCTGGGCCACCGAGACATCCCCTTCGGCGCGCTCACCGAAGTAGGACCAGTCGGCCGCGTCCTCGAAGTCGGCGACGACGACCTCGTCCAGGCCGACGGTGACCGCGAGGGTCGTCTCGACCTCACCGACCCGGATCGTGGCGAGCGTGGCTCCGCTGTCGGTGGCGGCCCGGATCTCGAACCTCCCGTCCTCGGTCACCGAGATCTCCGCGACGGACTCGTCGATGCTCGTTTCGACGTCGGCGGTCTCGATCGGCGCGGTGAATCCGTCGGTGTCGTAGCCGATGACCTCGATCACGGCGGCGGCCTCGGCGTCGGTGAGTCCCACCCGTTCGGGTGTGGTCTCGATCCGGGTGAGCTCGCCCAGCACGGTCAGGTCGATCTCGCCCGTGGCGCCGCGTTCCCTGGCGGTGACGGTGGCGGTGCCGGCCGCGTGCGCGGTGAACACGCCCTCCCGATCCACCGAGCCGACCCCGTTGTCGTCGGAGCGCCAGATCGGGTCGCTCTCCACCGGCGCGTAGGTCTCGTCATGGCCGGCCGCGGTGAGCGTCCGGGTCAGGCCGGAAAAGACCCGGTCGGGTCGGCTCGGCGCGACGTGGCCGGAGCCCTCGGCGCGTTCGGGTTCGACCCGGGTCCGCACCCAGAACCCGTCGAGCCGGCCGCTGCCCTGGGGTGCGAACAGGGCGAGCCCGTTGGGTACGGAGCGCTCCTCCCCGTCGGAGGGCCGGTTCTCGACCTGGACACGGTCCCCACCCGGGGTGCGCGCGACCATGGTGGCCGATCCGCCACCGTCGAGGTTGACCGCGGTGTGCGCGCCGGCCTCGACCATCATCTGGCCCAACTCGTCCAGGCCCACGCCCTCGGCGAAGGACGGCTGCCGACCGTCGACGCTGAGCAGGTACATCCGCGAGCCGTCCTCGGAGAAGCCGATGGCCATGCGCGGGGCGCCCGGGGTGTTGTCGTTCTCGCTCGCCTCTTGGGCCCGCCCGTCGACGACGAGCATCTGACGGCCGTTCAGCGCGGCGTGGATCTCCTGGTCCTGGGCGGCCCTCGCGTCGTAGTCGATGCCGACCGCGTCGCCCACCTCCAGTTCGGACAGGGTCTGGGCGCCGTCCTCCCGGCCGACCAGGACGAAGGCGTCGTCGGCGATCTCTCCTTCGCGCGGCTCGTCCACGATCTCGGTGACCACGCCGTCGGTGACCACGACCTCCAGCGCCCGCGTCGCGTCCTCGGTGGCCCGACAGCGGCAGTAGCTTCCCCACAGCGGGGTGAACGCGGCGATCTCGCCCGTGCCCAGCGCCGGCTTGTTGATCGCGTCCAGCGACGGTGTCTCGCCGGTGGGCAGCTCGACGGTGCCCTCGAAGAACACCTCGCCGATCGAGCCGAGCCCGTCGGGGGTGAAGATCGCGGCGGATTCCCGGTAGTCGCCGGCGATCGGCGACTGGATCAGTTCACCGTCCTGCACGGCCACGCCCTGCGAGGCGCCGGAGGCGTTGATGTCGAAGAAGTCGCCGTTGACCGCGGCGACCGCTTCGACCTCGTCGGCCTGCTCGCTCACCGGCGCGGTTTCGGTCACCTGTCCGGGGAACAGGTAGTCCACGCCGACTCCGCCGGTGAGGTCGGTGGTCAGCAGGTCGCCCCGCAACCAGTTGGGCGTCCCGGTGTAGGCGTCGGGCCCGTAGGAGTCGAAGGAGGTCAGCGTGACACCGGGGGCGACCGGGCGTTCGGTCTCGAAGGTCTCCAGTCTCGGCGCGGGGTCCTCGGCCCGGGCGACCGAGCCGGCCGGTGGGATCTCGACGGTCTCGCTGAACCCGGTGCGCTCGCGCGGATCGTCGGTGTCCGCGCTCGCGACCGAGGTGAGGGTGAGGGCCAGAGCGGAGCCCGCGGCCACGATGGCACGCGTGCGTGAACGAATCGACCACCGGCGATCCATGGGAAGCCTCCGGGCGGGGGATGTACGGGGGAACCCTTTGCGTTGACTTCCTACCACCGAGCGGTCCTCTTGGGTAGGAAGTCAACACGCCCCGAATTCCGCGCGACTCCTCGGACCGGACCGGCGATGTGCCGGGCACCTGCGCAAAAACCCCTTCGCCGTCGCCGCCGGGCGGGCCGCCTCCCGCACGGATTTCATCCGGGCGCGGCGTGCTCGTCACGTGCCCGACGGGTCACGGCGACGGTCACCGTGACCCGTCGGAACGCTCGATCAATCGAACTCCAGGCCCAGCAGGGCGTTCTCGGTGACCTCGGGCAGCGCCGGGTGGATCCAGTACTGCTCCGTCGCGACCCGGCGCACGTCCAGGTCGAAGGCCAGGACGGTGATCATCTGCTGGATCAGGGTGGCCGCCTGGGGGCCCATGTAGTGCGCACCGAGGAGTTTGCCGGTGTCGCGGTCGGCGATCAGTTTGCAGATACCGGTGGTGTCCTCCAGCGCCCAGCCATAGGCGACGTCCCCATACCCTTGCACCTTGACCGTCACGTCGTGGCCCCGATCACGGGCCTGTTCCTCGGTCATCCCCACGGTGGCGATCTGCGGGTGGGTGAAGGTGGCCGCGGGAACGTGGTCGTGCGGCATCTCACGCAGGTCGTCCGGGTGGAGCAGGTTGTGGCGCACCGCCCGCATCTCCGCGTTGGCCACGTGTTTGAGCATGTAGGGCGAGGACACGTCGCCCAGGGCCCAGACGCCCTTCGCCGAGGTCGAGCGGCCGTACTCGTCGACCTCGACCCCTCCCTCGTCGGTCATCTCGATCCCGCCGGAGGCCAGGTCCAACCGGTCGCCGTTGGGCACCCGCCCGGTGGCCACCAGCAGCACGTCACCGGAGACCGAGGAGCCGTCGTCGAGACGGACGGTCACCCCGCCCTCCGACTCCTCGGCACCGATCACGGTGGGACCGCAGATGAGGCGGTAGCGATCCGCCGCGAGTTCGTTGATGCGTTCGCCCAGGTCCTTGTCCAGGCTGCGCATCAGCGCGGAGCGGGAGACGATCGTGACATCGGAGCCCAACGCGTCGAAGACATGGGCGAACTCCATCGCGATGAAGCCCCCGCCCACGATGACCAGCGACTTCGGCGGCTCCGGCAGCCGCATGACGTCCTCGTTGGTGTGGTAGCGCACCCCCGAGGCCTCGATGGCGTTGGGGATGAACGGTCGAGAGCCGGCGGCGATGACCACCTGGTCACCGGAGATGATCTTCTGCTCTTCGCCCTGACCGGTGCGCAGGGTGCGCTCGCCCACGAACACGGCGTGCTGGTCGTAGACGTCGATGTTGGGGGTCTCGGGGCCGCGACGGTACTCCTCACCTCCGGCGGCGATCGGGTCGACGCGGTCCTCGAAGATCCGACTGACCATGCCCTGCCAGTCCACCGAGTCGACCCGGGCGTTCAGCCCCAGCCGCCCGGCTCGGGCGGTCTCCAGTGCGGTGTCGGCGGCGTGGACGAACATCTTCGTCGGGATGCAGCCGACGTTGAGACAGGTACCGCCGAACGTCCCCTTCTCGATGATCGCGATCGACCGGTCCTCGAACTCGGGGCCGGGAATCGAGTTCCCCGAGCCGGTGCCGATGATGACCAGGTCGTAGTGGTGATCCACCACGATGTCACTGGCAGGGGCGTCCATGTCATGTCCTCACTACGGGTTCTGCGCGTGCGCGTCCAGGATGGACCCGATGCACGGCCCCACCCTGGACACCCCAGGATCTCAGGGACCCCGACACCCGGTCCGGGCGCACACGAGTACCCAAGGACGGCTCCGACGGCGATATTCCGACCCGCCGCCCGTCGTCCCACCATCCGACGGCCCTGCGACAGAGTCGAGACGTCCCGGGGACGAGGCGGACATCGGCGCCGGACACCCTTCTCCGCATGACTCAGAACCCGACCACCGCACGCTCCCTGCCCCCGCCCGGCCACAGAACACACGTACCCGCCCTGGACGGGCTCAGGGGCGTGGCGGTCATCGGGGTGCTGCTGTTCCACACCGGCCACCTGTCCGGTGGCTTCCTCGGGGTCGACCTGTTCTTCGTCCTTTCCGGATACCTCATCACGGACCTACTGCTGCGCGAGGTCCGAGCGAGCGCGAACGTGTCACTCGGAGCGTTCCTGGGGCGGAGAATCCGCCGACTGCTACCGGCTCTGGCCGTCATGCTCACCACGGTCACCCTGCTGGTCTGGTCCTTCGGACCGCCCGACATGGTGCGCACGACGCTCGCGGACGGACCGTGGGTACAGCTCAACGTCCTCAACTGGCACCTGATCGCGGAGTCGGCCGGGTACTGGGACGCCTTCGGCTCGGCCCGCGTGTTCGAGCACCTCTGGAGCATCGCGGTCGAGGAACAGTTCTACCTGGTGTGGCCGGTGTTGTCGCTGATGGTCGCGCGGCTCTTCAGCTCTCCCGACCGCTGGGTCGCGGGGATCGCCGCCACCGGCTCGGCCCTCTCCCTCGTCCTGATGATCTGTCTGGTCGACCCGGCGGACCCCACTCGTGTGTACATCGGCACCGACACCCGGGCCTTCTCCGTTCTGCTGGGCGCGTTGGCCGCCACACCGCTCGTCCGTGACACTCTGGCCCGAGTCGTCCATCGGTGGGCGGGCACCGCGTTGGTCTTGGCGACGCTCGGGCTCGGAGTGTCCTGGGTCCTGGTCGACGGCACGACCTCGCCGTGGTTGTTCACCGGCGGCCTGTTCGCGCACTCGATGGCGGCGGCCATGGTGATCGTCGTGATCGCGCACGCGCCGCGGACCTTCGTCGCGCGGATCCTGGCCTGGCGACCGTTGCGGTGGACGGGGCTGGTCTCCTACAGCCTGTATCTGTGGCACTGGCCGGTCATCGTGCTGCTCTCCCCCGAGGTGACCGGGCTCCACGGATGGGTCTGGACCCTGGTCGTGAGCGCCGTGTCCATCGGGATGGCCGCGCTGTCGAAGTACCTCGTCGAGGACCCGGTCCGGTTCCACACGGGTTGGGCCAGGGGGCACGGGGGCCTGGTGGCGTTCGTGGCCGTCATGGTCGCCCTCGCCCTGCTCTGGGCGGCCCTTCCCGCTCCCCCACCGGCCACGGTGGATGTGACCAAACTGGGCTGAGGCTCCGATGCGGCGCTCACTCGTACAGGGGGCAGGTACGGCGTATCTCCGACTCGGGGGTGAACTGCACGAAGCGGATCCGTATCCGCGTTCGCTCGGATCCGCCGTTCTGCACATGAGAGGTCCGCGCGGTGCACACGATCTGGTCGATGCCCACCGGGGTCACGTCATCGATGTCCAGGGGCACCCGCAACTCGATCGTCTCGGGGTGGGTCGTCACCTCGACGCTGGTGACCGACGTCGGCGCGATCTCCGTTCGCACCTCGGAATCGCCCGGGCCGGTCAACAACAACGACACCGCGTCGGAAACCGTGCCCAGACGCTCGGTTCGCCGAAACTGGGGCCGGAGTTCATCGTTGTCGTCCACGAAGTACAACGTCGTCCCGGGAGCCACACCGGTGGGCGCCTCACCCGCGTCGAAGACACCGGAGGGCCCGACCCCGCATCCCGCCACCGCGACCAGGAACACCAGCGCCCACACCGATGGTGACGAAAGGCCCGTCCTCACTCCTGTATCCCCCGTTCCCTTCCCGGAGCGGTCTGCCCGGGTGCTCTGGGCAGCCGCAGCACGAAACGCGCACCCCCATCGTCACCGTTACCGGCGGTGAGGTCACCGTCGTGCAGGCGGGCGTTCTCCAGCGCGATGGCCAGCCCGAGCCCGCTGCCCGGGGTGCGGGTCCGTGCGCTGTCGGCCTTGAAGAACCGGTCGAACACGTGCGGCACCACGTGTTCGGCCAAGCCCGGCCCGTTGTCGGTCACCACGAGGTTCACGTGGGTCCGGTCGGCGAAGACACCCACCCGCACGGGAGGTTCCCCGTGCCGCAGGGCGTTGCCGACCAGGTTGGCCACGATCACGTCCAGCCGTCGGCGATCCACGCGCACGGGCACCTCCTGCGGAGCGTGGAGTTCGACCCGGTCGAGCCGGTTCCGGGCCCGCAGGGTGTCGCGGACCGCCGAGACCATGTCCACCTCCTCCTCTCGTAGGCGGACCGACCCGGCGTCGAATCGGGAGACCTCCATCAGGTCCTCGACCATGCGGACCAGCCGTCGGGTCTCGGTGATGGCCATCCCCGCCGATTCCCGGGCGTCCTGTGCCATGTCCTCCGTCGACGCCGCCAAGACCTCGGTCACCGCCGTCAACGTGCTCAGCGGGGTGCGCAACTCGTGGGAGACGTCCGCGGCGAACCTCCTGGCGTCGGCCCGCATCCTCTCCATGGTCGCCATGGAACCCTGCACCGACTCCGCCATCTCGTTGATCGTGACGGTGAGTTCGGCCAGCTCGTCCACCCCTTGCGGTTCGGTCCGCGCGTCCAGGTCACCGGCGGCCAGTCTGCGCGCGGTGTCTCGGAGCTCGCGGACCGGGCGGAGCACCCCACGAGCGGTGACCAGGGCCAAAAGGGCGGCCAGGACGAGCACCGCCGCGCCCGCGGCGGCCGCCGCCCTCACCAGCGCGTCGACCTCCTCCTGTACCGCGGACAGGTCTCGCACGGTGTACACCTCGATCCCGGACGGGGCGCGCTCACCGTCCGGATCGGTGATCATGACGGGGGCGCCCACCAGGAGCCATGGCCGGTCCACGTCGACCACGCGTTGGGTGACCACGCGATCCCCCTCACGCACCGCCTCGCGCAGTTCATCGGTGATCAGGTCGGCCCGCGCACCGTCGACCGATCGCAGGTCCTCGAAGACCACCAGGGTGTCGGGGCCCACGCTGTCGCGTACGCGGTCGAGCGCGGCCTGGTCGGGCGGATGGGAGACCTCGTGGGTGACGGCACCGATCTGCCCGGAGACGGTCTCCGAGATTCGCCGCTGGTTCGAGGCCACCAACGCCTCGCCGGCCGATTCGGTGATGGCCCAGGTCGCGGCCAGTGACCCCAGTACCGTCACCAGCGCGAAGCCCGCCAACAGGCGGGGGCGCAGACCTCGGGGCCACCAGCGACCCATCACACCGGCCCGAACCGGTAGCCGAACCCGCGCACGGTCTGGACGTACACCGGTACGGCGGGATCGTCCTCGATCTTCGCCCTCAGGCGCTGCACACAGTTGTCCACGAGCCGGGAGTCGCCGAGGTAGTCGTGCTCCCAGACCTCCTCCAGCAGTCGCTGCCTGCCGTACACCCGCCCGGGCGAGCGGGACAGGGTGAGCAGCAGGCGCATCTCCGTCGGCGTCAGCGTGACGGGCGCCTCGCCCACCGTAACCGTCAGCGACACCGTGTCGATGCGCAGGTCGCGATGGACCCGCACCTCGTTCGGTACGTCGACCGTGCGCCGCAGCACGGCGCGGATGCGCGCGTCGAGCACGGTGGGTTGCGCCGGCTTGACGACGTAGTCGTCGGCGCCCGCCTCCAGACCCCCGATGACGTCGAAGTCGTCGCCTCGCGCGGTCAGCATGATCACGGGTACCTCACCTTCCGCCCTGATGCGACGGCAGACCTGGAACCCGTCCATGCCCGGCAACATCAGGTCGAGCACCACGATGCCCGGTGTCCTCGCGCGGAACCGGCGCAGTCCCTCCTCACCCGTGTCCGCCGTGCGGACCTCGTGGCCGTGCCTGGACAGGGCGAGCTGTAGTCCGCGCTGTAGCAGTGGATCATCTTCGATGAGCAGGATCTCCGTCACACCTCCAGTATGGGTCGTCGTGACCTTCCCGGACGGGGTGACGAACGTTCTGCGACACATCCGCGACATGACGGCGCAGGCACCGGGACACCGCCCGGAGACGATCGACACCATGACCACGACACAGAACACCGACCCGACCTCGCCCGCGCGGACCGGACCACTCACCGGGCTCGCCTCGCCCCGTGGCCGAACGGCCCTGGCCACGACCGCCGCCCTGACTTCGCTGACTCTGGCGTTGACGGCCTGCGCCGGCTCATCCGAAGCGGACGCCCCGGCCACGCCCCCGGCCTCGGACGCACGGACCACGACGGCACCGCCCAAGGTCCTCCTGCTCGGCGACTCCGTTGGCCAGGACCTCGCGCTCGCCTTGGACGCGGCCTTCGAAGCGAGCGGGGTCGAGTTCGAGTCGCTCGCCTCCGATGGCGGGGGCAACGTCGTCGGGCCCTTCTCCGAGGAACAATGGGAGACGTTGCCCGAGGAGGTCGAGGCCGCCGGACCCGGCCTGGTCATCTACCAGATCACCGGTTACGACTGGGGCACCGAACAGGAGCAGCGGGAGGGCTACGAGAAGTTGGTGGACACCGTCACCGAGGTCGACGCGACGCTGCTCTTCGTCACCATGCCACCGATCGAGCCCGACGACTTCTACGAACCCCACATGGAGGACCTGGACCGGGCCCCGGAGGTGGCGCGTTCGGTCGCGGCGGACTCCGAGGGCCGGGCCGAGGTCCTGGAGGCCGGGGAGGTCTGGGGAGAGGACTACCGGGCGAGCAGGGACGGTGAGCCCGACCGCAACCCCGACGGCATCCACCTGTGCCCCCAGGGCGCCGCCCGGCTGACCCACTGGATGCTCGACGAGCTGCAAGGTCGATTCCCCGACATCATCCCGGCGGCGCCCGAGGAGTGGGCCGACACCGGTTGGGCCTCGGACGACCGGTTCGGAGCGTGCTGAGCGGCCCTCAGGCGAAAACGGTGAGC
This sequence comes from Nocardiopsis listeri NBRC 13360, assembly GCF_001570765.1. Lineage (GTDB taxonomy): Bacteria > Actinomycetota > Actinomycetes > Streptosporangiales > Streptosporangiaceae > Nocardiopsis > Nocardiopsis listeri. Next base: position 6,870 of record NZ_BCSH01000074.1, on the reverse strand, counting down.
CCGTAGAGCACGAACACCAAGAGGTGGGCGGCACCGTGGAGCGCGGTCACTCGACTACCCGAGAAGGTCGTCAGGGTCAACAGCAGCGTCACCGCGAGCAGCGCCAGGTTGGCGGGGCTCTCCGCCAGGACGACCGTCTGCCCGGTCAGGAGACCGATGGTGAGCACGGCGGGGATGGTGAGCCCGACCGTGGAGACGAGTGCACCGTGGCAGAGGTTGCTCACACGCTGGATCTCCCCGATGTGCGCGGCGCGGATCGCCGTGATGGTCTCGGGCAGGAACACGATCATCGCGATGAGGATGCCCGAGAGCGCGACCGGAGCCCCCACCCGGTCGAGACCGTCATCGAGGAGCGCCGCCATGTCGTGGGAGAGCAGCACGATCGGGATCACCGTGGTCACCAGGACGAGCGCGCGCAGGGCCACCTCCACGCGGTGTCGGGAGATCACACCGAGCACCGACGGACGATCGTCGGTGACCTGCCGTGCGGCGGGGTCGACGGCTTCGGAGGGGACCGGCTCGGGGGCGACCTCCTGGAAGTCCTCGCGCTGGGCACCCATCTGCCGGTACAGGAAGAACGCGTAGAGGATCACCGTGAGCAGGATGATCGGGATCGCCTGGCCGGCGGTGTAGGCACCGTCGACGCCGATGAGGCCGGGCAGCGCGAAGGCGACCGTGGTGAGGACGACCAGGAGTGACAGGTAGGCGGACACACCCGTGCGGTTCGGGCGCAGGTCGCGGCGCCTCATCCCGCCGACGAGCAGGCCGACGCCGATGACGAGGTTCAGGATGATCATCGACACCGCCATGACGGAGTCACGGGCGATGGTGGCGTGCTCACCCGGGCCGAGCATCACCGCGGAGATGAGGATGACCTCGATGAGCACGATCGACAGTGTCAGCACCAGGGTGCCGTAGGGGTCGCCCAGACGGTGCGCCAGGTGCTCGGCCTCGCCGACCACCCCGAAGGCGCACACCACGATCACGGCGATGATCACCGCCAGCAGGCTCACCAGTACCGGCGTCGGCGGATGCGCGGACAGTGACGGTCGCGCGACCAGGAGGGCGAGGAACGCGCCCCAGCCCAGGAGGAGACGAAGGATCACACCGGGGGTGATGACGGTGCGGAGAGTGGCCGTGAAAGACAAAGACACAGACAGGTGTCCGTTTCTGCTGGGTCGTCCCTGCTCGCGCTGTCACCGGTGGGTCGTCCCGACCGGGGCTCTTCAACGCCTCATCGTACTCGGCCCACCCGCGGATCGCTCGCGGTGGTCGGGTCGTGTAACCGTGGTCCGCTCCTAGGGCGTTTCAGTCGGGTCCCCCGCCAAGACGCCACCGGGACGGCCACCTTCCCGCGCCACGCCCTACGCTCGGCTCTCGTATGGGACGGGCCGACCAGGACGGCGAAAACCGGGCGGATACGCTGCTGGACGGGGAAGGCCGCGGACTTCACGGCGATGGATTCCCTACTCGATGACACCCTCGCGGCCCGCTTCCGCGATCCCGGCGAACAGTGAAATGGACGGCGATGGACAAGCCGCGTGGAAAAGACTCGTTCTCGTTGCTGTACAGGACGGGGTTCCGTATCAACTACGCGCTCCTGCACGTCATGGGCCCGCCCGCCCTGACCCCCGAAACCGATCCGCGGCAACGCATGAAGAGGGAGTACGGGCGTCGGCGTGAACTCCACCGGTCGTGGAAGGCCCACCAGAGAGCCTAGAGACTGTTCTGTGAACCACAGGGGTCACCCGTTCGGGCGCCGTCAGGCCCTGTCCTCCGCAAACCCGGGGAGGTGTCGTAGGTGGGATCCGAGGAACGAGGATCACACCGTAGGCACCGAAGGTTCCTGACTTTTCGGGGTGCCCGAAAGAAGGAGGATCGTCGGCCGTCAGGCCGTCCGTTGAGGGTGGTGGCGGGCAATGGTCGGGCCGAAGCGCTAACGGAGGCTCTAAAGAACACTGCCTAACCGCACGTCCGGCGCGCAGCGGGGAACAGAGCCCTTCCCTGGCATACGACACCAACAGCCCTTTCAACCCGATCGGCACCGAGGAGGAGTGGTACCTGAACCGTGAGGAGGACGAGTTCGACGTGGCCGCCGCTTAGGCAGTGGCACGGGCGACCGTTCTGGTCAAGGAATGTGCGACCGAGGTCAAGCCCACCGAGAACGGCCGCCCCAAGGCCGGGCCCCCGCCTGGGATAGGCACCCTTCCCGGACAATCCGGCGCACGCCCCACAGCAGACGAACAGCTACTCGACCTCCGATCCGACGGTCGCAGTTTCGAATCCTGCCGGGTGCGCCACTCCAGACATTGCGCGAACCTTCTCCTCCGAGGAGGAGAGGTCCGCGTTCATGCTGGTGGGAACCCTGAAGACGGGTTGGATTCGCCGGGGACCAGTGATACGGACTTCGGCGACCAAGTTCTGCACCAGATTCTTCTTCGTCGCCGGATTGCCGTTGGCGAAGGCCTGCCGTATCTGCGTACGCATCGCGATGATTTCCTCTTCGGTCGGCCCCTCATGCGGGGACTCAAATAGCTCGGTCAGTTCACTCTCCCTATGGCGCAGCCGTGCCACCGTGGCAGCGAGATCGCTCAAACGCGGTCCGCACACCGACTCGGAATGTGTCAAGTCAACTCGGACACGGAGCAGTGATCTTTAAGCTGCTTCTCGCAGTTCAGAGGCGTGCTGATCGGCGGTATCGGGCTCGCCGGGCTCGTTGATCCACACGGCCTGAGGCAGGTCGGGCAACGTGGGTCGGCGGGTGAACCGCCACGGGTTGCCCGCTCGGAACGCCTCGATCGTCCGAGCCCGCTTGTGCTGGACCACATGCGCGGTACCGATGTGGACCGTGAAAGGCGTATGCAGCCCGATCCCGGAATGGTAATGCTCGTGGTTGTAGTACTCGAAGAACCTGCGACAGAACTGTCGAGCATCCTGCATAGACCCGAACCTGTCAGGAAACACCGGACAGTACTTCAGGGTTTTGAACTGAGCTTCGCTGTAAGGATTGTCGTTGCTGACCTTAGGTCGGGAATGAGACTTGGTGATCCCGAGCAGGGACAACAACTCGGCCACCGACTGCGAAGTCATCGCCGTGCCGCGGTCGGAATGGATCACCTCGGCCGCAACCCCGCGATTAGCTCGGATACAGTTCTGTATGAAGTGGCCGGCGATGTGACCGGACTCGCTGGAGTGGATCTCCCAGTGCACCACGTACCGGGAGTAGATGTCGATCATGACGTACAGATCGAAGAACCGCCCCGGCCCCGGCCCGCGCAGTTTCGTGATGTCCCAACTCCACACCTGGTTCGGGGCCCGTGCCATCAGCTGCGGCTTGGTCTTGGCCGGGTGGCGAGCTTGAGCACGCCGCTCCCGGCTCTGCCCCTGGGCGCGCAGCAGCCGGTACATCGTGGAGATCGAGCACAGGTAGACGCCCTCGTCCAACAGCGCTGCCCACACCTGCCGAGGTGCCTTGTCACGGAACCTTTCGCTGTTGAGGACCGTGAGGATGTGGTGGCACTCAGCGGGCGACAACCGGTTCGGCGGCGAGGCCCTGAACGCTTCCTGTGATGTTTTCGGCGCGGGATCGCGGTGTCGGTAGTAGGTCGAACGGTTGATTCCCGACAGGCGACACGAGGCCTTGATTCCAAGAAGTGGTTCGAGCTGCGCGCGAACATCTTGCCGGGTCTGGTCTACGAATTCTCCGAGTCCGCGCTCTCGGACACCATCTCCAAGCTTGAGATTTAACTCTTCTTCTCTCCTGCGCTAGTCGCTCTGATGTCGGTTTTGTTGCTCTTTGTCCTGACTGGGTAACGTGGAGCCGGTCGGCCCTTGCTACCCCGAGGACGCCCTGGACCGGGCCCCGTTCTTTTCGGCACACGCGTTGGGGTACCCACCCGCTCTCGCAGATGACGAAATCCCCGACGTACCCGATGCGGACTCAACCCCCACCCCGACCGGGCACGCTTCTCCCAGGGACGACGAAGATCGGGAGCGAGCCGCCGCACTAAGCGCAGTTGTGTGTAGGCAGCGATGACCAGCCACGTCCACCGCTGTGCCTGCTCGGGAAAACGCAGACGGGGCGCGTTCCAACCCAGCTCGGACTTGAGCAGGCGGAAAGTGTGCTCCATGTCGAAGCGGCGCAGGTAACCGCGCCAGCACACGTCCAGGTCCGGCCGTTGCGGTCCGCTGTGCCACAACCACATCGGCCGGTGCGGGGCACGCCCGTCGGGCAGATGCTCCACGCGCACCTGGATCACGGTGACCTCGATAATCGGCAGCCGGGTGAACTTGTCGGGGAAGTGCTCGGCGAAATAGCCCTCCCGGTGCACCTTCTGGTGCATGCCGTGCCAAGCGCGTACCTCCACCCTGCCGTAGCGTCGGCTGTCGGCAACGACCAGCACTTCATCGGGAGTTCGCGGCTGGGGCGAGGCCGACAGTTCGAAGCGGTTGCCGTGCACCCCGTTGCGCCCCGGGCCCGGTTTGCGAGGGCCAGGGCGGCCGTCGAAGAAGACCCGGTCGCCGCTGATACGCACCAGGACCTGCACCGGCTCGCCATCCAGGGCATGGGAGAGCGCGCTGGCCGCATACCCCTGGTCGAACATGATCAGTGGGGCCGGCCCGGGGCCGCTGGTGCGCTCGGTCGTCCCCAGGCGGCCGAGCAGCCCGCGGACCTGCTCGGCGGCGGCGTGGATCTGACAGTGGCCGGGCGCCAGACGGCGTACGTCCACGGGGTGGGTCCAGGAGGAGGATCCCCATTCCAGACCGGTCAGCCATTGGAAGGACCAGCCGGGTACGGTCTTGCGGTCGCCGTCGCACCGGCAGGGGGAGTAGTGATGGCCGCGCTCTGGCGAGCACTCCGCGTCGGGTCGGGGGTAGGTGGAGCAGTCCACACCGAACACCAACGGAGCGTCATCGGGGATGTGGGCGGCCAGGAGATCACGGAGGGCGTCCTCGTTGATCGACCCCTGAGCCAAGGCATCGTAGAGAGCTCCGTGGCCGCGCCGGAAGACCGGTTCCAGGGACAGTTCCACCAGTGAGGTCACGGGCCTGTCGGTGCACAGCACGGCATCGCACAGTTCGAACAGTGCGTCTGAGCGCGAGGTCAGGCAGGCGTGCAGGTCGTGGCGGAAGTGGGACAATTCGGCGAACCGCTCGACAGGGGCAAGGGCTTCGGAGACACTGTGCATCGCGGTCCTTGGATGTTGAGGTGTTGACTTCGCAGAAGACACCTTCGTCCAAGGACCGTTGCTGTGTCCGGGAAACAGCCGAATCCGTGTGCTCGCCCCGCACTGGATGGGCCCCGGAGGTTAAATCTCAAGCCAAGAGCGCGTGTGCTTTTCCCAGCACTTCCATGGCGGCCTCGGTCTGCTGCAATTTCTTGGACATCCTGGTGTTGGCGCGCTCCAGTCGTGCTTTTTCCTTGCGCAACTGTTCCAGCTCGGCCTGCTCCGGTGTTTTCCTCTTGGTAGTGGTTTTATTCGCCGAAGAGGTGGTCAGCTCACCGGACTCGCGCTGTTTGCGCCACAACTGGACGCTGGAGTCGTAGAGCCCTTCTCTGCGTAGCAGTGCGCCCTTCTCGCCGGTGGGAGCGCTGTCGTATTCCTGCACGATCCGCAGCTTGTAGGCGGGGGTGAAGGTTCGGCGCTTGGGCCGGTCGGCTCGTGGCCCCTGGTCGGTGGCCTGGAGGTCGTGGTCGGTCATCGTCACCGTCGCTACTGCCTGTTCTCGCCCTACTTATGCCAGTTAGTGGAGTTTATCCTCTGGTGTCCCACTTGACCCTGACACAGAGGGGCCGCCGGCCCAGATCTGGTCGACCACTACGAGCACCCGGCCGGGGAACATGGTGTCTACGGCCAGGCGTTGATCAGCGCCGCCATAGACGCCCACCGCCTGGATGTGGCGGGGCCGCTGACGCTGGATTTTCTCCAGGCGTCGGCTCCCTGTTACCTCACCGACGTCGAACGCGTCAACGCCAACCCAGATTGGTTCGCTGGTGCTCTGGTTTACGCATGCACGCTGGTCAAGGGCACGGCCCGACCCCTGCAGAATGTGCCCCATCCCACGGGGATGGGGGCGCTGCCGGGTGTGGTGCGCCTGACCGATTTCCTCCAGCAGCACGGTCGCCGCAGCCGTCACATCCTGTGTCCTCCCACGTCTTTTTGGGACGCGGCTATGGCCCACATGAGCGACCCTGCCGACCTCAACCGGCTGGCCCGCGCTGCCAAGTTGCGATGCCGGTACCGCCACAGCGCCCAGCTGTTCTGTGCCTCCGTTGAGGCCGGGAACACCAGAGCCACGGCGGAGCTGGCCCTGTTGCGGATGAAGACGGGGGACCGAGAGGGTGCCGAGCGGCTTCTCAAGAACGCCGCAGAAGCCGGAAACACCAGAGCCCTTACGACATTGGCCCGGTTGTGGGACAAGGCAGGAGACAAAGAGGGGGCCGAGCGGCTTCTCAAAAACGCCACCGAAACCGGGGACCCTCTTGTACTAATGCATTTGTCTCGGCTTCGGGAGGAAGCCGGGGACCGAGAGGGGAGCGAGCAGCTTCTCAAAAAAGCCGCTAAAGCAGGGACCGCCGAAGTCCTGACTGAGGTGGTCTGGCTGTGGGAGGAGGCTGGATTCGGGAAAGCAGTCGAACAGTTCACTCTCCAAGCTCTTGATACCGAGAGCACCCTCATAAAGCAGTTAGCCCGGCTACTGGAGGAGACCAGAGGCCAAGAAAAAGCCGAACAGTTCGCCTATCAAGTTCTCAAGGACGGAGACCCTTTCGTTTTGACGACATTGGCCCAGTTTCGGGAGGAGTCCGGGGACCACGAGGGGGCCGAACAGCTCCTCAAAAACGCCGCCGAATCCGGAAACACCAGAGGG
>NZ_BCSH01000073.1 GCF_001570765.1 Nocardiopsis listeri NBRC 13360 | reverse complement strand
CAAAGCTCCTGGCCCGAGGCGCCCCACCCACACGCCCAAACGACGCCCAACAACCACCACGCCCACCCCTGGGATGACTCATGTAGGGAACGGTGATGCGACCGGAAACCGTCCGTCGCGGGCACCGCTGGGCCGCCGGGCCGCCGGGCCGTCAGACCGCCGGGCCGTCAGACCGGGTGCCGGCCCATCCAAGGGCCGGCACCCGGTTCGGCGACGCTCTCCGGGGGGAGTGAACAGAGCGTCCGCCTGGGTGATGGTCCGGTGGCCACCCCCTGGAACGGATTCCCTTCGACGGGGTCGACCGTGCGAGATCCTATGCACCCGAAGCGTCCCATGGGGCGGTTCCGACTAAGGTCTTGGTCCTCTTCACGTCCCGAACCGGACTTTCGGCACGGACCGGGTTGTTCAGAACACCGATTCGGTGTCGTTACCGCGACGCAGCCGATGGGCGAGCGCGGTGTGTCGACGGCCGGAGGAGGCGTTGCGGACCGCTTGGGCCAGGGCCCGACGGGAGCCCACCAGCACCACCAGTCTCTTGGCGCGGGTGATGCCGGTGTAGAGCAGGTTGCGCTGCAACATCATCCACGCACTGGTGGTGACGGGGACGACCACCGCCGGGTACTCGCTGCCCTGGGAGCGATGCACGGTGATGGCGTAGGCGTGCGTGAGCTCATCGAGTTCGGCGAAGTCGTAGGTGATCTCCTCGTCCTCGTCGGTGCGCACCGTCATCTCCTGAGCGACGGAGTCCAGACCGGTGACCACTCCGAGGGTTCCGTTGAAGACGCCGTTGCGCCCCTTCTCATAGTTGTTGCGGATCTGGGTGACCTTGTCGCCGACCCGGAAGATCCGGCCGCCGAAGCGACGTTCCGGCACACGATCCCCCGAGGGGGTCAGCGCCTGTTGCAGGGCGGTGTTGAGGTTGGTGGCGCCTGCCGGCCCACCCTTCATGGGGGCCAGGACCTGCACGTCGCGGAGCGGATCGAGCCCGAACCGGCGAGGGATGCGGCGCGCCACCACGTCGACGGTCATCTCGGCGGCGGAGTCGGCGTCCTCACAGGGGAAGAGGAAGAAGTCGTCCATCCCCTGGAAGTGCGGTGGTTCTCCCTGGTTGACACGGTGCGCGTTGGTGACCACGCCGGACTGCTGGGCCTGGCGGAACACGTGGGTCAGGCGCACGTTGGGAATCGGCGAACCCTCGTCCAACAGGTCCCGCAGGACTTGGCCGGCACCGACCGAGGGCAGCTGGTCGACGTCGCCGACGAACAGCAGATGTGCCCCGGGCGGGACCGCCTTGACCAGCTTGTTCGCCAGGATCAGGTCCAGCATGGATGCCTCGTCCACCACGAGCATGTCGCAGTCGAGGGGGTTGTCGCGGTCGTGCGCCGCCTCTCCACCGGGGCGCAACTCCAACAGACGGTGCACGGTGGCGGCCTCGTGACCGGTGAGTTCGGTGAGGCGCTTGGCGGCGCGACCGGTGGGTGCGGCCAGGATGATCTTGGCGTTCTTGGCCATCGCCATGGTGACGATGGAAGAGACGGTGAAGGACTTGCCGCAGCCGGGGCCACCGGTGAGCACGCACACCTTCCGCGAAAGCGCCTCTTTGACCGCTTCGCGCTGGGCCTCGGCGAGGGAGGCGCCGGTACGCCGGTCGAGCCAGTCCAACGCCACCGGCCAGTCCACATCGGTGAAGGCCGGCATGCGCTCCTCGGGGCCCGCCAACAACGTGCGCAGCCCGGCGGCCAGGCCCATCTCGGCGCGGTGGAAGGGCAGCAGGTAGATGGCGCGTACGGGTTCTCCCTCGGGCCCGGGCACGGTCTCGCGGGTCACGCCTTCCTCGGCGACCAACCGGGCCACGCACTCGATGACGAGTCCGGTCTCCACCTGGAGGATCTTCACCGCGGCGGAGATGAGCCGTTCCTCCGGCAGGAAGCAGTGCCCGTCGTTGCTCGACTCCGACAGGGTGAACTGGATGCCGGCCATGACCCGTTGCGGACTGTCGTGCGGGATACCGACGGCCTGGGCGATGGTGTCGGCGGTCTTGAAGCCGATCCCCCACACGTCGGAGGCCAGCCGGTAGGGCTCCTTCTGCACCACCTCGATGGAGGCGTCCCCGTACTTCTTGTAGATGCGCACCGCGAGGGAGGTGGTGACGTTCACGCCCTGCAGGAAGACCATGACCTCCTTGATGGCCTTCTGTTCCTCCCACGCGTCGGCGATGAGCCTGGTGCGTTTGGGACCCAGGCCCGGAACCTCGATGAGCCGTTTCGGTTCCTCCTCGATGACGTCGAGGGCGTCGGTACCGAAGTGCTCGACGATGCGTTCGGCCATCTTCGGGCCGATGCCCTTGATCAATCCCGAACCCAGGTAGCGGCGGATGCCCTGAACGGTGGCGGGCAGCACGGTGGTGTAGTCGTCGACGTGGAACTGACGGCCGTACTGGGGGTGGGAGCCCCAACGGCCGCGCAGCCGCAGCGCCTCACCCGGCTGGACCCCGAGCAGGGAACCGACCACGGTGAGCAGGTCGTTACCGCCTCGACCCGTGTCGATCTTGGCGACGGTGTAGCCGTTCTCCTCGTTGGCGTAGGTGACGCGTTCCAGGACCCCCTGGACCACCGCCTGTCCGCCTGAGGTGGACCGGGATGGTTCGGACACCGGGCACTCCTCCTTCCTCAGTTCCGGGCGTCGATGGTCGGCGACTCCTCGCCCAGGACGGCGAGCACCCGATCACGATCGGGCCGGCGCAGGCCGCGGGCGACCAACCGGTAGGAGTGTTCGAGCATCTCCAGGAATTCGTCGTCGGGAACACCGCCGTCCAGCCGCACCGAGTTCCAGTGCCGCTTGCTCATGTGCCAACCGGGGGTGACCGCCGAGAACTCGGCACGAAGCTCCAGGGCGAGTTCCGGGTCGCACTTGAGGTTGACCACCGCCGGCTCCGATGGGACGAGCAGCGCGAACATCTTCTGCCCGGAGATCTTGTAGACGAGGGGGCCGGGGCCGAAGGGTTCGCTCTCGTCGGTCTCGGGGAACCACAGGGCCGCGTCGATGAACTGTTCCGGTGTCATACGCGCCTTCCCTCTCGCCGTCTCGTCCTCTTAGAGCCTGCCAGAAAGCGATGACAGCCGGGAGCGCCGTTCCGGAACCTGTGAATGACCGGTGCCACCGGAAGCCGTCGACCTCCGGGATCAGTCGCGATCGAGGTCGGGGAGTTCGGCCACGCGCATGGCCATCTCCTGGGCACGTACCAGGGCTTCGAGTTCGGGATCCCCCGCCTCCGCGCCGACCGCCTCCACCGCGATGCCGTCCAGTTCCCTGGCCGCGCGAAGGTCGCGTTCCTCGGCCTCGGCCGCGCGGATCAGGTCGGCGTAGCGTTCCAGCAGCCGGATCCGCTCCTCGGCCCGGGCGACGTCCCGGGCGAGTGCGTCCGCGGCGCGTTCGGCGGCTTCCTGTCCGCGGCCACCGGCGGTGGGGGCCACGTCCATGCGTCCTCGCAGCTCGGACTGGCGGCGCAGGGCGGTGGCCAGGGCCCACTCGGTCTCACCGAGCACCACCCGGTCCCGGATCGGATCGCGCAACACCTCGTCGCTCAGGCGGGAACCGAGCACGGTGTCCACCGCCCGTTGGGTACGCGTCAAGAGCGCGACCGCCGGTTCGTCGAGCATCCCGGGGACGACGTACCTGCCTTGGGCCTCGGCGACGATCCGTCGCGGATCCGCCGCCGACGTCTCCTGGTTCCGTCGTTGCGTGTACAGGGCGGAACCTCCCACCGAGAGGACCGCGAAGACACAGACCAGGACGGAGAGCAGAGTGGACATACCGGGTAGCGCGATCCTCAGGAGCGCGCACCAGCCCAGCGCGTACAGCACCAGCAGCAGCGGGCGGTAGGGGCCCTGATCCGAGGGAGCGGGGTCCGCGTCACCGTCGGAAGGGACACGGTTAAGGGCCGAGGCCAGGCGGCGCACGCCCTCCATACCCAGTTCGGGGTCGATCGAGGCCCGGTCACCGGAGCCCGCCGTTCCGGGCGACCCGTCCGCCACCCGCTCCCGAACCTCCATCGCGCGCGTGGTGAGGACGGGTGTGCCCCGGGAGTCGTTGACGAGGAGGCCCCACCGGATGAGGTCGGCCTCGGTGCTGGGGGCGGCCGGCCCGGGTAGCCAGGAATCCGCGGTGCCCGGGACGAGCGTGGCCTCACGTAACGAACGGAGCATCGCGGGGGTCACTTCGATGGTGGAGTGATCGGAGAGCACGAGCTTCAAGGTGGGGGGTCCTCACGGCCGGATGGTCAACGCATTCCTACCACCGAGCCGCCCGAACCTCCGCGCCACGGCCGACTTCAGAGCAGACCGAAGTAGGCACGCCCCTCCCTGGAGAGCATGTTGCTCAGCATCCATACGGTGAAGCCCAGCGGCACCAGCATGAGGAACTCACCGTGGAACAGGCCCCAGCCCAGGATGAGCCCGGCCAGCCCCTGGAAGAGCACGGTGCCCCAGTAGACGCCGACGGTACGGCGGCGCAGGCGTGTTCCAAGCAGCATCGAGAGCCCGCCGTAGAGCCCGGTGATCAGCGCCATCACGACCATCATCGAACGCATCATGGCGGCGTCGATGTTCATCTCGACGCCCTCGGCCGCGAAGTACGCGGACTGCTGGTCGAGGGCCTCGTTCATCGCCTCCTCCGGCGCTCCCAGGCCCATGAGGAAGAGCAGGGCCAGCAGCAGGCCGGACACACCACCGATGAACATGAGCGTCCGGGTGGTGGTCACCTTTCTCGGCATGGGGGCGTCGGGACTCAGCGCCTCGAAGTGGGCGTTGAAGTCCGGCATCCCGTGCTGCGGCGGGACCCCGCCCTGCTTCGGGTCGTACGGGTCCTGGCCAGAGGAAAACACGGACGCCCTCCGAGGGAAGTGATCGGGACCGACTTTCCCCTCCATGGTAGAGGGGTCGCACCCCGAGGGCCACGAGCAAGGTCGCGGTAGCCGACCAACGAGACCGGAACGCGTCACCCAGGGCGATCCCGCGATGTCGAGAACCTCCGGCGAACACGGGAGGTTCTGCAAATCGTAACCCCGGCGTCCATGCCCGCACGCCCTCCTCCCCCTTATGGTGAACGAACTCCGCTTCCGTCGTCGCACGACGGCGTCCCCGCCGATCCCCCTAAGGAGTCACACAAGCCATGTCCAGACTCGTGCGCGCGTCCGGCGCACTGCTCCTGACCGGCGCGCTGGTGGCACCCTTCGCGCCCGCCGCCGGCGCCTCCGCGCCCATGGACACCACCGATGACGCGGCCTTCACCCTCACCCTCCTGCACGGCAACGACCCCGAGTCGGCCCTGCTGAACGCACCCGCCGACCCGGATCACGGCGGAGCCGCGCGCTTCACCACGCTCCTGCGAGAACTGCGCACGAGCGAGGGCGCCGGCGAGGAGGCCGAGGACGGCGAGGCCGACAACCGCGGCGTGGTCACCGTCAACTCCGGTGACATGTACCTGCCCGGACCGGAGTTCGCGGCCTCCCAGGAGGACGGCGCGCCCTTCTACGACGCGATCGCCGCCTCCCACGCCGGGTACGACGCGGTCTCCATGGGCAACCACGAGTTCGACTTCGGCCCGGACCTGTACGCGGACTTCATCGACGGACTGCCCGAATCGACCCCCGTGGTGGCAGCGAACGTGGACGTGTCCGCCGAGCCCGCGCTCGCCGCGCACGAGGCCGCCGGTCGGATCACGCCGAGCACCGTGGTCGACGTCGAGGGCGAGCAGGTAGGCATCGTCGGGGCGCTCTACCCGGACCTGGCCACCATCACCAGTTCACGCGATGTGGTGGTCGACGAGGTCGTCGCCCCGGTCCAGGCCGAGGTCGACCGGCTCTCCGGCGAGGGCGTCGACAAGATCATCATGATCTCCCACCTGCAGAACATCACCTTCGAGGAGCGGGTCGCGCAGGAGCTGACCGGCATCGACGCCATCGTCGCCGGTGGTGGTCACGAGGTGATGGCCAACGAGGGCGACGCGCTGGTCCCGGACGACGAGGTCACCGTCCACCCCGGTACCGGTGAGCCCCTCTCCTACCCATTGGTCGCGCGGAACCCCGAGGGCGCCGAGGTCCCGATCGTCACCGCGGGTTCCAACTACAAGTACGTGGGCCGTCTGGTCATCAACTTCGACGCCGACGGCGACGTCGTCTCACTCGGCGACCGTTCCGGCCCGGTCGTGGTCGATGGTTCCGTGGAGCCGGACCCCGAGGTCGACGCCCAGGTCACCAAGCCCGTCTCCGAATACGTCGACGAGCTCGCCGAGACCGACGTCGCCCGGAGCGAGGTCGCTCTCGAAGGCCGCCAGGACCCGGGTGTGCGTACCCAGGAGACCAACCTCGGCGACCTGATGGCGGATTCCCTCATGGACACCGGCGCCCGTAACGCCGAGGAGTACGGGGTTCCCGAACCGCAGATCGGTATCCAGAACGGCGGGGGCATTCGCAACGCGTCGCTGATCCCCGCCGGGACGATCAGCGCGTTGGACACCTACTCCATCGCCCCGTTCGCCAACCAGGTCGCGGTGGTGCCGAACGTGCCTCGCGCCCAGGTCAAGGAGTTGCTGGAACACGGCGTGTCCGAGGCCCCGGCTTCCAACGGTGGGTTCATGCAGGTCGGCGGGGTCAACTTCGCCTACGACCCCGAGCAGACCGCGCAGGAGGTGAACGAGGACGGCGAGGTGCTGGGCGAGGGCGAACGGGTGCGCGACGCGGTCCTGCACGACGGAACCGTGCTCATCGATGACGGCGAGGTCGTCGACGGCGATCCCATCACCATCGCCACCAACGACTTCTCCGCCCGCGGTGGCGACATGTACCCGTTCCGCGGCGCCGACTTCACCGTGGTGGGCTCCACCTACCAGGGCGCGCTGGAGCTGTTCGTGTCCGACACCCTGACCGGTGAGATCACCGAGACGGACTATCCCGAGGGCGGCTCCGGCCGGATCGTGGTCGGCGACGAGGCCACCGCTCCGCCCGGAAACGGCGGTGGTGACGACGGCGAGGACGGTGACGACGAGGACGGTGACGGCGCCGGACCGTCTCCCTCCCCCAGCCCGTCCGACGTCCCGGGCGAGGGCCCTGACGGCGGTGGTGGCGGTGCCGACGGCGACCGTAAGGACGACAAGGGTTCCCTGCCGCTCACCGGCGGTGCCCTGACCGGTCTGATCATCGCCGCGTTGGTGGCGGTGGGCGCCGGTGGCGGTGCGCTCTACCTCGGCCGCAAGCGCGCCACGACCCCCGACGCCGGGAAGCTCGACGCCTGACCCTTCCCGTCATGACCAGGTGCGGCCCGTCCGGAACGCGTTCCGGAC
>NZ_BCSH01000072.1 GCF_001570765.1 Nocardiopsis listeri NBRC 13360 | reverse complement strand
GGAACGCGTTCCGGACGGGCCGCACCTCGTCCTCAGCAGCCGACGATGTCCTCGACGTCGTCGGTCATCGCACCGCGATCGGACTCCTCCATGCCGCCGCGCTCGAACCAGATGAGCACGATGTGGCAGGCGCTTCGGAAGTCCACCGCCATGTCGGCGCCCTCCGCGTCCTCTGTTTCCTCCTGGTCGAGCAGACCCAGGACGACGGTGGTGGCGACGAGGGAGTTCTCGTAGGAGATGACCCGGACGAGGTTGGTCTCCACCGCCATGGTGCAGACGAAGAGGTCGTCCTCCTCGGAGGCGCACAGCTCGTCGCTGACGTCCAGCCCGTCGGTGAGGTCGTCGTGCTCTTCCCGCAGTTCCGTCACCACCTCCTCGGCCGTCATGTCCCAGCGCGCGGCGTCCGCGCCATCGGAGGGTTCTTCCGTCGGCGCATCGGTGGGGTCCGGAGTGGGGATCGGTTCATGGGTGGGTGTGGCCGAGGGTTCCGGGGCGCTCTCCACGGCGGTCGGGGCGGACTCGGGTACCTCGTCGGCGGCGACCCGATCCGTGAGCGCGCCCGCGATCGCGAGCGTGCCGCCCAGGGTCGAGGCACCGGCCAGGATCGCGATGACGGTGAGCACCGCGAGCAGTCCACCTCCGTAGTGCCCCTGCGACCCCCGTGGAGGCGGTGGTCCTTGTGGAGGCGGTGGCCCCCGCCACGACCCTTGAGGACGGAATTGCCCTGAGTAGGGAAAGTTCTCCCCGCCTTGGGGGGAATCGGGGTGGGGGTTCACTGCCGGACTCCTCTGCGTTCTTGAAAGCATGAAGGGGGCACTTCGCATCCTCCGGGACAATCTTCCCAGTTCCATCAAGAACGTGCAAAGAAAAGGCCAGTGATGGCCACTTGCACCCATTTGACCGTTATGTGATTAGCGCATTTTCAACCAACCTTGGGGCATCCGGCGCGCATAATAGGGAAATGCGCCACCCGGGTCCTAACATCGACACCATGACCTGCGTTTTGCTGGCCGAAGACGATGTCTCGATCTCCGAGCCTCTCGCCCGCGCACTTCGCCGCGAGGGCTATACGGTGGACGTGACCGTCAACGGCGTCGAGACACTCGACCGCGCCCGTGCCGGAGACATCGACCTCATGGTCCTGGATCTCGGTCTGCCCGAAATGGACGGCCTAGAGGTGGCACGTCGGCTCCGCGCCGAAGGCCACGGAACGCCCATCCTGATCCTGACCGCCCGAGCCGACGAAGTCGACACCGTCGTCGGTCTCGACGCCGGGGCGGACGACTACGTCACCAAGCCCTTCCGACTCGCCGAACTCCTCGCACGCGTGCGTGCCCTACTGCGCCGTGGTGGCGCCGAGGTGCCCGTCGTGCACGGAGTCCGCATCGACAACGACTCCCGCCGTGCCTGGCTCGGCGACCGGGAGCTCCAACTCACCACCAAGGAGTTCGACCTGCTTCGCGTCCTGGTCCGTGATGCCGGCAAGGTGGTGACCAGGGAACAGATAATGCGTGAGGTGTGGGACACGAACTGGTGGGGGTCGACCAAGACCCTCGACATGCACATATCGTGGCTGCGCCGCAAACTCGGCGACGACGCCAACCAACCGTCCTACATCACGACCGTCAGGGGCGTCGGCTTCCGATTCGAACGAGACTGACGGGGTCTTGGGCTCGACACGCTCCTCGGTCGCCCTCTCCAGGGTCGGACGGACGTGAGGTGACATGCGCAGACGGATGGTCTTCTCCACCCTGGTGGTGACCGTCATCGCGGTCATGCTGCTCGGACTGCCCCTGAGTGCCCTCACCTTCAAGCTGGTGCACGACGAGAGCGCCCGACAGCTCGAAGGCGAGGCGGAGCTGATCGGCTTCGAGATCGACGCCATGATCGAACGCGACGGCGAGGTCGATCTCGCCGAGTTCGACCAGGAGCACCCGGACCGCTACATCCGGATCACCGACGACAGCGGCGATACCGTCCTGACCGCGGGCAACCCGGAGCTCGACCCGACGTCCGTCGACTCGCCGGGGCTGGTCCGAGCGGCGGCGACCACCGAACGCGGCACCACCGTCGAGGTGTGGTCCGGTGCGGAGGCCCTCCAGGAGAGCGTGATCCGGGCCTGGCTCGGGATCGCCTCGCTATCCCTGCTGGCCATCGGGGTCGCGGTGGGGTTGTCCATGTTCCAGGCTCGCAGACTCACGTTGCCCCTGGTCGACCTGGCGGCCACCGCCGAACGACTCGGCTCGGGGGTCACCACCCCGTGGGGGCACCGCTACGGCATCCCCGAGGCGGACCGTGTCGCCGAGGTGCTGGACCGCAGCGCCGAACGCATCGCGGGCCTCATCGCCACCGAACGCCACTTCGCGACCGACGCCTCCCACCAGCTGCGCACGCCGTTGACGGCCCTCACCATGCGGTTGGAGGAGATCATCGCCGAGGCGGACGACCCGGGCGTGGTCCGGGAGGAGGGCGAGGCGGCCCTGGCCCAGGCCGAACGGCTCACCGAGACCGTCGAGAGCCTGCTCGGTCGGGCCCGGAAGAGCCAGAATCCGGAGGTCGAGGCGGTCGCGCTCGACCCGGTCCTCGACCGTCTCCAGGCCGAGTGGTCACCGGTGTTCCAACAGGAGAACCGCAGGCTCCTGGTGACCGGTGTCTCCGGGCTGACGGGCATGACCGTCCCCACCGACTTCGCACAGATCCTCGCGACCCTGGTGGAGAACGCCTACAAACACGGCGCGGGGACGGTGACCATCCGCCGCCTCGACACCGGGCAGTCCGTCCGGGTGGAGGTCAGCGACGAGGGTGAGGGCGTCCCCGAGCACCTGGCCGGGCGCGTCTTCGAACGCGAGGTCAGCGGAGGCGGCGGCACCGGTCTGGGGCTGGCCCTGGCCCGGCACATAGCCGAGTCCGAGGGCGCCCGCGTCGAACTGGTGCAGACCCGGCCGACCACCTTCGCGCTGTTCCTGCCCTCCGGCGCCGGGGGCCTGTCGAAGATGACCGGCCCCGTCTAGACAGTCCCTCAGCCGCTCGCCACGGCGACGTCGGAGGATGTGGGTTCGGGTACCCGGCCGCTGACGACCAGATCGCTCCACAAGGAACGCACCCGCTCCAGGCCGTACACCGAGGTGATCTCGGACCGGGCCCGTTCGCTCTCCTCGGTGAACCCGCCCCGGGAGACGGTGCCGTGGATGGCCTCGGCCATCGCGACCGCGTCGTCGTGGATCCAGCGCGGGTCGTAGATGGTGTCCGAGCCCGGCCACGGCAGCAGGGCGGGGATCCCCCCGGAGGCCGCGCACTCGGCGGGCGCCAAGTGGAACGACTCGTCGTCGCTGGTGGAGAGCACGAACCCGATCCGGCGCAGCCAGGTGGCCACGTCCGGGCCGAACCCGTCGAAGATCACGCCACTGGCGAGCCGTTCGTCGCGCTGAATCCTCCGGTACACCTTCTCGAAGTAGGCGCGCTCCTCCGGCCGGTTCCAGATCCACCAGTAGTCCCACGGCTGCTTGGTCTTGACCGACAACGTGTAGCGGGGATCCATGCGACGCAGCTCCGACAGCACGTCCAGACCACGGTCCAGGCGTTTACGGGAGGGTGCGATGCCGATCATCCCCAGCGAGTACTCGGCACCGGCCAGCTTGGGCCGGTCGAGTTGCTGATCGTCCACCCAGTTGGGCAGGACCACCACCTTGTCGTGGGGCCACCCGGTGATCTCACGGGTCAGGTCGGCGTAGTGGGGACTGACGCACACCACCGCGTCCACCTTGGACACGTCCAGGCGGCGCGGCCACTCCGCGTACAGCTCGAAGCGGTGCAGGCGGACGATGAGGCGCTGGTCGGGGCGCTTCCACTTGGCGTAGAACAGGGCGTTGGGTCCGCACCACTCGCAGATGACCACGTCCGCCCAGGACGCGAGTTCCCGGGACCGGTACTGGTCGTGGGTGCTCAGCCCCTCCCACTCGTCGATGCGCACGTCCAGCCCCGGGAGGGAGTCCAGGTATTCGGCGAGGCGGGTGAAGAACTTGAGGTCGTGCCCGGCGATGACCACCTTGAGCGGTCGTTCGGGGTCGGTGCCCTCCGGGGCCGCCGGCAGCGCCTCGGCCAGGTAGCCGCGCAGACGCTCGGAGGCCCGTTCCAGGGCGTGGTCGGCCGCCGCCGAACGGCAGCGCTCGGCGGCCAGGGCGTACACGGCCCGGTCGTGGTAGGCGCGGGCGATGACCGTGGCCACCGACCCGGAGTCCTCGCCGGCGAAGAGCGGGTAGTCGACACCGAGCAACGCCTCGTGCATGGGCGTGCGGTTGAGGACCACCGGCAGGCCGAGCGCCCCCAGTTCCAGGACCTTGGTGGACAGCTCCAGGCTGGCGTCCATGTCGGGGTCGCGCCAGGACAGGCCGAAGTCGCACTCGGCGGACTGACGCAACGCGTCGGCACGGGACATACCACCGCGCCAGTCGACGTTCGGGGTGCTCTCCAGGGCCTTGCGCATGCGTTTGGCCCAGTCGGCGGGTTCGGCGTGGATCTTGTCGCCGATCATCACCAGTTCGGCGTCCACCCCCATCCGGTTGAGCTCCTCGGGCAGACCGGTCATCTCCAGGGTGTTCCAGCGCGGGGCGAACTTGCCGGTGTAGGCGAGTCGGGCGCGGGCGTGCACCTGCCCGTCCGCGGCGACGTCCTGTGGCACGACGACGACGGGTGGGAAGAGCACCGAGCGTCCGCACGCGGCGGGCACCGTCGACTCCAGGAATGCGCGCAGTTCCTCGGTCTGACAGAGCACGAACCGGGAGGCCAGCGCGATCTCGGTGAGCTCTGTGGTGGCGGTGGCGGTGAGCTCGTCGACACTGTGCGGGAAGTCGGTGAGGTAGGTCCACAGGCGTCCGTTCAAAGACTCCTCCTGGGCGGCCAGCCCCGCCAGGCGACGCCCGCGTACGACCACCAGGTCGAAGGCCCTGCGCCCGTGCATGCGCCCCATGAGCTCCACGGCCTGCTCCGGGGTGAGCCCGCGGGGACCCAGGTCGGAGAGCATGCGGTCCTCATAGGGACGGACCAGCTTGATCCCGTCGGCCTCCTGTAGGGGCGCGGTGAGCCGATCGGTGCGCACCGGCGCCTTCAACAGCACGGTGACCTCACAGCCTGCGGCGGCCAGGGCCTGGGCCATCGACTGCGCCCAGATCGCCGAACCGTCGATGATGTTCAGGTCCACGTCGCCGTACAAGAGTGCGCGCGGAGGAGCTGTGCTCACGTTCTTCCCTTCGGATGCTGATGTGGCCGGCGTTGCGCGGGTGTCACCCGAGGGCGCCGGTGGAGGTGTCGGCGTGGGTCGGGTCCTCGCCACCGCTGTCGGTCCCGGTGCCGTGGTCGGGCCCCAGGGCCAGGAGTCGGCCGCCACGCCGGTTCCACTCCCGAGGCTCCCAGGCTCGCCGCAGCAGCTCGGTACGTGCCAGTTCGGGATCGATGCCGGTGACGTAAACGTATTGTCCGACCCCGGTGGCACGGTCGAAGAACCCGCGTTCACCGGTTCCGGTGGCCGTGGGGTCGGTCTCCTTCGCGGTCTCGCGGGGGGTCCCGACCGCGTCGGCGCCGGAGCATTCCGCGGCGCAGGCGAGGTCGACCAGACGGTGGCGTCCGGTCGGCCCGGTCCACATGAACGCCCAAGGCGCGGTGGCCCGTTCGGCCAGGTCCGCCCACTGTCGGGGTGTGAGCCCGCCGGGGGCGACGTCGTTGTCTTCACGGGTGAGCTCGGCCGGGGTGTCGGGGGCGCGAAAACGCACCGTGCGCACGGTGACGCCCTCCGAGCGCAGGCGGCGTAGGCCGGGCAGTCGGGCGGCGGTGTCGGGGACCACGACCTCGGCCGGACGCAGGCGGGAGGAGAGCAGGTCCTCGGCGAACCGGTCGGCCTGTTCCTCTCCATCCGGGTCGGCGAGGACGGCCACGCCGCGCCCACTGAGCGGAAGCTCGACGCCCGGAACGGCGGTCGTCGGTTCCAGTCCTTCCAAGAGGGCGGAAAGACGGACCGGGGTGGCGTCATCGAGGAACACCTGGCGGAGCATGGTGCGGACCTCGCGTTGGGTGGGGCCCAACGCGCGCAGTCGTGGCACGCTGACGGTGAGGTCCTCGCCACCCGGTACGGGTACGGCCGGGTGGGCGACCACCCGGGTGCCGCAGGCCCAGGCCCGGCGGCGCAGTCCGGCCTCGCCGGGGGTGTTCTCCGGGATGACGGCGACGTTGGCGGCGCGGAGCGCGTCCGCCAGGTCGGGCGAGTCCACGTCGACCACGCCCACCCCGAGTTCGAGCAGCACGTCGGGCACCGGGGTGTCGACCCCGGTTCGGACGTAGACGGCCTCCGGACCGAGGGCGAGTTCGGCGGCGATCGGGTTGAACAGGTGCAGGGGTACCCCGGCGTCGCCCTTGTGGACGCGGTCGAATCCGAGTCGGCGCAGGGCCGGCGGCGCTGGCGCGTCGTCGAGCAGGACCGTGGGGATCCCGCGGGAGGCCGCGGACTCCATGACCCAGTGCAGGGCACGGGTGCGGTCCACCACGGCGGGGTCGCCCACGTGCGCCCAGGGCGACCCGGGGGCCGCGGCCGAGGCCGAAACCAGGAGCAGGTCCACGTCCACGGCGTCCATGACGATCTGGGCGTCGTGCGGGCGCAGGGCGACCGAACGCAGGTAGGGGTCGATCGCGGTCTGCACGGCGGGGCCCACGACGGTGGCGGCGACCAGTTGGTCGGCGGTACCACCGCTCAGGCCGGTGAGGAGCCGGGCCTCTTGGCGGTCGGCGTCGAAGGAGCGGACGGGTTCGGTCCGGCGGCGTTGGGCGTGGTTGGTGTTACCGCTGTGCCGCCAGAGCCGGTAGAGGTCTCGGGGCAGCCGTACCAGGGAGCGTCCCGGACGCTTGGCCGCTGCGGTGAGCGCACGACCCACCTGTAGCGAGGTCGATCCCTCCAGGGCCGCGAGGCGGACCTGCGCCTCCTGGAGCTGGGCCTCGCGCTCGGCCAGGGCTTGCCGAAGCTGTTCGGTCTGGCTCTGTTCACGCCGTTTCACGGTCTGCCACCTTGTACTCGGGTCTGGCGGTTCCACGGTCCCCCGTGCCTGTGGCGTCCGGGGTCGGCGGGTGTGCGGTCCGACGTGTGCCGGGACGGGTGCGAAGACCCAGGGTCAGCCGGGTGGCCGGTCCCCTGGGACGCCGGGCGGCGCCTCGGCGTGGCGGGCTCGTCGGTGTCGTCACCTCGACCACCTGGTGAGGACGGAGGCGATGCGTTCACCGGAACGACCATCCCACAACGGCGGAGCGTCACCGAGTCGTTCGTCCATTCGTCCGTCGAGGACCTTGTCGAGGGTGGTGACCAGGTCGGACTCGGTGACGAGCTGGTTGGTCCCGTGCGTGATGGTGACCGGGCGTTCGGTGTTGGGGCGCAGGGTCAGGCAGGGCACACCGAGGATCGTGGTCTCCTCCTGGACCCCGCCGGAGTCGGTGACGACGGCGGCGGCGCCGCGGGTGAGCGCGACGAAGTCGAGGTAGCCGAGCGGTTCGAGCAGACGCACGCGCGGGTGGTCGCCCAGACCCGCCCGGTCGAAGGCCGCCTTGCCGCGCGGGTGCACGGGCATGACGACGTCGGCGAGCTCGGCGATCTCGTGCAGTCGCGCGGTGAGACGGGCGACGTTGTCGGGGTCGTCCACGTTGGCGGGCCGGTGCAGGGTGGCCGCCACGTAGCGCTCGGGAAGGTCGAGGCGGGCGCGCAGGGCCTGGGCGTCGAACCGGTCGAGGTTGCCCAAGAGGGTGTCGATCATCGGGTTGCCGACGAGGTGGACCCGGCCCGGGGACACACCTTCTGCGGCGAGGTGACCGATGGCCTCGGGGCTGGTCGCGAAGCACAGGTCGCTGATCTGGTCGGTGACCCGGCGGTTGATCTCCTCGGGCATCGTGTTGTCGAAGGAACGCAGACCCGCTTCGACGTGCGCGACCGGGACGCCGAGCTTGGCGGCGACCAACGCGGCGGCGACGGTGGAGTTGACGTCGCCGTAGACCACCACCATTCCGGGGGCGTTCTCGGTGAACTCACGTTCCAGACCGACCATGAGGGCGGCGGTCTGGGCGGCGTGCGTCCCCGAACCGACACCGAGGTCGACGTCGGGGGTGGGCAGGCCGAGGTCACGAAAGAAGACCGCGGACATGCGGTCGTCATAGTGCTGACCGGTGTGCACGACCCGCTGGTGGGCGCCCCGGTCACGCAGGGCGGAGACCACGGGCGCGGCCTTGACGAAGTTGGGGCGCGCGCCGACCACGTGTGCGATCGCGGTGTCCGGACTACCTGGGGGGGCGCTCGTTGCCACTGGTGCTTCCTTCGGTTCTCGCGTTGATGGAATGGGGGGTTCGTCCCCCCGACATCGGGTGTGTGCGGGATGTTCGGTCGGATCGACGGACTTCCTTGTCCGGCCCGTCCCGAGCGCGACGCCGTGGTGTCACCACTTGGTCACGTCCACGTGGTTGTGTGACTGACCGTGCAAGACATCCGGACTCCCGAACCCCGACCGCCGCGTCCACGTACCTTGTGGCCGCGTGCGGTGACCTTCACCGCCACCTTGGCCTGGCGTCACCTGCGGGACGAACCCGCCCGGCTGCCGTTGTTGGCCGCCAGACTGATGCCCGGTCCGCTGCGCGGATCGGCGCGTGCCTTGGCCAGGCGTTCCGGCACCCTCCCGCACGCCTACGCCCTGTGGGACCAGGGCCGGCGCGAGGAGGCACGTGAGGTGCTGCTGACCGCGTCCCGGCGCGCGTCCCCCGCCGGGGTGGGTCGCCTGGTGTCGGCGGCCCTGGCCGCCGGAGACGCGAATACCGCTCGTGAGCTGGTCGAACTGATCCCGCCGGGTCGGCATCGCAGCGCCGCCGAGTACCGGACGGCCCTGGCCACGGGACGCGCTGTTCCCGAGTCGTTGTCCGTTTCCCCTGACCGTCACGGGTTCACGTTAACCCGCGGTGCGCCAACGCGGCCTGACGACACGGTGAACGCTCGGCGACCGACGGCGACGGACTCGGTACCGCGTGTTCTGCACCTGGTCACCAACGCGCTTCCGCACACCAACGCCGGCTACACCCAGCGCACGCACCGCATCGCGGTCGCCCAGCGTGAGGCCGGCATGGACGTGCACGTGGTCTCCCGCGCCGGGTACCCGCTCACCAAGGGGGTGGCGGACCCGCGCACGCTCGTGGAGGTCGACGGCGTCTCCTACCATCGGCTTCTGCCGTGGCGGGCCCCCGTCGACCATGACCAGGAATTCCAGGTCGGGTTGCGGATGGGTTCCGAGTTGGTGGAGACGTTGCGGCCGGACGTGCTGCACGCGGCGAGCAACCACCACAACGCCCGACTGGCCCTGGCACTGGGGCGCAGATACGACCTGCCCGTGGTCTACGAGGTGCGGGGCTTCCTGGAGGAGTCCTGGCTGTCACGGGACCCCTCCCGAAGTGTGGACGACGCCTTCTACCGGGCGGAACGCGCCGCGGAGACCCAGTGCATGCTCGCCGCCGACCTGGTCGTGACGCTCGGGGAGGCGATGCGCGCCGACATCGAGGCCCGGGGGGTGCCCCGTGAACGTCTGTTGGTCGTGCCCAACGCCGTGGACGTCTCGTTCCTGGAACCGCTGCCCTCGGGCGAGGAGGTCCGCAAGGACCTGGGCATCGGGCAGGAGGAGTTCGTGGTGGGCACCACCACCAGCTGCTTCGGCTACGAGGGACTGGACGTGCTGTTGGACGCGGTCTCCCAGCTGCGTGAACGCGGGGAACCGGTCCACGCCCTGATCGTCGGCGACGGGCCGGAACTGCCCGCGCTGCGGGCACGGGCCGAACGGTCCGGTCTGAGCGGAGCGGCGCACTTCACAGGACGCGTCCCCGCCGACCGGGTACGTCACCATCACGCGGCACTGGACGTGTTCGTAGTGCCCCGTCGTGATGAACGGGTGTGCCGTCTGGTGACGCCGTTGAAACCCGTGGAGGCCATGGCCGGCGGACTCCCTGTCGTTGCCAGTGATCTTCCTGCTCTTAGGGAGATTGTGGAACCAGGAGTGACAGGAGAGTTAATTCCGGCAGGCGATTCGGCACGTCTAGCTGATGTGGTCGCCAATCTCGCTTACAGTCGGCGAAAGCGGAACTCCTACGGTCGAGCAGGTCAGAAGCGTGTCGGAGTCGACCGCACATGGACCCAAGCCGTATACCGCTACAACCAGGCGTATCGGGTTCTCATTGAGGAAATGTCCGAACCAGGCCAGAACCCGTGATCGTGGACAACGCGTGCCTACACTCAGACGTCCTGCACTCTGAAATGGCGGTCCTCGAACATTTGCGCCCGTTCACGAAATGAATGCGAGTGTGACCACAAAGTGGATGCCGCAGCCTCCAACCCGGCCAATGTCCCCGAGCAGAGCACCGGATCGGTCGATCTCGTCGTCCTCGGTCTCGGCTACGTCGGTCTGCCCCTGGCAGCCGCAGCCGCGTCCGCCGGCGTGAGGGTCACCGGACTCGACGTCAACGCCCAGGTTGTCGACGGCCTCAACCAGGGCGACTCACACATCGACGACCTGACGCCGGACGACGTCCGCGCCATGCTGGACCAGGGGTTCAGCGCGACCACCGACCCGGCGTGCTTGGCGACGGCGCGCACCATCGTCATCTGTGTCCCCACTCCGCTGTCCCCCGAGGGCGGCCCCGACCTGGGTGCGGTCACCGCCGCCGCCAAGGCCATCGCCGACCGGCTCTCACCCGGGACCGTGGTGATCTTGGAGTCCACCACCTACCCGGGCACGACCGACGAGGTCGTCCGTCCGTTCCTGGAGGAGTCCGGTCTGGTGGCCGGCGCCGACTTCCACCTGGCCTTCTCCCCCGAGCGCATCGACCCGGGCAACCCGACCTTCGGCGTGACCAACACGCCCAAGGTCGTCGGCGGACTCACCGAGGAGTGCGGGGAGGCGGCCGCGGAGTTCTACGGTCGGTTCGTGCACCAGGTGGTCCGGGCCCGCGGCACCCGTGAGGCCGAGATGGCCAAGCTGCTGGAGAACACCTACCGGCACGTCAACATCGCCCTGGTCAACGAGATGGCCATCTTCTGCCAGGAGTTGGGCGTGGACCTGTGGGACTCCATCGCCGCCGCGGCGACCAAGCCGTTCGGCTTCCAGGCGTTCTACCCCGGTCCGGGCGTGGGCGGTCACTGCATCCCCATCGACCCGAACTACCTCTCCTACAAGGTCAAGACCCTCGGCTACCCGTTCCGGTTCGTCGAGCTGGCCCAGGAGATCAACAGCCGCATGCCGGCCTACGTCATGCAGCGCGCCCAGGAGTTGCTGAACGACTCCGGGCTGGCGCTGTCCCGTTCCAAGGTTCTGCTCCTCGGGGTGACGTACAAAGCCGACATCGCGGACCAGCGCGAATCGCCGGCCCGTCCGGTGGCGCGCAAGCTCGCCGCCAAGGGCGCTACTTTGACCTACCACGACCCGCATGTGGAGTCCTGGCAGGTGGACGGGGTGGACATCCCCCGTTCCACCGACCTGGAACAGGCCATGGCCGACGCGGATCTGACCATCCTGCTCACCGACCACAGCGACTACCGCTCCAAGCTCTTGGAGGAGTACGCGCGCCTGCTGCTCGACACTCGCGGAGTGTTGCGCCGGTCGGAGGCCGACGAGCCCACGACCATCGAATCCGAGGTTCCGGTGCAGGCTCGCCGCAAAGTACAACGGGAGGGCCTCCAGGTCCTGTGACCGGCCCGGCCACCCAGGCACGCCGAACGAACGCCCCACGGCGTTCGACGGCGTGCCTTCGTGCGTTCACCGACGACCGACCGAAGGTTCACCGGGCGCACGCCGGGTGTCCATCCGACCGTCCTCGGCGTGTTTCTCCAGGTGAATACCGTGTCGTACAGCGGTTCCCGCCCGGTAACGGCGGATCATCGCTGTAGTTCGGAGCCAACCGGTGACACACGTAGGTGATCTTCATGCACGCACTCGTGGCGACGATTGTGCACCACCCCGAGGACGCCCGGATCCTGCACCGCCAGATCCGGGCACTCGTCGAGGCGGGGCACACCGTCACCTACGTCGCCCCCTTCCGGGAGTGCGGGGTGACGCCGTGGGACCAGGTCCGCTCGGTGGACGTGCCGCGCGCCCAGGGGCGCGACCGCCTGTCCTCCCTGAGGGCCGCCCGAGCCGCCCTGACCAGATCGGCGCCCGAGGCCGATCTTCTGCTCTTCCACGACCCCGAACTCCTACTCGCGCTGCCCCCGAGGTCGAAGCGACCACCGGTCACGGTGTGGGACGTGCACGAGGACACCCCTGCGGCGCTGCTCACCAAGCCGTGGGTGCCAAGGCCGCTGCGTCGTCCGCTCGGTCGGGTCGTGCGCGGCTTCGAACGTGGCGCCGAACGGCGACTGCGCCTACTCCTGGCCGAGGAGGGCTACCGGTCCCGGTTCCGCGGCGACCACCCGGTCGTTCCGAACACCACGGACGTACCGGACACCCCGCTCCGACCGGCCGGTGACGACCGCGTCGTCTACTTGGGACACGTCTCCATGGCGCGGGGCGCCCGCGAGATGGTTCGCATGGGACGGCGGTTGCGCGACCACGGGGTGCGCCTGGAAGTGATCGGCAACGCCGACGCCGAGGTCCGTCCCCTGCTGCGCGAGGCCCACCAGGAGGACGCCCTGCACTGGTACGGGTTCGTGCCCAATGATCGGGCTCTGCGGATGGCGGCCGGTGCCCTGGCCGGGATCAGCCTGCTGCACGACACCGACAACTACCGACACTCGCTGCCGACCAAGGTCGTGGAGTACATGGCCCATGGCCTACCGGTGGTGACCAGCCCGAACCCGATGGCCGAGGCCCTGGTCAGTCGGCGTCCAGAGGGACGCTCCGGGCTCGTCGTCCCGTTCAACGACGGCGACGCCGCCGCCCGGGCCGTACTGGAGCTGCGCGACAACGAGGAACTGCGCGGGGACCTGGCGAGCACCGGCCACCGGATCGCGCGGACCTCCTACCACTGGCCGGTCCAGGCACGAGTGTTCGTCAAGCAGCTGGAGGAGTGGGTGGCCCAGGTCGGCGGCACGGTACGCCCTCGACAGAGCCCGGAGGCTCCGCCGGCGCCACTCCCCGACCTGCCCTCACCGCCAAGGGTCCCGGTCGTCCCGGGCAAGGTGCCGCCACCACGGAACCGACCGCGCAGCGCGCTAAGTGAATGAGCTCACAAATCATATAACCTAGAAATATCTTCCCAGTCAATGAGGTTGTGCCTCGTGTCCGCCACCGGCGGGCTTCTCTTGCCCCGAAGACGCACAGCCGAGGTTTCGACTATGACTGACACGCTGGTCCTCGATAAGAACGCACAGGACCTGCTGTTCCACAGTGCCCGCACCGCCAACAGCTTCACCGACGAACCGGTGACCGACGAGCAGCTGCGCGCGATCTACGACCTGGTCAAGTTCGGCCCCACGGCGATGAACAACCAGCCCCTACGCGTCACCGCGGTGCGTTCCCCCGAGGCTCGTGAGCGCCTGGTCCGGCACATGGGCGGCAACAACGCCCCCAAGACCGCGACCGCTCCGCTGACGCTGATCCTGTCCGCCGACAGCGACTTCCACGAGTACTTCCCCACGATCTTCCCGGTCGCCCCGGACGCCCGTGACAACTTCGCCGGCATGCCGGTCGAGGCCCGCGAGTCCATGGCCCTGCAGAACGCGTTCCTACAGGTCGCCTACCTGATCGTCGGTGTTCGCGCCGCCGGCCTGGCCGCCGGCCCCATGACCGGCTTCGACGCCGAGGGCGTCCACAAGGAGTTCTTCGGCGAGGACTCGAGCCAGAAGCCGATCGTCGTCATGAACATCGGCAAGCCCGGCCCGGACGCCTGGTTCGACCGCCTGCCGCGCCTGGAGTACGAGCAGACCGTCACCGAGATCTGATCCCGGAGACCAGGCAGGGGGCGGGTGCCGCACGGCGCCCGCCCCCTGCCGTTTCCGGTGGAGAAATCCGCGAACCTCCCCCACCCTGTTTCCTGGCGCCGTACGCTCTGACCTACGCTTGGCTTCGAACCAAGCGTCATATTCGTACATACCGGGTAGCTGGGACACCGCATGGTTCGACCACGCCACCCCGACAAGGATCTGGAACCGGTGCTCAAGGGCGCAGAGGACAGAGGATGGCGTGTCGAACGCAGGAAAAAGTACTACGAGATGTACTGCCCCTGCGCGAAGAGGCACTTCAAGACCGTTAAGCTCTCGCCTTCGGGGGCGAACTACCTCAAAGATCTCCTCGGGCAATTGCGACGAGTCAGGTGCTGGGAGGAACAGGAACGGTGATCACGCACCACTTGGCGGTCGACCTGGCGTTCGAGAGCAGGAACGGCGTCACCACCGATGACGACTTCGACACCTTCACCGACCGTTTCATCGACGAGCTCGACAACCTACAGGAATGCGACCCGGGCATCATCGATCCCGACGTGGTCGGTAGCCTGACACAACGAAGCCTCAGCGTAACGATGGGGGTTCGCGCGCACAGTCTGGAGGACGCCATCCGATTGTTCTCCGTGAACGTCCGTGCGGCGCTCCACGCGGCCGAGTGCGGAACTCCGACCTGGCCACACTTCGTACCGACGACTCAGAGCCCTGAGGTCCGCCCGGTGGACGCCGCTATCGGCTGACGAACCCACCGCACAGACCACAAAGGGGGCGGGTGCCGCACGGCGCCCGCCCCCTTCCTCTTCAGATGATCGGTGGGCGGCCCGCGCGGGTCATCCGCCAGGCGGTCGCCCAGCTGATCGGGGTTCGGGGGCCGGCGTCCTCACGCCAACCCTCGCGGAAACCACCGAACCACGCGCTGAGCGCGCTCTTGTCACGTTCCCGGAGCAGTGTCAGGCCCACCCAGGTGCCAAGGTAGGCGAACGCCAACGGCCAGGGAAGGTTACGGCGGGCCAGCCACACCCGGTTACGGGCGTTGAGCCGGTAGAAGTTCTCGTGCCGGGTCGGCGTCACCGCGGGGTGGTACATCACGGCGTCGGCGTCGTACTCGATGCCGTACCCGGCGTCCATGATCCGCCAGGCCAGGTCGGTCTCCTCGTGGGCGTAGAAGAAGTCGCCCGGCAGACCGCCTCCCTTCTCGAAGGCCGTGCGGCGGATGGCGCACGCGCCACCCAGGAACGTGGTGACCACACTGGACTTGCGGGAGTCACCGACCCGCAGTCGTGGCACGTGCCGGCGCTGGTCGGGGCCACCGTCGGGGTCGGCGATCCGAAACGACAGGGCGCCCAGGGACGGCTCGGAGCCGAACCGGTCGCGCACGTGCTCGGCCAGGTCCATCGACCGGTACCAGCCGTCGTCGTCCAAGAACAGGATGACGTCGCCCGTGGTGGCCTTCACACCGTGGTTACGCCCCTCGGGGATGCCCACGTTCTCCGGTAGGTTCACCGTGACCACGCCCTCGGGCAGGTCGGGCAGTTCGGCGCCGTTGCTCACGACGACGACCTCGACGTCGGCACCCTCCTGCTCGAACACGCTGGTGATGGCCCGGCGCAGTTCGGCGGGACGTGTGCCCATGGTCAATAGGACACAGGAAAGGGTGGGTCGACCGGGCACCTGGGAACCGCTCCGTTCCTGCGCTCGGGCTTTCCGCGCCCCGGGCAGGCCCGGGCCGGCGGGTTCGGCAGGACCGCCGGGGTCCTGGGCTGGTGGGATCACGGGTGTGGCCATGAATGCGAACCGTTCAGTGGATGACGTGCGGCTGACAGGTGGACACATGCCAACGTTCGCAGAAACAGACTAACGATAGAATAAAGACGAAGTGTACGGAGCCGTGGACCGGGTAGCGTCCACGGCCCCGTGCTTGCGTCAGGACTTCATCGACGCGTCACTCCAGGCGTCGGGAGGCGAGCACGCTCACGAAGTGCGCGAAGCTCATCAGTACCGCCACCGCGGCGCAGGCCACGACCAGGACCCTGGTCGCCGTCAGGTCGCCGAGGAAGAGGTCGACCACGGCCACCACCACCACGATCAAGGACAGCTCCACGGCCTGGATCAGGCGGTGGACCTTGAGCGCGGAGGCCAGGCGTCGCGCCAGGCTCAACCCGGACGACTTGGGCCGCATGGCCTCCTCGGTGATCTTCTCCGGAAGACCGGCCTTGGCGCGGGCCACGACCACGTTGTCGGTCTCGGCCTTGATCAGGACGACACCGAGCGCGGCGGTCATCCCCAGGATGACCCACCCCCCGGCCTCGAACCCTCCCTGGGCACGGATGCCCAGGCCGACGAGCAACGCGACCTCGGACACGTAGTGACCGATGCGGTCCAGGTAGATCCCGGCCACGCTGGTCCGACCCGTGTAGCGGGCCACCTCACCGTCGGAGCAGTCCAACAGCAGGTAGATCTGCACCATCACGGCGGCGAGGAGGGCCGACCACAGACCACCGAACGCGACGACCACGCCCGCGAGCACCCCGAACACCATCATCAGGTAGGTGATGGGGTTCGGCGGTACGCGTAGGCGCACGAAGAACGTGGTCAGGTACGGGGAGATGTCCCTCATGTAGAGACGCCCCGCCCAGTGCTCCTCGTTCACGCGTTCCTTGATCCCCGCGGGCTGGCCGCCCGCGCGGACCTCAGCGACCGACGGCTTCGACATAGGCCGCGACACTCCGCCCGATCTCGTCCTCGGAGAGGTTCAGGTGTTCCAGGATCGTGAATCTGCCCGGGCGGGTGCCCGGAGCGTGTGCCACGGCCCGCGAGAACTCGGCCTCGGTGAGACCGACGTCGGAGGGCACGATGGGCAGCTGGTGGCGGAGCAGGCAGGAGCGGATCTCGTCCAGTCGCTCGGCCGGCCAGTCCAGGTGCCGGACCCGCAGGTAGGAGGCGAAGAGCGTCCCCAGGCCGGCGAGTTCCCCGTGGTTGCCCTTGCCCGGATAGAGCTGGGTGACCGCGTGCAGGATCTCGTGGCAGGCGCCACTGGCCGGACGACTGGAACCGGCGACCGACATGGCCATGCCGGACAGCACCAGACCCTCGGCCAGGACCTTGAGGAACCCGTCCGAGTCGATGGAGTCGGGCCGGTGCAGGATCGCCTCCGCCGCCACGCGGGCGAAGGTGACCGCCATGCCGTCCACCGGCTCGTCGTTCTCCCTGCCCGCGAGTTCCCAGTCCTCGATCGCGGAGATGTTGCTGATCACGTCACCGACACCGGAACGGACCAGGCGCCCGGGGGCCGCCTGGACGTAGTCCACGTCGATGACGACCGCGATGGGCATGGTCACGCCGATGGACGGTTTGCCTCCCTCGTGCTCCAGGGAGCTGACCGGGGAGGCGATGCCGTCATGCGCCAGGTTGGTGGCCACGGCCACCATCGGGATGCCCGCCATGGTCGCGGCGAACTTGGTGACGTCGATGGTCTTGCCGCCGCCGATACCGGCCACGGCCTCGTAGGCGCCCGAGCGCAGCTTCTGGCCGAGCTCGGTCGCCGCGTCGACGGTCCCCTCCTCCACTTGGAAGACCTCGCACTGAGGCAGGTCCAGGTCGGCGGCGATCTGTGC
Source organism: Nocardiopsis listeri NBRC 13360 (assembly GCF_001570765.1). Classification (GTDB taxonomy): domain Bacteria; phylum Actinomycetota; class Actinomycetes; order Streptosporangiales; family Streptosporangiaceae; genus Nocardiopsis; species Nocardiopsis listeri. Next base: position 12,837 of record NZ_BCSH01000072.1, on the reverse strand, counting down.
GCCCTGACCCGGCCCCACCGCCACGGCGATGCGTCCCTCGGTGGCGATGCGGCGGTCGGCCAACACCGTACCTAGTGAGGAGATGGCTCCCCGGCGCACGTCGATCGCCAAAGGGGAGGGAAGCATTCGTGCTAGTAGCGGCACGCGATCTCCCTCGCCTTGGCCAGGTCGTCGTGGTCGTCGACCTCGACCCAGTCCACCTTGCCGATGGGGGCGACGGCGATCTTCTCGCCGCGGCGGACCAGCTCCTGGTAGCCGTCCTCGTAGTAGAGCTGCGGGTCGCGCTCCCAGGTGGCCTTCAGGGCGTCGGCCAGGCGGGAGTCGAGCGAGCCCTCGATGAGGGTGGCGCCGATGTACTCGCCCGCGGCGGTGGCGGGGTCCATCAGCTTGGTGATGTTCTGGAGGTGGCCTTCGTCGTCGAGGGTCACCTTCATCTCTTCTTCAGCGAGGCTTTTCACGTTGTCCACCGCGAGGAGGAGTTCCGGCCCCCGGGCGGCGAGTAGCGTTTCCTCGACACTCACCGGGTGCACGGTGTCGCCGTTGACCAGGAGGACGCCCTCGGAGAAGAACTCACGTGCGGTCCACAGGGAGTAGGCGTTGTTCCACTCCTCGGCCTTGTCGTTGTAGCTGAGGGTGAGCTTGACGCCGTGTCGCTCCTCCAGGGCGGCCTTACGCTCCTCGACTGCCTCGGCCCGGTAACCGACGACGATGACGACGTCGGTGAGACCGGCGGCCGCCAGGTTGCGCAGCGAGATGTCCATGATGGTCGTCTCGCCATCGACGGGCACCAAGGCCTTGGGCAGGGTGTCGGTGTAAGGACGCAGGCGACGCCCCGCGCCTGCGGCGAGAACCATTCCGAGCATGAGGGCGAGTTCCTCCTTAGGTCGAGGAGGCGTTCACGCCTCCCCGTTCGTTCCGGTGGCCGTTCGGCCCCCGTCTCCGTTGGGGGAGATCGGGTGATCTCCCCACTGCTCCTCTCCGCCGAGGGTGTCGGCGGAACCGGTACGCGCTTCGGCCACCGGAGTGGCGCTCCAAGTGCGCACGGCCTCCCGAACCTGTAGGACCACCAGGTATCCGGCGAGTATGCCGTAGGCGGGTGTGAGGGCGGACAGCGCTCCCCCGGCCGCGATGACCAGCATCCTGCCGTCCCACCCGAGCGCGGCGGCTCGCGTCCCGGATGGTCGGTTCACTCCGACCGCGGGCCGTGCGACATCGTCGCGGTGGTGACAGGCGACCGTCACCAAGACTACGAACACCAGGGGACCGGGCACGCCGGACGCGAGCCCCAGCGTTGCGAGGTATCCGTATTCGGTGGCCCGCAGGATGGGTGGCACCAACCGGTCGAACCGCCCATTATGGGGGTGGCAGGCGGCCAAACCGGACAGTAGCAGGGCCGCGACCGGTGCGCACAGGGTAATGCCTGTCAGCCGCCCTTGGTCCGCTAGGAGTAGGACCGCCACGATGATGGCACCGGCGATGGCCGTGAACAGCGGTGGTGCGATCCCCGGCGCCAACCTGCCCAGAAGCCTGCCCATGTGACCGTCATCACGAAGAAAACGCAGGTCGAGAACGATCGGCCTCAAAAGGTCACGTCCTCGGGCATCACGGTCGACCACCGAGCGACCGTTCGTCGGCCTGTCCCCCATCGATCTCTCCCCGTTCACCGGCGCACCTCGGAGCTCGGGTCGACGAGTTCACCGGTGATCGCGACGACACAGCCGACGATGAGGCCGATGAAGGCGATCCGGGCGTCCCAGGTCGTGGCCGCGACGGCGATGACCAGGAAGCGCGTGGGCTGTTCGAAGGCCATGACCCGGCGGGTCAACAGGACGAGGGAGGGCGACGCGGGAACGTCGGTTCCGCCGTCCCCGATGTCCGGTGTCCCGGCGGCTCGGGCGATCTGGGCCGCGTGGTCCGCGTCCACGGGTCGCTCCGGCTCCGGCGCCTCCGGCCGTTCACCGTCCCGCGGCCTGGGAACCGAGGCCCCCTGGAGGCCCCCAGGACGCCGCTGGCCGGGAAGAACGAGCGGATGCGGCGCCCACCTCGCGGGCGGCGCCGCGCGGGCCACCAGAAGCGCGTCACGCAGGGCGAGGGCGATGAGCGCGCCGGCCGCCCATCCCCAGGCGCCGGAGTGGCCGGCGGCGGCCGCACCGAAGGCGAGACCGACGTAGACCACGTACTCCCGGAACTGCACGGCCATGGAGATGGTCCACAGGGTGAGGACGTCCCGGCGATGGGACCGCATGCGCGAGCGGACCGTGTCACAGAACAGGACCAGCCCGAGGAACAGCGACCCGACGATCGCCCCCGTGACGTCGGCCCGGCTGAACCAGACCGCCGCGATGGCCGCGACCACGACGCCGACGCGGGTCACCCCCGAACGGGTGACGTACCTGCGTTCGAGCATCCGCGCGGTCGCCCGCACCACGATTCCCTCGGCCATGTCCGCGCTCCCCTGGTTTCAGCTGAGAGTCACGGTCGCCTACGCTCTGTGTACAATCCATCACCGACACGCTCAAGGGCGCCGATACGCCCCTTTGAGTCGCAGAGCGGCGTTTCGGACAGGCCCGGACAGGAAAGAGCGCACCTCCGGAACGATCCGTGGTGCGCTCTTTCCTGTGGGGGATTCGCGTTCAGGTCCAGGTCAGGCTGCTCGCCCGCCGTCCTTGCCGTCGCCACCCGCACCCGGGTCGGTCTTGTCCGCCTCGGGTTTGGGTTCGTCGACCGCGGTGGCACCGGTCTCGGTCGGGCCCGCCTCGGCCTCGACCTTCTTGGCCGCAGCCTCGGCGCGCTTCTTCTTCGCCGCGTCCTTCTTCTTGCGCTCCTCGATCTCGACCTTGGTGTCCTCGTTGTAGGCGGCCAAGGCGGAGTCGATGTCGGTGTCCAGGGCCAGGGCCCCGTTCCTGATGTACAGACCGCGGTTGCAGAAGCGGCGCAGGTCCTTCTCGTTGTGCGAGACCAGGACCATGGTGCGCTCGTTGGCGAGCATGCGGTCGATGGCCTCGTAGCACTTGCGTTTGAAGGCCTTGTCGCCCACCGCGAGCACCTCGTCGACCAGCATGATCGGGTGCTCCAGTTGCGAGATGAGCGCGAAGCCCAGCCGCACCTTCATACCGCTGGAGTAGTGGCGGACCGGGGTGTCGATGAACTTCGGCTTGACCTCGGCGAAGTCGACGATCTCCTCGAAGCGCTCGTCGATCTGCTTCTCTGTCATGCCGTGCAGCGAACCGACCAGGTACACGTTCTCGCGGCCGGTCAGGTTGTCGTTGAAGCCGGCGCGCAGCTCCAGCAGCGGCGCCACCTTGCCGTGCACGCTCACCTTGCCCTCGTCGGGGATGAGGACCCCGGCGATCATCTTGAGCAGCGTGGACTTGCCGGTGCCGTTCTTGCCGACGATGCCCACGCAGTCGCCCTTGGCGATCTCGAAGGAGACGTCCCGCAGCGGCCAGAAATCGTTGCCCTCGGCGTTGGGGTCGCGCTTGTTGCCGTGGATGAACATCTCACGCAGGCTGCGCTTACGCCGGCGGTTCACCGCGAACTTCACACCGAGACCCTTGGCCTCGATGACCGGACCGTCGGCGACCGCGGCCTCGTAAGTGGACGCCATCACAACTCCTTCAGAACGGACATCTCCAGACGGCGGAACGTCCAGTATCCGATGATCAGCATCAGAATCGAACCGACCACCGCAGAGGTCAACGCGAGGGTACTCGGCGTTAGTTCCTCGAACCCGGAGAACCACACCGTTCGGTGCATCTGGAAGATACCCATCAACGGGTTGAGCTCGTAGAGCGTCTTCGCCCAGCCCGGGACCCTGTCGGCCTGGAGCACCATGCTCGCCGGGAAAAGGATCGCCGATCCATAGAACAGAAGCCGGGTCAGAATACGTGTCAGGCGTTCCACGTCACGGAGCAACACGTTCACCGAGGCCAGGAACAGAGTCACGCCCAACCCGAACATGAAGGTCAGCACGATGGCCAGGGGCAGCCAGAAGAGCATGCCCTCCCAGGTGAAGCGTCCGCCGAGCGCGAACACGAAGATCAGCAGGACCGGCCAGGTGAGCACGTACTCGACGAACTTGGTCCCCACCGTGGCCATCGGGAAGATCTCCCGGGGCACCTTCATGGTGGTGATCAGCTTCGAGTGGGTGATCATCGCCCGCGGCGCCTCGCTGAGGATGGCGCCGAAGGTGGTCCAGGGAAGGATGCCCGCGACCAGGAAGAGGATGTAACCGCCCGGGGCGTCCTCCGGCATACCTCGTTCCGCCTGGAGCACGAGGCCGAAGACGAAGAAGTACACCAACGTCAGGGCGAGGGGTTCCAACATCGTCCAGGCGTATCCCAGCACGGATTGCTGGTACTTGACCTTCAGGTCGCGCCGGACCAGGAGGCCGACGACCTTCCGGTGCTCCCAGACGGCCAGCGTCCTTGACGCCACCGCCACCTCCAAGGTTCGAGATCGTCCGGTTCGGATGTGCCGGACTGTCGCGTCTATGAACTCACCTGTGCGCACCGGCCTTCGACACGGCCCCACCCGCACCCGGACCGGAACGGGGGCTGTCCGGAAGGTCGGGGGATGACACGGGCCACGCCCGGCTCCACGTCCGAATCGATGGGAGGGAGGGACCGATCACGCTCGACAGGCGTCCATAGGTTACCGCTGCATCGGACAGACCGTGTCAACCACGTGCCGTTCACCCCGGAACCGACCTCTCGACCTCGACGTCGGCTAGGGTCTGGCATCGACATCCCACCCCGGGTTCCTCGTTCGGTCCCCGACGAGCGCCCGAGTAGGCACGGAGGAAGCATGTCCGCAGGTCCGCGGGTGATCGCGGCGGTTCTGGCAGGTGGAGTCGGTGCGCGCATGGGCGCGCCCTCCCCCAAACAGCTCCTGCCGTTGGAGGGGCGTCCCATCATCGAACATTCGATCGCGGCCTTCGAGGCCAGCCCCGACGTGGACGAGATCGTCGTGTTGATGGTGGACGAGTACGTGGGCCGGATCGAGGACCTGGTCGCCGAGGCCGGGTTCGCGAAGGTGTCCAAGGTACTCCCGGGCGGGGCGACTCGAACGGACACCTCCTACGCGGCGTTGACCGCGATGTCGGCCGCCTCCGACGACGACCTGGCCTTGCTGCACGACGCGGCCCGTCCTCTGGTCCGTCCGGCGACCATCGCGGCGTGCGTGTCCGCTCTGGGCGAGGCGGGTGCCGTCGGGGTGGCGGTGCCCAGCGCCGACACCGTGGTGCGGGTGGTCCCGGGGCGGTCCGGCGGAGAGGTGATCGCACAGACCCCGGACCGTTCCGCCCTGCGTCGGATGCAGACGCCTCAGGGGTTCCGCTTGGGTGTGGCACGCCGCGCCTACGAACTGGCGATGGCGGACCCGGGCCTGGTGGCCACCGACGACTGCGGAGTGGTGCTGCGGTACCTGCCCGAGGAAGAGGTGAGGATCGTGCCGGGCGAGGAGAGCAACATCAAGGTGACGAACCCGGGTGACGTGGAGCTCGCCGAGACTCTGTCGCGTCGGATGCGCGCGCACTCCGCGCCGATGGGGCGTCCGATCTCGGAGGTGGCGCCGTGAGCCGGGTCTTCGAGGCCACCGATGTGATCGGGCACCGTGGCGCGGGCCGAGGCGTGGTGGACGGAGCCCGGGAGAACACCGTGGCCTCGTTCGATCTGGCCGCCCGCACCGGTGCGGACTGGATCGAGATCGACGTGCGCCGTACACGCGACGACGCCCTGGTGCTCTACCACAACGCCGCCCTGGACGATGGTCGCGCCGTCGTCGATCTCACCCAGCGGGAGTGCGAAGAGGCCGGGCTGGTGGGCCTTGAGGAAGGACTCTCCGCGATCCCGGACCACATCGGTCTTGACGTCGACGTCAAGACGGTGATGGAGGACGCGGTGGACGCGCCGGCGCGGCGGACCGTGTCGTTGCTCCTGCCCCATCTGCGCCGCGAATCCGAGCGTCGCCGAGTGTTCGTCTGTTCGTTCGACCCGGGTCTGCTCCTGGCCGTGCGGGAAGGGGCCCCCGGGGTCCCGACGGCCTGGATGCCGTACGTGCGCAACCCCGCGGACTCGGCGATCCCCGGTGCCGTGGGGCTGGGGTGCCCGATCGTGGCGGTGGACGCCCGCGCCCTGGGGTTGAGCGACGAGGAGCCCAGGCCGGGGCGACGTCCACTGGAGTACACGGTCGAGACCGCGCACCGCGCCGGGTTGGAGATCATGTCCTGGTGCCCGGACCCGGTCGACGCGGCGCGCTTCGCCGCGGCCGGCATGGACGCGGTCGTGGTGGACGACGTGCCCGGCGTGGTGACCGCCCTCAAGGAATCGCGCGCCTGACGCTCAGATCCGGTCGAGGAGTTCGGCCTTCTTGGTGCCGAACTCCTCGTCGGTGAGCAGCCCCTTGGCGTGCAGGTCACCGAGGCGTTCGATCTGCTCGAAGATCCACGAGGTGTCGGCCCGCGGCGCGGGCTCACCGAGGTTCGGCGGGGCCTCTTGGCCCTCCTCGACGATCTCGACGCAGGAGGCGGAGGAGTCACCGTCCAACGACTCCCCTCCCTTCCCGCCGGGGAGGTTCAGGGCGTCCACGGCTCTCAGGGCCGTCCGCTTCCACCATTCGGGGTCTTGGAAGCCCACCTGCGGGGTCCGCTCCACGACGTCGTCGCCATCGCCGGCGCCGATGGCCGCACGGGTCGAGCCCTCGTGCGCCCACAGGTGGGCGGTGACCGTGGCGGCCAGCAGGAAGGCCTGGTGGATCTCGTTGCCCTCGCCCCCGGCCCGCAACACGTTGAGGTCGGTCTTGGGTTTGGCGTCGGTGGGTCTCCCCCGACCCAGCACGCGGACGAAGCCCCAGCCCCAGTCATCGACCGGCGCCCACTCCATGCCGTCGATCTCGGCCAGGTCGAACTCGCGGCGCTGTTTCTTCTTCTTGTAGCCACCTGCGTAGCCACCCGACCACATCAGGGAGAGCCGGTCGTCCTCGAAGCGGGCGGTCCCCTCGGAGGTGAGCACGTGCAGGGGCTGGGGCGGGACCAGGGACAACACGGCACGAGGCTCGGGTTCACGGGCCTGCCCGGCGGCGAAGCGGAGCTGGTCGGCCAGGTACTCGGCGACCAGTTCGGTCTTGGCCGGTCCGGTCAGCCGGAAGGGTTGGAACCTCTCGTCGAGCATCGCGCCGACGGCGGAGTAGGGGTCCATGCGGTCACGCATCCGCAGGTTGAGGACCCAGCCCTTCTTGCGCCCGGCACCCGGACGGAAGTCGACGTCGCGGACGAGCCCGACCGGAAGGTCGAGGGTTCCCAAAAGTTTGAACAGTGGGCTCTTGAACCAGCCCTTGGTCTCGAAGCGGATGTGGACAGTCTCGCTGTCGAACACCCACACGGCCTGTTCTCCGCGCAACTCGTCCATGGTTCCCTCTCCGGTTCTCCTACTCTTCTTGCTAGCAGAACCGGAGCTCCAATGGGAGACCGCTTTTGGCGCCCCGAGGTCAGGAGTGGGAGGCCTGGGCGGTCCGCGAGTCGGCGCCCAGATTCGACGGGCTCGTGATGAACCCGACGCCCCACGACATGTGCATGGTGGCGAGCGCGAGCGGGATGAGCGGCCACGACGAGGCCGGCCGCCCCCGGGTGAGCGGCACCGACGCGGCGGTGATCAAGACCAGGTAGGCGGCGGGAACCAGCCACAGCGGCCAGAACAGGAAACCGCCGACGAGTCCGACGACGATCCCGGCCACGGCCACCGGCGGCGCGAGGTAACGGAGGTTGATGGTGCCCTTGTGCTGACGGGCGACCACACGCCGCCACCGGCCGTAGTGGAAGTACTGCTTGGCGAGCAGCTTGACGTTGCGGCGTGGACGGTAGGAGACCTGCATCCGAGGCTGGAACCAGACGGTGCCGCCGGTCGTGCGGATGCGGTGGTTCATCTCCCAATCCTGCGCCCGCAGGAACGCCTCGTCGTACCCGCCGACGCGCTCCAGCGCGGACCGGCGGAACACACCGAGGTAGACGGTATCGGCGGGGCCGCCCTCACCACCGGTGTGGAAACGGGCGTTGCCGACCCCGACCTTGGAGGTCATGGCGGCGGCCACGGCCTTCTCCCAGGGGGTGGTGCCCTCGGCGGCCATGATGCCGCCGACGTTGTCCGCGCCGGTCTCATCGAGGGTCTCCACGGCCACCCGGAGGTAGTCCGAGGGCATCATCGCGTGGCCATCGATGCGCGCGACGATGTCGTGCGTGGAGGCGCCGATGGCGGCGTTGAGACCGGCCGGGGTCTTGCCGGTGGGGTTGTCCACCACCTTGACGCGGGGGTCCGCTGCGGCGAGGTCGTCGGCGACCTCACGGGTGCGGTCCTCGGAGGGGCCGACCCCCAGGACGACCTCGAGCTCGCCCGGGTACTCCTGGGCGAGGACGTGTTCCACCGCGGCGGCGAGGTGACGTTCTTCGTTCAGGACGGGCATGACGACGGAGACAGGCGGCCAGGACACGGGCACTTCCCTGGGTCAAGACGTGTCGGAAACGCGCACGGAGAGAGGGTGTACGCGCCGTCAACGGTACTGCACCGGGGCCGCCGACCGGACGGCCCGTCTCCACCGTCACGCCTTGATGCCCGACATGATTCACACGAAATGACAGAACCGATCGGCCCGTTCCGGTCTCGAAACATAGGGGAGCAACACGCCGGGGGCCGACATCCGGCCCCCTTCGGCCGATCGGGTGACAACCTAGGTGTGGCGAGGACACCGTTGAACGGGTGGGACGGGGATGCCGATGAGCGAGGACGACGCCGGACGGCACGGATCAACGGGCGAGTTCCGACGTGAGCGGTCCTCTCCTGTGCCACCCGACCGTTCGACGCGTTCCGGGCGGATCACCGTGCCCAGCGCGACGGTCCGACGCCGCCGCAACGGTCTGCTCGTGATGAGTGTTCTCTCGGTGCTGGTCCTGCTGGCCTCCGGCACCTCGTGGGCGATCACCGGGTGGATGTCGGGTTCGCTGAACCGCTTCGACGTGTTCAGCGGGATGGCCGACGGCGACCGACCCGAGGAAACCGGTGGTCTGACCTTCCTCGTCATCGGTTCCGACAGCCGCGACGAGATGAGTTCAGAGGACCAGAACGCGCTCAGCGTCGGTTCCGTCCCCGGGCAGCGGTCCGACACGATCATGCTGGTGCGTCTCAACCACGAACGCGACCACCTCACCGTGGTCGGCATCCCTCGCGACCTGTGGGTGGACATCCCCGGCGAGGGCGAGGACAAGGTCAACGCCGCCTACGCCTTCGGTGGCCCCCAGCTCGCGGTCCAGACCGTGGAGTCGACCACGGGAGTGCGCATCGACCACTACGTCGAGGTGGACTTCAACGGATTCGTGGACGTGGTGGACGCCTTGGACGGCATCGAGGTGTGCCTGCCCGAGGCCATCGACGACCCCAAGGCGCGGCTGAACATGGAGGCGGGCACCCACCAGGTGGGTGGGACCGACGCCTTGGCGTTCGCCCGGACCCGCGCCACGGCCCGAGGCGACCTGGACCGGATCGACCGTCAACAGCAGGTGCTGTCGGCCATGTTCGACAAGGCGTTGAGCAGCCAGACCCTCTCCGACCCGGGCAAGCTCACCGCGTTCCTGGACAGCTCCCTGTCCTCGGTGACCGTGGACGAGGGGATGGACACCAGCGCCATCAACGACCTGGCGTACCAGATGCGCGAAATGGACCTGAGCAACGTGACCTTCGCGCAGGTGCCGATCTCGGACATGGACCACTGGACACCGCGCGGTGACGTCGCCGTGCTGTGGGACGAGCCCGCTGCGCGGGAGATGTTCGCCGACATCAACGCCGACCGCCCGTTGAGCGAACCCGAAGCCGAGGAGCAGGCCGAGGAGGGCTCCGAACCCACCCCCGGCGACGTCCGGGTCCGCGTGTTCAACGGCACCGCCACCCCGGGCCTGGGCGCCCAGATGGACAACCAGTTCGCCGAGGCCGGGTTCGACGTCACCGACCAGGCCGAGAACTGGAGCGACCGAAGCGTGCCGACGACAGAGGTCCGGTACGGCCCGAAGGACGAGGAGCTCGCCGCGTACATGGCGGAGATGCTGCCGGGTTCGGAGACGGTCGAGGACCAGACCCTGGAGGGCGACCTACAGGTCGTGATCGGTTTCAACCACACCACGTTCGAACCGCCCACGCCGGTGGAGGGCGCGGTGACGGAAGAGGAATCGCAGGAACCGGCTCCGGAGAAGGGGCCCGCCACCACTACCGCCGAAGAGAACATCTGCACGTAGCCTTGCGAGGAGAGGGACCGCGAAAGTCCCTCGGGGAAGGGGAAGCTCTTGCTCCGCCACCTGGTCGGACTGCTCGCCGGAATCGCCTTGGCCCCCGTCATCTGGGTGGGGATCGCGTGGTCGGCCGACCTGTTCCCCCGTATCGCTCAGGGTGAGGTGGCCGTCACTTCGGTGTTGTCCGTGGTGGTCCTGTGCCTGGTGGGTGCCGTGGGCGCCTATCTGGTCGCCTCACGCCGCTCCCCCCTGGTGGCCGGTGCTTCCGGGGCGCTCCTGACCGCCCTGTGCCTGTGGCCGATCGTCTCCCCCGAGACTCTGGCCTCCGCGCTCTCCTGGCTCAACGAGGAGACGTTCCTGTACCCGAGCGGGGCCGGACTCGGTGTCGCCCTGCCCTTGGGCGTGCTGCTCCTGGGTTCGGCGGTCCTGCCCACCCGCTGGCGCGCGGCCGAGGACCTGGGGCCCGTCCCCGGTGGTCGGGTGGTGGCGAGCGCCGGCCGCGACCGGTATCGCTCGTCGCCGGTCGACGAGGTCGGGCCCGAGCCGGGCCAGGCCGTGGAAGAGCCATGGAACGACGGGGGCCCGGTCGGCGACACCGTGCCCGACGTTCCTCCGCCCACCTCCCCCGTGCACAGGTACGAGGATCCCGCGAAGACCACGACACCGTTCCGCCGCGGTGAGAGCGGCGCGGTGTGGACCCCATTGGACGACGACCGTGGCCGTTGATCCGAACGTCCCACTTCAGGGGGCGGAACGTCCCCTCATCGCTCCCCTCGTACCGACGTCTCACCACTCACCGGTAATCTGTCCGCCTGACTGTTCACGTGCAGTTGGGTCGGACGCCATGGCCCTGCGCGTAGGGTGATGCCGCCCCGGCACCATCGTCGGCCGAACCATGTCCGTTATCCGCCCCCGTGAGGGATGTCGACCGCCGCGAGCGGGAACAACCAGTACCAGGCGCGAGCGGAAGCAAGGAAGGAACACCCAGTGGTCGAAGCGGAACGTATGCGGGTCTGCGTCATCGGGACCGGCTACCTCGGCGCCACGACGGCCGCCTGTCTGGCAGAGATGGGCTTCGAGGTCCTGGGCCTGGACGTCGACGAAGCCAAGGTCGACATGCTCCGTTCCGGCAAGGTCCCCTTCTACGAGCCCGGTCTCGATGAGCTGCTGAAGGCCAACCTGAAGACCGGTCGGCTGCGCTTCACCACGAGCTTCGCGGAGTCCGCCGAGTTCGCGGACCTGCACCTGATCTGTGTGGGCACCCCGCAGCGCGACGAGTCCGGCGCCGCCGACCTGCGCTACGTGAACTCGGCGGTGGACAATCTCGCCCCGTACCTGACCCGACCGACCGTGGTCGTGGGCCGTTCCACCGTCCCGGTGGGCACCGCCGCCACCCTGGCCGCCCGCCTCGCCGCGCTGGCCCCGGTGGGCGAGGAGGCCGAGCTCGGGTGGAGCCCGGAGTTCCTCCGCGAGGGCTTCGGGGTGGAGGACACCCTGCGCCCCAACCGCATCGTGATCGGCACCGACTCCCCCCGGGTCGAGAAGGCCGTCCGCTCCCTGTGGCAGCAGCAGGTGGACGACGGCACTCCGTTCCTGGTCACCGACCTTCAGACCGCCGAACTGGTCAAGGTCTCGGCCAACGCCTTCCTCGCCACGAAGATCTCCTTCATCAACGCGATGGCCGAGGTATCCGAGGTGGCGGGCGCCGACGTCATCCAGCTCGCCGAGGCGCTGTCCTACGACGACCGCATCGGCGGCAAGTTCCTCGGCCCCGGTCTGGGTTTCGGTGGTGGCTGCCTGCCCAAGGACATCCGCGCCTTCATGGCCCGCGCCGACGAGCTGGGCGTCGAGCCCGCGCTGTCGTTCCTGCGCGAGGTGGACGCGATCAACCAGCGCCGTCGGGCACGCACCATCGACATCGCCCGCCAGCTGATCGGCGGGAACTTCGCCGGGCGCACCGTGGCGGTGCTGGGCGCGGCCTTCAAGCCGAACTCGGACGACATCCGCGACTCGCCCGCGCTGGACGTGGCCTCGACCATCGCCTCCCTGGGCGCACACGTGACCGTGTACGACCCGCAGGCCTTGGAGCGCGCCCGTGAGGCGTTGCCAGAGCTGAACTACGCCGAGTCCATGCTGGACGCCGCACGCGACGCGGACGTGGTCCTGCTGCTCACCGAGTGGGCGGAGTTCAAGGAGGCCAACCCCGACGAGATGGGCGAGGTCGTGGCCCAGAAGCGGATCGTGGACGGGCGCAACGCGCTGGACCCCACGTACTGGCGCGCTTCCGGCTGGACCTACCGGGCGCTAGGTCGCCAGTAGGAAACCATCCATACGTTGAACGGCCGTCCCGAGTCATGGGACGGCCGTTCGTATGTTCGTTCATGTTCGTTCGCATGTTCCGATCGCCCGAAGCCCGCTCGAAGCCCGATCTCCGCTGGATCACTTCAGAGGTTTCGAGGAGTTCGGTGACCGCGCGGGTCTGCGAGCACGGTGCACATCCCGGTCCGTGTCTCCATAGCCGGCGGCTGACCAGGCGGTTGGCGGTCGTTCTTTTGGGGCGTGGGCGGGGC
>NZ_BCSH01000071.1 GCF_001570765.1 Nocardiopsis listeri NBRC 13360 | reverse complement strand
CTCGAGTTTCGCGGTTTCAGGAGAGATGTCCATTTATGAGTGCTTTGGTGTGATCCTGGACAACAGGCCGCGTCAGGCATGACAAAGGGAGCATCAACCAGTCACGGCAAAGAGGCTCGCTGATGCTCCCGAACGCCACCATACCCCCCACCCTGCAACGCCTTCTCAACCACTTTTGGCCCTGCTTCACCCGCCCTACCTTCACCACCTTCGCCGCCCTGATCACCGGCCTGATCACCCACACCGGCCCCCGCACCATCTGCGGCACACTCACCGGAACCGGCCTGGCCCGCACCTGGCCCCACCACCGCGCCCACACCTTCTTCTCCCACCGCATATGGGACCCCCACCACCTGGGCCAGACCATGGCCCAGATGATCGTGGACACCTGCACCACCCCCGACCAGGATCTGACCCTGGCCCTGGACGACACCCTGATCAAACGCTCCGGATCCCACGTCCACCACCGCTACCGCCAACACGACGGAGCCCGACCCAAAAGCGACCCCCTGACCTGGGGCGTGTGCTACATCGTCACCGCCCTGGCCGTCCACCTACCCGGCCGGGCCAAAGCCCTGGCCCTACCCGTGCTGACCGCTTGCTGGCGCCCTCACCGCGCCCAACGCCCCACAGGCAAAGCACGCCCCAACGGGCCCCGACCCCACCCCGACACCGCCCACCTCTCTTCCACCGCCGCCACCGCCCGCATCCTGGACACCGCCCGCACCCGCCACACCCAAGCCCGGCAAGGTCTCCGACTACGCCTGGACAAAGAAGCCGCTCTACCGGCCGGGCACCGTCTGCCCGGCACCGATCCCACACCCGCCCTCAAAGCCCGTCTGGCCGAACGTGAACAGGAACTGGCCACCGCCCAAGCCGACCACGACCAGGCCCTGGCCCGGGTGCTGGAGCTGTCCAAGCCCACCACCGGCCCCGCCCCCGGCCCCGACACCCCGGACCGGCCCACCAAAACCGAGACCGCGATCGCCATGGCCACCCGCCTGGCCCACCAATTCAGCGACCGCACCCTCCACGTGGTGGCCGACTCCGCCTACCACAGCCCGGCCCTACGGGCACTGCCCACCAACCTGACCTGGACCTTCCGCCTGGCGACCAACGCGGTACTGGCCGATGTGCCCCCGCCGCCATCGGTAGGCACCCCCACCCGGCCCGGGCGGCCCCGCTATAGCGGCGCCAGGCTGGGCACCCCCGCCCAGATCGCCGCCACCGCTACTTTCACCCCCATTGACAACGGCCAGGAGATGGCCGCCATCGACTGCCGGTGGGTGCGCTCGTTGGGTCCCACACCCGTGCGCTTGATCCTGGTACGCGTCCCGCACAGCCAAGACCCCTATGATCTGGCGTTGCTGAGCACCGACACCACCAGCCCTGTGGAAGAGATCGTGAAGCGCTACGCGGACCGGTGGCCGATCGAGGTGTGTTTTCAGGACAGCCGCGCTCACCTGGGTTTGGAGCAGGCACGCAACCGCACCCGAGCAGCCATCGAGCGCACGGTCCCTTTCCAGTTGTTGGCCTACAGCCTGGTGGTGGTCTGGTACCGGCTGCACGGCGACGGGGCCGCGGACGTGGCCGCCCGCCGTCACCGTCAGCCCTGGTACCGCTCCAAGACCGATCCGGCTTTCTCCGACATGATCACCGCGCTCAGACGTGCTGTGATCGAACACCGAATATCTTGCAGGGTCTCTGACCAGGGGGTGCTGCGGTTAATCCGGGATATCGTCTGGGACCGGTTCGACATGGCAGCGTGAGCGGGGTCCACCCGAACCGGACACAACTCCAAAAACCGCGAAACTCGAGAGCGCTTGCTTCGCTTCTAGG
>NZ_BCSH01000070.1 GCF_001570765.1 Nocardiopsis listeri NBRC 13360 | reverse complement strand
CCCGCCCAACAACCCAAAGGATCACGACCCGAGGCGCCCCACCAACCACCACTTACCCCTTGGAAGGACTCATCCAGGAATCAGGAACCCTCGGGTTCCGTCTCCTCCTCGGAGGCCTCGTCGTCCTTCTCGGGGACGGGGTGGGTCTCCATGTGTTCGGCGAGGACGGCGAACTCGTCCATGGAGGTGCTGCCGGAGATGATCAGGGTCCGGTCGTCGCCGCGCTGGACGAGGGCGCCCCAGTCGTCGGCCTCGAACTGCTCCCACTCCTGGTCGGCGACCATGACGGTACCGACCGGTTCAGCGTCCTTGACGTGGTCGGCGATCACCTCGTCCGGCTCACCGTCGCTCTGGGTCAGCATGGCGTGGCTGTCCTGCGGCGTCGCGAAGCCGATGCTCCACGACACCGGACCGGTCACGTCCAGGTGCGAGCTGGTGGGAATCCACCCTTCCGGCATGTCCTCCGAGGGTGCGGTCACCTCGTAGTCGGCGGATTGACGCATCACCTCGATGTCCGGCCGGTAGTCCACGGTGGGGATGTTCTCGCCCGAACGCGTGGAGACAACGAAGGCCATCACCAGGATGATGCCGACGACGACCCCGAGGGAGATGGCGTAGTTCTTGAAGGTGGCGTTGGCCCTGCTGTTCTCACTCATGACCCGTCCAGCTTGCCGCAGGTCCGGAGCCACTTGGACCCGGGGTCCCTCAAGTGGGGTCCGGGGTGGTGGCCTCCGGGGACGGGGTGGTCTCCTGACGGCGGTTGCGGGGTTCCAGTTCGGTGAGCAGGCCGGTGATGTCGGCGGCGAGCCTGTGCGCGTCGACGTCGTCTCGGTAGACCACCTCGGCGACGGCCAACAGCATCGAGCCGCTCACCACGATCAGCAGCGCCTCGTCGACCGGCTCGTCGGCCTTGCGGAACAGCGCAACGTTGCGGTCGGTCCACTGGGTGAGCCGCGACCGCAGTTGGTAGTCGAACCCGGGAGGCCCGTCACCGCTGAAGAACAGCCGGGTGGTCTCCCTCTCCTCGATGGCGCCGAGCAGGTAGGCGTGGGCCGCGATGTTCATCAGCCGTGTGGGATCGCTCTCACCATCGGCGCGCGCCTCGCGCACCGCCTGGTGGGTCCGCTCCTGTTGCCGCTGCTGGAACTCCTCGTACAGCGCCAGGTACAGGTCCGCCTTGCCGGTGAAGTGGTGGTAGAGGCTGCCCACGCTGGCACCCGCGACCGAGACGACCTCGCTGACACCCGCCTTCGCGAACCCCACCGTGCGGAAGACCTGGGCCGCCGCCTTCAGTAGGGAGGTGCGGGTGGCCGCGCCTCGCGCGGAGACCCGCGCGGGCTTGTCCGTCTTGTCCACTGTCACGCCCTCACTCCTGTCCGGGTCCCCGCCAGGGTAGACCGTTACGGGCCTTCGAGGTGCGGCCACTTCCCCATTGGACCCGCCCCACCCGCGATGACCAGGGAACACCTGGGGTGACTACCCTAAGACCTGAACTCCACCCTGTTCCCAGACGGAAGGTGTCACCTCCATGTCGCAGCCCGGCAGCCCGTCCACGCAGTACTCGGTACCCGACCGAAACCTCGCGCTGGAACTGGTCCGAGTCACCGAGACCGCCGCACTGGCCGCTGCCCGTTGGGTCGGTAAGGGCGACAAGCTCGGGGCCGACGGTGCCGCCGTGCGCGGGATGCGCCACATGATCAGCACCGTGTCGATGAACGGCACCGTGGTGATCGGCGAGGGCGAGAAGGACAACGCCCCCATGCTCTACAACGGCGAGCGTGTCGGCGACGGCGGTGGCCACGACTGGGACGTGGCGGTCGACCCGATCGACGGCACCACCCTGGCCGCCATGGGCATGCCCAACGCCATCGCGGTGATCGCGATGAGCCCGCGCAACACCATGTTCGACCCCTCCGCGGTGTTCTACATGGAGAAGCTGGCCACCGGCCCCGAGGCCGCCGACGTGGTGGACATCGCCGCGCCGGTCGCCGACAACATCGCCGCGGTGGCCCGGGCCAAGGGCAAGTCCCCGCAGGACATCACGGTCGTCATCCTGGACCGCCCGCGCCACAAGCAGTTGGTGCAGGACGTTCGGGACGCGGGCGCGCGCATCAAGTTCATCAGCGACGGTGACGTGGCGGGCGCGATCATGGCGGCCCGTCCCGGGACGGGTGTGGACCTGATGCTGGGCATCGGCGGCACCCCGGAGGGCATCATCACGGCGTGCGCGATGAAGTGTCTGGGCGGCGTCATCCAGGGCCGCCTGTGGCCCAAGGACGACGAGGAGCGCCAGAAGGCGATCGACGCCGGGCACGACCTGGACGGTGTCCTGCGCACGAACGACCTGGTCTCCTCCGACGACGTGTTCTTCGCCGCGACCGGCATCACCGAAGGCGAGATGGTGGACGGGGTGCGCTACGAGTCCACCGGTGTGATCACCGACTCACTGGTCATGCGCGGCCGCAGCGGCACCGTGCGTCAGGTGCGCAGCGAGCACCGGCTGAGCAAGCTCTCCGCCTACAGCGGTGTCGATCTGACCTCCGCTCCGGAGTAGGTCCAGACCCGCTCCCACGCCCGTCACCGGCGCCGCCTCGGCGGCGTCGGTGCTGTTCTCGGGGTTGCTCTCGGAACCTTCCGGTCTCCGGCCGCGTCTCAACGCACACCGGTACCGCAGCCGGTGATCCCTTCTCAAGCACCATCCTCGTCGGAGGTCCGATGTCCTACCCTGATCCCTCGCAGCAGCCGCGGTGGCAGCCACCGCAACAACCGGGGCAGGCCTTCCCTCCAGCACAGGGCCCCCAGCAGGGCTTCCCGCAGGGGCCGCCCCCGCAGGGTCCCGGCCCGGCCGGACCTCCCTTCCCCGGTGGTCCGCAAGGCCCCGGTGGTCCGCAGGGCCCCGGCCAACCTCCCTACGGCGGCCAGTACCAGGGTGCCCCGGTTCCGCCCGGTGGCGGTGGTGGTGGTCGCCGTAAGTGGCTGATACCCGCGGCCGCCGTGACCGCCGTCGTCGTCATGGCCGGCACCGTCTGGGCGACCGTGTCGCTGGTGAACTTCGGTGGTCCCCAACCCGAGTCCGTGCTGCCGGGCAATTCCGTCGCCTTCGCCAAGGCCGACCTCGACATCGACGGCTCCCAGGCCATGGACCTGCTGAGCTTCGTCGACAAGCTCCCCGACGAGGTCCGCGAGGAGATGGGCGACGTGGACGAGGACGACACCTCGGCCCCCTTCGCCGAAGCCTTCGCCGATTCCTACGACCTGGACCCCTCCGAGGTCGAGGAGTGGATCGGACAGAAGGTGGGCGCCGCCGCCTGGACCACCGACAACCCGGAGTTCGAGACCTACGATGGTGCGGCCTACGGGATCGCCCTGGCGGTGAACGACGCCGGAGCCGCCGAGGCGCAGTTCTCCGAGCTGTCCGAGTCCCACGACGTCGAATACACGATGGTCGACGACTTCGTGGTGTTCACCGACCTGACCGGTGGGATCGAAGACTACAACGACCAGATGTCGGCCAACGGCGACCTGGAGAGCGACGGCACCTACAGCGGTGACCTGGGCGAGGTGCCCAGCGGCAGCATCGCCCTGGCCTGGGCCGACCTGAGCGCCCTGGGTCGGATCAGCACCATCGAACAGGATCTGGCCACCGAGTTCGGCACCACCGAATCCCTCCAGGGCCGGATGACCGCCTCCTTCCGGGTCACCGGCGACTACCTGGAGGCGCGGATGGACGTGTTCGGCTTCGAGGTCGAGGGCGCCGACGTGAGCTGGCTGGCGGAGGGGTCCGGGGCGAGCCTGGACGCCATCGGTGCCCTGCCGGCGGACTCGACCGTGGCGCTGGGCGGCAGTGGCCTGGACCAGATGTTGAGCACCGCCTGGGAGAACGACGAACTTCCGCTGTTCGACGAACAGGACCGCCAGGACATGGAGGCGGACATGAACTCCATCGGCGCCCCGTTGCCGGAAGGGTTCACCTCCCTGCTCGGCGGCTCCACCGCCGTCGGTCTGTCCGACTTCGACACGAGTGGAATGGGCGGTTACGGCTCCACCGCCGACCCAACGGTCGTGTTCCGTGCCGTGGGCGGCGACTCCGCCGCGCTGAGCTCGTTCGTCGACGAGGTCGTGGCCACCCCCTACTCCTCCGGCCCGACCCCGACGGTGAGCGAGGACGGCGACGCCGTGGTCGTCAGCACCGGAGAGCCCGGCAGCGGTGTGCTCGCCGACGACGAGGTCTTCCAGCAGACCATGGCCGAGATGGACGACGCCGTGATGGCCGCCTACGTGGACATGCGTCAGGCCGTCACCACCGACGACGTCCGGTCTCCCGAGCAGTGGGGCGCGCTCGGCATGGGGCTGAGCGTGGCCGAGGGCGGCGAGCGCGCCGTGGTCGAGTTGCGTTGGGCGCCCACCGGGTCCTGACCCAGGGCGACGGATGAACCGCGAGACGGCGCGGCGAGGTGTCCTCCTCGCCGCGCCGTCGGCGTTTCAGTCCACGACCCGGCGACGCATCTGGAACGCGGCCAGGTTCCACATCAGATACGCGAACCCGGTCAGGACGGCCACGTGCAGCAGGACCATCCCGGGTCCCAGCCCACCGAACACGGCACCGCGGATGAGTTCGACCGCGTGGAAGAGCGGGTTGGCCATGGCCGCGGTCTGCACCCAGGCGGGCAGCTCGGTGATCGGGAAGAACGTCCCGGCCACCAGGAACAACGGGGTGAACAGGCCGCTGAACACGTAGTCCATGGAACGCACCGAGGTGATCACCGCGGAGATCCAGATGCCGAAGAGCGCGAAGGCGAACCCTGCGAGGAAGGCGACGAACGGCACCAGCAGCATGCCGGGGCCCGGACGCAGGCCGAAACCGATGGCGACGAGCAGCGGCACGCAGCCGTAGACGCCGGAGCGCAGGGCCAGCCACAACGCTTCCCCGGTGACCAACTCGCGCACATCGACCGGGGCGGCGAGGATGCCTTCGTAGGTGTGCAGGAAGCGGCGTTTGATGAAGGTGTTGATGACCGCGGGCATCATCGACTGGAACATCACCGACACGGCGACGATGCCGGTGCCGAGGAAGTCGATGTAGCTGAACCCGGCGAGAGTGCCGATCAGGGCGCCCATGCCGAAGCCGAAGCACAGCAGGTACAGCGTGGGTTCGACGATCGCGGCGAAGGTGGTGGCCCGCCAGGACTGACCATAGAGGATCCACTCGCGGGCCACCACGCCCAGGACCGCGTCGGTCTCGAAGCGGCCGGGACGGGCGTGATGCTCGGGCCTGGCGTCCGCGCGTTGTTGTCGTGTCAGGCTCATGCGACCGCCTCTCCGGTCAGGGTCACGAAGACGTCCTCCAGGTTGGCGGCGCGTCGTTCGGGTTCGCCGAGTCGGTCCCGAAGGGAGTCGGGGAGTTCCTCGGCGCGCAGGACGGAGAGGCTGGTGCCGGTACGTCGGGTGTCGAAGCCCTGTGCCCGGACCAGGGACTCCAGTTCGGAGATGCCGCCCGATCCTTGGGGGGTGTACTCCTCCACGGTGGTGCCGGCGTACTTGGCGACAAGGTCGACCGGGGTACCGCGTTCGACGACACGCCCCTTGGCCATGAGGGCGACCTCGTCGGAGAGGCGTTCGGCCTCTTCGATGTAGTGGGTGGACATCAGGACGGTGACGCCCTCGTCGCGCAGCGCGGAGATGACGCCCCACAGGTCCTGACGCACCTGCGGGTCGAGGCCGACGGTGGGCTCGTCCATGAGGACGAGTTCGGGGCGATGCAGCAGGGCCCGGACGATGAGCAGTCGGCGGCGCATGCCCCCGGACAGGTCGTCGACCGGGGTGTCGGCGCGGTCGCTCAGTTGGGCCAGGCGCAGGGTGCGTTCGATGGCTTCGCGACGTTGCCGGCGCGGGACCCGGTACAGGAACGAGAACATGCGCAGGTTCTGCTCGACGGTGAGTTCCTCGTCGAGGTTGTCGTGTTGGGGGACGACGCCCATGCGGGCGCGGGCCCACTTGGACTCGGCGGGGATCTCGTGGTCCAGGATCCTGATCGTGCCCTCGTCGGCGATCGCCTGTGCGGTGAGCATCTTCATGGTGGTGGACTTGCCCGCCCCGTTGGGGCCGAGCAGCCCGAGCACGACCCCTCGGGGCACTTCGAGGTCGAGGCCGTCGACGGCGGTGAGGGGGCCGAAGCGTTTGACGACTCCGCTCAGCCGGATCGCCGGCACGTGGCGTCCGGGGTCTGGTGTGGTCATGGGAACACGGTAGAAAAATCTCGATCCGGATTTCCACTGGTTTTCCGAGTGGATTCCGCGTCCGCCTTCGGAAGGGTTCGACCATTGTGAGAGAAGGGCGCCATCGCTCTTCGGAGACACACCGTCCCGGCTCGGGACGGCGCACCACGGCCACCGGGAACGGACCTCATCGATCACCGGACCCCCACCGAAACCCCAGGCCAGGGCTTTCCCTCAGCACGATATTCCTTTTCGGAACCATGTCCGGGCAATGGCAGATCGCACTTTTCGGTCGGGCTGGAACCCCCGTGCCCCCACACTCACAGGCGGCCCGAAAGGCGACCCCTCCGGCCCGGACGACGGTGCGGGTTCGCGCCTCGCCCGGGCAGGCCCGGAAAAATCCGTTGCGGGAGGCGGAGGGACATGGCTGACGTCGAGACGTCGGATCGGAACACGGACTCGATCCGGGGCCAGGCTCCCCGGACGTTAGGACAGGTGGGTATGCCCCAGAACGCGCCGAGCGCGCCTCACAGCCGCGCGGGCCTGAGCCTGCCCCGAGTCCCCTCGGCCGGCTGAGCCGGAACCCGCCCCACGTCGAGACCCGCTCGGCACTCTTGCTGATCCCAAGCACGTCCTCTCAGCAAGGAGTTCCCGGGTGTCCAACACCGAACCCGACTTCCTCTGTGTCCACTGTGGTCTGACCATGTCCGCCCTGACCCCCGAGGGTGATGAACGCGACCACTGCTCCGGTTGCCTGACCTCCCGGCACGTCCACGACCAGCACGACGGCGGCGTCTCCGATTGCGCCGCACGCATGACACCCCTGTCCGTCGTGGTCCCCGCCGACGGCCGATGGCGTCTGGTCCACCGCTGCGTGGACTGCGCCGAACTGTCCGAGGGCCTCGTCGCCGGCGACGACGGCCCACTCCCGCTCATGCGGATCGCCGTGCGGCCACTGGCCGAACCGCCGTTCCCACTCGAACTCCTCGGGCGGGTGTGAGCATGAGCTGGCGCAACCACCGCGAACCCCGGCGACCGCAACGCCGCAAGACCGTGCTGCGCGCGCGGGGTGAGCAAGGGCGTCGCGCCGGCCCGGAGGCGGAGTCCTTCCGCTGTGCCGGGTGCCGGCTCGACGTGCCCGCCCACGCGGTCGGCTCAGCCCATCGCAACCACTGTCCGCACTGTCTGACCAGCCTGCACGTCGACGGCCGGGTCCCCGGTGACCGCGCCGCCGACTGCCGGGGCCGGATGAGCGCGGCCGGGGTCTTCGCCCGTCCGGACGGTGAGTGGATGCTCATCCACCGGTGCGCGTCCTGTGGCGGGTTGAGCGCCAACCGGATCGCGGGCGACGACAACGCCCGGGCCCTGGTCCGATTGGCGGTGCGGCCGCTGGCGGCGTCGGAGGCGGCCCGCCGGGCCCTGGCCCACCTGTGATCGACACGGCGCACCCATGACCTGCACCGATGTCAACATGACACGTGCAACACCGTGAACCCAGGGTGAGGGTGCGTCGTGTTCTCACGGGTCTGGCAGGCTTGACTTCACAGGTTTTCCCAGGAGAGATGGGTTGTCATGAGTGAGTTCCGTATCGAGCACGACTCGATGGGTGAGGTCAAGGTCCCGGCTGCCGCCAAGTGGCGGGCACAGACCCAGCGTGCCGTCGAGAACTTCCCGATCTCGGGACAGGGACTGGAGAACGCCCACATCGCCGCCCTCGGCCAGATCAAGGCCGCCGCCGCCAAGGTCAACGCCGAACTCGGCGTGATCTCCGACGACCTCGGCAAGGCCATTCGTGAAGCCGCCCTGGAGGTGGCCGACGGCAAGTGGAACGACGAGTTCCCGATCGACGTCTTCCAGACCGGTTCGGGCACCTCCAGCAACATGAACACCAACGAGGTCGTGGCCACGGTCGCCAAGGAGCGCACCGGCCTGGACGTTCACCCCAACGACCACGTCAACGCCTCCCAGTCGTCCAACGACGTCTTCCCCTCCTCCATCCACATCGCCGCCACCTCGGCCGTGCGCAACGAGCTGATCCCGGCCCTGCGCCACCTGGAGGGCGAGCTCACCCGCAAGTCGAACGAGTTCGCCGCCGTGGTCAAGAGCGGTCGCACCCACCTGATGGACGCCACTCCGGTCACCCTGGGCCAGGAGTTCGCCGGGTTCGCCGCACAGGTCCGCTACGGCGTCGAGCGCGTCGAGGCCGTCCTTTCGCGCGTGGCCGAGCTCCCGCTGGGCGGCACCGCCGTCGGCACCGGCATCAACACCCCGGAGGGCTTCGCCGCCCGGGTCATCGCGGAGATCGCCGAGAACACCGGCCTGCCGCTGACCGAGGCCCGCGACCACTTCGAGGCGCAGGGCGCCCGTGACGCTCTGGTCGAGCTCTCCGGCCAGCTGCGGACCATCGCGATCGGCTACTGCAAGATCGCCAACGACATCCGCTGGATGGGTTCGGGTCCGACCACCGGTCTGTCCGAGATCTTCCTGCCCGACCTACAGCCGGGCTCCTCGATCATGCCGGGCAAGGTCAACCCGGTGCTGTGCGAGGCCATGCTCCAGGTCTCCTCGCAGGTCGTGGGCAACGACGCCGCGGTGGCCTTCGGCGGCGCCTCCGGCAACTTCGAGCTCAACGTGCAGCTGCCGATGATCGCCCGCAACGTGCTGGAGTCGATCCGTCTGCTGGCCAACGTCTCCACGGTCTTCGCCGACCGCTGTGTGGCCGGTATCGAGGCCAACGAGGAGCAGTGCCGGGTCTACGCCGAGTCCTCCCCCTCGATCGTCACCCCGCTCAACCGCTACATCGGCTACGAGGAGGCCTCCAAGGTCGCCAAGCAGTCGTTGGCCGAGAAGAAGACCATCCGCGAGGTGGTCCTGGAGCGCGGGTACGTCAAGGACGGCAAGCTCACCGAGGAACAGCTCGACGCCGCCCTCGACGTCCTGAAGATGACCAACTCCCGGTAGGTCGCCGCGGTACCGGCGTCCGGGCACCTCGCTTCGGCGGGGTGCCCCTCGCACGTCAGGAACCCTTCCGCCCCCGTCCCCGTCGGACAACGGAGACAGAACACCCCTTTCCCCCGGCTTCCCCGGCCCTCTTCGAGAGAGCGACAGATGTCGAGTAACAGCGAACAACGCATCGCCGACCGCTACGTCCTGCGCCGTGAACTCGGCCGGGGCGGCATGGGCATCGTCTGGGAGGCGTACGACACCGCCCTCGACCGCGTCGTGGCGATCAAACAGGTGCTGTTGCCCGGACACTTCACCGACGCCGAACGCCACGACGCGCACGCGCGGGTGCGCCGCGAGGCGCGGTCGGCGGCCCGGGTCAACCACCCCACCGTGATCACCATCCACGACGTCTTCGAACACGAGCACGACCCGTGGGTGGTGATGGAACTCGTCGAGGGCGGTTCCCTACAGGACATGCTCTCCGCGGAGGGCGCCCTGTCACCGGACCGGGTGGCCGAGATCGCCGTCTCGTTGTTGGAGGCCGTACGGGCCGCGGACGCGGCGGGCGTACTGCACCGCGACATCAAGCCGGGCAACATCATGATGTCCGCCGATGGGCGGGTCATCCTCACCGACTTCGGTATCGCCACGGTGGAGGGCGGTCCGAGCATCACCCGGACCGGCGCGCTGATCGGGTCGCCCGAATACATGCCGCCGGAGCGGCTGGAGGGCGCGCCCGCCGACCATCGGGGCGACCTGTGGAGCATCGGTGTGACCCTGTACGCGGCGGTGGAGGGTTCCTCCCCGTTCCGCCGCGACTCCATCACGGCCGCGATCGCCGCGGTGATCTCCGCCCCCATGCCACCGATGACGCGCGCGGGGTGGCTGGAACCGGTGATCTCCGGTCTGCTGGAGCGCGACCCCGATCGCAGAATCACCGTGGACCAGGCACTGCGGTTGTTGAGGGATCTCCGGTCCGGTTCGGCCGGTCCGGCGGGTGCCGCCGCGGTCGGTGTCCCGAGCGACCCCCGGGAACCGATGGCCGACCATTCCACCGGTCCGTACCCGGACGGCGGCCACTACGATGGCGACGCCCACCCGAGCGCCGCGGCCTACGCCGGCCCGGTCGCTCCCCCTCCCTCTTACGAACCCGAGCCTCGCTCCCGCAAGGGTCCGATGATCGCCATGTTCGCCGCCGCCGCGGCGCTGCTCCTGGTGGCCGGGTTCGTACTGGTCGTGGCGCTGCGCTCCGACGACGACCCGGCCGACTCCCTCGCGGGATCCGAGGGCGGTCAGGAGTCCGCCGGCGATCAGGGGGACCAGAGCGATCAGGGCGACCAGGGCGGCAGGGAGGGCGCCGGTCAGAACGACGCCCCGGTCACCGCCGGCGGGGCCCCACCCGAGTACGACGAGGACGACCTGTCGCGCTACGGCTCGGAGTGGTTCACCATCTCCTACCCCGGCGGGTGGGAGATCGGCTCGGAGGATCTGGAGAACTCCTACGCCTCCTTCGTCGCGCCCGGCCTGGAGCACCAGATCGACGTGGAGGGCTGGGAGGAGACCGGGTTCACCGGTACGAGCGCGGAGTACCTGGCCGACTCCCGGGGCGGCACCGACATCGACGGGGACGTCACCCGTGACTACGAGGTGCTGGATTCCGAGGACTTCGATGACGACGACTTCGAGGGCGGCCTCGCCGGCATGGACGTGGCGATGGTCGAGGCGGATCTGGTGAACGACACCTGGGACGACCCCGAGCGTCGCTTCTGGGCGTACGCGGTGATCATGAACGAGGGACAAGAGCGGGTGTTCTACCTGGTCACGGTGAACGTGCCGCGAGCGCAGGCCGATGACTTCGACGAGGTGCACGAGGACGTGATCGAGACCTTCGCGCCATTGAAGTGACCCCGACGGCGACGGCCCCGCCCGGAAGGTGTTCGCCTTCCGGACGGGGCCGAAGTGTTCTTTGAGGGCTCTGAGCGAGCGCCGCCGGCTCAGTACGAGCCGACGGCCTGGGAGTGGGCCCAGGCCTCGCAGGGCGTACCGTAGCGGCCCTTGATGTAGTCGATGCCCCAGGCGATCTGAGTCGCCGGGTTGGTCTGCCAGTCGTCACCGTGGGAGGCCATCTTGTTACCGGGGAACGACTGCGGGATCCCGTACGCACCAGAACTGGGGTTCTGGGCGGTGTGGTTCCAGTTGCTCTCCTTCTCCCAGAGCGGCTCCAGGCAGCCGTTGAACTCCTCGGCACCCCAGCCCTGGTCGAGGACCATCTGCAGGGCGATGCCCTTGGGGTCCCCCTCGAACTCCGACGGGACCTCCTCTTCCTCTTCCTCTTCCTCCTGGATGGCGGAGCCGGTGGCGGAAGTGCTGACGACGCCGTTGCCCCGGGCGCTCTCGCGCCGTTCCTGGGCCTGCTCACGCCGGTTCTGGAGTTCGTCCTCGGACATCTGCTCGGAGGAGGAGAAGAAGTCCTCGTTCTCCTCGGAGCCGCTGTCGCCTTCGGATTCTGTGTCGGTCGCGGGTTCTTCGGCCCCGGGGACCGCGGCGCTCGCCGCCAGGTCCGGGTCCAGACCGTCGTCCGCGAACGCGGAGACGGCGAACGTCGCGCCGGCGACCAGGGTCGCCGCACCGACCGCCGCGGTACTACGCAGCGACATTCGGTTGAGTAGCACGATTGCCTTTCCCAAAAGGGGGTTTAGGGCAGGGAAAAACCTATTAATACCAGTTGTTCGCCTGTGAGTGGGACCAGGCTCCGCACGGAGTGCCGTAACGGCCCTTGATGTAGTCGATGCCCCAGGCGATCTGAGTCGCCGGGTTGGTCTGCCAGTCGTCACCGTGGGAGGCCATCTTGCTGCCGGGAAGCGACTGCGGGATCCCGTACGCACCAGAACCGGCGTTCTGAGCGGTGTGGTTCCAGTTGCTCTCCTTCTCCCAGAGCGGCTCCAGGCAGCCGTTGAACTCCTCGGCACCCCAGCCCTGGTCGAGGACCATCTGCAGGGCGATCTCCTTGGCCGAGCCGGTGGGGACCGACCCTCCGGAGGAACCGGAGGAGCTCGCGGAGCCGGAAGAGTCCTCGGAGGTGCTCTCGGGTTCGGGTTCCGGTTCTTGGATTTCACTGCCGGAGCCCGAGCCGGAACGCGACGAATCGTCGACGGCCGCGCCGGCCAGTTCACGGGCCTCCTCACGCCGGTCCTCCAGGTCCCGCTCGTCCTCGGGGGAAGGGATGGCGAAGAAGTCGTCCGTCACTTCGGCCTCGGCGGGGGTCTCCTCGGCTTCGGGGAGGGTGGCCGCCGAAGTGGCCTGATCCGGGTCGGGAGTTCCGGTGCCCGCGAAGGCGGAGACGGTGAACGTACCGCCCGCGACCAGCGCCGCGGCGCCGACCGCGCTCATCTGGCGCCAAGAGATGCGGTGGAGTAGCAAGGTCGCCCTTTCACGTTGACGCACGCGTGCCCCGTTCGGAGTCTTCGCGTGGTGTGGGATGCCGCTACAGGACCGCTCGGCCCTGGTGACCTGCGTGGAGGGGACGGAATCGCCGTTCGACCGACCACGGGCGGGGGCTCCCACACGGGAGGGGGTTGCTCGGTGCAGCGCATTCAGCCTGCATCATAGTCACGGTAAAGTAACGCCGATTTTGCCGTGTCCTGGCTCACATCACGGAATGTGCCTGCTCCACGGGCCCCTGACCTGCGCTTGGACACGAAGAGTCAATGGATGACCAAGTACTGACAGGTTCGTGTCAATCGTCTCCCAGTGCGGTCCTGAGTACCCGTACCGATGTGTCCGCATCCGCGAAGGCGCAGCATGGGGGGTATGAACGCCCACGGAACCCCCCGACCGCCAGGGGCACCGCGCCGGTGTCCCGACTGCCGGGCCGGGCTCGCCGCCTCGGCCAGGTCCTGTCCGCGATGCGGGCTCGGACTGGTCGGACCCACCGCGCAACGTCTGTGGTGGATCGACACCGAACTGGTCTCCCTGGATCTGCGCAGGCACACGCTGTTGGAAGAGCGGCCCAAGACGCTGGCCCGGCTACGGGAGGAGACCCGGGCGGCAGCACCGATCACCACACCATCGGCGCCCACCGCGCCGGCT
The DNA here is from genome assembly GCF_001570765.1 of Nocardiopsis listeri NBRC 13360. Classification (GTDB taxonomy): domain Bacteria; phylum Actinomycetota; class Actinomycetes; order Streptosporangiales; family Streptosporangiaceae; genus Nocardiopsis; species Nocardiopsis listeri. The sequence continues at coordinate 27,398 of NZ_BCSH01000070.1, read as the reverse complement.
CCGCTCCCCGTGGCCGCGGCTCCCCGACCCACCGCGCCCAAAGCGCCCACCCGTGAGGTGAGCCGGCGCTCGGCGCAGAACGTCATCCTCGGCCTGGGCGCCCTCCTCATCGGGATCGCGGCGCTCGTCTTCGCCGTGTGGACCTGGAGCGACCTGGGCACCGGCGCCCGCGCCACCGTTCTGGGCCTGACCACTGTGACCTTCACCGTGGTGGCCGTGCCGCTGTACCGCCGCGGTCTGCGTTCCACCGCCGAGGCGTTCGGGATGGTGGCCGCGCTCTTGATGTGCGTGGACGCGCTCGCCCTGTGGTTCCTGTCCGACGGGCTCACCAACGGCCCCGGGTACACGGCGGCCGCCTTGGCGGTGATCGCCGTGCTCCTGGCGCTCTACCCGGTCCTGGTGCCGTTGCGCTCGCCCCGTGTCCTCATGGCGCTGCTCGCCCAACCCGTACCGGTCCTGCTGGTGGTCGCCCTGCCGGAGGCGCACCCCGCATGGTGGTTCGTCGCGGCGGGCGCCACCGCGCTCGCCGACGCCATCGCCGTGCACGTCCTCGGCGCTCCGCGTCCGGGGGTTCCGGTGCGGACCCTCCATGGAGCCGCGGTCGCCCTGTGGGTGTCCTCCGCCATGTTCGCGACGCTGTTGGGCACCTTCCTGTTCACCTACGACGTCGACCCGTCGCACCGGTGGGCCCTTGCCACCACACTGTTCCTCGGCGGGGTGACCGGACTACTCCTGGCTCGGGGTCCCGGTCGGAAGGCCGACGCTTCCTCGCCGTACTCCGTGGGCGGTCTGGCGGCCCTGGCCCTGCTCCCCTTGGCCGCGGGCCCCTCGACCCTTCCGGCGCTCCCCCGGACGACCGTCTCGCCGTGGAGCGTCTCCTCCTCGGAGATGGCCGCCCCGGTTCCGGCTCCGCCCGATCACGCGGCCCTCTACCTGGCCGGGGTCGTGGTGGCGGCGCTCCTGGCGCTGGGCGCGGTGTGGCTGCTGCGCCGCCGTTCGTTGTTCGTCATCGCGGTGCTCCTGACCCCGGCCACGCTCCTGGTCGTGCCGGCCCTGCTCGGGATGTCCTGGACGATCACCGTGGTGTGGGCGCTGCTGGTCGGTGCCGCGCTGGTCCTGAGCGCCGGCGTGGCGCCGCGCGGACTGAGCACGACGCCGGCACTGGTCGGCTCCAGCACCCTGTTCACCGGTCTGGTGTGGGCGTTGCCTGAGCGGTACACGACCTTGGCCGCGCTGCTGCTGCTCGTGGTCACCGCCCTGATCGCCGCCGCCGGGGCCCGTCGGTTCGCCGAGCCGGGCTCACGTCCGGAACCGGGCGGTCGGGTCGCCGGACTGTACATGGGCGCGATTTCGTCGTGGGCGTTGGTACTCCTGGTCGGTTCGGTCTTCGTGCTGGTCAACCGGGGCGCGCCCGGAACCGAACAGACCCAATGGTGGCTGCTTACCGTCACGGTGGTCCTGACGGGGGCGACGGCGCTGTTGCTGAGCCGGGTGGCCACGCCCTCCTCATTGCCGGCCCCGACCACACCGGGCCGGACGGACGAACGCACCGACCTGCGCGGGATGTTCTCCGTGGTGGGCGTGCTCGTCCTGCCGGCCGCTCCGTTGTCGGCGCTGTCCTCCCAGGGCCCGACCTTGAGACCGTTCTCTTCCGAACACGCGACCTGGTCGGCGTCGCCCGGGGTGGTGCGCGAACCCGTGTCCGCCGTGTTGGGGCTGTCCGCCCCGGTCGATCCGTTCACCGGGGTCGCGACGGCCTTGGGCGTCGTGGCGGTGGGTGTGTCGGCCTTGGCGCTGATCGTGTTCATCGAACGACGTTGGATCACTGCGGGTGTGGCGCTGATCGCGCCGGTGACGCTGGTACCGCTGCCGGTGTTGTCCGACGTCCCGTTCGCGGTGGCGGTGGTGTGGACCCTGCTGGTCGGCGCCGCGCTGTTGCTGTACGCGGGTCGGGTGCACGGGTCCCTGTCCGTCCTGCTGCTCGGGGCGAGCGGTCTGGCGACCATGTTGATGGGGCTGGCGTGGTCGTCGGTGGAGCGGCAGACGATGTTGTCCGCGCTGGTCCTGTTCGCCGCGATCGCCCTGGTCTCGGCGCTATCGGCGCGACGCCCGTCCACCGGGGGCGACCCCACGGCGGTCCACCGGCTGACCGTGGTCGTGTGGTCGGTGACACTGGTGATCGGGGGCGCCTCCCTGGCCGCCACCGCCTACGGTGCCCTCCCGGGATCGGGCCATGGTCCCTGGTGGCTGTCAGGCGCCACGGGGCTGCTGCTCGGCACGACCGCCCTGCTGCTCGACGGAGTCGCCTCCCGGACGCTCGGCGCGAGTGAGAAGGACGCCGCGAAGCTCGGCCCGTTCGGGATCGGCGGGCTGCTCCTGCTCGTCGCCCAGCCTCTGGTGGTGGGCCCCGCCGGGCCGCCGGTCCTGTCGTTCTTCGCCCCGCACCGGCTTCCGACCGGGGCGCTGCTGGAACCCGCGCACGAGTTCGTCGGCCTGCCCGAGGCCACCACCCTCGCGGGTCCCACCGTGGCACTGGGGACGTTGATCGTCGGTGCCCTGGCGGTGGTCGCGGTGCGGTCGTTCCACCAACGCCTGTTCGTGTCCGCGGCGGCGCTGCTCGCGCCGGTGACGCTGGTACCGCTGCCGTTCGCGCTCGGTCTGCCCTTCCTGGTCGCCCTGGTGTGCGCCGTACTGGTGGGTACGGCCCTGACGGCCGGTTCCGCCCTACCGAACCGGGTGGGGACCGCGTGGGTCGTGTGGTCCGCCGGACTGTTCACCTTCGCCCTGGCCTTCAGCTGGGCGCTGTCGGAGCGCTACTCCGTCGTAGGGGTGTTGCTGGCCTGGGCGGTCGCGACGTCCGTGGCGTCCTCCCTGGCCCGTGTCAGGTCGATCATCGTCGCCTCGACCGCCGCGTCGACCTTCGGCACGGGAGCGTTCGCCCTGGCGTTGCTCGTGTCCTTGGGGGTCTGGGCCGAATACGCCGCCTTCGGTCCCCTGTTGGTGGTCGCCGCCGTGGCGGCCGCGGCCCCGCGCCTGCGTTCGCCCCTGTTGGAGGCCACCGAGGTCCCGGCCGCCGTGTGGGCGGTGATCGCCCTGGCCATCACCATGAGCGCGGGATCCCGGCCGGAACTGGTCGCGCTCGCCCTGGCGGTGGTCGGGGTGATCGGTCTGGCCGGTGCGGTGCGCCCCGGCCGTCGGTGGCTGGCTCCGATCGGCGGGACGTTGATGTTCTGTGCGATGTGGACGGTGCTGGCGGCCTGGGACGTCACCGTTCCCGAGGCGTACACGGTGCCGCCCGCGCTCGGGTTCCTGGTGGTCGGCTGGGAGTGGGAGCGTCGGGCCGAGGTGAAGCCCTCCAGCCTGCTCTCCTACGGCGGCGGACTGTTGTTGCTGCTCGGTCCCACGGTCTGGCTCGCGCTCGGCGGCCAGGATCTGGGATGGCGGGTCCCCGCGGTGCTCGTGGTGGGTGTGGCCATGGCCGTGTGGGGCTCGAGGTCCCGTCTCCAGGCACAGCTGCTGCTCGGCGGAGGCGCACTGCCGGTGGTGTCCCTTCGCGCCTTCGGTCCGCCGCTGTGGGACATGGCCCTGCTGCTGCCCAACTGGGTGCCGTTCGCGGTGGTCGGTCTGCTCCTGCTCCTGATCGGTGCGCGCTACGAGGCGAACCTGAACCGGCTGCGCAGGATCGGCCGGTACGTCGGTGCCCTGCGCTGACCTCCGCCCACGGGTGTGCCCCCGCCGAATCGGCGGGGGCACTGAGGGCAGGGCTCAGTTCTCCAGCATTTCGGTGACCAGGGCGGCGATCGGGGAGCGCTCCGACCGGTTCAGGGTGACATGGGCGAACAGCGGGTGGCCCTTGAGCTTCTCGATGACGGCGACCACACCGTCGTGGCGACCCACCCGCAGGTTGTCGCGCTGGGCGATGTCGTGGGTGAGCACCACCCGCGAGTTCTCCCCGAGTCGGGACAGCACCGTCAGCAGGACCCCGCGTTCGAGGGACTGCGCCTCGTCCACGATCACGAACGCGTCGTGCAGGGACCGGCCTCGGATGTGGGTGAGCGGCAGGACCTCCAGCATCCCGCGATCCACGATCTCCTCGATGACGTCCTCGCTGGTCACCGCGGACAGCGTGTCGTGCACCGCCTGGCCCCAGGGCGTCATCTTGTCGTTCTCGGTGCCGGGCAGGTAGCCCAGGTCCTGGCCGCCCACCGCGTACAGCGGACGGAACACCATCACCTTGCGGTGCCGGCCGCGTTCCAGGACGGCATCCAGACCGGCGCACAGGGCGAGCGCGGACTTACCGGTACCGGCGCGACCGCCGAGCGAGACGATGCCGACGTCGGGGTCGGTGAGCAGGTCGAGGGCGATCCGCTGTTCGGCGCTTCGGCCCTTCAGACCGAACACCTCCTTGTCTCCGCGCACCACCTTCGCCGACTTGTCCGCCTGGACCCGGCCGAGCGCCCGGCCCTGTTCGGAGACGAGCACCAGACCGGTGTGGCAGGGCAGTTCCCTGGCCTCCTCGATCTCACTCTCCCCCTGGGAGAACAGCTCCTGGATGTTGGCGGCGGGCACGTCCAGCTCCGCCATCCCGGTCCAACCATGCTCGATGGCGAGCTCTGCCCGGTACTCGTCGGCCTGAAGACCGATCGAGGAGGCCTTGATCCGCATCGGCAGATCCTTGCTCACCAGGACGACGGCGTCCTCTTCCTCATGTTCCTCCTGGAGGTTGCGCGCCACCGTCAGGATCCGGGTGTCGTTGTCGCCGAGCCGGAAGCCCGCCGGCAGGATCGTCGGATCGCTGTGGTTGAGCTCCACCCGGAGCGTGCCGCCGTGGTCGTTCACCGGGACGGCGACGTCCAAACGGCCGTGAGCGACCCGCAGGTCGTCCAGGCGGCGCAACGCGCCGCGTGCGAAGTACCCGAGCTCCGGATGGTGACGCTTGCTCTCCAACTCGGTGATCACCACCACGGGGATGACGACCTCGTGCTCGGCGAACCGGCTCATGGCCACCGGATCGGCGAGCAGGACACTGGTGTCGAGCACGTAGACGCGCGTACCCTCTACCACCTCAGGGGCGGTCGGGGACTGGGTGTCACGGCGATCGGTCGAGGAACTAGCCACTCGTTCTCCCCTTGGGCACCGCGAGGGCGCCCTACTGTCACGGGATCATGGAGGACCGGGACCAGGCCCACGAGGGCCGGGTCCGGCCCTCCTCGTCGACATCCCGCCAGGGCGGAGAAGATCAATGAGCCGGGGCCTCCCGAACGGATGGACGAACGCCATCCGCTGTCATCGACGCTACGCGCCCCAGGGCCCGTTTTCCAGGGCCCGAGCCGACCTCCCCATGAACTCCTCGTTACGAGAGGTCGAGGGAGGGGGCGGCGGGGATCAGGAGCCGAAGCGCCGATTGCGCGCGCCGTAGGAGCGCAGGGCACGCAGGAAGTCCACTCTGCGGAAGGCAGGCCAGAAGACCTCACAGAAGTAGAACTCCGAGTGAACGCTCTGCCACAGCATGAAACCCGACAGACGCTGTTCACCCGAGGTGCGGATGAGCAGGTCGGGGTCGGGTTGTCCGCGCGTGTAGATGTGCCGTGCGATGTCCTCGATGTCCAGGCGCTCTGCCAGCTCCTGGATATCGGTGCCCTTGGCCGCCTCCTCGTGGAGGAGGGACCGAACCGCATCGGCGATCTCACGCCTACCTCCATACCCGACGGCGACGTTGACAACCAGACCCGGGTTTCCGGATGTGGCCTCTTCCGCCTCCTTCAGGGCACGAGCGGTCGAATCGGGCAGGACGTCGAGGGCGCCGACGGGGCGGGTGTTCCACCCCTCCTCGCGCAGACGGGCGATGGTCTGCTCGATGATGCGCACGAGCGGGCCGAGCTCGGCCTCGTCACGGGTGAGGTTGTCCGTGGACAGCATCCACAGCGTGACGACCTGCACACCGATCTCGTTGCACCAGCCGAGCACCTCGAAGATCTTGTTCGCCCCGGCCTGGTGGCCCTGCTCGGCTCCCGGAAGACCGCTGCTCTTGGCCCAACGCCGGTTTCCGTCCATCGCGACACCGACGTGCCGGGGGATCTCCTGGCTGGTCAGACGGCGTTCCAGCCGCCGCTCGTACAGCCAGTACAGGGGGTCACGGAGCCCCATTGGCGAAACCTCTCAGAGCTGGATCAAAGGACGGCGCACTCCGGCGACGGATGTGCCGACGGGGAATGGGTCCAGAGTAGTTCGCCCGGGGCACTCACGTCACGGCGAGCGACTTTCGCACGTGTTTGCGCCCTTGGTGGATGCGGGACTTGACCGTACCCAGGGCCAGGTTCAGTTCGGAGGCGATCTCGTTGTAGTCCATTTGGCACAGGTCACGCAGGACGAGCGGAGCCACCAGGTTGGGGCGGTCCTTCTCCAGCTGGTCCAGGGCCTCCAGCAGGTCGATCCTGGAACCGGCGATCACACTGGTGGTCCGGGGGTCGCGCTGGTGCGGCATGCGCTCGGCCTCGGTGGGGAACTCGGCGGAGCGACGCTTCATGGACCGGTAGGTCTGACGTGCGGAGTTGGACACCACGGTGTAGAGCCACGTGGTGAAGAGGGAGTCGCCCTTGAAACTGTCGATCTTGCGAGCCACCCGCAGGAGCGCGTCCTGGCAGGCCTCCTCGGCGTCCTGGCGGTAGGGCAGGAACCGGGCGCAGCGGCGCAGTACCTCGGGCTGGATACGACGGAGCAGGTCGTCCAGGGCCACGGAGTCGCCCTCCTTGGCCCGGCGCGCGAGATCCTCGAGTTCCTCGTCGACGTTGCTGGCCACCCGGCGGCGGGGGGTGGGGCGCTCCTCGTGGTCCGGTCGGTCACTACTACCCATGGTTCGTCTCTTCCTGGCTGACGACAGACGTCCGTTCGTGAGGTCACACGTCTATTGGACGTCCACGAACCCCGTTCGGCTCCGTTGCCCCACTCGACTTCACACGTCGATCCCGTTTTCCCACTAGGAGGGAGGACCCGAAGGGGCTCCTCCAGTCTCCATGCCCCGATGGCCTCGGCGCTACCCGGGAACGGGATCATATCCGCGGAAGCCATCGCCAAGGCGCAGATGGTGTATTAGTGGGCAACGAACGCGTATTCACCCCCTACAGACCGAGGCGGAAATGAGCCAACCGGAGGCCTTTGGACGTTACCGCGTCATACGGCGCTTGGGGTCCGGTTCGTTCGCCACCGTCTGGCTGGCCCAGGACGACCTTCTGAACTACCCGGTGGCCATCAAGGTGTTAGCCGAGAACTGGGCGCATCAGATGGACATCCAGTATCGGTTCCTGGAAGAGGCGCGCATCCTGCGTCAGACCGACTCCACCTGGCTGGTGGCGGTACACGACGTGGACGTGCTGCCGGACGGTCGTCCCTACATGGTGATGACCTACGCCGACCAGGGCAGTGTCGCCGACCTCGTCCGCCGAGGTCAACTCCCCTTGGACGAGGCCCTGCGGTTGCTGACCGAGATCGGCCAGGGCATCACCGTGCTGCACAACCACGGCACCATCCACCGCGACATCAAGCCGTCCAACGTGCTGCTCCAGTCCTCCCCCGTCGGTCAGCGCGTGCTCGTCGCCGACCTGGGCTTCGCCAAGTCCATCGACGAGGCCTCCGGGTTCACCGCCGCCGCGGGAACCCCCGGTTACATGTCGCCGGAGCAGAGCATGCCCGGTGGCGACCTGGACGTGCGCTCCGACGTGTACTCACTCGGCGCGGTCGCCTACGAACTCATGACCGGTCAGCCGCCGTCGCGCCCGCCGGTACGGGTCGCACCTGGCCGGATCCGGCCAGGTCTGCCTCCCGCCTTGGACGAACTGATCCTGGCCGCGCTGTCGGTGGACCGAGAGGACCGGCCGAGCGACGCCAAGACCTTCACCGATCGGGTCAGGGCGATCCGTATGTCGCCCGACCTGCCCAAGGCGGACCCTTGGTGGTCCCTGTCCCGCATGCCCTGGCGACGGACCGGTGCCCTCGCCCTCCTCTGCGGTGGGCTCGCCTTCGTCGTGACCGCCTCACTCGGATCCCCGGGGATGTCGTTGACCACCGTCCGGCACACGGCCCAGGACATGCGCGTGGACGTGCCCTCGGTGTGGGCCCGGGAGTTCCATCCCGATCAGGAGGCGCGGCCGGCCGTGGCCGAGGCCGGCGCCGGTCCCGGACTGCTCGCCGCGACCGACGCCGAACACTGGTACGCCACCGATGAGGAGTCCTACGGGGTGTACGCCACGGTGCTGCCCGGCTCCCCCGACCTGCACCGGGTGGCCCAGACCGACCCGTGCGCGGGACAACCCGAAGAGCGCCCCGTCCGCACCGACCGGTGGGAGGGCACGCTCTGGGAATGGCCCGAGTGCAACGACAAGGGCACGTTCACCTCGGTCGCGGTGCACCCGCCCGACACCCCGCGCACGGTGTACATGGAGATCCGCCAGCCCGACTACCGGCCGGACGTCGTGGACACCATCATCGACCACGTCCGGCTCCGCTAGCGGTTGTTCGTTCGGGTCCGGAGAGCCTGGGTTCGTCTCAACACGGTGCAAGAGGAGTCAAGCCGCCGGCGAGGAACGAGCTTGATTCCTACCTGTGCGCGTCAGCGCTCCGTTGGGGCGGCGGCGGGCGACGGGCGGGCGTAGACGACGATGAAGAATCCCTCTGCGAAGGCTCCCGAATAGCACTTCTCACCCGGCGAGCTGAGCGAGGAGTTCCTCGATGGTGGTGACGGGGAGCTTGCAGGTGAAGCCCTCGCACACGTAGGCGGTCGCTTTCCCCTCGATCGGTGCGCGGTGCTCCAGCAGGGGCACTCCCCCACTGTCACGGCCGTCGCCTCGGGACAGCACGGTGCCCAGCGGCGCCCAGCGCAGGACCGCGCGGACCATCTCCTCGACGGCCGGGTCGCCGGTGTCACCGACCACGGCGACGGCGCGCGGCCCGGTCAACAGGGCCTCTCCGGTCGCCAGGCCCCAACCGGCGAAGCGCGGGGCCTTCTCCGCCAGGAGCGGCACCACCGACAGTGCGCTCTCGGCCGCCTCCCGGTGGCGTTCGCTCCCCGTGAGCGCCGCGTAGGTGAGCAGCGCGGAGGCGGCGGCGAACCGACCCGAGGGGGTGGCGTTGTCCGTGGGGTCCTGGGGACGGCTGAACAACTTCTCCGCGTCGTCCGCGGTGTCGAAGAACCCGCCCTCGTCGTCGCCGAAGTGGTCCAGGACCGTGTCCAGCAGGCCGCCGGCCTCCCGCACGTAGCGGGCCTCACCCGTCACCCCGTGCAGGGCGAGCAGCCCCTCTGCCAGGTTCGCGTAGTCCTCCAGCACACCCGTGGCGGGGCCCGGTGCGCCGTCGCGCGAGGTGCGCACCAGACGTCCGTAGCGCAGGTGGACGTCCAGGACCAGGTCCGCGGCCTCGCGTGCGGCGGTGATCCAATCGGGGCGACCCAACAGTGCTCCGGCCTCGGCCAGGCCGGCGATCGCCAGCCCGTTCCAGGAGGCGACCACCTTGTCGTCGCGTGCCGGGGGCACACGGTCGGCGCGGGCGGACAGCAGGGCCGCGCGCACCCGGTCGTAGCGTTCGGGGTCGTCGGGGTCCGAACGCAGTCGTAGGACGGAGGAGCCACGCTCGAAGGTCCCCTCCTCGGTCACGTCGAACAACGCGGCCGCCCACGCGCCGTCCTCCTCGCCCAGGACCTCGCGCAGACGCTCGGGCGTCCACACGTAATAGGTGCCCTCCTCACCCTCGCTGTCGGCGTCCAGGGCCGAGGCGAACCCGCCCTCGGGGGTGCGCAGGTCGCGCAGCATCCAGTCGGCGGTCTCCTGGGCGACGCGCAGCAGCAGCTCCCGGTCGGGGTCGGCCCCCGCGTCGCCTTCGGCGGGACGACGGCTCAGCCGGGTGTAGGCCCGCAGCAGCAGGGCGTTGTCGTACAGCATCTTCTCGAAGTGCGGGACCACCCAGCCCCGATCCACCGAGTAACGGGCGAAGCCCCCGCCGAGCTGGTCGTAGATGCCGCCGCGCGCCATGGCCACGGCGGTGCCGCCCGCCATGAGCGCGGCCGGGGTGGGCTCGTCGGCGGTCTGGAACGGGAAGGTCCGTTCGTGCTGCGCGGTGAGGAACGACAAGAGCATCGAGGGCGGAAACTTCGGCTCGTCGCCGTACCCGCCGGCGGTGGTGTCGTAGTCACGGATCAGCGCCTGGACGGCCAGGTCCAGGTCGGCGGCTGTGGGCGGCGGCGAGGACGCCAGGCGGCGTGGTGCGCTCAGCGCGTCCACCACGCGTTGCCCCTGTTCCACGAGGTCGACCCGCTTGTGCCGCCAGGCCGAGGTGATCCCTTGGAGCAGCCGTTGGAAGTGCTCGCGCGGGAAGTAGGTGCCGCAGTAGAAGGGCGCCCCGTCGGGGGTGGCGAACACCGTCATCGGCCAACCACCATGACCGGTCATGGCCTGGGTGGCCTCCATGTACACCGCGTCGACGTCGGGGCGTTCCTCGCGGTCGACCTTGACGTTGACGAAGAGGGTGTTCATCAGGTCCGCGGTCGCCGGGTCCTCGAAGGACTCGTGGGCCATGACGTGGCACCAGTGGCAGGCCGAATATCCGACCGAGATGAGGAGGGGGACGTCGCGGCGGCGGGCCTCGGCGAAGGCCTCCTCACCCCAGGGCCACCAATCCACGGGGTTGTCGGCGTGCTGCAACAGGTACGGGCTGGTCGCGTCGCTCAGGCGGTTGGGCATGTATCCCACTCTGCCGGCCCGCGCCGGACGGGTCAGGTCCCCCACCCGGGCCAGGTACAGGCGGGGCGCCGTCCCCTTCCAGCGTTTGAACGCCGTGGTGAAGCTCGGGGTGTTGCGGTAACCGAGCCGGCGTCCGGTCTCCTCCTGGCCGGAGGAAGAGTGTCCCAGCCCACACCCCGATTCCTAGGGTGCCGTGAGAAGAGCGGTTCCAAGGATCGGAGGACGAGGATGAGCACGGGTCACCCCGAGGACACCCTGGCCGACATCGGCGCGCGGAGCGTACCCGAGTTCGAGGGGGTGCACGACGTCTGGCCACGCGGAGAACGGTTGAGCGCGGTCAGGGAGGTCGCCCACGCGTACAAGGAACGCTTCAAGTCCCAGGGCACGGTGCGCGCGGTGCGGTCGGTGGACATCGCCGCGGCCCCCTACCCGGTCGCGTTCGCCTTCAACAACGCCGTGTCGGTACCGACCCTGCCGATGATCGCGATGATCAACCGCATGGTGGTGGTGCAGTACGACGATTGGGAGGGGCGTCCGCGCACCCTGGTGTTCGAACCGACCGTTCCGGACGGTTCGGTGGAGGCGCCGTTCTACCACCACCTCCAGGAGCTGATGCGCAGGATCCCGAGTGAAACCCGGTTGGCCGAGGCCTTCCTGCTCAAGTACTACAACGAGTCGTCGGACGCGCTGACCAAGCTCGGGCTCACCCCGCAGGACATCGACTTCTGCACCTTCGACCACCTGCACGTCCAGGACCCTCGGATGATCCTCGGGTCGAGCCGGGTGATCCCCGGTGAGAGTCGCCCGCGCTCTCCCCTCTTCGATTCGGCGCGGATGTTGGTGCACTCCCGTGAATTGGCCACCTTGGAGTCCCTGCACCCGATGCAGTGGGCGTGGTACGTGGAGGACGGGCTCAGCGGCGTGGACCGGTCGTCGTTCGTCACCTTCGACGGGGACGTCGAACTCGGTCCGGGCGTCACCTTGCTGTGGACTCCCGGGCACACGGACGGAAACCACTCCCTACTGCTCAACACCCCCGACGGTGTGTGGGTCTCCTCCGAGAACGGCATCGCTCTGGACAACTGGCAACCAGAGCTGTCGAAGATCCCCGGAGTGCGCGGGTACCACCGACGCTACGGCCGGGAGATCTGTCCGAACGCCAACACCCTCGAAGACTCGCTCGACCAGTACGACTCGATGATCAAGGAGAAGATCCTCGCGGACCCGTGCCGTCGGGACCCGCGTTGGCTACAGATCCTCCCCTCGACGGAACTCGCGCCGTGGAAGCGGTTCTGGCCCGTGATGCCGACGTTCGCGCTTGGAGGCGTCTCCTACGGCGAACTCCGTGGGGGCGAGGCACGATGACGGTGAGGTCAGGGCTCGGAGGTGCCGTGGTCACCGGCGCGGGGCGCGGGCTGGGGCGGAAGATCGCCGCGCTGATGGTGGAACGCGGGTACACGGTGCTGATCACCGACGTCGACGAGGAGGCCGCCGCGGCCGCCGCCGCGGACCTGGGCCCGCGCGCCACGTCGATGCGGGTGGACGTTCGGGACGAGGCTCAGGTCGTCGCGGCGGGCGACGAGATCCTGGCCCGCGCCGGACGCCTGGACGTGTGGGTGAACAACGCGGGGGTGCTGGTCACCGGACCGGCGTGGGAACAGGACGAGGCGACCCGGTCCCTGCTGTTCGGCGTCAACGGCCTGGGCACCGTCAACGGCACCGTGACGGCGATCAGGAGCATGCTCGGACGGGGAGGAGGTCACATCGTCAACATCGTGTCCCTGGCCGGGATCACCGCCGTGCCCGGCGAGGCCGTGTACGCCGGGTCCAAGCACGCCGCCATCGGCTTCAGTCTCAGCACCCTCGCCGACCTACGACTGGCCCGGGTACGCGACATCGACATCTCGTGCGTGTGCCCGGACGGGATCTGGACTCCGATGCTGCACGACAAACTCCAGGACCCCGAATCGGCGCTGTCGTTCTCGGGCAGGCTGCTTCGTCCAGAAGAGGTGGTCAGGGCCGTCGGCCGCGTCCTCGACCGGCCTCGCCCCGTCACGATCCTGCCTCGGTGGCGGGGGTGGCAGTCCCGGCTCGCCGACGCCCTGCCCAGGTTCGGACTGTGGGCGCTACCGATGGCGGTGGCCATGGGACGGAGCACCCAACGCAGGATGCTCCGGTCCCAGAAGGGTTAACCCTTGTCCGAACCGTTGTCCGCCTTGTCCGAACCGGTGACCTCGGCCTTCTCGGCCTCGACCTTCGTGGTGTCGGTCTCGGCGGACTCGTCGGCCTCGCTCGCGTAGATGTCGGGCCCGGACGGCTTCTCCCCGGCCTCCTCGGCGCGCTCCGAGACACCCTCCAGCTTGCCCGTCATGTTGCGCATGAGGAAGAACAGGGCCACACCGATCGCGAAGATGGCGAGGAAGCCCATGACGCCGGGCGTGACCGTGTCCTTGTCCAAGGAGAAGCTGTCGGCGAGCACCATCGTGGACGCGAGAAGGGTGTTCATGTCGTTCATACTCTCATTGCTTCCCGGACCCCCGCGAAGAGGTCCTTCTCCGGGACCTCGGTGTCCACGAGGGAACGGACCAGGTGGTAGTCCTCGGTCGGCCAGGCCTGGGCCACGATCTCGTTGGGCACCGCGAACCAGAAGCCGTTCGGGTCGATCTGGGTGGCGTGGGCACGCAGGGCGTCGTGCGCGACGTCGAAGTACTCACCACAGTGCACCCGGGTGGTGATCTCCCAGCGACGACGGTCGCTGTCCTTGATCCGCGCGGCCCAGTCCTCGAAGGGGTTCTCCAGGCCGCGTTCGGTCAGGACCTCGGCGAGCGCGTCGAAACGCTCGGGCGGGAAGCCCACGAAGTAGTACAGCTTGAGGGGCTGCCACGGGTCGCCGGTGCCCGGGTAGGCGTCCGGTTCGGGCGCGGCGTCGAAGGCGTGCATCGACACCTTGTGGGTCATGATGTGGTCGGGGTGCGGGTAACCGCCGTTCTCGTCATAGGTGAGGATCACGTGCGGGCGGAACCGGCGGATCGCCTCGACCAGGGGGGCCGCGGCCTCCTCCACCGGAAGGGTGGCGAAACACCCCTCGGGCAGGGGCGGCAGCGGATCGCCCTCGGGCAGACCCGAGTCGACGAAACCGGCGAACTCCTGCTCGATCCCCAGGATCTCGCGGGCCCGGTTCATCTCCTGACGTCGTACCTCGGTGATGTTCTCCCGGATCTCCGGGCGTTCCATCGCGGGGTTGAGGATGTCACCGCGTTCACCACCGGTCATGGTGACGACCAGCACTTCCGCACCCTCTTGGACGTAGCGCGCCATGGTGGCCGCGCCCTTGCTGGACTCGTCATCGGGATGGGCATGGACGGCCATAAGCCGCAGGCGCTCGGACAACGAAGGATTCTCCTTGGCTCGGTCGAAGACCTGGACGACCTCTGGGCGGGGGCGGCCGTGCCCCCGATGGTCCACGACGTCGTACGACTCACGTGCGGGCCGCGTAGGGGGGCTGTCAGGTCGGGGATATCTTAGACAACACCATCCCCTCGCTCGGAGATTCCCAATGTCAGCGACCCCGGAAGATGATGCCGTGAACAGTGCCGACACAGCTCCAGCGCTCCGCAGGCGCCACGGCAACGGGCCCGTCTTCTTCATCGTCGGCACCATCTTCGCGGTGGCGGTCACCTTCGGTTGGGGATTCTCGGTGATGAGCTACAACGGGCTGGGGGGTGGCGTGTACCACCAGGTGGTGACGGTCACGGCACCGTCGGCCGACGAGGCTCGGATCTCCTTCGAGGTGAACAGCAAGGACGGCGCCGAGTGCCTGCTGCGCGCGTTGGACGAGCAGATGGTCGAGGTGGGTACGAGCAGGGTCGAGGTCGAGGCCGGTAACCGCATGGTCGAGGCGAGCGTCGAGACGGTTCGTCAGGCGGGCACGGTAGAAGTGGCCTCTTGCAGGGAACAAGGTTCGCAAGACTGATCGACCGAGTCCTCCCCGACCGGGTACCCAGGAGCGGGGCGGAACCCCGAGAGCACGGACACCGGGCGCGTGATCGCGCTCGGTGATATTCTCGTAAGTTCAGCTCTGGCCGCCTGGTGGCCTTTGCTACTAGTACACAAGGAGTTCCCGTGACCCAGACCCGCGATGACAACGCCACCTGGCTCACCCAGGAGGCGTACGACCGGCTCAAGACCGAGCTGGACCACCTGTCGGGGCGTGGGCGCATCGAGATCGCGGAGAAGATCGAGGCCGCCCGAGAGGAGGGCGATCTCAAGGAGAACGGCGGATACCACGCCGCCAAGGAGGAGCAGGGCAAGATGGAGGCCCGCATCCTTCAGCTCACCGAGATCCTGCGCACCGCGAGGGTCGGCGAAACGCCCCGTACCGAGGGCGTGGTCGGACCCGGCATGACCGTCACCATCATGTTCGAAGGTGACGACGAGGAGGTCACCTTCCTGCTCGCGTCCAGGGAGGAGAGTGGGTCTCCCATCGACGTGTACTCCCCCAAGTCCCCGCTGGGTTCGGCGATCAACGGCAAGCGTGTGGGCGAGACCGTCAGCTACGAGCTCCCCAACGGCAAGAGCCTCGGTGTGGAGATCATCGGAGCGGTGCCCTACGGCGTGTGAAACGTCCGGTCTTCGGACGGACGAGACCACACGACGAGGGGCGGCCACGGCCGCCCCTCGTCGTGTGTGGTCGGTGGAGGCCACGGCTGGGTACTCTGCATTTGATCCCCGCTCGTTGAACCCCTTCTACTCAAGGAACCGGCGGCCGCATGCCCTCGCCCTACTGGAACCCCCAAGACCCGTATCAGGCCGGGCCATCGCCGCAGAGCGGTGGTTGGTCCTACGGAGGACCCCTTCCCGCTCAGCCACCTCTTCCGGCCCCTCCGCCTCCGCCGCCGGCTCGTCCCGCCGGATTCGGCGTCCGTCTGGTCGCCCGGGCCATCGACGCGGTACTGGCGACCATCGCCGCCTTCGCGTTCTTCCTCGTGATGGTGCTCTTCACGATGCTGGCGACCGGAGGGAACAGCGAGACCAGTGACGCCGAAGGAGCCCTCTGGGCCTCGTTGTTCCTCTTCGGCTGGGGTCTACTGTTGTTCTTCTACGACTGGCTCTACCTGATCACCTGGGGCGGCACCCTCGGCAAGATGATGGTGGGCATCAAGGTGGTCGACGCCACGGACGGCGGCAAGCCGAACCAGGGCCAGGTCATCGGCCGGTCCATGCTGTTCTGCCTGCCGCAGTCGTTGCCGTGTCTGGGCCACCTGTTCTCTCTCGGGTCGTCGATGGCCATGTTCGGGGACGACCGGGGACGCGCCCTGCACGACCGCGTCGCCGGAACCGTGGTGATCCGTACCCGCGGCTGACCGAAACCGGCTCAGGGCTGGTCGGCTAGGCACTGTGGGGCGTCGGAGCCGCCCGAGGCGAAGACCGCCGGAACGTAGTGGTCCTCCCCGATCCGGTACCAGACGTCGTCGGTGCCGTTCGGTCCGTTGGCGTTGTCTCCGACCACCTGGCAGGCCACGTCGACGTTGGCCTTGTGCGCGGCCAGACCGACGGTGTCGTGGTGGGTGGACGGACCGGTGCGTACGACCACCGGGTCGCTCTGGGTGTCCGTGATGATCTCCGCGCGATCGCGGTACTCGGCCGTCCACAGGTAGTCGACCTGGACCCAGCCGTTGGTGGGCAGTTGCAGCCCCTCGTTGAAGGCTCCGTCGGCCAGGTCGATGCCGGCGGGGTTCTGCACGCGACGCCCGAACCCGTCCAGTCCACCGTTGTGACCCTCGGTGAAGGCGGCCTGGGACTGGGGACGGCCCCGGTCCAGGTCGCGCCAGGACTCACGATCCTCGTTCCAGTGGTCGTCGGTGACGTTCCACGGGCCCACGTCCCACACCGGCAGGTAGGCACAGCGCGCCTTGTGGTCCTCGGTGTCGCCCGAGGCGTCCGGGCCGAGTTCGCCGGTGGTGCACACCCGGACGGTGTACTCGCCACCGCCCCGGTTGGCCAGACCCCTGCGGGAGGGCAGGGCCACGAAGTGGTCGTCGGGGCGCACCGTGTGTCCGTTGGCGGTGGTGTTGCCGACCAGGCCGATACGGGTGGCGAAGAGCCGGGCGGAGTAGGGGGTGGGCACGTCGTCCCGCGCGGAGGCCTCGGGGCCGGGGTCGGCCTCCGCTTCGGCTTCGGTGGACGAGGACTCCACCGGTCGCAGACTCACGTCGG
Organism: Nocardiopsis listeri NBRC 13360; assembly: GCF_001570765.1. GTDB lineage: Bacteria > Actinomycetota > Actinomycetes > Streptosporangiales > Streptosporangiaceae > Nocardiopsis > Nocardiopsis listeri. Next base: position 10,455 of record NZ_BCSH01000070.1, on the reverse strand, counting down.
TGACGGAGGTGTCGTTCCGCTCTCCCTCGGCGGACATCTCGACGCGCAGCTGTACCTCGGTGACCTCCGAGGAAAGGACCACGCGGCCCCCGCCGGGTCGGGTCGGGTGCCACTCGGTCCACATTCCGTCGGCGCGAACGCCCCTGGCCTCGGTGAGGACCTCCTCCTCGTCACCGGTGGTGATCACGGCCACGTCGACGGTGTCGGTGGGTGCCTCCAACTCCTGCTCGGGGAAGGTCGCCAACCCGGTGCGCCGTTGTGCGGTGTCCAGTCGGGGCGAGGCCCCCAGTCCCTTCCCCGTGTCCAGGCGCAGCTTCCCCGAATCGAGGGCCAGTCCGATCCGGTCGGTGGAGGACAGGTCCTGTGCGAGCCAGGTGGTGTCCGCCGAGACCGTACCGGGGATCGCCAACGGGGCCAACAGGGCGAATGCCCCGAGTGCCACCAGGGGCGCGGTGGTGCGCCGATTCTGCGCCATCGTTCCTTCTCTCGTCAATTACCCGAAGTGAATAAAATGATCACTCTCAGTAACTAACGGAACGCGCGCACACTCAAGGAGCCCACGTCGGGTGTTGGTGATACGGCGGTAAAAGTCCGACTTGGAATGAGACCGGTCACGGCCTTGGCGGAGGCGTCAGGGCGCGAAGGCCAGCAGGCAGGCGGTGAACCCGTGTACGTGGTTCACCCCGGCGACCGGCCCGATCTCCCCCGCAGCGAAGAACCCCGCCACCGGAGCGGCGCCCAGGATCCGCCGGACCGCGAGCACATCGTGGTCGGCGCGGCTGAACAGTCCATCACCTCGACCGTTACAGGAGAACAGCAACCCGCCGCCGACGGAGTGTTCGGCACCGAACTCGGTCAGTCTGCGGGCGAAGTCCTCGTCGGCGGTGCCCGCGTCCCGAACCTGGAAGCGGACGGTCTGTCCGATCTCCACCATGTCCCCGATGGTCAGCGCGCCCAACTCTGGGTCGGCGCCCACCAGACTCCGGATGAGGAAGTCACCGTGTTCGTGCTGTTCGGCGTACTCGTCCCTGGCCACCCCGATGTGCAGTCCACGTTCGGCGAGCTCACGGTCCTCGTCGGAGAGTTCCTCGACCAGTTCCTCCAGCTTCTCGTAGGCGTTGCCCCCGGCCAGTTCGAGGAGGAGGTTGCCCTCGGCCTTGGTGACGGTCATGGCCGGGCCGACCGGGCGACAGCCCTGGCTGACCACGGTGCCCAGCACACCCTCACCACCGATGAGGACGCCGATGGCACCGTTGTCCACCACCTCGCCGTCGCTGAACAGCCGCACCGACTCCTCGCCGCGCATGCCATCGGCCATCCCGCCGACCAGCGGCAGCCCGCCCAAGGCGGCGGTGGTCTCGCGGACGAACGCCTGGGTGGGGAACTCGTAGGGGTTGGTGAGCAGGATGCCGACCCTGTCGTTCGGTCCGGGTTCGCGCATGCCCACCACCGCGAGCTGCTCCTCCTCCACCACCGTGTCCAACCGGAACGGGGTGAACTCCACGTCGGGAAGGCGGGCGGCCCAGACGCTCACGGCGCCCTGTCCCTCCACACCACGACCGCCGCCTACCACACCGCTGCCGCTACAGCCCAGGGTGATCGCGCCGCCGGACAACTCCATGACCTTCAGGCCCGCGAGCGAGACCTCATCGGGATCCGCGCCACTGACGAAGAAGCACACGAGATCGGCGAGTCCGTCCACCTGTTCCAGTGCGTGGAGAACAGCGCGCTCGGCCGCGTTCACGAGGTCGGCCCCCGTCGTCAGAGCATCGCCGAACCTTGTCACTGCCACCCCCGTCTACGGTCGGTCACGACACCGACCATGGGAACCTCACGGCCCCATTCTTCCATTCGTCCCCCAGGGACTTTCCTGCATCTGGCCCCTCAAACTCTCCCAGGCCTACACTGCTTGCCGTGACCTATGCCTCACCACCTCCAGGCGGGTTCGCGCGCACCCTCGGCGCGCTGCGCGAGTCCGGCCATGTCCACCGCTCCACCGCGGCCGAGATCCGCGAGAACCTCCTGGCCCGCATGGGGTCGGGACTGCCCCGCTTCCCCGAGGTCCACGGGTTCGACCACACGGTGCTGCCTCAACTGGAGCGGGCACTCATCGCCGGTCACGACGTGGTGCTGCTCGGGGAACGCGGGCAGGGCAAGACCCGGCTGATCCGCACGGTGTCGGGGCTGCTCGACGAGTGGTCTCCCACGGTGGCGGACTGCCCGATCTCCTGTCATCCCCACGCACCGACCTGTCCGTCCTGTCTTCGCCGCTCCACGGACGAAGGCGACGAACTTCCGGTGCGCTGGCGGCACCGGGACGAACGCTACGGCGAGAAACTGGCGACCCCCGACACCGGTACCGCCGAACTGGTCGGCGACGTCGACCCCGCCCGGTTGGCCGAGGGCCGTTCCCTCGGCGACCCGGAGACGATCCACTACGGTCTGCTGCCCCGCGCCAATCGAGGGATCTTCTGCGTCAACGAACTGCCCGACCTGCCCGCGCGAGTCCAGGTGGCGCTGTTCAACGTGTTGGAGGAACGCGACCTGCAGGTGCGCGGCTACAACCTACGGCTGCCGCTGGACCTGCTGCTGGTGGCCAGCGCCAACCCGGAGGACTACACGAGCCGGGGGCGGATCATCACCCCGCTCAAGGACCGCTTCGGCGCCCAGGTGCGTACCCACTACCCGCCCGACCTCGACCACGAGTTGGCGCTGTTGCGGCAGGAGGCGGATCTGCCCGAGGGCACGGTCGTACCCTCACACCTGTTGGAGACCGTGGCCCGATTCGCCCGGCTGGTGCGCGACTCCAACCGGGTGGACCAACGATCGGGTGTGTCGGTGCGGCTGACCGTGGCCGCCGCCGAGACCGTGGCGGCCTCGGCCCTGCGTCGCGCGGCGCTGACCGGCGAGGAAGTGCCGGTGGCACGGGTCTGCGACCTGACGGGGGTGGTCGAACCCCTCCTGGGCAAGGTCGAGTTCGAGACCGGGATGGAGGGCCGGGAGTCCTCGATCCTGGAGACGCTGCTGCGCCGCGCGGTCGCCGAGACCTTCCGGGCCAGGATGGGCGAGGCCGACCTGGAACCGTTGAGCGACCGTTTCGCCGGCGGTGGCACGGTGGAGAGCGGTGACCTGGTGGGCGCCGCCGAGCTGCTGCGCCGGGTGGGAACGGTGCCGGGTCTGGCCGGACTGATCGAACGGGCGGCCCCGGAGAACGCGGACGGGCCTCCCACGCCGGGGCTGGCCGCGGCGGTGGTGGAGTTCGCGTTGGAGGGGCTGTACCTGGAACGACGACTGTCCAAGGACACCGCGCCCGACGGTGGCGTGTACCGGTTCTGAGGGGGCGTGTGGTGTGAGGTTTCGGTACCGGGCGTACATGGGCGGGCCCGACCCGTTGACCGACGAGGAACCACCACCGGGTGAGGCGGTGCGCGCCGCCGGTGAGCTGCGCGCGCTGATCTCCGCCGAACTCCTCGATCGGGAGTCGGCGCCCTTGGTCGCGGCCGAGGAGGCCCTGGAACGCTACGAGGCCGGAGAACGCTCCGCCCTGGACGAGGTGGACGCCTCGGCGTTGGTCGCTCTGCTGGGCGCCGAGGGACGAGAACGTCTGGACCGGTTGGACGAGGCGGACCACGGGTTGACCCCGCGCGAGCTGCGCCGACTGGGCGAGGTGGCGTTGGCCGAGGTCGAGGCGTCGCCGAGCGTGCGGGGCGGAGGCCACCGGGGAGGTCCCGGCAACGCCGGCGAATCGACCGGCGCGAGTGTGCGACACGACGGCCTCGACCGTCCCCTGGACCCCGTGGCCACCATGCGGGCGGCCATGGTGCGACGCGCCTCCGCGGGAGACCTCACGGCGGCCGACGACGTACCCCTGCGCAGCGACGACCTGCGCTACGCGGAGACCGAACCGACCGGTGCGGCCACGGTGTGCCTGTTGGTCGACCTGTCCCATTCGATGGCCGCTCGCGGCCTGCACGAGGCCGCCACCCGCACGGCCCTGGCCCTGCACACCCTGGTGCGGACCAGGCGGCCCGAGGACCGGATGCTGGTGATCGGGTTCGGCGACCGGGCCCGGGAGATGACGCCCGCGGAGTTGGTCGAACACGACTGGCGCCGGGTGCCCGGCACCAACCTCCAACACGCGCTGCACCTGGCCCGCGCCCACCTGCGACGGCACCGGGGGACACGCCCGGTGATCCTGGTGGTCACCGACGGAGAGCCCACGGCGCACCTGGGCGAGGACGGTGACACGCGGTTCGCCTGGCCGCCCACTCCGCGCACGGTGGAGGCCACCATGGCCGAGTTGGACGCGGCGTTGGCGGAGAGCGCGGAGTCGACGTTCTTCCTGTTGGCCGACGATCCCCGGTTGCGCGCCTTCCGGGAACTGTTGGAGCGACGGCGCGGGGTGCGTGTGGTGGACGCCGACGCCGATGCCCTGGGGGCACTGGTGGTCGGGCGTTACCTCCACGGGAGGGACTGAAGCCGGGATCAGCGCTCGAAGATGTTGACGTCCGAGGCCATGAGCAGAAGCTCCTCGGGGGCGTCGCCGCCCGAGTACAGCAATTGGTGGCGGTTGGCCGGCATGAGCGTCTCGGTGAAGCGCAGTGGTCGGTCCCCGTCGTAGGCGGACCGTTCCTGTACCAGCAGCGGGATACCGGGGCCCAGTCCGAAGGCCTCGGCCTCGTCCGGCGAGGGCATGCGCGCGCCCACGATGTCCCAGTTCCAGCTCTCGCGGAAACCCAGGTCGCGCATGACCGCCGACACTCCGCCCTCCAAGGGTTCGGGGGACATGAGCGCGGTTCCGGAGGCGATCGAGAACGGGAAGTAGGTGATCTGGGACTGCCAGAGACTGCCGTCGACGAAGCGGTCGGAGGAGCGGATCACGACGAGGCCGCCGTGCTGTACCCGGTCGTCGGCTTCGTGGCGCAGCCGCTTGGCCACCTTGGGCCGCATGGTGTCCAGGCTGACCTTGATCTTCTCGTCGATGTCGTGGTAGCCGGCCTGGATCAGTCGGGGCTGGTAGCCGGCTTCGAAGCGCTCGGAGTCGCTACCGCCGGAGACGGGGGTGGCCAGGTGGAGGAACGGCTGGTGGTCGGCGACGAACGCCCCGCGGCCGGGGACGATGTCGATGCGCCCCTCGTCCTGGAGGATGCGCATGCCCAAGCGCGCCGTGGCGCGGGAGACCCCGAGGTCGTCGGCGAGGTCCTCCTCGCCTGGCAGCCGTTCTCCCGGCTCGTAGTCGCCTCTGGCGAGGGCCTCACGCAGGTGGTCGGCGACCAGCGTCTTCTTCGGTGTGCTCATGCGATGCATCAGTCCCGGTGGTAGGCGGTGAGGTCGCCATGCTCGTACTGGTAGCGAATGCTGTTCCCCGCGTACACAGTGTGCACCAACCGGATCGGGCGGTCTTCGGAGTAGTCGGTGCGGTGGACCTCCAGGACCGGCACCCCGGGGGTGAGCTCCAGTTGGCTCGCCTCTTGGGGCGTGGGCATCCGGGTCTCCAGCTCGTCCACGTAGCCGACCTGGCGATGGCCATGGTCCATGAGGACCTCCAGGGCGCTCTCCACGTCCTCGGGCAGCATGAGCGGAGTGCCCTCGACCAGGTCCATGGGATAGAAGGCGGAGCTGACGGAACCGGATCGGTCTCCGGCGAAGCGGTGCAGGTGCCGAACGACCGTCATGGTGCCCTCCGGGACGCGCAACCGGGGGGCGATGTCGGAGTTGGCGCTGAGGAGTTGGAGCTCCTCCAGGGTCAGCCCGGCGAGGTTGGGCTCGTTGAACCCGCCGGGGCCGCCACGACTGCGGGTGGCGTAGAAGATCTCGGGGACCACGTCCTGCACGTAATGGCCGCGCCCGGGTCTGCTCACGATGAGGCCCTGGTTGCGCAGCATGCCCAGGGCCAGACGGATGGTGTTGCGGGAGGCCTCGAAGCGCTCCTCCATCTGCTTCTCGGAGGGCAGTTGGCCCCCTTGCGGGAGGCTTCCTTCCTGGATCTCCCTGCGCAGAGTTCGAGCGATCTGTCGATATCGGCTTTCTGCCCGCATAAGTCCGCCCTCATAGGGGTAAAAGACCAACAACTCAACCTGTACCAACAAGCTGAGAGCTACACCAGCCGAACAAGTTCAACCAGTTCCGTTGAACCCATATTAGTTGAAGGCCACCCGGAGTACACAGCGGATCCTTCTCTCGGTCACTGGCCCGAGGAAACCCGGGAGACGCTCCGCCCCCATCGATCCCGCCAAGAACGACAGCACCGAACAACAAGAGGGAAAGCCTTCACACCTTGAGATCACAGCCAACACCCCCTCGGTTCGCAGGGGGGCCGACCGGATAGCAGAAAAGACTCTCCACACCCCTTAGGAGAACCTCAATGGAGACCACGTTCATCACTCTGACCTTCGTCGGCCTGGTCCTCCTCGGCCTCGCGGTCGGCTTCCTCCTGGCCGTCTCCATCGGCATCCGCCGTCAGGACAGCCGGGGCAGCTACCGTTCGCTGCGGGACGACGACAACGACAGCGCCCTGTCCCACACCAGCCGTTTCGTCTGTGGCCTGCGCTTCCGCGACGACGAGAGCACCGACGACACCGCGCCCCTTCCCGCCCAGGACCGCACGCCCACCGCGGCCTGAGGAGAAGAACCTCGGCGGTGACCGCCCCGGGCCACCAGGCCCATAGAACTCTGATTCGGAGCCATCCCCCACGAACGCGCTCACGACCCGCCCCGACCATGTGGGTCGCGGTGACGACCGCGAGGCCGAAGTACGCCGCAACGAGCCCGGCAACGACGCCGGGGAACCCGCGCGGCAGCGCCGCGCGGGCCCCTGGAGGGATCAGCCCTCCAACGCCTGCAACAGATCGGCGACCAGGTCCTCCCCGGACTCGATGCCCACGGAGATCCGCACCAGATCCGCCGGGACCTCCAGCGGTGAACCGGCCGTCGAGGCGTGGGTCATCCGCCCCGGGTGCTCGATGAGGGACTCGACCCCGCCCAGGGACTCCCCGAGCGTGAAGACCTTGGTCCGCTCACACAGCTCCAGTGCCGCCTTCTCCCCGTCGCGCAGAGCGAAGGAGACCATCCCACCGAAGGAACGCATCTGCCGCTCGGCGATCTTGTGCCCAGGGTGCGACTCCAGCCCCGGGTAGTACACACGTCGCACCGCGGGGTGGCCCTCCAGAGCGGCCACGACGCGCTCGGCGTTCTCGCTGTGGCGGTCCATCCGCACCCCGAGGGTCTTGGCACCGCGCAGGGTCAGCCAGGAGTCGAAGGGGCCGGGAATAGCTCCCATGGTGTTCTGGTGGAAGGCCAGCCGCTCGCCCAGCTCGGCGTCGGCCACGACCAGCGCTCCACCGACCACGTCGGAATGGCCACCGACGTACTTGGTGGTGGAGTGCACGACCACGTCCGCGCCCAGCGTGATCGGCCGCTGCAGGTAGGGCGAGGCGAACGTGTTGTCCACGACGTACAGGGCGCCGCCGTCGTGCGCGACCTGGGCGACCGACTCGATGTCGGTGATGCCCAACAGCGGGTTGGTGGGCGTCTCGGTCCACACGACCTTGGTGTTGGGGCGCATGGCGTCCCGCACCGCGTCGACGTTGGTCTGATCGACCGCGTCCCAGCTGACACCCCAGCGCTCGACCACCTTGGAGATCAGGCGGAAGGTGCCCCCGTAGGCGTCGCCGGGGATGATGACGTGGTCACCCGGGGAGAGGACCGTGCGCAGCAGGGTGTCCTCGGCGGCCATGCCGGAGGCGAAGGCGAGCCCGCGCGCTCCGGCCTCCAGTGCGGCGAGGCACTCCTCCAGCGCGGTGCGCGTGGGGTTGGCGGTGCGGGAGTACTCGTATCCCTGCCGCATCCCGCCGACGCCGTCCTGGGCGTAGGTACTCGTCTGGTAGATCGGCACCACCACGGCGCCGGTGCCGGCGTCCGGCTCCTGCCCCGCGTGGATGGCCAGCGTTTCAAACCCATCGAACTTCATGGGGCCAACAATAGTGCCCAGGGTCCACACGGGACCCGCTGTCAACTGGGAGGTCTCATACTCCGGACGGGCGGGGCGGTCAGGCCGGCGGGAAGCGAGTGGGCGAGCCCGGTTCCGGTGGTTCGGCGGGAGCCTCGGGCGGCAGACCGGTCACCGGGGTGGGCACCCGGGTGGGGGTACCGGTGCCGCGTAGCGGCGGGTCCCATCCCAGCTCGGGATCGTGGGCGCGCACGACCTTCCCCGGGATCCCGGCGATGACGGCGTGGTCGGGGTAGGTGCCGGGGCGTACCACCGTGCCGGCGGCGACCACCGAGTTCTGTCCCAGGTGCACGCCGGGCAGGATCACGGAGTTGGCGCCCAGCCAGCTTCCTGCGCCGATGCTCACCGGGTCGTCCACCGGCCACTGCAGGCCGACGGGGATGTCGGTGTTGGCGTAGGAGTGGTTCTGGTCGGTGATGTAGACGTAGGGACCGGTGTAGACGTGGTCACCGATGTCGACGGACCGGTGGGCGACCACGTGCGAGCCGCGACCGATCGCGCACCCTGACCCGATACGCACGACGGAGCCCTCGCCGAGGTCGTAGTCGGGACCCATCCCCGCGGCCAGGGTGATGTCGCCGCCCAGAACGGTGTGCACCCCGATCTCGATCCAGGGTTCGCCGTACAGGGTGGCGATGGGGAAGGCGATGGCGGAACCACTGCCGAAACGGGCGAACTTACGGGCGGCCTTGGACTCCGCACGGATCTCACCGTGGGTGCGTGCGTACGACCAGACGGAACGGATGATCCAGTTGAGGAGCCGGGACACGGGTGCACCTACTTATTACCGGCCAGTAAATACCAATGCGACGAACATTAGCAGTGTCCGAGTATGCGGCACCCTGTCCGGTACGTGAAAACCGGGTCCCGAACAACGTTCGAGACCCGGTGCACGAAGGCGGCCATCGTCAGCCGGAAAGGTGCGCCAGCAGGTCCTGACGGGTGAGAATCCCCACCGGCTTGCCGTCGCGCAGCACCACCAGGGCGCCCGACCTGCGCAGCAGGCGCACGCAGTCGCTCACCGGGGTGCCGGTGCCCACCGTGGACAGCGGCTTGGCCATGTGGGTCTCCACCAGGTCGTCCAGGTCGGCGCGGCCGTCGAAGAGAGCGTCCAGCAGGTCGCGTTCGGCGATGGAACCCACCACCTCGGCCGCCATGACCGGCGGCTCCTCCTTCATCACCGGCAGCTGGGAGACGCCGTACTCGCGCATGATCGCCACGGCGGTGCCGACCGTCTCGTCCGGGTGGCTGTGCACGAAGTCGGGCATCTCGCCCTCCTTGTCGTCCAGCACCTTGCCCGCGGTGGCCTCCTCGGTCTCGGCCGACAGGAAGCCGTAGTCGGACATCCACTCGTCGTTGAAGATCTTGCCGAGGTAGCCGCGGCCACCGTCCGGAAGCAGTACGACGATGACGTCGTCCGGCCCGGCCGTCTCGGCCACGCGCAGCGCCGCCTCCACCGCCAGACCGCAGGAGCCGCCCACCAGCAGGCCCTCCTCCTTCGCCAGGCGACGGGTCATCAGGAACGAGTCCTTGTCGCTGATCGCCACGATGTCATCGCAGATCGCCGTGTCGTAGGTACCGGGCCAGATGTCCTCGCCCACGCCCTCGACCAGGTAGGGACGGCCGCTTCCGCCCGAGTACACCGAACCCTCGGGGTCGGCGCCCACGACCTGCACGCGCCCCTCGGAGGCCTCCTTGAGGTAGCGACCGGTGCCGCTGATGGTTCCACCGGTGCCGATGCCCGCCACGAAGTGCGTGATGCGGCCCTCGGTCTGGTCCCAGATCTCCGGGCCCGTGGAGTGGTAGTGCGAATCGGGGTTGTTCTGGTTCTCGTACTGGTTGGGCTTCCAGGCGTTGGGGAGCTCCTGGGCCAGCCGGTCCGAGACCGAGTAGTAGGACTCGGGGTGCTCCGGCGCGACCGTGGTCGGGCAGACCACGACCTCGGCGCCGTAGGCACGCAGCACCGACAGCTTGTCCGGGCCGACCTTGTCCGGGCAGACGAAGACGCAGCGGTAGCCCTTCTCCTGGGCCACCATCGCCAGACCGATTCCGGTGTTGCCCGAGGTGGGCTCCACGATCGTGCCGCCCGGTTTGAGCTCACCGCTCTTCTCGGCGGCCTCGACCATGCGCAGCGCGATGCGGTCCTTGACCGATCCGCCCGGGTTGAAGTACTCGACCTTCGCCAGGATCGTCGGGGCCAGCCCCTCGGTGACCTTCCGCAGACGAACCAACGGGGTGTCCCCGACCAGGTCGATGAGTGAGTCGTGTACCCGCAACTTCGCTCCTTCGCATAGTGGCGACCGGGTCTTCGGCCCGCCTGTATCGCATCCCCGGTGACATCCGAGGTCGGTGAGGACCGATCCGGTCTCCCCCACCCTGAACTCTAGATGAGTAATTCCAAGGGGTGGAGGTGGAGGTAGAGGTGGCGGGTGGCTGGTGGGGCGCCT
>NZ_BCSH01000069.1 GCF_001570765.1 Nocardiopsis listeri NBRC 13360 | reverse complement strand
ACCTCAGGCGCCCCACCCACACACCCCACACCCCCACCACCACGCCTACCCCTTGGGATCACTCATCCAGGCACCACCTGGCCCGGCGATCCCCTCCTCGACCACGGGATTGCCATAGCGGAGGCGCAAAAGGACACAGAAGCGGGGCGGTGCCGTTTCCGACACCGCCCCGCCTTTCTACCCCACCAATCACCATCCCCTGATGATCCCCATCATCAAAGGTCTGTGCGGGCTCGCGCCCACCTGGACGATCCGAGGATCGCCCAGGGTATCTCCGCGCTGACGCGGAGTTCCCTGTCCCACGACTCAACCTAGAAGACCCGGGGACCCCGCGCAGGGCTTTCGCCGAAAAAGGTCGAGAAAACTTCGAGTGGTCTCCTACCAGCGGGTAAACCCCTGGGCATGAGAGTGGCGATCACGGGTGCGACCGGGATGGTCGGTCGCGCGCTGACCGCCTCCCTGCTGGCGGACGGACACACGGTGGTGGCCTTGGTCCGGCGCCCTCCGCGACGGAGCGAGACGCCCGGTCTGGAGGAGGCCGAATGGCGTGCCCAGCTGGGGCGGGTGGACTCCGTTGCCCTGGCCGGGACCGAGACCGTCGTCCACCTGGCCGGTGAACCCTTCGGACCCGGGTTGTGGACTCGACGTCGGCGCCGTCTCATCCGTCGCAGCCGGGTGGAGGGCACCCTGGGCCTGTGCCGGGGCCCTGGCCGGGATGCGGCATCCGCCCAGGCGTCTGCTGAGCGCCTCGGGCACCCACTTCTATGGTGCGACCGGCGACGCCGTGGCCACCGAGGACGGCCCCGCCGGCATGGGCTTCCTCGCCGAACTGTGCCGGGGTTGGGAGGAGGCCACGCTCCCCGCGCAAGAGGCCGGAATGTCGGTGGCCCACCTGCGCAGCGGGGTGGTCCTGGCCCGGGAGGGCGGCATACTCCGCTCCCTGTTGCCTCTGTACCGCGTAGGCCTCGGCGGTCGACTGGGGTCGGGCACCCAGTACCTGACGTGGATCTCGCTGGTCGACCAGATCGGCGCCATCCGATTCCTGCTGGAGCGGCCGGAGGTGACCGGACCGGTGAACCTGTGCGCGCCCGAACCGGTGAGCAACGCCGATTTCACCCGGGCACTCGCCAGGACCCTGGGACGTCCCGCCGTCGTGCCCTTCCCCCAGCCCGCGGTGCGCCTGGCCCTGGGCGGCTTCACCGAGGAGAGCGCGCTCGTGGACCTGAGAGCCCGACCCGAACGCCTGGAGAAGGCCGGCTATTCCTTCCTCCTGCCCGACATCGACAGTGCGCTTTCCGACATCCTGCCCCGACCCGCCCCTTCCGTCGGGGCGTAAGGTGGGGGTGTGAGTGATCTCGTTTACGCATGGCTGGGCGACACTCCCGTCCCGTACCACCAGGGTTGGGATCTGCAGAAGCGACTCCACCAGAGCCGCGTCGCCGACGAGCTGCCCGACACCGTCCTGTTCCTCGAACACGAGCCCGTGTACACCGCGGGCAAACGCACCGGGAGGTGGGATCGTCCCATCACCGACCCTGGCGCACCCGTCGTGGACATCGATCGAGGCGGCAAGATCACCTGGCACGGCCCCGGACAGCTCACGGTGTACCCCATCGTCAAGCTGGACCAGCCCATCGACGTGATCGCCTACGTCCGCTCGCTGGAGGAGGCCGTCATCCGCACCATCGCGGAGTACGGTCTCACCGGTAGGCGCGTGGAGGGTCGCAGCGGAGTGTGGTTGGAGGCCGATCCCGAGCGCGGTCTCGTCGAACGCAAGATCTCCGCGATCGGTTGTCGGATCGCCCGTGGGGTCGGTATGCACGGACTCGCCCTCAACTGCGACAATGACATGTCGTGGTTCGACCGGATCGTCCCCTGCGGGATCGCCGACGCGGGGGTCACCTCGCTCACCAACGAACTGGGGCGCGCCGTCACCGTCGCCGACGTGCGACCGCGCCTCGAACGGCACCTGGCCGACGTGCTCCACGCGGCGGAATTCAGCCACACCGACGGCGCCGAGCTGCTCTCCGACGCCACCGCCCGAGCATGACAGTCCACACCATGAGCCAGTCCCCACCGGGACGTACCGCCCCCACAAGGGGCGCGAGGGTCCCCGTCACAGGGGTACAGAAGGGAACGGGTTCGCGTTGACCATCGCTCCTGAGGGCCGCAAGCTGCTGCGCGTGGAGGCGCGCAACAGCGAGACCCCCATCGAGAGAAAGCCGCCGTGGATCAAGATCAAGGCGCACATGGGGCCGGAGTACACCGAGCTCCAGTCCCTGGTCAAGGGCGAGGGCCTGCACACCGTCTGTCAGGAGGCGGGCTGCCCCAACATCTACGAGTGCTGGGAGGACCGGGAGGCCACGTTCCTCATCGGTGGTGACCAGTGCACCCGCCGCTGCGACTTCTGCCAGATCGCCACCGGAAAGCCCACCGCCCTGGACAAGATGGAGCCGACCAAGGTCGCCACCTCCGTCCAGAAGATGGAGCTGCGCTACGCCACCGTCACCGGTGTGGCCCGTGACGACCTGGAGGACGGCGGCGCCTGGCTGTACGCCGAGACGGTCCGCAAGATCCACGAGCTCAACCCCGACACCGGCGTCGAGCTGCTCATCCCGGACTTCAACGCCGACCCCGATCAGCTGGCCGAGGTGTTCGGTTCGCGTCCGGAGGTGCTGGCGCACAACGTGGAGACGGTGCCGCGGATCTTCAAGCGCATCCGTCCGGGCTTCCGCTACCAGCGCTCCCTGGACGTCATCACCATGGCCCGAGAGGACGGCCTGGTCACCAAGTCGAACCTGATCCTGGGCATGGGCGAGACCCGTGAGGAGATCAGCGAGGCCATGCGCGACCTGCACGAGGCCGGCTGTGACCTGCTCACCATCACCCAGTACCTGCGTCCCTCCAAGTTGCACCACCCGATCGACCGTTGGGTGAAGCCGCAGGAGTTCGTGGAGCTGGGCAAGGAGGCCGAGGAGATCGGTTTCGCCGGTGTCATGTCCGGTCCGCTGGTGCGTTCGTCCTACCGCGCGGGCACCCTGTACAAGCAGGCGCGCGAGAAGCGTGAGGCCCAGGCCGCGGCGGCCACGAACAACGCATAACGAACGTTTCGTCACAGTCGTGACCAACCTGGAACGGTGGCCCGCGGGCCACCGTTCCGTATGTGGGTGCTCGGACGCATATCCTGGTGGTTCCGAGGCGCCCTGTTCGTGGCGCCGACAAGGCGCCGCACCGAAGGTCGACCGTGTAGAGGAGGCAAGGCAGCAGAGGGACCCTTCCCCACCGAGTCACTCGGTGTGCGCTGCCTGAAAGAACCATGGCGAAGAAGTCCGACACCACGTCCGCCGGTAAGGGTGGCGAGAAGCAGCCGGGCCGGTTGAAGCAGATCGGCATGGTCGCCAAGGTCGTCCATCAGCAGAGCCCGCGCACGATTCCGCTCGCGATCACCGTCGCGCTCGTGATCTTCGCCGTCTTCATCGGTATCGGCGTTTGGACCGGCTCCTGGATCATCTGGCCGCTGACCGGTCTGCCGATCGCCTTCCTGGTCGGGTTCATCATGTTCACCCGGTCCGCCCAGAAGGTGCAGTACAAGATGCTCGACGGCCGGCTGGGCGCCGGCATGGCGATCCTGGAGAACATGCGCGGCAACTGGGTGGTCGAGCCCGGTGTGGCCGCGAACAAGCAGATGGACGTCGTCCACCGCGTGGTGGGCCGCCCCGGCGTGGTCCTGGTGGGCGAGGGCGACCCGGGTCGTCTGCGCGGTCTCATCGCCGGTGAGAAGAAGCGGGTGTCGCGCGTGGCCAACGACACGCCCATCTACGACTTCAAGGTCGGCAACGGCGAGGACCAGGTGCCCGTCTCCAAGCTCCAGCGGACCCTGGTGAAGCTGCCCCGCAACCTGGACAAGTCCGGCACCGCCGAGCTGAACTACCGCCTCAAGGCGCTTCCGGCCGCGATGCAGATGCCCAAGGGCCCCATGCCCAAGGGCGCCAAGATGCCGAAGGGCATGCGCGGCAAGATGGGCTGACCCGGGCCGCCTCCGCCCCCGTCAACGGACCTTCCACGGGGCCGTCGCACCGACCGGTGCGGCGGCCCCGTTCACGTGGGCGACCTCAGTGGCCCGGATCGTGGCCGATCAGATCCCCGGGCTGACAGTCCAGTTCCCGGCACAGGGCGGCCAGGGTGGAGAAGCGGATCGCCTTGGCCCGCTCGTTCTTGAGCACGGACAGGTTGACCACGGTGACGCCGACCCGTTCGGACAGCTCGGTGAGGGTCATTCCGCGCTGGGCGAGGAGCTTGTCCAGGTGGATCCGGATGCCGGTGGCCTCTTCCGGTGGCATCAGACGAGTCCGTCGACGTCGTCGCGCATCCACGTCCCCCTACGGAACACCTCGGCCAGGGCCGCCAGCACCAGACCGGCCAGTAGCCCCACCAGAGGGGCCGACCCCAGGGTGAGTTCGAAGGCCACGAGCACCATGCCCTCGGCCGGGACCACCCCGTCTTGAAGGAAGAGTCCGGCCAGGCCCCGCGCGGTGGGCACCAGGATCGACGCGAGGATGATGGTGAACGCGATCGTGTGGACGCGCCGCGCGTTGGCCGGGACGAAGGGATCGCCCTTCCCCTGGCTGCGAATCACCCGCAGGACCAGGTAGAGCACCGCCAGGGCCGCGGCCTGACCGAGCAGGGCGGGCAGCACCAGCATCAGGCGTTCCACGGTACTCGGGTCCTCGAAGACGAGCGTCATCGTGGGTTCGGCCGCGATCGTGACGTCGTCGACCGAGAGTTCGACGTCCGGGACCGTGTCGGGGGCTTCCATCGGTTGCTGCACGGTGACCCGGTCGGACCGGCCGACACCGCCCACGGAGAGTCCGGTGGTGACCCACAGCAGGGAGAGCGCCGTGGTCGCGCCCACCAGGGCCAGGCCGAGGCCCAGGACGACCTGCATGACCACGGAGTCGGTGCGGCTCCAACGGAAACGGAATCCCGGGGTCCGGGTTCGGGGGGACATGGCCTCCTCCTTATCGTTTGTCGATACTAACGATAAACGATAAGTCGCGCGAAGGAAACGGGCCCGCGCTCACGATGAGCGCGGGCCCGTGACGTCTCCGGGGATCAGGAGGTCAATCGCAGCTGATCTTGTCCTCCGCGGCGCTGGTGCCACCCAGGTCCTCGACGCTGGAACCACCACCGGAGCCGGCGCCCGCACCGGCGATGCCCTCCCAGCCGCCGCTCATGACCAACTCCAGGTCCTCCCCCAGGGAGGGTTCCTCCACGATCTCCGCGCCGCCCTGGACGGCCTCGGCCAGGACCTCCGCGTGTTCGGCCTTGTCGGGCCCGTGGTAGACGGTGGTGGCCTCGGGGGCCCGCAGCTCGGGGTTGGTCGTGTCGGTGACCGTGAAGCCCTCCTCGACCAGCAGGGGTTCGACCTGACCGCCCAGACCATCGACCCCCGTGTTGTTGAGCAACAGCAAGGACACGTCGGAGGGTTCCACACCGACCGAGTCGTCCCCGGCTTCCTCGGAGCCCTCCTCCTCGGTGAGCTCGCCTGCGGCCACGGAGGTGAACAGGTCCTGCGCGGCGGCCTCCTGGAACTGCACCTTGTTGGGGTCGGCCGGGTAGTCCTCGACGGGTGCGGTGACCATGTTCATCCGCTCCAGGTCGACCTCGCGCATGGCGATGGCCAGCTCGGTCATCTTGTCGACGGTGAACCCACTGTCGGTGGTGAGGCTGTCGGTGACCGAGTCCAGGAAGGCGATCAGGTTGTTGGGTTTGGACAGGATGTCCCCGGAGGTGACCTCGCGCAGGATGGCGCCCATCATGCGTTGCTGGTTCTCGATGCGCCCCAGGTCGCTGCCGTTGGCCGCGCTGTCCCGGGAACGGGCCAGACCGAGTGCCTGTTCCCCGTTGAGCCTCTGCTCCCCCGCGTCCAGCTCGATGTGCGCCTTGGGATCGTCCACGGGCTCGGGAACGCACATCTCGATGCCGCCGATGGAGTCGACGATGTGCTCGAACCCGGCGAAGTCCACCAGGACCATGTGGTCGAGGTGGATCCCGGTGATGGTCTCCACCGTGTTGCCCTGGCAGTCCATCCCGCCGTAGGTCATGGCGTGGTTGAGCTGGTCGACGCCGCCCGCCCAGCCCGCGCCCTCCCCCTCCGTCGCCTCGCACGGGGGGATATCGACCATCGTGTCACGCGGGAGGTTGACCATCGTCACCCCGCCCTTGTCCACGTCGATGCTGACGACGACCAGGACGTCGGGACGGATGCCGTTGAGCTCGTTGTACTCGGCGTTGTCCCCCGCGCGCTCGTCGGTGCCCAACAGCAGGATGTTGTGCAGTCCGTCGACCTGGGCGGGACGGTCGCCCCAGCCGTCGGGATCCACGTCCTCGGTGTCGATGCCGAAGATCCCCTGGTAACCGGTGTAGACGACCAGACTCGCGGCGATGAGCACGCCGGTCGCGACGCACGCCGCCCATTTCCCAAGGGTCATCTTGCCTGTGACGGCGGCCTTGGACACGTTTCTTGGGGCCAAGAGGGCACCTGCGATCCGATCTGGGGCACGAGAGAGGTGGGAGTGTCCGGGAGGGGGACCGCCACGGGAGGGACCGCGGTGGTGTACTCGGACGTAACCCACCGGATGCTACCGGAACGGTCTCCCTGTGTCAGACCCCGGTCGTCGTTCCGGTCATCGGGCTCGGTGGCCGGACCGAGCACCTCAGCAGGCGCTCTCCTGGTCCTCCTCGGCGGTGACGCCGCCCAGGTCGTCGGTGATGGACAGGTCGGTGTCGGCGGAGGAACTCCCGGAGAAACCGTTCCAGTCGGTCCCGGCGACCAACTCCAGGGTCTGCTCCAGCCCCTCGGCCTCCTCGGTCACGGCGTTCTCCAGCGAACCGGCGAGCAGTTCGGCCGCCGCCTCCTCGCCCGGACCGTGGTAGACCGTGGTGGCCTCGGGGGTGCGCAGCACGGGGTTGCCCCTACCGGTGACCACGTAGCCCTCCTGGACCAGGACGGCCTGGATCTCCACAGCGAGTCCGTCGATGCCGGTGTTGTTGAGGACCTCGATCGAGACGTCGGCGGGGTCGACCGTCTCCCTCCCCTCCGCCTCGTCCTTGTTGTCGGAGGTGTCGTCGTCCTCGCCCGCCAAGTCCACACCCGCGTTGATCGCCTCGAACAGCTCCGAGGCCTGGGGCTGGCTCATCATGATGCGGTTCTCGTCGTCGGGATGGGCGCCGCTGGGGACGGTGACGAACTGGATCCGCTCCAGGTCGACCTCGCGCATGGAGATGGCCATGTCGGTCATGATGTCGACGGTGAGGTCGTCGTCGGTGCTGATGGAGTCGGTCACGGCGCCGAGGAAGTTGGTGATGGTGACCGGGTTGGTCATGACGTCGCTGCTGAGGACCTCGCGCAGCATGGCGCCCATGAACTCCTGTTGGCGGTCGATCCGGGAGAGGTCGCTGCCGTCGCCCTGGGCATAGCGCGAGCGCACGAAGCCCAGGGAGTC
Source organism: Nocardiopsis listeri NBRC 13360 (assembly GCF_001570765.1). Classification (GTDB taxonomy): domain Bacteria; phylum Actinomycetota; class Actinomycetes; order Streptosporangiales; family Streptosporangiaceae; genus Nocardiopsis; species Nocardiopsis listeri. The sequence continues at coordinate 33,744 of NZ_BCSH01000069.1, read as the reverse complement.
CTCACCGTCGAGCGACTGGAGCCCGGCGTCCAATTCCAGGTGGGCTTTGGGGTCGTCGATGGGCTCGGGGATGCACATCTGCACCCCGCCCAGGGCGTCCACCATGTCCTTGAACCCGGTGAAGTCCATCATGAGGAAGTGGTCCAGGTGCACACCGGTCACCTGCTCCACGGTGTTCCACTGGCAACCCACCCCGCCGAAGGTCATCGCGGAGTTGATCATGCCCTGGTGGGCACCCATGCCCTCGTAGCCCTCCACCGCTTCGCAGGCCGGCAGGTCGACCATGAGGTCGCGGGGCAGGTTGACCAGGGTGGCGGCGCCGTTGTCCACGTTGATGCTGGCGATGAGCATGGTGTCGGGGCGCTCGCCCTCGGCCTCGCCGTAGTCGGCGTTCTCACCCGAGCGCACGTCGGACCCGATGATGAGGAGGTTCATGACCCCCTCGACGCTGGTGGGCCGATCCCATTCGTCGGTGTCCACCTGCGTGGTGGTGATGTTGCCGATCAACCCCTGGTACCAGCCGTAGCCGCCCAGACTGGCGATGATGGTCAACGCCGTGACGACACAGGCGACCCACTGCCCACCGGACAGTCTTGCGGCGCCCACGGCACCGGACGAATGGGGGGCGGAACGTTTTCCAGCCATGCGAACCTTCGGATGCGAAGAAGACCTTGGAGGGGGCGGGGTCAGGGCGGCCAGAAGGCTCGCGGCCCCGGAGAAATACTGTTCAGGGATGCTAACAGCAGCCCGATCGGCTTCCCGACCGCGCCCGGGGCCGGTTCGACGCGTCCGGTGAGGGTTCAGTAACGGGTCGCGATGGTGCCTGCGGCCCGGTCGTGCAGTCCACGTGTGTCACGGTCGTAGACCACGGCCGGAATCACCAGGCACAACAGCAGGGTCCGCACCGTCATGGACACGAACCAGGGCCAGGAGCGCTCTCCCGTGGCCGTGATCCCGACGCCGACGATCCGCCGCCCGATCGTTGTACCGAACAGGGTCAGCAGCAGGATGCTCATAGCGGCGAACACCACCAGGGTGGACAGGGTGGTGAAGTTGGTCAGGGCCAAGGCCTCCTGTTCCCCACCGCTCGCGGCGGCCGCCGCGAGTTCCCTGCCGATCAGACCCGCGTTGATGGCCCCCCAAACGAGGAGGCTCGCCACGGCCCAGTCCAGGGCCAGTCCGACGAGTCGACGGACCACGCCCGGCACCGACCGAGGGCCTTCCTCGGGCAGCCCGAGCCGGTTCCCCCGGTAGCGGAAGTCGTCGTCGGGGTCGGCGGTGGACCGGCTCTCGTCACTCATGGTTTTCACGGTATAGGCACGTAACGGACGTCCGTACCCGGGTGGACGCGCACGGTGTGACGCCGGCAGCGAACCAGGGTGGGACCGGTCACCCCCCGAACCACGCCGACGAACCGATTCGCCCTTGAAACAAGCGGAATCACCGCCCGTGGGGGTCGCCAACGCGATCGCCTCGCTCCGTAACATGCAAGAAACAATCGAGACATGGCGTGGAAACCACGCACTCCTAGCTTCGAGAGCGAAGCCGGGAGACGGCGTGTGGTCGACGGGCCCCGCGATGGAGCGGCCCCACCGATCCGCCGTCTCAGCCACCTGCACGGAGGTTCCGTTTTGTTCAGCAGCGTCGATGAGGTCCTCGCCTACATCCGAGACGAGGACGTCGCATTCCTCGATGTCCGTTTCACGGACCTGTTCGGGGGCGTGAACCACGTGACCCTCCCGACCGAGAACGTGGACGAGTCCACCTTCACCGACGGCCAGATGTTCGACGGTTCCTCGATCCGCGGCTTCCAGGCCATCCACGAGTCCGACATGCTGTTGCTACCGGACCTGAGCACCGGCGTGCTGGACCCGTTCCGCAAGCACAAGACGCTGAACATGACGTTCTTCGTCCACGACCCGCTCACGCTGGAGTCCTACAGCCGCGACCCGCGCAACATCGCCCGCAAGGCCGAGGCCTACCTGCGCGGCACCGGCGTCGCGGACACCGCCTTCTTCGGCGCCGAGGCCGAGTTCTACATCTTCGACGACGTCAAGTTCAAGACGAGCGCGAACACCGGCTACTACGAGATCGACTCCATCGAGGGAGCCTGGAACACCGGCTCCGCGATCGAGGGCGGCAACCGTGGCTACCGTCCGCGCTTCAAGGGCGGTTACTTCCCCGTCGAGCCGGTCGACCACTACAGCGACCTGCGCTCCGACATGGTGAAGACGCTCATCGGGTCCGGCATCGAGGTCGAGCTCCAGCACCACGAGGTCGGCACCGCGGGACAGGCCGAGATCGGCATCAGGTTCGGCACCCTGCTCAAGCACGCCGACAACGTGCAGCTGTACAAGTACATCGTGAAGAACGTCGCCAACGCCGCGGGCAAGACGGCGACCTTCATGCCCAAGCCGCTCTTCGGCGACAACGGCTCCGGCATGCACTGCCACCAGAGCCTGTGGAAGGACGGCGAGCCGCTGTTCTTCGACGAGTCCGGATACGGCCAGCTCTCCGACACGGCGCGCCACTACATCGGTGGTCTGCTCAAGCACGCCTCGGCGCTGTTGGCCTTCACCAACCCGACGGTGAACTCCTTCCACCGCCTGGTCCCGGGTTACGAGGCACCGATCAACCTGGTCTACAGCCAGCGCAACCGTTCGGCCTGCATCCGGCTGCCGCTCACCGGTTCCAACCCCAAGGCCAAGCGCATCGAGTTCCGGGTGCCGGACCCGTCGGCCAACCCCTACCTGGCCTTCTCCGCCATGCTCATGGCGGGTCTGGACGGCGTCAAGAACAAGATCGAGCCGCCGGAGCCGCTCGACAAGGACCTGTACGAGCTGCCCCCGGCCGAGGCCGAGAGCATCGAGACGGTCCCCGCGTCCCTGGACGCGGCGTTGGAGGCCTTGGAGGCCGACCACGAGTTCCTGCTCGAGGGCGGTGTCTTCACCAAGGACCTGATCGACACCTACATCGACTTCAAGCGCACCGAGGAGATCGACTCCCTGCGTCTGCGCCCGCACCCGCGCGAGTTCGAGCTGTACTACGACATTTGATCGGGCGCCTGGGAGTCGGGAACCCACGGCACCTCCTCGGGTTTTCGGAGGACAGGGCCTGACGACGTTCGAACGGGTACCCCCGTGGTGCACGAAGCAGAACCCTGGTCCGGGGCTCCGGGCACGAGGGAGGCCACCGGCGAAGTCGCCGGTGGCCTCCCTCGTCCTCGGGCTCAGGGTCAGTTCGGCAGAACCGCCTCGATGGCCTTGGTGACCTCGTCGGAGTCCGGTTCGACCTGGGGGCCGAAACGCGCCGCGACGGTGCCGTCCGGGGCGACGAGGAACTTCTCGAAGTTCCAGCGCACGTCGCCGGTGTGGCCCTCGGCGTCGGCCGTCTCCACCAGGGCGGCGTACAGCGGATGACGGTCATCACCGTTGACGTCGACCTTCTCCGTCATGGGGAAGGTCGTCCCATAGGTGGTGGAGCAGAAGGTGGCGATCTCCTCGTGGGTGCCGGGCTCCTGGCCCATGAACTGGTTGCACGGCACACCCAGGACGGTGAGGCCCCGATCGGCGTAGCTCCGCTGGAGCCTCTCCAGGACCGCGTACTGCGGGGTCAGTCCGCACCGAGAGGCGACGTTGACGACCAGCACCGCCCTGCCCTGGTACCGGTTCAGGCCGGCCGGGCCCCCGGTGAGGGCGGCGATCTCGACGTCCAGAACGGACATGTGCGCTCCTTGGGTGTAGAGGTGACCGGGGCATGCTATCCGCCCTGGGCGGACGGCTACGGTTGAGGCGTGGCAAGGGACGGAAGTAGCGACATGACGGCAGGCGCGCTCGCCCGGCGTGGTTTCAGCGACAGCCCCAAGGCCCTGAGGTTGGTGGAACAGGCCGGGTTGGACGCCGGAGCCGACACCGAGGTCCTCACCTCCCTCGCGGCGGCGGCCGACCCGGACCAGGCCCTGTTGGGTCTGCTCCGGGTGCTGGAGGTCTCCCCCGATCCCGACGACGTGCTGCTCGCCCTGCGGCAGGAGTCGGACCTGCGAGCGCGGCTGTGCCGGATCCTGGGCGCCAGCACCGCGCTGACCGACCACCTCGTGCGCCACCCCGAGGACTGGCGGGAGTTGCGGGGCGCCGACGCCGCGCGTACCCCGCGGCCGGAGGAGCTGCGCCGGGGGCTGTTGCACACCGTGGGCGCCCGGCCCGACGACGCGGTACCCGTCGCCGACCCGGCGGTGGTCGAGGGCGCGGACGAGGGGCCGTGGACGGCGCTGCGGCACACCATCCGCGTGGCCTACCGTCGCCGGCTGCTGCGTCTGGCCGGGCGTGACCTGACCGAGGTGAACTCGGTGGAGGAGGTCGCCGCGGAGCTGTCCGACCTGGCCTCGTCCCTGCTGGACGCGGCGCTGGCGGTGGCACGGGCAGAGTCGCCCGAGGACGCCGAGCTGTGCCGGTTGGCCGTGATCGGCATGGGCAAGTGCGGTGGTCGTGAACTCAACTACGTCAGTGACGTGGACGTGGTGTTCGTGGCGGAGCCCGTCGGGGACGCCGACGAGCAGGACGCGTTGCGCGCGGCCACCCGACTGGCGACGGTGATGATGCGGATCCCTTCGGAGACCGATACCGAGGGCACCCTGTGGGAGGTCGACCCCGCGCTTCGGCCCGAGGGCCGGAACGGTCCCCTGGTGCGCTCGTTGTCCGGCCACGTGGCCTACTACGACCGCTGGGCCAAGACCTGGGAGTTCCAGGCGCTGCTCAAGGCCCGCCCCATCGCCGGTGACGTGGCGTTGGGCCGCGCCTACACCGAGGCGATCGCGCCGATGGTGTGGGAGGCCGCCGGCCGCAAGGACTTCGTCGAGGACGTGCAGGCGATGCGCCGCCGGGTGGTGGCGCACATTCCCACCGATGAGGCCGATCGCGAGCTGAAGTTGGGCCCGGGCGGTCTGCGCGACATCGAGTTCTCCGTGCAGTTGTTGCAGCTGGTGCACGGCCGTATCGACGACCGGCTGCGTTCGGGCAACACCCTCCAGGCTCTCACCGCGCTGTCGGAGTTCGGGTACGTGGGACGCAGGGACGCGGCGGGACTCACCGACGCCTACCGGTTCCTGCGTCGGATGGAGCACCTGCTGCAGTTGGAGCGGTTGCGCCGCACCCACCTGATGCCGGATCCGAAGACCCAGGACGGTCCCGCGCAGCTGCGCCGGTTGGGTCGGGCGCTGGGGTTCCTCGCGGATCCGGTACGGGAGCTGATCGGGGCGGGCAAGCGGGTGTCGGCGGAGGTACGGCGCCTGCACGAGAAGCTGTTCTACCGGCCGTTGCTGAACGCGGTCGCCAAGCTGCCCGACGAGGAGGCGCGCCTGTCCCCCGAGCAGGCCGTCGACCGGTTGGGCGCCCTGGGCTTCGCCGATCCGCGCGGGTCGCTACGACACCTGGAGTCGTTGACGTCGGGTCTGTCCCGACGGGCGTCCATCCAGCGCACGTTGCTGCCGGTGATGTTGGGCTGGTTCGCCGACTCCCCCGACCCGGACGCGGGCCTGCTGGGGTTCCGTCAGGTCAGCGAGGCGCTCGGCACCACCCCGTGGTACCTGCGGCTGCTGCGTGACGACGTGCGGGTGGCCGAGCGGATGGCGTGGTTGCTGGGCACCAGTCGTTACGTGACCGAACTGCTGCTGCGCGCACCCGAGTCGGTGGCGACGTTGGCCGACGACGCCCACTTGCGGCGTCGGCGGATCGAGACGCTCGTGGCGGAGGCGGAGGCCGCGCTGCGCCGGTACGACACCCCGGAGAAGGCGGTCTCGGCGGTGCGCGCGTTGCGCCGCCGGGAGCTGTTGCGAACGGCATCGGCGGACCTGTTGGAGGTGGCGTCGGTGGAGGAGGTCGGTGGTGCGCTGACCGACATCGCCGCGGTCACCATCGACGCCGCGCTGCGCGCCGCCTACGCCAAGGTGGTGGCCGACTCGGGCGGTGAGGAGCTCACCCGGGTGTGCGTGATCGCGATGGGCCGGTTCGGGGGCGGTGAGCTGACCTACGCCAGCGACGCCGACGTGATGTACGTGCACGACCCGATGCCGGGGGTGGAGACCGGTGCGGCCACCAGGCAGGCGTTGGCGATCGTTCGGGAACTGGCCCGGTTGTTGGAGATGCCGCAGGCGGAACCGCCGTTGAAGGTGGACACCGACCTGCGCCCGGAGGGTCGGAGCGGTCCGGTGGTGCGCACCCTGGACTCCTACGCGGCCTACTACGGTCGCTGGTCGCAGGTGTGGGAGAGCCAGGCGTTGCTGCGGGCCCGGCCGATCGCCGGCGACCATGGTCTGCGCTCGGCCTTCATCGCCCTGATCGACCCGTTGCGCTACCCACGGGGCGGGATCGACTCCGCGTCGGTGTTGGAGATCCGCAAGCTCAAGGCGCGGATGGAGGCCGAACGGTTGCCGCGCGGGGCCGACCCGACCCTGCACACGAAGCTGGGGCGGGGCGGGCTGTCGGACGTGGAATGGGTGGCCCAGCTGATCCAGATGCGGCACGCCCACGAACACCCGGACCTGCGCGTGAACGGGACCCTGGAGGCGCTGCGCGTGGCCGTGGCGCACGGGCTGCTGGCCGCCGACGACGGCGTGGTGCTGGAGGAGGCCTGGCGGCTGGCCTCCCGAGTACGCGGCATGGTGATGCTGGAGCGCGGTCGGGGCGGCGACTCGCTCCCTTCCGACCTGCGGGTACGGGCGGCCCTGGCCGAGGCCATGGGGTATCGGACCGAGGACGAGGACGAGGATTCCGAGACGGTGGGCCCCGCCGAGCAGCTGACCGAGGCGTACCTGCGCGCGACCCGTCGGGCCCGCTCGGTCATGGAACGGGTCTTCTACGACGATTGACCCTGACCGTCGTCGAGGTGTCGAGGGCCCGAGGACGAAGGCACCCCACGCGCGAAGGAGGGTGCGCGTGGGGTGCCGGGCCGGGGTGGGCGGCCCTTCCCAGTGGGTCATCGGATCAGATTCGGCCCCAGTCGACGCTGGTGGAGGGACCGACCCGGTTGTCCCCGGGTTCCCACTCGACGCTTCCGTCGGGGCCGACCTTGACCAGTTTCCACTCGGTGCCGGCCTCGATGGTGACGGTGCCGGTCCACTGGGGGTAGGTGTCGGCGTCGGTGTTCAGCGCCACTCCGTCGGCGGGCTCCCACGAACCGAGCTCGGGGGTGGAACCGACCACGTACACCTCTTGGCCGAACTCGGTGTCGACCGTGGCGGTGATGGTGTCCGGGTCACCGGGCTCGCCGGGGTCTCCCGGGTCGCCGCCACCGTCGCAGTCCTCGACGCACTCGCCGCCCACGTGCAACGCCAGGGCTCCCTCGGCCGGGACGGTCGCGGTGACCTCTCCGCCGGAGACCGTGGCACCGCCGGAACCGGCGACGTTGTCGTACTCACCGTCGGGCAGGGAGGTGGCGGCGGTCAGCGACCAGCTCTCACCGGTGGCGTTGAAGGCGGCGAAACCGGCGTCACCGCGGTCGAAGGCCACCCGCGCGGAACCGTCCGTGGCGCGTTCGGCCAGTTCGGCGCCCTGCACCGCGTTGCGGAACGCGACCATGCCGCCGACGGTCTCCTCACGGTGCTCGCAGATCCACTCTTCCGAGGCACAGTCGCTGTCCGCGGTGACCCGACCGGCCGGGTTTCCGTCGACCTCGCCGACGCTGGGCGGTCCCGCCGCCTCGTTGCCCTGGAAGTCGTAGCTCGACATCACCACGGGGGTTCCGTAGGGGTGGGCGAGCATGAAGGCGGTCGCGAGGTAGTAGCGGTCGCCGTCCACGTGGGTCAGGGCGGGTTCGTACCGTTGGGTGTCGTGGTTGTCGATGAAGACCACGGCCTCGTCGGAGGTGAGTCCGCCGTGGTCGGGCATCGAGGTCAGGTTCGCGATGTCACCGTCGGCGAAACTGCTCGCGATGTCGCGCTGGTAGTCGAAGTTGGTGACCTGCCCGTAGGGCGTGTAGGCGGTGTAGGGGACCGTGGCGTCGCCGATGACCTCGTGGTAGACGTGCGGGGCGCCGCCGAAGCCGGGCACCTCGTTCAGGGAGCCGATGATGGCGCCCATGTCCTCCTCGGGGACGTGCTTGGAGGCGTCCACGCGGAAGCCTCCGACGCCCATGTCGACCAGTCCGTTGAGGTAACGAACGATCTGGGCGCGTACGTGGTCCGATCCCGTGTCCAGGTCGGCTAGGTCGAGGAGTTGGCAGTTCTGCACCTCGTCCTTGTCGTTCCAGTTCTCGATGGTGTCGTAGCAGGGGCCGAAGTCGTCGTAGGAGTAGGAGTCCTGGCCGTCGCCGAACAGGTCGGGGTACTCGTACTGTTCCCACTCGGTGCCGGCGCTGCCGGGCAGGTCGGCCTCACGTGGGCCGGTCATGTGGTTGATGACGGCGTCGACGTAGATGCGGACGCCGCTGTCGGCACAGGTGTCGACCATGTCCTCGAACTCCTCGGCGGTGCCGCGCCGGGTGTTCTCGATGCTGTAGGACACCGGCTGGTAGTCCTGCCACCAGGGGTATTCGCCGCCCTCGGAGGAGGGGACGACGACGTGTTCCTGGGGCGGGGACACCTGCACGCCGCCGTAGCCGTTGGGGCCGAGGAAGTCGGCGCATTCGGCGGCGACGGAGTCCCAGTTCCACTGGAACAGGTGGACGATGGTGTCGCCCGAGCCCTCGGCGGCGGGGGTCGCGTCGGAGACGGGGGCCGCCTCGGGTACTTCCTGGGAGATCGCGGGTCCGGAGGCCGCCAGCAGGCCGGCTCCCAGCACCACGGCGCCTGCGAGGGCGCCGAGTCGGGACGTTCTCATGTGCGCTCCTTGGGGGAGGTTCCGCGATGGGGCCACGCTGCCCCACCACCAATCTCTTGCATATTCTGCAAGAGTTTGCGTAGGAGTGACGAAGGTAACACGCAGTCTTGCCCTTGTGAACCGATGCTTTTCGACCAATGAGCGGCTTCCCACCGCTGACCTCACTGAAAGCTCTTGCAAGTTTTCTGAAAGTCAGCGTCGTGGTGAACCGTGGGCGGACACGAAAAAGCCGGTGGCGGGTCGGTGCACTCCGACCCGCCACCGGCGGAACGACCCCTCACGGGCGGGGTCGCGGGCGCCCGACGCCCACGCCCTACCAGAAGACCGCCACGCCGATGTTGACGATGGCGAGCACCCCGGCGATGATCGCCAGGTTCTTGGCGGGCTTGCGGAGGTTGAGGACACCGACCACCACCACGGCGAGGGAGATGACGAGCTTGACGCCGATCTTCATGTGGTCGATGTCGCCGAGATCGGCCATCTCGGCGACCCCCACCAGGAGCAGCCCGGTGACGAACTGGAGCAGGGAGCTGTGCAGCAGCACCTTGGTGGCCTTGACGTTGTCGGTCATCAGCTGCATCAGGAAACCGGCGATGATGCCGGCCAGGCCGATCATGTGCAGGAAGACGAGCGCGGAGTAGAGAAAGTCCATGCCGACAGACTACTACGCGACGTAGTTCTCACCCCCACTTTCATGACACCCTGACGTAACGATCGGACCACCGACCCGGTGGGGCCAACGCTCAGCCGTACTGCGGGGTTCCCCATCGGCGCCACTGGCGCCACAGCAGCCAGACCATCAGCATCAGGACCCCCACCCCCACCGCGCGCACCACCGCCTCACGGTCGATGGCCGCCCCCACCTTGGACAGCACCGTGGGTTCGGCGACCAAGAGCGTGTCACTGGCGCAGGCCGAGGGTTCGTCGTCCCGCTCCAGCAGCAGGCACGCCGTGCTCACCACGCGCGCCTCCTCCGATGTTTCCTCCGGCACTCGAACCCGCACGGTGAACTCGGACTCTCCACCCTCCGGGACATCGACCCGCCAGTTGGCGACGCCCTCCTCCAACACCCCACCCTGACCGACCTCGACCACCTCCAGGGGTTCGGGCACGTGCTGGGCGAGCAGACCTCCTTCCACCTCCCCACCGCCGTCGTTGGCGACCGTCGCCCGGTAGACGAACTCCTCCCCCGCCGGCGGCGGCTCGGGCGCCCCGGACAGGGCCAGCTCGACGAGCGCCGCGTCGACCCCGACCCCTTCCTCACCATCGGCGGAGGCCGGGGCGGTCAACAGCGCCGCGGCGGCGACCCCGGTGACCGCGCCGACCACCGCCCGCCCGGACCCTCTCGTTCGACCACATCCACGAACACCCTCGAAAACGGCCAGATCCATCCCATGTCTCCCGGTCTCACTGTTTCGCGCTGTGTGACACCTCAAGACAACTACGAGTACTAGTTGGATTACGGTTCGTGACACACCCTCGTCGCCGCACACCACCGCCTCACCACCCGAAGTGCCCTCTTAGATCCGGGAACGGCCCCTTGGTTCCGTGACCTCCGCGTCCACCGGGCGGAGGACGCACAAGGTACGAATCTCTCCCGATGCGCGGGCCGCCCTCTCAGATCGAACGTGTGACCCACGGCGGCCGAGAGTCGACCGCCAAAGAGAGAAGGGGAGCCCCATGTTCCAGTTCGAGACCCTGCGGAGCTACGTCGACCGCCCCGGACCGAAGGTGGTGTTGGAGCACCTTCAGGTCCGAGAGGTCCTGTGGGAGCGGCGCCGCATCCGTTCGGCCCGCCGGGCCGAACGCCGATCCCGTCGTTCCACCGGCACCTGACCCACCTTCGTGGTGGGGACATAATGACCGACATGCCCCTGCTGCCCGCGACCACCACACGACTCGCCGGCCGCGCGGAGGAACTCCGCGCCCTGTCCGCGCACACCGGCCACTGCCGAACCCGGGCCTCGGCGACGGTGATGATCGGCGGCGACGCCGGTGTGGGCAAGACCCGCCTGGTCACCGAGTTCGCGGCCACCCTGCCGGCCGGGACCGTGTTCGCGGGCGGCTGTCTGGAACTGGGCGTGGACGGTCTGGCCTACGCCCCGTTCACCACGCTGCTGCGTCAGGTGTTGCGAGAACGGGGCCGCGGTGTCTTCGAGCTCGCCACCGACGGTGGGGTGGGCGAGCTCGCCCGGATCCTGCCCGAGCTGGGGACGATCCCCACCGAGCGTCCCGAGTCCCGTGGCGTGCTCTTCGACCAGGTGCTGACGCTGATCCGATCACTGGCCGAGCCTTCGGGGCCGACCGGGGAGGCAGGCCTGACCCTGGTCCTGGAGGACCTGCACTGGGCCGACGGCGCCACCCGTGACCTGCTGGTCTTCCTGGTCCGGGCGCTGGACCGGCCCGGGGTCCAGATCGTCGCCACCCACCGGTTCGTCGAACTGGACGGCGCGCACCCGCTGCGCCTGCTACTGCCCGAGCTGGAACGCCTGCCCGAGGTGACCCGCCTGGACCTGGCCCCGCTCACCCGGCAAGAGGTCGCACACCAAGCGCACGCCCTCACCGGCGACGTCCTGGACGCTCGGAGACTGGACGAGTTGTACCGGCGCAGCGACGGCATCCCCCTGTACGTGGAGGCGCTGGCCGGTGATGACGAGGCGTCCTCCCCGGTCCCCGAACACTTCCGCGACCTGCTGCTGGCGCCCGTGCGCCGGCTGCCCGCCCCCTGGGCCCGGGTGCTGCGCGCCGCCTCGGTCGGCGCGCTCTCCGGGGAGGTGGGCCATGAACCACTGCTGCGGGTGACCGACCTGTCCGAGGAGAGCCTGGAGGAGGCCCTCCAAGGGCTCGTGGACGCCCGACTCCTACGGATCAGCGGGGACGGCTATCGCTTCCGGCACGCCCTGCTGCGCGAGGCGGTACACGATTCGCTGCTGCCGGGCGCGCGTTCGAGACTGCACCTGCGCTTCGCTCGGGACCTGGACGAACACAGCGACGCGGTGCCCGGCGAACGCCGCGCCGCCGAGCAGGCCCACCACTACCAGGCCGCGAACGAACTACCCTTGGCCCTGGCCGCGGCCTGGAACGCGGCGGTGCGCGCCGGGGAGGTCCTGGCCTTCGGCGAGCAGTTGGCCGTGCTGGAGCGGGTGCTCGTCCTGTGGGACCGAGTGCCCCAGGCACGCGAGGCGGTCGGTGGCCGTCCCCTGGCCCGGGTGCGCGCCGACGCCGCGCTGGCCGCGTTGCAGAGCGGACGACCCGAACGCGCTTGGGAACTGTGCGACGCGGCGCTGCCCGACGTACCCGAGGGCCCCGACGAGGATGACCTGGCCCTGCGTTCGCTGCTGCTGCGCTGTCGTGGGCAGGCCCGGACCCAGTGCGTGGCCGAGGGAGCGGAAGCGGACCTGGCCGAAGCTCTGCGACTCCATCCGCCGCACATGCCCGGGTACGGACGCACCCTCTCGATCGTGGCGCGCGAGAGCATGTTCCGCCCACGGGAGACCCTCGGGCCGGGGTTGTCGGCGGTGTCGTTGTCCGAGCGCGCCCTGGAGGTGGCCCGGGGGGACGGGGACCGCTCGGCGGAGGCGGCGGCACTGGTCTCGCTCGGCTCGGTGTACATGAGTCGCGGTCTGGGCGAGCAGGGCAGACCCCTGTTGGAGCGGTCCCTGAGGTTGGGTCGTGAGATCGGCGACCCGGCGATGGAGGCGCGCGCCAGCGGGAACCTCGCCCACTACCTGCGCGAGCAGGGGCGCACCGACGAGGCGATGGAGTTGCTGGAACGTTCCCTGCGGTACCAGCACGAGCGGGGTTCGGCGAGCCTGCACAACGGCTTCACCTTGCAGAACCGGGCGGAGGTGTTCTACGACACCGGCCGTCTACAGCGGGCCAGGGAGGTGATCGAGGGGGCGGCCCCTCGCGCGTCCACCCCGATGCACCGGGTCTTCCTGACGAGCCTGCTGGCCCGGGTCCTGGTCGCGCTGGACGAGACCGCCGCGGCCCGCGAGGCGCTCGGACACGAGGACCTGGCCAGGGCCCGGGAGAGCCTGGAGCGTCTGGGTCGGGTGTCGGTGCTGAGTGTGGAACGCCTGGACCAGGCCCAGTTGGTGGTCGCCGCACACCTGGACGTGTACCTGGCCGAGGGCGACCTGTCGGCCGCCCGCACCGAGGCCGACGAGGCGCTGCGCCGGCTGGAGTTCCCCGACTCCCCCGGGTTCGGCTGGGCGCTGCTGTCCCTCGTGGTCGAGACGGCCCGGCGCGAACGCGGACTCGAAGCGGTCGAGAGGACCACACGCGCGGTGGAGCGGATGCCGGTGCACGGCCCGGTCCAGAGGGCGTCGAGGGCCGATTGTCGGGCCCGACTGGTCGAGGCCGCGCGGGGACCGGCGGCGGCCGTCGAGGAATGGGGGCGGGCGGTGTCGGCGTGGGAGGCCGTCCCGATGCCGCTGCACCAGGGGTGGGCCCGGTTGCGGCGGGCCGAGTCCCTCGCCGTGGCCGGTGATCGCGCCGCGGCCACCGATCCCGTCCGGCGGGTACGGGAGAGTGCCCGCGCGTGCGGGGCGGTGGCGTTGGAACGGGCCGCCGACGGGTTGGCCCGACGCCTCGGTCTCTCCCCCGCCGTGCCGATGCCCGGTTCGGCGGGGTTGACGGCGCGGGAGACGGAGGTGCTGCGGCTGCTCGCCGAGGGCGCCACCAACGCCCGGATCGCCGAGTCGCTGTTCATCTCGCCCAAGACCGCCAGCGTGCACGTGTCCAACATCCTCACCAAGTTGGATGTGCCCAACCGGGCCACCGCCGGCGCCCGCGCCCGCGACCTGGGCCTGGCCTGAGACCACCGAGGGAAGGGCTCGAGCGGCGTCTCGCACGTCTTAGCCGCGGGGGCGCCGGAGCCGTGTCCCCACGGTGGAAAGCGGGAGTTCTCCCCATGTGGTGGCGGGTGTCTTAGCGACATCGTCGTAGACGTGCCGAACACGTCCGGCACCGCACGACACCAGGGGGAGACATGACCTACGACGACCTGCGCACCGCCAACGCCCACGCCATGCGGGACGAGCGCCTCCAGCAGGCCGAGCGGATGCGAGAGCTTCGCCGGCTGCGGGCCGAGAAACGCGCCCGACGCCGCGAGGAGCGTCGGGTCCGCGGCGAATAATGGGCGGAGAAATGTTCCGGGCACAGAGCATAATGAGCGGTATGCCCCTGCCTTCCGATACCAGTCCCGTCTTCGTCGGTCGCCGTGACCAGCTCCGGATTCTCACCGACCAGGCCGATCGGGTACGTTCCGGAACACCGGAGATGCTGCTGGTCGGCGGGGACGCCGGGGTGGGCAAGACCCGCCTGGTGAACGAGTTCACCGCCACCCGGCCGGCGGGAACGGTGTTCACCGGCGCCTGCCTGCAACTGGGTGTCGACGGACTCTCCTACGCCCCCTTCACCGCGGTGCTCCGCCAGACACTGCGCGAGTGCGGCCGGGCCCCGTTCGAGGAGGCCGCCCCCGGTGGACTGGGAGAGTTCGCCCGACTCCTGCCGGAGCTGGGCCCCGTCCCCGAGGAGCGTCGGGAGAACCGGGGCATCCTCTTCGAACAGCTACTACGCCTGTTCACCCTGTTGGCCGGGGACGAGGGCGCCACCGTGGTGTTGGAGGACCTGCACTGGGCCGACGGCGCCACGCGTGACCTGCTGGTCTTCTTGATCCGCAACCTGGATCGGCCCGGGATCCAGGTCGTCGCCACCTTCCGTAGCGACGACCTACACCGCGCGCACCCACTGCGACGACTGCTGCCCGAGCTGGAACGCCTGCCCGGGGTGGGCCGAATCCAGTTGGAGCCGCTCTCCCGCGAGGAGGTGGCCGCCCAGACCCGGGCGATCCGGGGCGAGGACCTGACCCCCACCCAGCTGGACTCGCTGTATCGACGCAGTGAGGGGGTGCCCTTGTTCGTGGAGGCCCTGGCCACCGCCGAGACCTGCCCCGGTGACGAGGATCCCGACCTGCCCGACCACTTCCGCGACCTGCTGTTGGAGCCGCTGAACCGGTTCGACGACACCACGTGGGCCGTACTACGCGCGGCGGCGGTGGGAGCGGTGAGCGTCACCGTCGAACACGAGATGCTGTACCACGCGGCGGGGCTGCCCGAACGTGAGTTGGAGGCCGCCCTGCGCACCCTGGTGGACGCCAACGTGCTGCGGGCCGGGCAGACCGGATACCGCTTCCGGCACGCCCTGCTGCGCGACGCCGTGCACGGGGAGATCCTGCCCGGACCGCACGCCCGGCTGCACCTGCGCTTCGCCCAGCTCATCGACGAGTACCCCCACACCGTCCCCGCCGACCGACGCGCCGCGGAGGAGGCCCACCACTACCAGGCCGCGCACGACCTGCCCAGGGCTCTACAGGCCGCTTGGTGGGCGGCGATCCGCGCCGGTGAGACACTCGCCTTCAACGAGGAACTGGCCATGCTGGAACGGGTGTTGGACCTGTGGGCGCAGGTGCCCGACGCCGCCGAACGTGCCCAGGGCCACACCCGGGCCCAGGTGTTCGTCAAGGCGGCCGGCGCGGCTCTGGACACGGGCCGGCACCGGCGGGCGCTGGAACTGGCGGAGGAGGCCCTGGCCGACCTACCCGAGGATCCCACCGACGACGAGGCCCGCATGATCCGCGCCATCCTGTTGCGCAGACGTGGTCAAGCCCGCGCGTACAAGATGCGCGACGGCGGCCTGCCCGATCTGGTGCGGGCGCTCGAACTGCACCCGCCGCACATGCCGGGGTACTCGCAACTCCTCGCCGACCTGGCACGGGAGAGCAACCTCTTGCGCCTGGACCGTGCGGGCACCGCCGAGCAACGGCTGTTGAACGATCTGCGCCGGGCCGGGCGCGGCCCACGCGAACTCGCCGAACTCGCCATCGAGGTCTCCGACCAGGGGAACCCCGCAGACTTGTGCGGTGAGGCGGACGCGCGGATCATCCTGGGCTGTCTGTACATGGAGGACGGTGACGTCGAACGGGGCCGCCCACTCATGGAACTGGGCACTCGGCGGGGAGCCGAACTGTCCAACCCGATGATCGAAGCGCGCGGCGCAGGAAGTCTCGGCCATCACCTGCGGGAGCTGGGCCGGCACCAGGAGGGCATGCAGGTCCTGGAACGTTCGCTGACCCGGCACGAACGGCTCGGCTGGGCCTCTGTGCACCGGGGCTTCAACCACCAGAACCGGACCGAGATCCTGTTCGAGACCGGCCGACTGTCGCAGGCTCGCGCTTTGGCCGAGCGCACGGTGGCCACCTCCACCAAGATCAAGCTGCACTTCATCCAATCGGTGCTGGCCCGGATCGCGGCCGCGCAGGGCGACCTGGAGGTGGCCCGGCGATCGACCGGCCCCCTGGGTGACCGGAGCATGCTGGACGCGCACCGGATGGACATCCTGCAACTGCGGGTCCTGGGTTCCTTGGAGACCGCGCTGACCGAAGGGGAACTGGAGGAGGCCCTGGAACTGTCCCTGCGAACCCTGGATCAGGTGATCCTGGAACGGTTCCACGGGTACACCTGGCCGTTGCTGGAACGGATGGCCGAGACGGCCCGCCTGGGATCGGCCCCGGAGTTGGTCGCCCGGGTACGCGAGGTGGCGGATCGAACCCGGATCACCGGCCTCGCTATGCCCGCCTACGCGGCGTCCGTCGCCGCGCTGACGGCGCAGGTCGGGGAAGAGGACACCACCGACCTGTGGAAGAGCGCCGTGGTGGCGTGGGAGGCGGTCCCGATGCCGCTGCACCTGGCCCGGGCCCGGCTGCGTGAGGCCGAAGTGGTGGCCGCGGGCGACCGCGACCTGGCGGTGCGCCGGGTCCGGCAGGCGTACGAGACCGCGATCGAGTGCGGGGCCGTGCCGCTGTCCCGCGCCGCGGAGGGGCTGGCGCGCAGACTCGGCACCGGGGTGACCGGTCGGTCGGCCCCACCGGCGGCACCGGCGGGACTGACCGCCCGTGAGAGCGAGGTGCTGCGACTGCTCGCCGCGGGCGCCACCAACGCCCGGATCGCCGAGCGGCTGTTCATCTCGCCCAAGACCGCCAGCGTGCACGTGTCCAACATCCTCACCAAGTTGGCCGTGCCCAACCGGGCCACCGCCGGCGCCCGCGCCCGCGACCTGGGCCTGGCCTAGTTCCCGTCGTCGAGGGCGAGGCCATCGACCACCAGGGTGACCAGCCGGTCCAGGTCGCCCTCGGGGGCGAGCACCCCGGGCAGGGTGAGGTACTCGGTGACCAGCCGGTTCAGGGCCAGGTAGAGCACGAGGACGGTGTCGCGACCGCCGGGCATCGCGGCCTCCTCGTGGAAGACGAAATTGGCCTCCAGGTCGGCGCGCACGCGAGCGGTCATGTCCGCGCGCAGTTCCGGGCGGCGGGTGGCCTCCAGTTGGAGTTCCAGGGTGGCCAGGTAGACGTGGGGGTCGGCGGCCAGGCGCCTGACTGTGGCGCGCATGACCTCGGCGAGTTTGGCCCGGTCGCGTGCGCCGGTCAGCACGTTGTCCCACTCGTCCTGTTCGGGCATGAAGCGCTCGTAGGTACGGGTGCCGGCCTGGGCGAGCAGGTCGCCGCGGTCGGTGAAGTAGTTGGAGGCGGTGCCGGTGGGCACGCCCGCCCGGGTGTCGACGGCGCGGAAGGTGAGCCCGCGCGCGCCCTCTTCGGCGAGTGTCTCGATGGCGGCGTCCAGTAGCGCGGCGCGCCGTTCCGGGTTCCTGACCACGGTTTTCTCCCTTGTTCCGAGGTTTTCGGAAAAACCCCTTGGCAAACCACTACACACGAAGTACTTTACTTGAAGTACTTCAAGCATAGTGGTCATGGGGCCACGGGAGTACCCCCACGAGGAGACACATGCGAAAGCTCACCTACTTCGTCGCGGTCTCGCTGGACGGCTACGTCTGCGCGCCCGACGGTTCCTTCGACTTCTTCCCCGGTGGCGACGACGACGGCAGCGGTGGGGAGCTCGACGAGAACGGCGAGTTCCACGCCCGCGAGTACCCGGAACTGCTCCCCACCGTGGCACGGAACCATCTCGGACTGGACGTGCCCAACAAGCACTTCGACACCATGCTCCAGGGCCGGGGTTCCTACCAGATCGCCCTGGATCAGGGGGTGACCAGCCCCTACGGGCACATGCGCGAGTACGTCTACTCCCGCACCCTGGCGGCCGACGTCGACCCGAACGTGACCGTGGTGGCCACCGACCCGCTCCGGCACGTGCGAGAACTCAAGAAGGAGAACGGCGACCTGGGAATCTGCACGGTCGGCGGGCCCTCCATCGCCGGACTCCTGCTACCGGAGATCGACGAGCTCGTGATCAAGCGCTACCCAGTCGTGGCCGGGGCGGGCAAGTCGTTCTTCGAGGGCGGCGCCTTCGACCCGGCCGTCTTCGAGCGGGTGGAGGGCACCGTCTTCGACAACGGTGCCGACTACACCCGGTTCCGCCGACGTTCCGACGCGAAGTGACCGCGAGCGGGTCCATCGCCGGCCGGGTGACGGACCGCATGTTCGTGGCCGGGGGTGGCCCGAACCCCCGCCGTGAGCGGTCATAATGCGTGTGCGGACGACCGTCCGGGTACCGCCGAGAGCGAGCGGAAATACCCCCGAAATATCCGCACGGCACACTGGGTGCCGGGACATGGTGTCCGGCTCGGCTCCGTGATCGACGGACCGGGGCGGGGACCGACCGGCTTCGAGGAAGGTTGATCGTGAATCGACAGCAGGAATTCGTGCTCCGCACGTTGGAGGAGCGCGACATCCGGTTCGTGAGGCTGTGGTTCACCGACGTGCTCGGGTACCTCAAGTCCGTGGCGGTGGCGCCCGCCGAACTGGAGGCGGCCTTCTCCGAGGGCATCGGGTTCGACGGTTCTGCCATCGAGGGCTTCGCCCGGGTCTACGAGGCCGACATGCTCGCCCAACCCGACCCCACCACCTTCCAGGTCCTGCCTTGGCGCAACGAACCGCACGGCACCGCGCGCATGTACTGCGACATCCTCATGCCCGACGGTTCGCCCTCCCCCGCCGACCCACGGCACGTGCTCAAGCGTCAGCTCAGCAAGGCCTCCGACCTCGGGTTCACGTTCTACACGCACCCCGAGATCGAGTTCTACCTGCTGAAGAAGTTCCCCGAGCACGGGGAGTTCCCCGAGCCGAACGACTCGGGCGGCTACTTCGACCACACCCCGCACAACAGCGCGCACGACTTTCGCCGTAACGCCATCAACATGTTGGAGGCCATGGGCATCTCCGTGGAGTACAGCCACCATGAGGGCGGGCCCGGCCAACAGGAGATCGACCTGCGCTACGCGGACGCGCTGACCACCGCCGACAACATCATGACCTTCCGGCTCGTGATGAAGGAGGTGGCGATGGAGCAGGGCGTGTACGCCACGTTCATGCCCAAGCCCTTCACCCAGTACCCCGGGTCGGGCATGCACACCCATCTGTCGCTGTTCGAGGGCGACCGTAACGCCTTCTACGAGCCGGGGGCCGAGTACCAGCTGTCGAAGGTGGGGCGCGGGTTCATAGCGGGGCTGCTGCGGCACGCCGACGAGATCACCGCCGTCACCAACCAGTGGGTGAACTCCTACAAGCGGCTGTGGGACGACCCGGCCGCGTCGGCCGGCATGGGCGGCGAGGCGCCCGCCTACATCTGCTGGGGGCACAACAACCGGTCGGCGCTGGTGCGGGTGCCGATGTACAAGCCGGGCAAGTCCAACTCCAGCCGGATCGAGATCCGTTCCCTGGACAGCTCCACCAACCCCTACCTGGCCTACGCGGTGATCCTGGCCGCCGGGCTCAAGGGCATCGAGGAGGGGTACGAGCTGCCCCCGGGCGCCGAGGACGACGTGTGGGCGCTGACCGACGCCGAGCGTCGGGCGGTGGGCATCCGTCCGCTGCCGCAGAGCCTGGACGAGGCGCTGCGGTTGATGGAGAACAGCGAACTGGTCGCCGAGGCGTTGGGCGAGCACGTGTTCGACTTCTTCCTGCGCAACAAGACCTCGGAGTGGAACTCCTACCGCCGCCAGGTGACCCCGTACGAACTCCAGCGGTACCTGCCCACCCTGTAGGACGCGACGGGCGGCCCACCGGGGCCGGTCGAGGTCAGTCGAGACCGAGTTCTCGGGCCTTGGCGGCGGCGGCCGTGCGGTTGTTCACCCCCAACTTGGCCATGAGGTTGGTGACGTGCACGCTCACCGTCTTGGCGGAAATGAACAGCGCCTCGCCCACCTCCCGGTTGGACAACCCCTTGGCGACCTGGGTCAGGACCTCGGCCTCGCGCGGGGTCAGCCTTGCGGGGAGCGCGACGGGGGTCGGTGCGGCGTCGGCGAGGGCCGCGCCCATCCCCTCCACGTCCCCACAACTCACGGCCGGAGCCAGCTGGGCACTCAGCTTCTCAAGGCGGCCCAGCAGCCCCGTGGCCCGCTCACGCTCTCCCAGGGCGAGCAGTGTCCAGAAGGCTCCGGTCCAGGCGTCGATCCGGGACATCACGCTCGCCCTCTCGGCGAGCGGCAGCGCACGCTCCCAGTGCGCGAGTGCCTCGGTCGGGTTCTCGGCGAGCCATCCGAGCGCCATCTGCCGGTTGAGCGCGCCCGCCGGTGAGGTCGGCCAGTCCGCGCGCTCCAGCGTCCCACGAAGCAGCACGGCGAGTTCCTCGGCGAGTTCGGCGTCACCGGGCTCGTCACGGCGCCGTAGCCGGGCCACCAGCTCCGACAAGGACGGCAGACCTTGGTGGCTGAACCGGACCTGATCGATCAGCCCGATGTCGTCTTCCCCCTCGAATGCCAGGCGGGCGGCTTCGGCCAGTCGATCGCCCGGCCCCTCCTTCAGCAGCCACAGTCGTCCGAAGTAGTAGGTCAGGTACTCCATCGCCGAACTACGATCCCGGGGCAGGACGCGGGTGAACTCACCCAAGACCCTCTCCGCGGCGTCCCAATCCCCCTGTATCAGGTGGAACTGGGCCCTGACCCCGTGTCGACGCGCGGCGGTGAGATCCTCTCCAGCGGGATGGGTCTCCAGCACCCGACGGGCCTGCTCCATCCGACCCAAGCAGTTCAGGTAGTTGGCCGCGGCGTTGCCGTAGTCGCCACCCTGACTGCGCAGGATCCCCAGCTCGGCGCAACGGTCCGCGAAGCGCCGTGTGGTGTCCAGCGCCTCCTCGTACTCCAGCCGCATCGCCAGGTTGTTGGAGAGGTTGATGAATCCGCGCAACTCGACCTGGACCTCGCCCAGTTCCCGGGCGATCCGGATGCCCTCGCGCAACAGTTCAAGGGCCTGGTCGGAACCGGTGACGTCCAGCAGCGCCCCTCGGGTGACCAGGGCATCGGCCTCACTACCGCGATCTCCGACCCTCCGCGCTAGGGCGACGGTCTCCCCGGCGACCCTTTCCGCCTCGTCGTGGAACCCCTGGAGCATCAAGACCGAGGCGGTCGCGGCACCGATCGCCGCCTGCTCGAAGTGCGCCTCGGGCAGCAGTTCGGCGGCGGCCCGCATGTCGTCCAGCGCGACGGTACGGCCCAGGTTCTTGTAGGCGCGGGCACGGGCCACCAGCAACCGAGCGACCGCTTCGGGCTCGGCTGTGGAGTCAAGGTCGGCCAACCCGTCCGTGGCGTGGTCGACCGAGCGGCGCAGGTCACCGGCGACCTGTGCGGCCAGGCACACCCGCAGCAGCAGGGCGCTGCGGTCTAGGTCGAGTCGATCGGCGGCGTCGGGCACCAGTTCCCACAGCTCCAGCACCCGTTCGAGGAGTTCGAGGTGTTCGGGGTGGGCAGTGGCGGCCAAGGCTCGCTGTGCCGCCTCCCACGCCGCGACCAGGGCGCGCGGGTGGTCGTGGGCGGCGTAGGCGTGGTGCGCGAGTTGGGCGACCGTCTCCGCCCGGGGCAACCCTGGGACATCGGTGTCGAGCACCTCCGCGTAGCGGCGGTGGGCGCGTACCCGCTGGCCGGGCAACAGGTCCGCCTTGACCGCCTCGGCGAGCAGGGCGTGCCGGAACACGTAACCGGTCTCGGTGACCCGTAGGACCTGGGCGTCCACCGCGTGGCGCAGCGCCTCGTCCAGAGCGTCCTCGTCGACCCCGGAACGTTCGGCCACCTCGGCGAGCAGCGCGTGGTCGACCCGGTCCCCGGCGACCGACGCCAGTCCCAGGACCTTGTGGGCGGTGCCCGGCAGGGGTTCCACCCGGCGCATCAGGAGGTCGCGCGGCCCCTCGGGGACCCCGCCGCCGTCGGCCGTGCCGACGAAGGACTCGACGAACAGCGGATTGCCGCCGCTGCGTTCGTGCAGCAGGTCCAGGTCGGTCTCGGTGAGGGCGGTCCCGGCCAGAGTGGCGGCCTGCTGAGCCACCTCCTGCCGGGTGAGGGGGTCCAGGTCCATCCGGGTCACCCGGGGCAGCCGTTCCAGTTCCGGCAGGAGCGGCCGAAGTGGGTGGGTGCGGTGCAGGTCGTCGGTGCGCACCGACACCACCAGGTGCACCGGCGCCGTGCGCAGGTTGCGCAGCAGGAAGACCAGCAGATCACGGGTGGAGGCGTCCGACCAGTGCAGGTCCTCCACCACCAGAGCGAGCCCCTCGGGGTGGGCGCGTTCCTCCAGGAAGGTCAGCACCGCCTCGAACAGACGGGCCCGGCCGTTGTCACCGGTGTCCTGGCCGATGTCCTGGCCCAGCCCCGGCAGCAGACGCGTGAGCTGCGACCCGGCCTCGGGGGCGCCGTCCTCCGCGCGCAGCAGGTGGCGCAGTAGCGCGGTGAATGGCGCGTAGGCGATGCCCTCGGTGCCCAACTCCAGGCACGCCCCGAGCGCGGTCCGCCCCATGGGGGTGTGTTCCAGGTACTCGGCCAGCAGCCGGGACTTGCCGATACCGGCGTCCCCGCACAGCAGGGTGGCCCGGGACTCCCCCTCCAGCGCCCGGCGGGCGTCGGTGAGGAGGCGATCGAGATGGGGCTCGCGGCCCACGAGGACCGAATGCGCTGAGGGGGACATAGGGGCCAGTATGCCCGGCGCGAGGTCGCTTCGGTGTCCCTCAGACCAGGCCCAGTTCCCGGCCCTTGGTTGCGGCGGCGGTGCGGTTGCGCACCCCCAGTTTGGTCATCAGGTTGGTGACGTGCACGCTCACGGTCTTGGCGGAGATGAACAGCGCCCGGCCGATCTCCCGGTTACTGGAACCCTTGGCCACCTCGACCAGGACCTCCAGTTCCCGCCGGGTCAGCCCCATCGGGGTGGTCGCCCGGGCCGGGGTGGGACCCCCGGTGAGGGCGGCGGGTTCGGGTGCCGCCCCGGTCGCGGGACGTTCACCCGGTCCGGGCAGGGCGTGGCGGGCGCGCAGACGCAGCGCTTCACGCTCGAACAGGACCATTCCGTGTTCGACCGCGAGGGTGTGCAGGGCGTCCAGGTGCCGGATCGCTGCGGCCCGGTCCTCGGCCCGCAGGGCGGCGCGGACGGCGCCCAGGTGGCACTCGGCGGTGGAGACGACCAGCCCGGTGGGGGCGAGTTCGCTCAGGGCCCGTTCGAACAGGCGAAGGGAAGCGACGGCGTCGTGGCTGCGCCAGGCGCGCGCGGCCAGGTCGGCGGCCGGAGCGTCGGAGTGGATCACGTCGGGCGGGAGGGTGTCCAGGGCCTCCTCGATCCGCAGGGCCAGCCGCTTGGGTTCCTCTTCGGGTTCGTCTCTGAGCAGGGCGGCGACGGCGGCGTGCCAGGGCAGGATGGAGCGGTACAGGCCCTGGGTGTTGGAGAGGACTCCGCGCTCGCCGAGGGCCTTGGTGAGCATGGTCAGGGAGATCCGCCCGGCGTCCTCCAGACGCCCCTCGTGCAGGGCGATCTGTTGCAGGACCATGTGCACCGGCAGGTGTTCCAACGGGGAGCTGTCGGGTTCGGGCAACAGCCGGCGGAAGTGGTCGGTGGCGGCGCGCACGGCGTCCGGTCGCCAGCGGTACAGGTCCAGGTGCATGCGCAGGACCAGGGCGCGGGCCCGGGTGATCGAGGTGTCGTCGATCCCGTCCAGGAGGTCTTCGGCTTCGTCGAACCGGCCCTGGTTGAAACGGGTGACGGCCAGCCCGTAGGTGAAGACGCCGCCCTTGGTACGGGTCAGACCCAGCTCCCGACAGCGGCGCAGCCCTTCCAGGGCCACCTCGGCGCTCGCCTCCAGCCGACCGTGGTTCTTGAGGACCCCGCCGAGGTTGGTGAGTCCTCGGATCTCGGCCTGGATGCCACCTGCTTCGCGGGCGATGCGGATGCCGTTGCCCAGTACGTTCAGCCCGCTGCCGCTCTCCTTGTCCTCCAACAGGGAACCCAGGGTGATGAGCGCGTCGGCCTCACTGCGCCGATCGCCCAGCTCGCGGGCGATGGGAAGGGTACGGCGGGCACCGAACTCGGCGTGCTGGTGATGGCCGCGCACCATGAGGGTGGCGGAGATGGCGGCGAGGATCGCGGCGCTCTCGGGGTTACCGTCGGGCAACAGTATGGAGGCGTCCGTCAGTTCCTCCAGTGCCCCGTCCAGCCCCATCTCCTTGAGGGCGAGGGCGCGTGCGTGCCGCAGCAGCCCGATCCGTTCGGCCTCGGCGGGCGGATCCTCCTCGGCGCTCTTCCCGTACAGACCGCCGACCCCGAGTTCGGTCAGACCGTCGTCGGCGTAGTCGATGGCGCGACGGACCGATCCGGCGACCAGGCACACCTGGGCGGCGCGGACCAGGACGTCCACGCGTTGCAGCCCGGTGCGCTCACCGGCGTCGGGAACCTGCTCCCACAGTTCCAGGACCCGTTCGAGCAGGGCCAGCTGTTCGGGATAGGCGTCGACGGCGGCGACCTGGTCGGCGGCGCTCCACGCCGTCTCCAGGGCCAGGGGCTGATCGTGCGCGGCGTGGGCGTGGTGGGCGAGCTGGACCGCCCGTTCGCGTTCGGACACGCGGGGCACGCCGCGCCGGAGCGCCTCGGCGTAGCGACGGTGGGCGCGCACGCGCTCACCGGGCAGCAGGTCGGCGTGGACGGCCTCGGCGAGCAGGGCGTGCCGGAACACGTAGCCGTCCTCGGTGGTGCGCAGGACCTTGGCGTCGATGGCCGGGCGCAGCGCCTCCTCCAGCTCCTCTTCGGTGGTCCCGGCGCGACGGGCCACGGCGGCCAACAGGGTGTGCGCGACCCGACTCCCGGCGGTGGCGACCAGGCCGAGGACGCGGCGGGTGGGTTCGGGGAGGGACTCGATCGAGGCCAGGAGCAGGTCGCGGGGACCGTCGGGAAGCGCCGCCCCGGCCGGGTCGTGGCCGTTCAGCAGGGACTCGACGAACAGGGGGTTGCCGCCGCTGCGTTCCCAGAGCAGGTCCAGGTCGGCGGGGTCGAGGCCTGCTCCGCGCAGCGCGGTGGCCTGCGCGTCGACCTCATCACGCGAGAGAGGTTCCACGTCCAGGCGGCGGACCCCGGACAAGCGCTGTAGCTCGGGCAGCAGCCGGCGCAGTGGATGGGTGCGGTGCAGGTCGTCGGTGCGCACGCTCACCAGCAGGTGGACGGGGCGGGTCCGAGGTTGCGCAGGAGGAAGACCAGCAGGTCACGGGTGGAGGCGTCGGCCCAGTGCAGGTCCTCCAGGACCAGGGTGAGTCCCTCGGGCCGGGCACGTTCCTCCAGGAACGTCAGGACCGACTCGAACAGACGGGCCCGGCCCTCGTCCGTGCGACCGCCCGCCCCGCCCAGTTCGGGGAGCAACCGGCCGAGGTCGACGGCCGGGTCGGTGGTGGGGCCGCCCGAACGCAGGAGTTCGCGCAGCAGGGTGGTGAAGGGGGCGAAGGGGACACCGTCGGCGCCGGCCTCCAGGCAGCCGCCGACGGCGACGCGATCCCCCGGCAGGCCCCGCAGGTGTTCCTCCAACAGGCGGGTCTTGCCGACCCCGGCCTCGCCGTGGACCAGGACGGTGCGGACACCCTCCCTTCGGGTGCGGCGCCCGCTCTCGGCCAAAGTGCGCAGTTGGGCGTGGCGTCCGACGAACACGGTGGGGGAATCGTGTGACCGCATGGTGTCGAGTATGTCCGCTCGGGCCCTCCCCCTGCACCCGATTTCGCCCGGGGCCGGGCGTTTCGGCTACCGGCGGAGGTGGCGAAGGCGCGCGTCCGGGGACACGCGCCCACCGCACCGGTCAGTTCTGGCCGAGCCAGAGGTCGGGTCCGAACACCTCGTAGTGCACCCGACGCGCGGGCAGTCCACCGTCCAGCAGCCCGGTGCGGACCCCGCGCATGAACGGCAGCGGGCCGCAGAGATAGGCCTCGGCCCCCTCGGGGATCTCGATCGGGCCCAGGTCCACGGTGCCGGGGCGCACGGTGACGTCCGTCGGCTCGCCCGCCTCGGTGTGGTCCTGTTCGTACCAGACGTGGGCGGTGGCGCCGGGCAGCCGCTCGATCAGCTCGTTGAGCTCCTCGCGGTGGGCGTGGTCGGCGGGTGTGCGGTCGGCGTGCAGGACGATCACCCGACGGTCGCTGCCGTGTTCGTCCAGGTGGCGGAGCATGGCCGCCATCGGGGTGCAGCCGATGCCGGCCGACACCAGGACCAGGGGGTGGTCGCCGTCGGAGAGGGTGACGTCACCGGCCGGGGTGGAGACCATGAGGGTGTCGCCGGGGGTCGCGGTGCCGTGCAGGAGGGTGGAGACCTCACCGGCGGGGTTCCACTCCCCCGCGCGCAGGCGCTTGACGGTGATCAGTCTGCGGCTGCCGTCCCAACCGGAGACGGAGTACTGGCGGGCCTGGTGGACGCCGTCGGGCATCTGGGCCCGCACGCTGACGTACTGGCCGGGGCGGAAGTCGGGGGCGGGGCCGCCATCACCGGGCTCCAGGGTGAGGGTGACCGCGTCGGCGGTCTGCTCTCGGCGCTCGGTCACCGTCCAGGGGCGCCACACGTCGCGGCCGCCGGACCGTTGGTACAGCCCCGCCTCCATGGCGATGAGGGCGCCGGCCATGAGCCAGTACACCTCGTCCCAGGCGGCGACGACCTCGGGGGTGGCCGCGTCATCGAGGACGTGCGCGATGGCGCCGAAGAGGTACTTGTGCACGATCACGTACTGGTCCTCGGTGATGCCGAGGGAGACGTGCTTGTGCGCGATGCGGGACAGGAGGGCGTCGGGGCGCTCGTCCGGGTTCTCCAGCAGCATCGTGGCGAAGGCGGCGATCGACCCGGCCAGGGCCTTGCGCTGTTCGCCGCTGGCCTGGTTGCCGCGGTTGAACAGCCCGTCGAGGAGCTCCGGGCGTTCGCCGAGCATCGTGTCGTAGAACCGGGCGGTGATGTCGTCGAGGGCTCCGGCGACGGCGGGGATCGTGGCGCGGACCGTGGCCGCGGACTCGGTGGAGAGCACGCTTCCTCCTGAGCCGGGACCGAGTCCCAGCATCGATAATTGGTATCTGAAATGCATATTAAACGCGTGAATCAGACACCCATCACCGGGGTCAGGTTAAGAATAAAGCCAGGTCAGAGCGGCTTTCAGACCGTTGAACCGTCCTCACGCAGCAAAGTGAGCGCCTGTCGTGTGGGCGAGCTCACCAGGGACTCCACGGACACTCCGTCCAGGGAGACGTAGAAGGCCTCACGTGCCTGCCACAACGCCACGCGCAGCCGACAGGCGGCGCGCAGCGGGCAGGGTGGATCGTCCTCGCAACCGGCCAGATCGCCCGGATCCTCCAGTTCACGGACGATCGCGCCCACCGAGGAGCGCCGGCCGGCATCGGTGAGCCGCAACCCGCCACCGCGCCCGCGTCGGGCCTCGACCAGGCCCATCTCCGACATGCGCGCCACGGCCTTGGCCATGTGCGTGTAGGGCACGTGCAACATGCCCGCGACGTCACGTGTGGTCAGGAGTTCACCCTCCCGGGCGACGGCGAGCCGCATGACCAGGCGCAGGGAGACGTCGGTGAAGGCGGTCAGACGCATGTCGCCCATGGTAGGTCGTGTGCGGTGCCCGTGCTCGGGCCGAGCTCACCCACCGCTGTCATGGTCGCTCCGAGGACGCCCCTCCTTCGCCGACTCCGGTTTCACGTCATCGTCCCGAGGCGGGGCGGGAGCACCGCGCGGCATCCACACCAACACCACCACCAGGCCCACCGCCCCCAAGCCCAGCGAGACCGTAGCGGCCAGGTGCAGCCCTTCCAGGAAGGCCTCCTTCGCGGGCGTGACCAACACCGTGCCCGGCTCCCCCAGGCTCCGAGCGAACGCCATGGTGCCCTCGATCGACTCTCCCGCCGCCCGGACCCGCTCGGGGTCGGTGTCGGTCTCGTCCGCCACCCGCCGCAGGATGGGCGCCATCGCCGCCCGGTAGTGGAACGAGATCACCGCGCCCAGGACGGCCACGCCCATGGCCGTGGCGACCTGGCGCACCGTGTTCTGCACCGCCGACGCCGCACCGGCCTTGCCCGGCGGCACCGACGACATGATCGCGTCCGTGGCCGGGGTGAGTACCACGGCCATCGCCGACGCCTGGAGGAAGAAGAACGTGATGATGAGCGGCAGCGGGGTGTCCTGTTCGATCCGCGTGTAGAACAGGAAACTGCAGCACACGGTCGCGATACCGATGGCGGCCAGGGTGCGCGCACCCACCCACCGGACCAGGGTGGGGCTGAGCGGCGCGAACACCATCTGCCCGATGGCGGCGGGCAACACCAGCAGCCCCGCGATGAACGGGGAGAACTCACGCACGCTCTGCCAGTAGAAACTGAGGAAGAAGATGATCCCGGCCATGCTGAAGAACAGCAACATGATCGTGGCGATGGACACGCTGAACCGCGGGTCGCGGAAGAACCGCACGTCCAGCGACGGGTTGGGCACCCGCGACTCGTGTACCAGGAACAGCACGATCACCGCGACCCCGAGCAGCAGGGCCCCGTAGACGTCCCAGTCCGCCAGCGAGGCCCGCTCCCCCGCGGTGATGATCCCGTAGATCAGCAGCACCAGGCCGGGGATGGACAGCAGCACGCCCACCACGTCCGGGCGACCGGCGTTCTCGTCCCGGGACTCGGGGATCAACACGAACATCAGGGCCAGTCCGATCAGCACGAACGGCACGTTCACCAGGAAGATCGAGCCCCACCAGAAGTTCTCCAACAGCAGCCCGCCCGCCGACGGCCCGATCGCCATCGCCAGACCCACCGCCCCGGCCCAGATCCCGATCGCCCGACCACGCTCCCGGGAGGGGAACACGTTGGTGATCACCGAGAGGGTCTGCGGCATCACCATGGAGGCGCCGAGCCCCATCACCGCGCGCGAGGCGATCAGTTGTTCGGGGCTTTGCGAGTACGCCGACAACGCCGAGGCCATACCGAACACGGCCAGCCCCCAGGCCAGCAACCGTCTGCGTCCCCACCGGTCGCCGAGGACCCCGAAGGGGAACAACAGCCCGGCGAACACCAGCGTGTAGGAGTTGATCGCCCACGCCAACTGCGCCTGGCTCGCGCCCACCCCGTCCACCGGGTCCGACAGGGTCCGCAGGGCCACGTTGAGGATCGTGTTGTCGGCCACGACCACCAACAGGCAGATGATGAGCACGGCGAGCCCACCCCACCTGCGCCGGTACGCCGTCCGCTGGTCCAAGGGGGCACCTCTCCATCGCGACGCCCGCCGGCCGGGCGCTCCGTCATGCTAGTCGGAGGGGGTGAGCCGCCTCTCACCCGGTGAGGCCTTGGGGAACCGGGTCGATGACCGGAAAAGGGGTCACAAGAATTCACCGAAGGCCCCACCCGGTGACCCGATGGGCACCCCGGTTCCACGGACCCACAGGCGAGAAACCATTTGTTCGACTGTGTGAATCCGCCCCCCGCCCCGGGTCGAAATCGACGGGTTCGGCGTGGGATGATGCTCCCGTGCGGACCTCGCACGCCCGCTCTCACCCCACCGTTCCGGCGGGGGGCACGGGGACGCGGCGATGGGGAACATCCCGCACGAGCACGCCGTTCCCTCCGGGGAACACCCGCGCACCGGTTGCGCGCGACAACCCTTCTCGTCCACACGTCCGGGGACACCCACAGCGGTGCTTCGAGACAACGGAGGAAGAACACCATGAGCACCACAGCCCAGACCCCCTCCGCCGGGAACGCCCTGTACGGCGGGGTCACCAACCGACGCGTCACCATCCGCGACCTGGCCCGCGCCAAGGAGCGCGGTGAGCGCTGGCCGATGCTGACCGCCTACGACGCCCTCACCTCCCGGATCTTCGACGAGGCCGGCATCCCCGTCCTCCTCGTCGGTGACTCCGCCGCCAACGTCGTCTACGGCTACGAGTCCACCGTCCCGGTGACGGTGGACGAGCTCATCCCGTTGACCGCGGCGGTGGCCCGTTCCACCAAGCGTTCGCTGATCGTGGCCGACCTCCCCTTCGGCTCCTACCAGGGCTCTCCCCAGCAGGCGTTGGAGACCGCCTCGCGCTTCATGAAGGAGGGCAACGCCCAGGCCGTGAAGCTGGAGGGCGGCCACTCCGTCGCCCCGCAGGTGGAGATGCTGGTGTCCGCCGGCGTCCCGGTGATGGCCCACGTGGGCCTGACCCCGCAGTCGGTCAACACCCTGGGCGGCTACCGGGTGCAGGGTAGGGGTGAGGCCGCCGCCGCCCTGCTCAAGGACGCCAAGGAAATGGAACGCGCCGGCGCGTTCGCCCTCGTCCTGGAGGCGGTCCCCTCGGACCTGGCCGCGCAGGTCACCGAGCAGCTGTCCATCCCCACCGTCGGCATCGGCGCGGGTGCGGGCACCGACGCGCAGGTACTGGTCTGGCAGGACATGGCCGGGCTGAGCCCGAGGGTGGCCAAGTTCGTCAAGACCTACGCGAACCTGGGCGAGACGCTGCGCGAGGCCGCGACCTCCTACGCCGACGAGGTCGTCAACGGCGCCTTCCCGGCCGAGGAACACACCTACAAGAACTGACGATCGCGCTTGGAGAACGCCGGCCGGGTTCCCTCCCGGCCGGCGTTCTCGTGTGCGGGAACGGAACAAGGGTGCGTCGCACGAGGTTGATGATCGATGATCTGCGAAGCGTTTCGAACCGAGGGGGAATTGCGGACATGGCATCGAACAGCGCGCCGACCGTCGGCGTGGCCTGGCTGGCGGAACACCTGAACGACGAGGACCTCGTCCTCCTGGACGCCACCACGCACCTGAGCATGCCCGGGCAGGGCCCCTACACCGTGGAGTCGGGACGAGCCACCTTCGACGCCGAGCACATCCCCGGCGCCCACTTCGCGGACCTGCTGACCGACTTCGCCGACCCCGACGCCCCCGCGCCGTGGACCGTCCCGTCCTCGGAGCGGTTCGCCGCGAGCGCGGGCGCCCTGGGGATCGGCCCGGGCGCGCGGGTGGTGGTCTACGACCAGTCCAACGGTTTCTGGGCCACGCGCCTGTGGTGGCACCTGCGGCTGGAGGGATTCGACGACGTGGAGGTCTTGGACGGCGGGCTGAACGCCTGGAAGGCGGCCGGTCACCCGGTCACCGACGCCGCGTCACCGGCCCCCACCGCACGGACCTTCGAGGCGCGCCGACGCCCCGAACTGCTGCGTTCCACCGAGGAGGTCCGGGCGGCGTTGGGCGACCCGAACACCGTCCTGGTCAACGTCCTGGATCCCGAGACCTACAGCGGCGAGAAGAAGAGCTACGCCCGTGCCGGGCACATCCCCGGCAGCATCAACCTTCCGGTCAACGAGGTCACCGACCCCGCCACCGGAACGCTCAAGTCGACGGACGAGCTGCGGACCCTGTTCGCCTCCAAGGGACTGCTCGACCCCGGCGTCACACCCGTCACCTACTGCGGCGGCGGGATCGCGGCCACCGGGGTGGCCCACGCTCTGGCCCTGGCCGGTCGCCAGGACGTGGCCGTCTACGACGGTTCGATGACGGCGTGGGCGGCCGACGAGTCGCTGCCCCTGGTCACCGGCGACGAGCCCGAGTAGGGTCTACGCCGCCCGATCAGGGAGAGGGACGTTCTGGCACGGTCTCCGGTTCCTCCGGGGGCCGCGCCCCTTCGTGTACGGACGGGACCTGGGCGGACAGACCTTGGGCGGACCTGCCGAAGGCGGGTAGCAGGACGGACCGGAGACGGCGTGGCACGGGCGGGCTCGGGCATGATCGGGGCACGCACCCATACGTGAGGCGGGTCACCATCCGAATCCCGTTCGGCAGTACAGTGACGCCGACACCAGGATCGTCATGGGCCGGGGTCCGGCCCCACCGGGAGGACAGCAGATGCGCATCTCGATGCCGCTCCAGTACGCGGGCGAGCCCAAGGCCGCCGTCGACCAGGTCGTCGAACTGGAGAAGGCCGGACTGGACACCGTGTGGGTCGCCGAGGCCTACGGTTACGACAGCCCTACCCTCATGGGCTATCTGGCCGCCCGCACCGAACGCGTGGAGATCGGCTCGGCCATCCTGCCCATGTACAGTCGCACCCCCACCCTCGTCGCGATGACCGGCGCCGGACTCGACTACCTCTCCGACGGCCGCGCCATCATCGGCCTGGGCGCCAGCGGACCGCAGGTCATCGAGGGCTTCCACGGAATCCCCTACTCCAAGCCGCTGACCCGCACCCGCGAGACCATCGAGATCTGCCGCAAGGTCTGGGCGCGCGAGGAGCGTCTCACCCACGACGGTGACGTGTTCACCCTGCCCCTGCCGCCCGAACAGGGCACCGGCCTGGGCAAGCCACTCAAGATCATCAACCACCCGGTGCGCTCGCACATCCCGATCCACGTGGCCTCCCTCGGGGTGAAGAACGTCGCGATGACCGCCGAGATCGCCGATGGGTGGCTGCCTCACCTGTTCATCCCGGAGAAGGCCGACAAGGTGTGGGGCGAGGCACTGGCCCAGGGCAGGGCCGAGCGTGACGTCTCCCTCGGCGAGCTCGACATCTCCGCCGGTGGCCTGCTCGCCATCGGCGAGGGCGAGGACGTCAAGAAGCTCCTGGAGTTCACCCGCCCGATGATCGCCCTGTACGTGGGCGGCATGGGCGCCAAGGGCAAGAACTTCTACAACACGGTGGCCCAGCGCTACGGCTATGAGGAGGCCGCCGAGAAGATCCAGGACCTGTACCTGGCCGGGAAGAAGGACGAGGCCGCGGCGGCGGTGCCCGACGAGTTCGTGGAGCTGACCAACCTGGTCGGCCCCGAGTCGTACGTGCGCGAGCGCGTGGAGGCCTTCCGCGCCGCCGGGGTCACCCGCCTCAACGTCACCCCGGTGGGCGACGACCCCGCGAAGCTCATCGAGAAGGTCAAGGACTGGGTCTCCTGAGCCCTCTCCCCCGATGTTCTTGCTCGCAGCGCCCATTCGGGCGCCGAACATGGCGCTGCGAGCAGAATCATCACTCATGTGACGGCTCGAAGAAGTAGGGAAGTTCGTGGAGACCACCCAAATCCGGGGAGCGAAGGTGCTCCTGCCCAGCGACGACGAGCCTGCCGTGCGGGTCTGGCCCTATCCCTCCGAACCGGAGGAGGAGAGGATCGTCAACGTCCACTTCTCGTCCGTGGACCTGACCTCGCACCGCCTGACCGGTGTCACCTTCAGCCGTTGCCGGTTCACCGCGTCGCGCCTGATGGGGGTGTCGTTGTCGTACGTCACGATGACCGACGTGCTCTTCGAGGGGTGCCAGTTCGACTACGCGAGCTGGGAGCAAGTCAAGGTCACCGGTGACGTGGCGTTCGTCGATTGCTCCTTCAAGGAGACGGGGATCGTCCAGAGCGACCTTCGGGGCGCGGTGTTCGACGACTGCGCCTTCGGTGCGGAGATCGAGAGCACCAAGATGTCCGGCACCGACCTGCGCGGGAGCGATTTGTCGGGGTTCTCCGGGCTGGCCTCGCTCCACAAGGCGAAGGTGACCGAGTTCCAGATCCGCCAGCTGAGCGTGGCGATGATTCGTGACCTCGACCTCACCGTCACGGAGCTTCCGTTGGAATCCGGGCCTGGAGCATCCCGATAGCCACCGAGTGGGGAGGGGTGGCGATGAGTGATTCTTCCGGGTGGGGC
>NZ_BCSH01000068.1 GCF_001570765.1 Nocardiopsis listeri NBRC 13360 | reverse complement strand
CACCGAAGACGCGCACGGCTTCGGTTGGGCTCATACCGTCGTTGATCGCGCCTCTTCACCCGCATCCGCAGTGCTTCCTGCTGGGCGGGCGCGAGCTTGCGCATGTCCACACGCAGGTCATCGTCATCGCTCATGTACCTGTAACACCCCAGGAACCAACAGATTCCGGCTCGATAAGGTCCGACACCTCGTTCACCAAGCCTCAGTCAGAACGTCTGGAGGTACAAGGCCACCGGCAAGGACATAGGTCATCGAAGCAGGCCGCACCCGAAATCAGAAGAAGTGCCCTTAGTGAACGAATGCGAGAATTAGCAAGGCAAGGAGCACATACCACAAAGACGAATCAGGGTGGCGAGCAGTCACCGCTTTCGAAGGACCACCGAGGTTCCGAGAAGGACGGCCCTGGCCTCGGACCGTGACCGTCCCGGCCTCATGGCGACGAACCCGGAAACATCTGGCCCCTGAAACCGGTCAGCCCGAAACCCTCTCCAGGGCGGGGTTCCCATGTCAGACCTGTACCATCTGTGGCGGATTCTCCTCCCGTCCGCGTGCCCCCACCCCTTCGGAGAACGCCGTGTGACGGGGTCACCCCAGACACGGAAACGGACGGCATGGACGCTGACGAGACCCAGGTCATGACAAGGACCGCCGAGTTCACCACCACCCAGGGTTGGGAGACCGAGGTCCGGGGACGTGTGGCCGCCGCGGTCGACCGGCTCGCCGGCCCCCTCGCGGAGCTCGCCGAGCGCGACGCCAACGACGGTGACACCCGGCTGCTGGTCGCCGACTTCTTCGACGTCGGACTCAATTTCAGCAAGTACCGGGACATGACCACCGAGTACCGCACCAGCGGTGACTCCATCGATTACGCGATCGTGTTGGACGGTGCGCTCTTCGCCCCCGTCGAGGTGTGCCGGATCGGTCAGGAACTGGACCTGCGCAACATCCAGATGTCACGGCGGCTGGCCGTCGACAAGGGCGCGGAGTGGATCTACCTCACCAACGGCCGGGTCTGGCGGGTCTATCACATGCGCCCCACCCCCGACGGCGGCGCGCCCCAGCCGGTCACCGTCGTCGACGTGGACCTCCTGGACCCCGACGCCTACGACCGCAACGTCGACGGTCTGTTCCACATGACCCATGAGGCGGTGGAACACGGCCGCTTGGACGCACTGCGCCGTTGGCATGAGACCACCGAGCCCGGTCCGCTCGCGCGGACACTGCTCAGCGACGAGGTGGTCGCTGCCGTGCGCGCCCGACTGCGGGAGGAGGCCGAACACCCCGGGCACCTCGGTGAGGACGAAGAGATCCGCCGTGTCCTCACCGAGGAGGTCATCCCGCGCGGCCTGATCGGCTGACCGGTTCCGGCCCTCCTCGGACCGGGCCCTCCGCTCAGACCTGCCCCTGGTGGGACCGTGCCCCCGTCGTGGGGGCTTCGGGTCACTCCAGGGGTACGTTCACGACACGGTCGTCACCGTCTGCGGGCGAACCCCAGGCGTCGAGGTTGCTGGTGGTCAACCACAGCGCGTCGCCGTCGGGGTGGACCAGGACCGTGCGCAGTCGGCCAAACCCGTCGATGAAGTCGGCCTCCGGTTCACCGACCTCGCCTCCACCGGTCAGTGGGATCTCCCAGAGTCGCGCGCCACGCAGGGAGGCCACCCACAGGGAATCGCCGGCGATGGCCGCACCGCTGGGTGAGGCCTCGGCCGGCTCCCAGGTGAGCAGCGGGTCCGTGAACTCCCCTCCCCCGCCGGGCCCCTCGACGATCGGCCAGCCGTAGTTGCCGCCCGGTTCGATCAGGTTGACCTCGTCCAGGGTGTCCTGGCCGAACTCGGCGGCGTACAGGTTCTCCTCCTCGTCCCAGGCCAGGCCCTGCACGTTGCGGTGACCGTAGCTGAGGACGTGGTCGCCGAAGGGGTTGTCCAGGACCGGGTCGCCGGCGGTGGTCATCCGGAGGATCTTGCCACCGAGCGAGTCGGTGTCCTGGGCGTTGTCGGTCTCCTGAGCGTCACCGGTGGCCACGTACAAGTAGCCATCGGGCCCGAATGCGATCCGGCCGCCGTTGTGGGTGTTCGCCGCGGGGATGCCGTCCAGGATCACCTCGGTCTCGCCCAGGTTCCCGGACTCCTCGTCGTAGGCGACCCGGGCGACACGGTTGTCCGAGGAGGTCGTGTAGTACAAGTAGGCGTAGGACTCGTCGGGGAACCCGGGGTCGATCGCCAGCCCCAGGAGCCCACCCTCGCCGCCGTGCGCCACCCCGTCGATGGTTCCGGCTTCGGTCACGTCGCCGTCCGGGGTCAGGTGGGCGACGACCGCGGAGTGCCGTTGGGCCACGAGCCCCGAACCATCGGGGAGGAAGTCGATACCCCAGGGGACGTCGAGGTTCGTGGCCAAGTCCCTGGGTTCACCGAGGTCGAGGGCTCCGGCCCCGTTCGAGCCCGTCGTCTCACCCTCTTGGTCCCTCATGTTCCGGGCTTCCCCGTTGGCGCAGGAGGTGACGAGAAGGACGGTGCTCAGGAGGGCGATGGTGTTGGTCCTCGCTCTTCGGGATCCGATGGGCGTGGATGTGCGATCCATGCCGCAACCCTGCCCATCGGGCGCACGAGTACGCTCACCGATCGTCGGACCGCTCGGCGTTCTCGTAACCTTGGTCCACTTCCTCAAGAAGGCGCTCGACGTCGGTGAGCAGAGCACTGTACACCGGCCACTGCTCATCACCCCACTCCCGACGCACACGTTCGCGGACCCTGTCCAACTCGCGCAGGGCGTCGTCGACCATCGCGCACAGGTCGTCGGAGGCGGTGCTGCGCTCGGGTTCCTCCTGATCATGCACGACCCTGAAGATCTCCGAGGCCCGCTCCAGCAACGGAGCGAGTTCCCGTAGGAACGCGTCGTCGGGGGCGGAGAACCGAGAGCCCGAACGTGTGGTGCTGCGCAGCGCGCGCACCAGGGACTGCACGTGCTGCGCGGCTCGGCTCAGGGCCTGAACCCAGTCACGGTAGATGTCGAACTGCGCGGGCGACGGTTCCTCACGTGACAGGAGCCGCCGTGGGTTGAACCACAACCGGTCTTCCTGCCGACGGATCGACTCCTGGGCATTGCGCACCGTCCCGTCGAACCCGTCCGCGGTCTCAGCCCAATAATCCGGGTCCAACCCCTCCTTGCCCTGGCTCAGCCCCTCAGCCATCTCACCGGTCAGGGAACGCAGGCTGTCGGAGAAAACCAGGACGGCGTTCTCGGCGTCACGGAAACGCACCGCCGGGGCCAAGACGATATTGGTCAGCAGGGCGCAACCCGCACCCACGCAAACCATCAGCAGGAGTGACCCCAGGTCCGAGAGGCTGGTGGCGGTTCCACCGGCCAGGGCGAAGGCCGCCACCACGGAGACCTGTGTTCCCTGTTCACCGAAGAACCGTGTCTGCCCGACGATGAGGGCCGCTAGGACGACCAAGGCGAACATCCACATGGTGGGGCCAACGGTGAGACCACTGATTCCGGCCATCAGGGCGCCAACGAACACC
Organism: Nocardiopsis listeri NBRC 13360; assembly: GCF_001570765.1. Classification (GTDB taxonomy): domain Bacteria; phylum Actinomycetota; class Actinomycetes; order Streptosporangiales; family Streptosporangiaceae; genus Nocardiopsis; species Nocardiopsis listeri. Next base: position 18,824 of record NZ_BCSH01000068.1, on the reverse strand, counting down.
GCCGCGACGTATCGACCGGATTGGAGCGCCGACCCGTACACGCTGGGTCGGACGACCAAGAGCGCGGTGAAGGGGGCGAAACCGATCTGGGTGGACGCGCCCATCAGGTGTCCCACCACGTAGGCGAGGGTCGAGGCGATCGCGCACTTAAAGATGAGGACGAAGGTCTCACGCTCGAATCCACGTCTGCGCCGGGCCCGGTCGATCCTCCGCCACAGTTGTTCCCAACCGCCCTTGGCCATTCCACTCCTCCTAGGGTCACAGTTCGTGTGGTGGCCACTACTACCCGAGGAAGGGGCGGGTCGAACCCTTCAATGACGGGCCCGGGTGGCTCACGGTCCGGCCCGGGGCCGCAGCAGGGAAACCGTTCGGAAGCCGGCCCAGAGGGAATCGGGTCAGCGACGGACCATGACGAGGACCCCGCAGGACCAGCCGAGCAACGGTAGCCGCTCCCACCCCGCTCGGGACTCCAGGTCCTTGATCAGGGCCTCCACCGCCAGACAGTGGTCCTCGGGAAGGGAGGTGTTCCGCGGCTGCCGGGCCAGGTCGTCCACCACGTAGAAACCACCCGGGTCCACCAGGGACAGGGCTTCGTCCAGGTGGGTGAACTTCCCCGGCCAGGTGTCGGCGAAGACCATGTCGTATCCGGGTCCGTCGTCGGTGGCACGGTCGGCCAGCCACTCGCCGCCGTCGGCCTCGAAGAGGGTCACACGAGGATCCAGGGTGTGGTGTCGGCGGGCCACGCCCAAGCATTCGGGATCGTTGTCGAGGGTGTCCAACCGGGCGTGTTCGTCCATTCCGGCGAGCAGCCACGCGGTTCCCGCGCCCATTCCGGTGCCCAGTTCGAGGAGGCGACCGCCGGGTTTGGCCGCGGCCAGGGCCCGTAGGAGCTGGCCGACCGCCTCTTCACAGGACATGCCGAACCCGAGGCTCTCGGCGTCGGTCTCGATGGCGTCCAGGGTGAGGGGCCGTTGCTGCGTCTCTGTCACGGGACACTCCCTGATCGGTGCGGCCGGGACACCAGGCTAAGCCCGAGCGCCGCGTCGATCCAGGAAGGGGAAGGGGGGACCGCCGGAATGGTTCCGTCCTCACCACTCCGGCGGCCGGAACCGCTCTTCTCCACCGGGGAGGGGCGCCGGAGGACTGGGCGCTGGGTGGAGCGAGGGTCGGGGCATGGTGCCCGAACACCATTGTGTCGCTTTCAGGACCACCGGACCACCGATCAGTCCGCAATCCCTCACGCGTTCTCGTAGATCCCGTTCAACCGCTCCATGTCCACGATGACGACGTTGCGATATCCGGACACCAGTAGCCCCTCCGACCGGAAGCGGCGGATGGCGTTGCCGACCGCGTCGGTGCGTGCGCCGATGAGCTTGCCGAGGTCGGTGTGGGAGAGGCGGACACCCAGATCGATCCCGTTCGGGGTCGGAGTGCCATGGCGGTCGGCCAGTTCGACGAGCACCCGGGCCAGACGCGCCTCCACCTCGTAACCGATGAACTCGGCACGGTGGCGATCGGCCCACTCCAACCGTTCGGCCATCATCGTGATCAGTGCGCGCCAGGCCTTGGGGTGTTCCTCCAGAAAGGCCTCGAACACCGGGTGGGGAAAGGTCCTGACCGACAGCGGGGAACACGAGGTGACCGTGGCGATCGGAGGGGTGCCGCGGAACATGCTGAGCTCGCCGACGAGGTCTCCGCGTACTCGGATACCGAGCATCGCCTCGGTGCCGTTGCGCATGACCGAGGTGACCTTCACACAGGCCGCGTCCCCGTTCCGTCCCTCCGGCGGCGGGCCGAGGAGCATGATCTGCTCGTCCTCGTCACCTTGGGAGATGAGCACCCGGTTGGCCTTCAGGTGGCGCGGTGGTGCCAGTGACAGGAGCCGTTCGGCGGCGGGACCCCCGATCCTGGACATGAAGGTGCCCGTCGGCCAATCGGTCATGCGTCCTCCCCCTCGCTCCCCCTTCATCATGCCCAGGAGACCACCGAATCGCGCGAATCAGCACGGGGCCGACCGACCCGACGGACCGGTGCCGGGGCCCGGAACCCCCGGGCCCCGGACCATCACCGTCGAGCCGGTTCGCGTGCCCTCGGGTTCCGGGTCAGGACGACCACGGCGACCGACACCACCGCGACGAGCGCGGTGAGCAACAGCGCCACCAGGTGCAGGGCTTCGGTGAAGTCCGGACCCGCCAACCGGCCACCGGTCAGTACCGCGAAGAGAGCGCCGACCACGGCGATGGAGATCGTCTCCAGGCTCAGCCGAGTCGCGTTGAAGACACCCGAGGCCGTACCGACGCGTTCGGGTGGGACGGTGGCCAGGCCCAACCCGTCGATCATCCCGCCGGTGAGCCCGACACCCGATCCCACCAGCAGGAACGGCAGCATGACCGACCACACGGACGCGTCGGAGTCCAGGGTGGTGAAGCCGAGGACCCCCGTCCCCAAGAGCAACAGGGCACCGACCACCGCGGCGACGTGCGGCAGCCGATTGACCAGCTCCGCGCCGAGTGTGGGCAGCAGCAGGGTCGGCACGGTCAGGAACAGCATCCACAGGCCCGCCGTGCCGGCCCCCAACCCGACCACGTTGATCAGGTACGACGGTAGGTACACGAGCAAGGGCACCAACACCGACATGAACGTGGCCGCGGCCAGGGCGTAGGCGACGAAACGACGGTTGGCCAGCAGGGAGACGTCCACGAGGGGCTCCGATCGGCGACGTTCCACCAGCACGAAGACCACCGCGGTGACGGCCGCCAAGGCGATGAGCCCCACCAGGACACCGGCCCCCCTCGTGGGCCCCTCCACCAGCCCACCGATCAGGAACAACAGCGCGACGGTGAACAGGGCTCCGCCCCACCGGTCGACGGAACGGCCATCGCCGCGCATCGCCGGGATTCGCGACGCCGACAGCAGGGCCAGGCCGGCGACCGTAGCGGGGCCGGCGAAGGCGAACCGCCAGCCCAGTGCCTCCACCAGCAGGCCCGCGGCCGCGGGACCGAAGGCCGTGCCGGCGCCCAGGACGGTGCCGAGCAGACCGAAGGCCCGGGCCCGGGCGGGCCCCTCGAAGGTCAGGGCCAGCATCGACCCACCGCCCGCGACGGCCGCGGCGGCGCCGACCCCGCCCAGCGCGCGCAACGCGACCAGGGCCTCGATACCGGGTGCGAACAGGCAGAGCAGGCCGCTGGCCAGGAACAGGCCGACCCCGAACACGTAGACGCGTTTACGGCCGACCGCGTCCGCGATCGAACCGGCGCACACGAGGAACGCGGCGAAACACGCGTTGTAGGCGTTGACGACCCACTGCGCCGAGGTGAGGCCGACTCCCAGCTCCGTTTGGATGTCGGGCAGCGCGACCGATGCCCCGGTCAGGGACAACGGCAGGGTCAGGGTGGACAGTAGAACGGTGACGAGCACGAGGGTGCCGCCACCCGAAGGTGATTTCACGAGTGCCTTCCGGCGTGGTGAGTAGGGCGCCGGGCAGCCCGAGAGACCGCACCGGCGAGGACGCTGATGCGGCGGTCGGAGACTACAGAGGTCTGGCCGCCGCTAGAGGGCGGCCTGCTCTTCCGTGAGCGGCATGGACACCAGTCAACCGTTTTCGAGGCCGTCCGGCCAAGGGATTTTCCGGTGGGGGTCCGAAGTCGGCACGGAGAAGGCACGGAAACGGTCCTCACACGAGCGTCGTAGGCTTCCCCACGACCCCCAGCAGACGAGGTTCGTATGTGTTTCCTCCGGCGACGACGGCGATCCCGGCATGGTCCAGGGACTTCCGCGGCACCCGAGCCCTCAGCCCCCGGGCCGTTGATGGGCGAGCTTCCCGCGCACTACGACCACGTGGTGCGTATCGGGATCGAGATCGAACCTCGGGACGAGCCGGCCTTCCTCGCGACGGTGGGTGGACGTCCCTGGCAGACGCAACACCGGGGCGAGGGCCGGTACGACGTGCGTGTCGCGGTCTCCGGTGTGGCACTGGGCGCCACGCGAGCAGCCGTGGCCGAGTTCCAGCACTCGCTGGCCAAGGCCGGGACGGAGGTCCGGGTCACCTTCGCGGCCCGGCTGCGCCCCCACCAGCCCCCGGCGCACCGGTACCTGGTACTGCCGCGCGGCCGAATGCCCGGGTGGGAGTGGCTCGCCGCACTCGTTCGTGGCCTGAGGGCCTGGCGTTCCAGGGGGACCATCCAGGCGTCCTCGCTCACCGAGGCGAGGTCGATGCTGGTCGACTTCACTGACCGCAACCCCGAGGTCGGCCCACCCGATGGCCTCATGGTGGTCGGCCCACCGGACCCGCCCGGCGCCACGTCCCCCATGGGGAACGGGAAGGATTCGGCAGTGAAGGACCCGCTGGACGACTGGCGCTTCCTCCCGGCCGTGACCCTCATGACCATGGCCGTGGGAGGGGCGGCGCTCTTCGGCCTGTACGTTTCCGCGTGGCGACCGGAGGGGGACCTGTTCCCGATCGTCATCGCCTCGCTGCTCGCCCTGCCCTGTGGGTTCGGGGTGTGGCAGATGTTCCGCCACATACCGGAGGGGCGGATCAACACCTGGCTCCCGCTGGGACTGACCTCACTCGGCGCGCCCTTGGCGATCGCCCTGAGCACCTCCAATCAGGACGCCTACCTGGCGGCGTTCGGGGCCTCACCCGGGGACGTGGTGACCAGCGGTCCGGGACGGCTCTTCGCCCTGGCCGGTTTCCTGCCGGTACTGATCGCTCTCCTCGTCTCTTTGGGGGCTTTCGGTCTCCTCCGTTACTTCCACATCGGTACCCCCGGAGCATCGTTCCTCCCACGGCTGTTGACGATCCTCGCGGTCTGTCTGTACGGGCTCGCCACCGTGTACGTACTCCTCACCACCATGAAGGGACCTTTGGAACAGGGCGCCCAGGTCGGTTCCGACCACGTCGCCCACTACCGCTCGGAGGGTGGCGCGCCACGTGGCCACGTGGGAGTCACCCCGTCCGTGGTGTGCGTGGAACCGGGTGGTGATCCGGTCCAACGGATCGGGCCACCGCTGACCACCGACCGGCCGGTGCTGTACTTCGACGGAGCGAACAACGTCGATCTCCTGTGGGACCGCGAACACGGCCTCACCAAGGTGCCCCGTTTCTCGGTGAGCCTGACCCCCGTGCCCGATCTGAACTCCGTCTGCCCCGAACCGGAGTCCACGGAACCGGGGGCCGCCGATTGAGGGGCTCGTGGTCCGGTGGTCGTCCGTCCCGGGAGGCGGCACCGCCCGGAAGACGGAGGTTCTCCGCGGGTCTTGACGTTCTCTCGTAAGCAGAGTCTCCGGCGTGCTGAAACTCTGGTGTCGGACCCACCGGCACCGCCGAATCGACCACTCCGACCCGGCGACGAGTGGGGTCGCGCCGCCGTCCCCCGGGCGGCGCGGCCCCGCTCCCGAACCGCGCAGAGAGCACGGTGGAGGCCGCCGGGCGCGGCCTCCACCCCCGTCCGGGAACCTATTCGTCGAGGTGTTTGTCGACCCAGGCGTCCAAGGGCTGGTCCTGGATGGCGGCGGCCATCAGCTCGGGGAACACGTCCGGGGTACAGGCGAACGCCGGTACGCCCAGTTCGGCCAGGGCGGCGGCGTTGTGTCGGTCGTAGAACGGCGCGCCCTCGTCCGAGAGGGCCAGCAGCACCACGACCTGGACCCCGGCGGCCTTCATCGCCGCGACCCGCTTGAGCATCTCCGCGCGAACGCCCCCTTCGTAGAGGTCGCTGATGAGCACGAAGATCGAGTCGGTGGGACGGTCGATCAGTCCCTGGCTGTAGGCGATGGCCTTGTTGATGTTGGTACCGCCGCCGAGCTGGGTGCCGAACAGGACCTCGACGGGGTCGGTGAGTTGTTCGGTGAGATCCACGACGGCGGTGTCGAACACGACCAAGGACGTCTTCAGGGTGCTCATGGAAGCCAGAACGGCACCGAAGACGCTGGCGTAGACGACGGAGGGCGCCATCGAACCGCTCTGGTCGATGGCCAGCACCACGTCCTTCTGGACTCCCTGACTGCGACGCCCGTGGCCGATGAGGGTCTGCGGGATCACCGTGTTGTACTCGGGCAGGTAGTGCGCGAGGTTGCGGCGGATGGTGGCGTTCCAGTCGATGTCGGCCACGCGCCGGGGCCGGTGGGTCTTGGTGGAACGGTCGATCGCGCCCTTGATCTCGGAACGGGTCTTCTGCGCGACCCGCTTCTCCAGGTCCTCGACGACCTTGCGCACGATCTCGCGGGCGGTCTCGCGCGCCTCCGCGGGCATCACCCGGTTGAGGGAGAGCAGTGTCCCGACCAGGTGCACGTCGGGTTCCACCGCCTCCATCATCTCCGGCTCCAGCAACATCTGCTGTAGCCCGAGCCGCTCCATGGCGTCGGTCTGCATGACACGGACGACGGAGGAGGGGAAGTACTCGCGGATGTCGCCCAGCCAGCGGGCCACTCGTGGCGCGGAACCGCTGAGGTCGGCGCCTCGGCCACCGGATCCGCCGACACCACCCCTGGAGGAACGGCCGGAGCGGTTGTACAGGGCGGCCAGGGCGGAGTCCATCGCCTGATCGCCGCCGGACAGGGTGGCGCAGTTGGACTCCTGTCCCAGGACCAGCCGCCAGCGGCGGGCCCGTTCGGTGGTTCCGGCCTCGGTCGTGGCGTTCACGCACCGCTCCTTTCGAGTAGTCCCAGTACCGCGGCCACTGCCGGAGCCGCCCGGTTCGCGTCGATCGGCCGCCGTTCACGACCGTCGGTGACCCCGCCGCCGTCGATCCTGGTCACCGCCGAACCGATCTCCTGACGCTCGGCGCCGTCGAAGGCCCCGAAGGTGCGACGGAGAAGGGGCAGGATCGCGGTGAAACGCTCCTCGGGCAGGGCCAGCAGCCAGGTGTCGATCATGCCGAGCAGCTCTTCGTCGTGGACCAGGATCAGCCCGCTGCCCTGGAGGAATCCCTCCAACCAGGCGACCGCGTGGGCGGGTTCGGTGCCCGGCGACATCACCAGACCGAGTCTGCGGCGAAGCTCGAGGGCGTCGACCCGTCCATTGTCGGACAGGATTCGGTTCACCCGACCGGCGATCCGGCCGGGTACGTCGTCCCGAACGGCGAGGGCGGCGAGGGTGTCCAGCCAGGCCGGCAGGTCGTCGTCGAGCAGGTTGGCGGCGTTGTGGGTACGGTCCAGCGCCTTGACGAAACGGGCCGCGGCGTCGTCGTCGAGCCCGCGAACGGCCGGCGCCAGCCCGGCCCGGACCCTGGCCAGGATCTGCTGGGCGACCGTGCGCAGGTGGCCGCTGTCGGTTCCGCGCACGTCGCCGTACCGGGTGGAACGGGCCAACGGTGGCAGAGCGGACATCAGGTGGGTGATGTCGCTGTCGGTGGCCGCCCTGTCGGTGAGCGTGGCCAGCACGGCCGGCAACGCCTCGCCCAGTTCGGCGAACAGGCACTGTTCGGTGAGCGCGGTGAGGGTGGGCAGTTCGGCGTCGGCCGCGATCTCCACCACCCGGGTGCAGGACGCGGACTCCACGGTGGTCCCGTACGGGGCCGCCTCGATCAACGCCACGTCCATCTCGGGTTCCCAGCGCAGTCGCCAGCTCTCCCGGAACGTGCCGCGTTGACCGCCGTCGGGCGTGCGCGGCACGCCCCATTCGACGCCGAGGAGTCTGAGCCGGTGCAGCAGCACGCTGCGTTCGCGCTGGCCGTCCTTGCGCAGGTCGAGGTCGATGTCTCGGTCGAAGGCCTCGGCCTTGAGGCGGAGCCGTTTCCGCGCGGCCATGAGGTCGCGCTGCAACGGCACCATGGGGGTCTCCGGTGGCACGGAACCGAGTCGTTCGCCGATCGCCATCCGTCCGTGCACGAGGGCGGCGCGCGTCTGCTCGCCCTCGCAGAGGACGGCGGTGGTCGCCTCGGCGACCTCGTCGAGTCCGGCGAGCGGTCGTCCGCGCAGGATGGCCAGGCTCTCGGCCAGCCGCACCCCCTCGATCACGTGCGAGGAGGACACCTGCTGCCCTTCTTCGCGCAGTATGCGAGCGGCCGCGGTGAGCCACCGGTGCACCGGACGATCCGTGACGGTGAACAGGTGGTGGTACCAACCCGGGGCCCTCACCCCGGCGCCGTAACCGCTGGCGGTGGCGAGTCGTCCATGGGTCCAGGGCACCCAGGTGGCGGTGGTCTTCACCTTGGGCAGCCCCTTGAGCAGGGCGGTGTCGTCCTTGATCGAGTAGTCGCCCAGGTCGCGCAGGGCCGGGGCGTGCCAGGCACCACAGACCACCGCGATCCGCTCGTACCCCTGTTTGAGAGCGCCGCGCAGGGTCTGGCGCATGTACGCCTCCCGGCGCGCGTCCCGCCCGGTCTCGGGTCCGGACTCGGCGCGTACGGCGGCCATGGCGTCTGCGATCGCGGGGAAGGGCGAGGGCTCACCGTCGGCGCGCTGCTCCACGACGTCGTCCCACCAGCGTTCGGCGTCGTCGTAGCCGGCGGCCTCGGCGAGCACCCCCAGCGGGTCCAACCGCACCCGTGGTTCCTCCGCCCGTTCCGGAGCCTGGGCGGGCTCGGTGTCCCGCGCCGGTTCCGGGATCTGGTCGGCTCCCTCGTTCTCGGCCTTCTCCCGCCGTTCCTCGGCCTCCTCGGCGCGGGCGACGCGTTCGGCGATGGTGTGGGCCGCGGGCAGGTCACAGAACCGCACCGGTACGTCGTTGTCGTGGGCATGGCGCAGGGCGGCCCACTCCGGGGAGAAGCTCGCGAACGGCCAGAAGCCCCAGCCCTCACGTGATCGAACCGAACCGGCCTTGGGGGTGTCGGCCAGGTGCACCAGCAACGCCACGGGTGGTTCGAGTCCACCGACCAGGGAGGTGATGGAGTCGGCCTCGGGCGGTCCTTCGATCAGCACCAGGTCGGGCTCGAGCTCGTCCAGGGCGGCCCGCACGGCCCGGGCCGAACCCGGACCGTGGTGGCGGACACCCAGGACACTCACCTTGGAGGTGTCCACTCGGGGTCGTCCCATCAGGCGCCCACCTCGCGGCAGGCCTGGTAGAAGTCGTTCCAGCCCTCGCGCTCACGGGCGACGGTCTCCAGGTACTCGCGCCACACGACCCCGTCGGCGACGCGGTCCTGCACGACGGCGCCCTGGATGCCGGCGGCCACGTCGGCGGGCCGCAGCTCACCGTCACCGAAGTGCGCGGCCAGGGCGATCCCGTTGGTGATCACCGAGATCGCCTCGGCGGTGCTGAGGGTGCCGCTGGGCGACTTGACCTTGGTGGTGTTGTCCTCGGTGACCCCCGAACGCAGTTCCCGGAAGACCGTCACCACGCGCTGGATCTCGGTGAGGCCGGCGGGCACCTCCGGCAGTTCGAGCGAGCGGCCGAGCTGCTCCACCCGCTGGGTGACGATGCGGACCTCGTCCTCCGCGCTGTCCGGCACGGGCAGCACCACGGTGTTGAACCGACGGCGCAGCGCGCTGGACAGGTCGTTGACGCCGCGGTCGCGGTCGTTGGCCGTGGCGATGATGTTGAAGCCGCGCCGGGCCTGGACCTCGACGCCGAGTTCGGCCACGGGCAGGGCCTTCTCCGAAAGGACGGTGATGAGACCGTCCTGCACGTCGGAGGGCATACGGGTGAGTTCCTCGATGCGACCGATCGATCCCCGGGACATCGCGTTCATGATGGGGCTGGGCACGAGCGCCGCCTCGGAGGGCCCTTCCGCGAGCAGACGGGCGTAGTTCCACCCGTACCGGACGGCCTCCTCTGAGGTGCCGGCGGTGCCCTGGACCAGCAGGGTGGAATCACCGGCGATCGCGGCGGCCAGGTGCTCCGACAGCCAGGTCTTGGCGGTCCCGGGCACGCCGATGAGGAGCAGGGCGCGGTCGGTGGCCAGGGTCGCCACCGCGATCTCGACGACCCGACGGGAACCGATGTACTTCGGGGTGATCTCGGTGCCGTCGTCGAGGGTGGTGCCCAGCAGGTACCGCGTGACGGCCCACGGGGACAGCTGCCAGCCCGGAGGGCGCTGACGGTCGTCGACCTTGGCCAGAGCCTCCAGCTCAGCGGCGTAGGTCTGCTCGGCGTGGGGGCGCAGCGCGCTCGCGGAGTCGGTGCTGAGTGCGGTGGTGGTCACGAAAGCTCCTTGTGCATGTCGAGGCGGAATCGGAGGGTGTCGCGGAGGCGGAGGTGCTCGTGCGCCTCCTCCTCGTTGGGCGAGTTCTCCGGAAGCAGGTCCAGGTGTTCGGGTGGCATGTACTCGGCGGCGATCACGCAGAGCCGTTGGTGGGCGTGCGTGTCAGTGGGGCTACGACGATCGGTCGATCGGCTCAGGACCTCGACGACGTCGGCCGACAGTTCCCGGGTCCACGGGGTGGCGAGGGCGGTCAGGACCTGGCACAGGGTGATCTTGCCCTTGGTCCGCCCGATGACCGCGCGGATCCGTTCGCACCGTTCGTCCACCGGCAGCGGAGCGAGCAACTGTCGGATCCGCTGTCGTTGTAGATCATGGACCGACCCACCGACCATTCGGGGCAATCCGATGGTCGGGTGGTCGAGCACCGCTCGTGCCCAGGTGGCGTCCCCGCGCAGGCCCACCGCGTCGATGATCGCCTCCCGCAGAAGGTCGTCCTCGCCGACTCGGGTGAGGACCCCGCCCGGAGTGGTGTCGAGGAGTTCGGTCCACACGTCCAGTGGTGTGTGCGTGATGAGGACCTGGTGACGCTCGCGGTGTTCGTCCTGGGGTCGTGGGTCCTTGGCGCGCGCCCTGGTCTTGGCGGCGACCAGGGCGAGGTCGCGCAGGAGTTCCGGGTCGTCGGGGTCGACGTTCTCCAGGTGGACGGGGTTCGGGGCGTCCGGGACCACCCGCAGCCGACGACGCAGGTACCCGCGCAACCTGTGGGCGTGCGCGCCCTCGGGAAGCCCCACCAGGAGGGACAGCGCACGTCCTCGGACACTGGCGTTGCCGTCGTCCAGGGCCTGGTCCAGCAGTGGTTCGTCCTCGGGGCCCAGCGTGGGTTCGAGGGTCTCCAGGAGGTCGCGCCGCGCCTCGCCACGACTCTCGTTCGGCCATGCCTTCCGGATCAGGTCACGACCGGCGGCGGGGTCCTGGGCACGGAGGGCACGAAGCGCACGGCGGCGTCGCTCCGGGGTGCCCTGTTCCCAGGCCTCTCGGTCGAAGGCGTCACCGGGCATCGGCTCCGCGGTGATGAAGGACCACGGCTTGTTGAAACCGGCCAGCCAGACACCGCGCGTTCCCACGGCGGCGGCCACGGCGGGCCGTAGTCCGCGGTCGCGGGCCGCCCGGTCGAGCAGGTCGGGGATCCGGGTGCGGGGCACGCACCGACCGGAACGGACAAGCAGGTCGAGCCACTCGGCCAGCAGTTCGGGACGGCCGGCGAGGATGACGTCGAGACGGTGTGCCTGGGCCTCGCCGATCTCGGGGAGCGGATCGGAGGGGTCCGGGTCGATGGGGGTGGCGGTGTGCGCGACGTACCCCGCCTTGGCGCGGACCGTCTCGACGACGGCGAGGTCGAGCAGCGCGGCGGCGTTCTCGGAGCGTTCGGGCAGACCGGGCGGGGTGGGCACGGTACGTCGTGCGGTGCCGACCAGGGCGGTGGAGACCAGCCGCCCCCAGTCCGTACCGGTGTTTCCGCGGGGCTCGGAGGCGTCCGCCTCGTGTTCGGGGGTCGAGGGTTCCTGGTTCACAGGGCGAGGGCCCTTCCTTCGTCGTCCCACAACGTCATGGGGGCCAGTCCGGCCTTGGGCGACCATTCGGCGGCCAGGGTGGTGGGCCGTCCTCCGGTCGCGGCGAGGACCGCCCAGAGGGTTCCGGTCTCCAAGGGCAGCGCGGCGCCGTTCCGGTCGGCCACGTACCAGCCGTTGCCCGTGCGGGCCGCAACGGCGTGGTCCAACACCACGGGCCATTCCTCCAGCCACGGGTCGTCGGCCAGGGCCCCCGCGTACGAGTCCAGGGCCTGGTCGATACCGCCGCCCCCCGGTGGGGTACAGGCCCGTTCGGTCATCCGGTCGGTCCGCACCGCCCGTCGCCCGTCCGGGTGGAAGGCGAGTTCGCCCTCGGCCTCGGTGCCGGACCGGAAGGGCGACTCCGGGGTCTGTCCCGTTCGCGCGTAGCTCAGGACCAGGGCCACACGCCCGGTGTCGGCCCCGCGCAGCCAGGTGCGACGGCTGCGCATGCCGTCCGGGGTGAGCCCGTCGTTGTGGCCCAAGACCCGCCAGGTGTCGTGGACGCGCTCACCGGAGCCGAGGACGTCCTCGGAACGGGTGCTGATACCGACTCGTGCGCGCAGCACCGCGCGGGTGCGTTCGTCGACCTCTTCCCTGGCCAGGTAGCCGTCGACCAGCAGGTGGAGCATGCCCAGGCGTTCCAGGAGACGGTCCGGCCAGTGATCGCCGCCGCCCCGTTGTGGCAGTTGGGTGACCAGGGAAGCGGCACCGGAGGCCTTGGCGTCCACCAGGCGTTTGGCCATGCGGTCCCAGTGCTCGTAGCCCAGACGCGGCACCTCGGCCAGACCGGCGTCGACCTGGTCGTGCAACCAGACCCGCAGCTCTTCGAGCCCCACCGCGACCGTGTCCTCCCTGGCCTTGAGGGTGGCGGCGGCCTTCTTCGGATCGACGGGTGCGACTGCGGCCCCGCCGGCGGCGCGCTCGGCTCGGCTCTGTCGCCCGGAGAGCCACTTGGCGACCCACTCGGGCCGTTCCTCCGCCGGTTCCACCGAACCCTGACTCCACAGGGCCAGCAACGCGAGGACGTGCTTGCAGGGGATCTTTCGACTGGGGCAACTGCACTTGTAGGCGGGACCCTTGTCCCCGTCCAGGTGCGCGGCGGCCAGGTACGGCTTGGACCCACTGCCCTTGCACTCACCCCACACCGCCGAGGTCGCTCCACCGTCGGCGGCGATCACGCCGCTCGCGGGCCAGGACCCGGGCTTGGCCACCTTGAGAGCGGCCTTGTGGGATGAGGCGTCCGGTGCCAGCGCCCAGACTTCGTCGGTACTCCATCGATCGCTCACACAGGAAACATTAGTGATCACCACTGACAATCCAGGGGGCTTCGGGACGACTCCGACCTCGCTCCGACGACCGTGGCACCGGAGCGTTCCGGCCCCCTCCGCTCCCCGGAACACTCCCCGAAGGAGGGGACGAATAGGGCTAAATCACCGGAAACACCAAGGCGAATACCTATTGCCCTTTCTCTCACCGAAAGCCACAAATGAATACGACGCTGTTGTGAGGACGCCGAGGCCGAACCTAGAATGCGACGACCGCGGTGGCCCATCCCCGACCACCGGTCCCCCGTTTCCGAACCTCTCCCCTTCCCATCACCACGGCAGTGCCACGACTTCTCGAAGGGAGGGAAGGGGGACCGTGAACCCTCATTCCCGGTCGCCCGTACACCCTGATGACCACGATCCGACCCGATGGAGAACGCGGGATATCCACCCTCGCCCAAGGACATTCGGCCGAAGCCACACCCCTGTACGGAACGACTCCGCCCGGTGGGCGCGACGGCCTGTGGCGCAGGCTCCGCGAACGGCACGGGCCCATCGCTCCGGTGGAGCTGGAACCGGGAGCCAAGGCCTGGATCCTGCTCGACTACCACGAGAACCTCACCGTGCTCCAGCAACCACACCTGTTCTCCCGGGACACCCGTCGCTGGCGGGAGGTGGTCGAGGGCCGGATCGACCTCGCCAGGACCCTCCCGATGATGTCCTGGCTGCCCAACGCGCTCTTCGCGGACGGCGAGGAACACCACCGCCTACGTGCTCCGATCATGGACGGTGTCGGCGGGATCGACATGTCCGCCATGGCCGGAACCGTGCGCGGCATCGCCGACGGACTGGTCGATTCCTTCGTCATCCGTGGCGAGGCCGACCTGATCGAGGAGTTCGCCGCCACCCTGCCGGTCCTGGTCCTCAATCGGCTCTTCGGTCTGCCCGACGGTTACGGGCACATGCTCGGAGACCTGACCACGACCGTGTTCGGTGAGGACGCCGGCCGCGCCGAGGAGGCGGTCGAGCGCATGCAGCAGTACTTCGCCGGGCTGGTCGCCCGCAAGGCCGAGCACCCGGGGCCCGACCTGGTCACCCGGATACTCGAACACCGGTCGGGACTCAGTCCGAGCGAGGTCGCCTACACGGCCGCCCTCATCGTCAGCGCCGGCCACATGCCCACCACCCACCTCATCGGCAACACCATGCGCACGCTGCTCACCGACGAGCGCATGCACGAGGCCCACACCGATGCGCGTCTGTCCACCCACGACCTCCTGGACCACGTGATGTGGACGGACACGCCCTTCCAGGTCCTGGCCGGGCGGATCGCCCTACAGGACATGCGGATCGGTGACGCGCGCATTCGCTCCGGGGACGCCCTCTTCATCGGTATCGACGCCGCGCACCGCGATCCGAGCGTGCGGGGCGGCCACCCCGACCCCGACACCGGGTTGGCCAGCGGACGCCGCGCCCACCTGGTGTTCGGAGCCGGGCCGCACAGTTGCCCCGCCCGCTCACTGGGGCGATTGGTGGCCTCCATCGGGGTGAACGTCCTCCAGGAACGGCTCGGCGGCCTGCGGTTGGCCGTGCCACCGGAAGAACTGCGCGTGGTGAACTCCCCGTTCCTGCGCGGGCTGTGTCGGCTGCCCGTCTCCTTCACCCCCGGACGACCGAGCGAACCTCCTGCCGCCCGGCCCCGACCGATGGAACAGGTTCCGGCCCCGGCAGAGGAGGAGGAACCCCCGGAGGACCTGCTCGGCCGCCTGCTTCGCTGGTGGCGCGGATTGTGATCGCACGGCCCGGGTCGTCCGGGTGGAGGCCCCCTCAGACGCCGACGGGTGTCCGCGTCATGCCCCGGATCGGCCCGGCCAGCTCGTTCTCGAAGAACTCGAAGAAGCCCTCGGGGTCGGGCCCGGCGTTGATCAGGGCCAGGTGATCGAACCCGGCGGACACGAAGGAACGGGCCACCTCCAGGTGACGTTCCGGATCCGGGCCGTACCCGAACACGTCCGCCATGGCCTCCCGGCTGATCAGGGAGGTCGCCGCCTCGAAGTTCACCGGGTTGGGCAGCTCGGACTGGACCTTCCAACCGGTGAGCGCGAAGCGGAACAGCTCACGGGCCGATTCCAGCGCGGAACCGTCGTCGGCGGCCCAGGCCAAGGGGACCTCCCCGAAGCAGGGGCCGTCGCCGCCCTGGCCCCGGTAGGTCTCGGTGAGCGCCACTTTGGGTTCGGTCCCGAAGAGTCCGTCCCCGTACCGGGCCGCCAGGCGTGCCGACCTCGACCCCGACGCGGCCACGATCACCCGTGGTGGTCGTTCGGGCAGGTCGAACACCCGGGCGTCCTCCAGGGTCAGGTGTTCTCCCTTGTAGGAGTGGTAGCCGCCGGACCACAACAGCCGCATGATCTCGATGGATTCGCGGAGCATCTCGTGGCGGGTGGTGACGTCGGGCCACCCCTTGCCCACCACGTGTTCGTTGAGACGCTCCCCCGATCCCACCCCCAGGGTGAAACGCCCATCGGAGAGCAGTGCGGTGGTCGCGGCCGCCTGCGCGACGATCGCCGGATGGACCCTGATGAACGGGCAGGTCACACCTGTGACGATCTCGATCCGCTCGGTCCGCTCGGCGATCGCGGCCAGCATGGACCACACGAACCCGGAATGTCCGTGGCTGAACAACCACGGATGGAAGTGGTCGCTGATCTCGACGAAGTCGAATCCGGCGCGTTCGGCGCGCACCGCCTGTTCGACGATTTCCCGAGGTCCGTATCCCTCGGCGAAGAGCTTGTAACCGACTCGCATGAGAACCCCCTCGCCCAGTGCCCTGACCGGCTCGGTCGCAACGGAAACACCACCGATCGGAAAAAACACCCTCCGGTCCGGGACCACACCCCCCGACCCCATGTGTGGCCGGGCCACCGGTCGGGCAGGGCGGCCGGTGGGAGAGGGGAGAACACCATGAACCACGAACAACCGCCCGCTCAGAACCAGCCGTACCCGGGCCGGACCGAACCCATGGATCCTCGTCCGCGTGACGAGATGCGCGGCTACGAGGGTCGTGGTCTCCTACGTGACCGCCGCGCCCTGATCACGGGAGGCGACTCCGGTATCGGGCGTGCCGTGACGGTGGCCTTCGCCAAGGAGGGCGCCGACTCCGTCTTCGGTTATCTGAGCGAGGACGCCGAGGCCCAGAACACGGCCGACCTGGTACAGGCGGAGGGTCGTAGGGCCGTGGGGGTCCGAGGCGACCTGGCCGACGAGTCGCACTGTGGTCACCTGGTGCGCAGGGCCGTCGACGAACTCGGTGGGATCGACATCCTGGTGGAGCACGCAGCCACCCAGACCCCGGTCGATGATTTCACCGACCTGACCACCGAGCAGCTGCGTCGAACCTTCGACGTCAACGTGATGGGGGTGTTCTGGACCATCAGGGAGGCCCTCCCGCACATGTCCGACGGGGGCTCGATCATCATCACCGGCTCGATCAACGGCCTGCGGGGCAACGACTCCCTGATCGACTACGCGTCGAGCAAGTCGGCCGTGATGAACCTGGCGCTGTCCCTGTCCAAGGTGTTGATGGACCGGGGGATCCGGGTGAACTGTGTGGCCCCGGGCCCGGTGTGGACCCCGCTGATCCCCGCCACCCTGGGTGAACGCGGCACCGAGGGGTTCGGAAAGCAGGATCCGATGGGGCGGGCCGCCGACCCGGACGAGATCGCGCCCTCGTACGTGTTCTTCGCCAGTGAACGGCTCTCGTCCTTCTACACGGGCGAGACGCTCACCCCCACCGGGGGCGAGATCCAGGGCAGCTGAGGCGAGAACGAGCAAGAGAGGGAGACGCACCTTCCGGTGCGTCGCCCTCGTGTGTTCGGGCCCTCGTGCGAGGCCCGATGTTCAGCTGGAACGCCGCGAGCCCGAGGTCCTACGGTTGTTCTCCTTCTGTAGGGCCTTGACCAGATCGTCCTTGCGCATCCGGGACCGCCCGGAGATACCCAACTGGCGGGCACGCTGGTAGAGGTGCTCCTTGCTGGCGTTGGCGTCGACACCACCGGCCGTGGACCGGTCCGAGCCGGAACGCCGCCCCGCCGAGGGGTTCTTCGCCTGCGCGTCCGAGGGTCCCTTGCCCTGCTTCGGCTCCCAACGGTCACCGACCTTCTCGAACTTGTGCTTGACCGCGGCGAAGGCGACCCGATGGGCGCGTTCGCCCTCCCCGTACTCCTGGACCGCGCTGTCGTGCGCCTCGATCCACGTGCGCTGTGCCTTCTCCGGCGATCGGCGCAGAGTGTCCGGTAGTTCGTCGACTCCTGGCACCGTCCTCACCCCCTGGGCTTCGGTTCCTTACGGGCCGCCCTGCCCGACGCCACGCCAAGGGAAACACCGACAACCCTCTCGAACTGGGAACACACGGACGCTGGTGATTCGACGGATGCGCGTTCACACAATCGACCGCATAGTGAACCCACATCCCGAGAACCAGTAAGGGAAAGGCGATTCCCTCACCTTTGTCCTTTCCTCGGGAAACCCCCGATCCGCGATGACCGAAAGGCCGCGGATTCCCGCTGCACGAGAAAGGGAAATCACGTGCTGACCGAAAATCCCCCGTCCCCCGAAGGGCGTACTCGACCCAGAACGCGGGCCCGCTCCTGGATGTCCGGACTCGCCGCGAAATCCGCCCTCGTCTTCGGGTTGTCGCTGATCGGCGCCGGCGCCACCGTCAGCCCGGCCCTGGCCGAGAGCCCGCACGAACGCGGCCCGGACCCCACCGAGTCCAGCGTCACCGCGCCCCGCGGGCACTTCGACACCGACACCACCTCCGTCTCCTCGCTGGTCAGCGGCTTCGGTGGGGGCACGATCTACTACCCGACCGACACCAGCGAGGGCACCTTCGGCGGTGTGGTGATCGCCCCCGGTTACACCGCCGGCGAGTCCTCCATGTCCTGGTACGGGCACCGCCTGGCCTCGCAGGGGTTCGTGGTGTTCACCATCGACACCAACACCCGCTTCGACCAGCCGAACAGTCGCGGCCGTCAGATCGAGGCCGCGCTCGACTACCTGGTCGAGGACAGCGACGTCAACGACACGGTGGATGGCGATCGACTGGCCGTCATGGGGCACTCCATGGGCGGCGGCGGAACGCTCGCCGCGGTGGACGACCGGCCCGAGGTTCGCGCGGCGATCCCGCTCACCCCCTGGCACACCAGCAAGAACTGGTCGAGCGTCGAGACGCCCACGCTGATCGTCGGCGCCGAGAACGACGTGACGGCCTCGGTCCGCTCGCACGCGATCCCGATGTACGAGAGCCTGCCGAGTTCTCTGGACCGCGCCTACCTGGAGCTGCGCGGCGCGAGTCACTTCGCGCCCAACGTCTCCAACACCACGATCGCCAAGTACAGCATCTCCTGGCTGAAGCGGTTCGTGGACGAGGACGAGCGGTATGAGCAGTTCCTGTGCCCGCCGCCCAGGACCGGGATCGGCACGGACTTCTCCGACTACCGGGACTCCTGCCCGCACGGCGGCTGACCCCCGCTTCCGAACATCCGATCCCGCACCACGGCGGCCCGGAGGGACTCTCCTCCGGGCCGCCGTTCGTCGTTCCCCGGATAGCCGGGTGACCGCTCGACCGTTCCCGCGTGGGGCCGGTCGTCGGCCGTTTTCGGGCAGCATGAAGTCGGTGGAGACGCCGGCGCCCCCGGTTCGATGGGATCACGATCCGTGGTGCGGGGCCACCGGCTCGAGCGCGGGCTGTGGACGACCCTCCAGACTCCCTGCTGAAGGGGTCCGGGGACGGCGATGGCCGCACACGCCGTCCAGCGTGTGCGGCCATCGGTACCGGATGCTGCCTCGTGGACCACAGGGGGTCA
>NZ_BCSH01000067.1 GCF_001570765.1 Nocardiopsis listeri NBRC 13360 | reverse complement strand
CCAGCGGAGGCCCCCAAAAAACACTACTAGTCGTGGAAGGGCAGGGTGTCCGGCATCAAAGGCTCGAAGTCGGTCTCCTCGATGGCCCCGCCCTCACGGTCGGTGACACGCGGCTCCTGGACCACCTCGATGGAGCCGCCCTCCTGGTACTGGACCACGTACACGCCCTGGTGGCCACCGTGGTCACCGTCGGAGGAGGAGAAGGGCACCGGGCCGGGGCCCTGCCACTCCTGGGACTCCATGGCGTCGATCAGGGACTGCCGGGTGAGATCCTCGCCGGCGGACTTGAGGACCTGGGCGAACATCACGGCCTGGGTCATGCCGAAGACGTGCGTGTTGGTGACGGTGTCGCCCTCGCCGTACTCGTCGTAGATCGAGAGGAAGAACTGTCCCCACTCGTCGTCCTCGTCCTCCACCCGGGGCATGTAGGTGGTGATCAGCATGTCCGACAGGAACGCGTCGGCCGGGACGTCCTCCGAGTCGCTTCCCTCGGTGAACGTCGCGAGCAGACCCTGCAGGGTCGTGGTGTCACCCCCGATGCTGGAGACCACCCACTGGGGTTCGTAGCCGATCCGCGCGGCCTCCAGCATGCCCAGCGCGACGAACGCCGGGATACAGGAGCACACGACGACCTCGGCGCCGGAGCTCTCCATTTCGGCGATCTGCGCGCTCAGGTCGCTGACCTCGGACTCGTAGTGCTCACGAGCGACGACGTCGTCGCTGAGGTACTGGTCGAGCCCGGTCTGGGAGTCCTCACCGACGTCGTCGTTCTGGTACAGGTAACCGACCGACTCGCCGGGGAAGTTCTCGGTGATGTACTCACCCTGGATCTTCGCTTCCTTGGTGTAGTCGGTCTGCCAGCCGTAGGTGAGCGGGTGCTCGTCCGGGTTGTTCCAGGCCAGGGCGCCGGAGGAGGGGAAGATGTCGGGCACCCCCTCCTCGTTCAGGTAGTCCAGGACGCCGCTGTGGGTGGGTGTGCCCAGCCCACCGACCATCGCGAAGATCTCGTCCTCGATGACGAGCTGACGGGTGACGTCGATCGTCTGGGAAGGGTCGTAGACGTCGTCCTCGATCCGGTAGTCGATCTCGCGTCCGTTCACCCCGCCCTGGGCGTTGACGAACTCGAACACGGCCGCCGCCCCCTGGGAGACCGCCAGGTACCCGGCCGACGCCGGTCCGGTCAGGGGTTGGTGGGTTCCGATGACGACGGCGTCGTCGGTGACGCCCGGGGCCACGTCGAGGTCGACCGCGGCGCTGTCACCGACGTCGCCCGCGCCCGTGCAGGCGGTGGCGAACAGGACCAGGGCCAGTCCGGGAGCCAGAAGGGCCCGAGGTCCGGTGCGTGTACGCATGGTTCTCTCCTTTGGAAAGGGGGTTAGGAGTTGCGGGCTCGGAGGCGGGCTCTGAGGCTCTGGAGGGCCCCGTGGACACCCAGGGGCCAAAAGCGGAGGACGAGGATGAGCACGACGCCGAAGAACACGATGGGCAGGTTGTTCTCGGCGTCACGGCTCAGGTCCATGGCCCGTGCCAGGTCGGTCGCCCAGATCTGTAGGTAGACGATGGCGATGGACGCCCACAGGGCGCCCCACAGACTGCCGATACCGCCCAACACCAGCGCGGCGAGCAGGGTCAGTGACAGCACGAGCGTGAAGCTGCTGGGGGTGACGGTGCCCAGGACGTAGGCCTGTAGACCACCGGCCAGACCACCGGCGGTGGAGGCGATGACGAACGCGACCACCTTGGTCCTGCCGACGGGAACGCCGGCCATGGCGGCGGCGGTCTCGTCGTCGCGGATGGCGCGCATCCGACGGCCGAGGCGACCGGCGGAGATGGTGGCGAGTACCGCCAAACCGATGACGACGGTCGTCCACACGACCAGTGCCCGCCATTCGCTGGTGCTGAGGACGCCTTGGAGGAGGGGCGGGACGCCGGCGGTGCGGATGTTGAGCCCGTTGCTGCCGCCGAGGAGGTCGTGGAATCGGTGCGCGAGTCCGGGTAGCCCGACCGCGAGGATGAGGGTGGCACCGGCCAGGTAGGGCCCGTGCAGGCGGGCGGTTGCCGCGCCGACCGCGACGCCGGCGACGATCGACACCACGACGATGACGCCGAGGTTGGCGCTGATCGGCAGCATCGGCTGGTGCAGCACGAGCAGGGCCATCGCGTAGGCGCCGATCATCATGAACGCGCCGTGCCCCAGGGACACCTGCCCGGAGCCACCGACCAGCAGCTGGAGCCCGGCGATGGCGAGCATGGTGTACCCGATGGCGGCGATGCGCAGGGCGGTGAGGTCGCCGGTGACGAACAGCAGTCCGGTGACGACGGCCAGGCCGAGCGCGGCCGCAGACAGGTGTCGGACGGGTAGGGGCAGTGCCGCCCAGCGGGACGGGCCTGGGCCGGCCGTGGTCTCGGTGGGCTCGGTGCGTTTCTCGCGCTGTGCGGTGGGCTGGGACATTGCTACACCTTTCGCGCGGTCGGCCGGGACAGGATGCCGTCGGGGCGCACGCTCAGGACGAGGACGACGATGACGAGGGCGGACAGGGTGGCCAGCTCGGGCCCGAGGTATCCGGACACGTAGGACATGCCGAGACCGATGAGCAGACCACCGATGACCGCGCCGAAGGGGTTGTCGAGGCCGCCGACGACGGCCGCGGTGATCCCGAAGACGAACACCACGTCGAAGACGTTGGGCGAGATGAACGGGGGGCCGGCGAGCATGCCCGCGAGGGCGCCGATCAGGGAGGCGATGCCCCAGCCCGCGGTGAGCATCAGGCCGACCTTGACCCCGCTGAGCCGAGCGGCCTCCGGGCGAAAGGCCGCGGCGCGCATGCGCAGGCCGAGCGGGGTGAACCGGTACACCAGGAAGAGCAGGAGGGCGACGGCGCCCACGGCCGCCAGCGCGAACACGTCCGCGGGCGAGAAGCGGCCCACGTAGCCGAACGCGTAGCTGAACCCGTGCTGTTCGTTGCCCCAGATCATGCCGACACCGCCCTGGATCACCAGAAGGAGTCCGAGGGTGACGATGATGGCGTTGAGCTGTGAGGTCTTGGCGATGGGCCGGATGATGACGCGCTCGACGAGTGCGCCCGCGACCAGCCCCACGATGAGGGCGGCGGCGAACCCGATCCAGTAGGAGCCGGTGAGCTGCGTGATGGTGTAGGCGGCGTAGACCGCCACCAGGGCCAGAGCGGGCTGGGCGAAGTTCACCAGCCGGGTGGCCTGGTAGATGATGACCAGGGACAGTGCGAGGGCCGCGTACGCCGCCCCGGACGCCAACCCGTTCAGGGTCAGGTTGATGAAGTGGGTCATGGGGATCTCCCTCAGAAACCGAGGTAGGCGTGGCGCGTGCGGTCGTCGTTGAGGAGGCTCGCGGAGGGGCCCTCCGCTGCGACGCCGCCCTGATTGAGCACGAACCCGTGGTCGGTGACCGACAGGGCGCCGGCGGCGTTCTGTTCGACCAGGACGACGGTGAGCCCGGTACGGTCGCGCAGGTCGCGCAGCAGGGTGAAGATCTGCCTGGTGATGAGCGGTGCGAGGCCGAGCGAGGGTTCGTCGAGCAACAGCACCTTGGGGCGGGCCATGAGCGCGCGACCGATGGCGAGCATCTGGCGTTCGCCCCCGGACAACGTGCTCGCGGACCTGTTGCGCCGTTCCACCAGGGGCGGGAAGAGTTCCAGGACCTGGTCGAACGTGGTGCGGTCGCGTCGGTCCGAGCGCCACAGGGAACCCAGTCGCAGGTTCTCCTCGACGGTGAGCTCGACGATGACGCCGCCGCCTTCGGGCACGTGGGCCAGCCCGCGGGTGATGACCTTCTCGGCCGGCAGCCGGGTGATGTCCTCACCTTCGAGCAGCACTCGGCCGGAGGTGGCGCTGTGCAGTCCGGTGAGGGTGCGCAGCAGGGTGGTCTTGCCCGCGCCGTTGGCGCCGAGCACCGCGCAGAGTCCCCGGCCTGAGACGTCCAGGCAGACGTCGTCGAGGGCGCGGACGGGACCGTAGTGGGCGGTCAGCCCTTGGATGGACAGGAGGGGTTCGGCGCTCATCGGGCGGCTCCGTTCCGTCGCGTTCCGTTGAGCCCCTGGTCGACGGCGACGGGTCCACCGTCGGTCGGTGTCTCGTCGGCGGGGGTGCCGAGGTAGGCCTGGGTGACGACGGGGTCGGCCCGCACCTGGTCGGGGGTGCCGGCGGAGATGACCTTGCCGAAGTCGAGGACGAAGATGTGGTCGCACACGTCCATGACCAGGTCCATGTGGTGTTCGACGAGGACGACCGCCATGTCCCGGCTGAAACCGCGGATCTGTTCGGCGAGGGCGTTCATCTGCCGCCCGGACAGGCCGCCGGCGGGTTCGTCGAGGAGAAGCAGTTCCGGCTCGCCCACGCAGGCGCGGGCCAGGGCGACCTGCTTCTGCACGCCGTAGGGAAGGGTGCCGGGCAGGCGCGCGGCGTACTCGGCGATACCGAACCGTTCGAGGGTCGCCAAGGCACGCTCTCGGAGCTCCCTCTCGTCCTTGTGGTGTCGGCCGAGCCCGCTGATCAGGGAGAACGGGCCACCGCCCGCGAGCCGGTCCGCCCCGACCATGACGTTCGCGATCACGGGCATCATCGGGAAGAGGTTGAGCCCCTGGAAGGTGCGGGCGATGCCGGCCTTGGCCAGGTGGTGGGTGCGGCGTCCGGGCGGTGGTTGTCCCTTCCAGGAGATGGTCCCGGCCGTGGGGCGCAGGACCCCGGACAGGACGTTGAACAGGGTGGTCTTGCCCGCGCCGTTGGGGCCGATGAGTCCGACGACGGAGCCCGGCGCGACGTGGAGTCCGACGTCCTCGAGCGCGGTGAGGCCTCCGAAGCGCACGGTCACCCCGTCCGCTCTCAGGAGGTGTTCCGGTGCTGTCGTTTTCATGACTGCCTTTCTGGTGACGGGCCGGACGTACCGACCGGTCGGCACGTTACGGTGATCCGTCCGCCCCATCGCGTCCGGACCGGGATGCCTCCCCCTTCAGTTGAAGAGGCGGGCCAGATCCACCCGGGACCTGATGTTGAGCTTGCGGAAGATGCCGCGTAGGTGGTGCTCCACGGTGCGCGGGCTGATGAACATGTGCGCGGCCACCTCACGGTTGGTGGCGCCTTCCGCGACCAACCGTGCGATCTGCTGTTGTTGCGCGGTCAGCTCCCCGGTGGGTGGTGTCTCGGGTCCGCGTTCGGAGGTACCGATGGCGCGCAGCTCGGCGCGGGTCTGCCGGACCCACAGCCGCGCCCCGAAACGTTCGAAGGTCTCCAAGGCGTTGTACAGGTGCTCGCGGGCCCGGCCGGGCAGGCGTCCCCGTCGCAGGTGGGCGCCGAACAGCAGCTGGGTGCGCGCGTGTTCGACGTCGTCGTCACCGCAGGCCCGGTGCAGGGCCAAGGCGGTCCCGAAGTGGTCGGTCGCCTCCTCGCCCGTGGTGAGGAGGCCGTCCCCGCGCGCGGCCAAGGCCAGGGCGCTCGGGCTGTCCACGGACTCGGCCCAGCCCCGGTATCCGGCCAGGGAGGCGCGTGCCCACTCCGTCTCGCCCATGCGGACCGCCGCCTCCACGAAGTGCGGGGCGGTGAGCAACCGCATGGTGGGGTGCCCGTTCCCGGGTCCGGCGTGCACCAGGGAGCGCAACCGGAAGAAGGCGTCGGCGGCGTTGCCTCGGGACAGTTCCAGGACCGCCAGCGCCCAGGAGGCCAGGGCGGCGGGAAGACCAAGGCTGTTCTCCCCGGCCTGGGTGGCGACCGCACGTGCGCGGATCCGGCAGGTTTCGACGTCGCCCTGGATGGCGGCGATCATCGCCAGTGACGCCAGGTTCTGGGTCGCCCAGATGGACTGCCCGGTCTCCCGGGAGGCCCTCAACCCTTCCAGAGCGGTCCCGGCGGCGGAGGGGAAACGCCCGCTCCAGAACTCGGAGAAGACGAGGAAGGCCAGGGCCGAGGGGGCGAAGGTGTGCTCTCCGCGAGCCCGGGCGTTCTCCGCCGCGCGTGAGGTCACGCTGCGGACGAAGGGCGCGTCGCCCAGTCGCAGACCGCAGATGCCGGCCCACACCAGCTCCGTGGGGGTGGACACCTCGGCGGAGAGCCGGACCGCCTCTCGCAGCAGCGGCGTGGACCCGGGGTAGTCGCCCCGGAAGGAGATGCTGCACCCCTCCAGGTACGCCGAGGTCAACCGCATCGGGGTGGGGTCGTCCGGTCGCACCAGACGGACCGCCAGGTCGGCGGCGCGGTCGTGGCGTACCGGGTCGCCGGCGTAGGAGGCGCTGTCGGCGGCGCGGGCCAGCGCACGCAGGGCCAGGTTCCGGTCGTGCGGGGCCAAGTCGCGGCCGATCTCGAACAGGCGCTCGGCGGCGTCGATGGCGTTGGAGTCGCGCATCCGCGACTGGGCGTCGATGAGGTCGATGATGGCCCGGCGTCGGTCCGAGACGGCGAGTGGCCTGGCCTGAGCGAGCAGCCGGGACGCCCGGCCCGTGTCCCCGGCGAGGTAGGCCTTGTGGGAGGCGCTGGAGAGGCGACATGCGCGCTCGTCCGCCTCCGGGGTGAGTGCGGCGGCGCGTTCGCTGGTGAGTGAGGCCGCCAGCGGGCCCTCCAGGCGTCTGGCGCGACGCGCGGCGACCGCGACCCGGTCGGCCAGGTCGGTGTCGGGGGCCCGGGCCCCCTGCGCGGTGTGCCGGGCGAACTCCACCGGCGCGAACTCGGGATCGGTGACGGCGGCCAGGGAGCGATGGGCGGCGCGAAGCCGGCCGATGGGTGTGCCCTGGGGGATCGTGTCACGCAGCAGCGGATCCGTGAAGGTGACTGTGTCGACGTCCACGACGACCAGGCCGCGTTCCTCGGCGGGCTCCAGGACGGAGATGGTCGAGTCGGGTCCGGCGGCCGCCAGGACCAGGTGGAGTCGGGGGTCGGCGGACAGGGCGGCGAGCAACAGCACGTCCCGGGTGCCGTCGGGCAGCGCGACGTACGGGGCGAGGAGCGCCGAACGGAGCCGCGCCGGGAGGGGTGGTGGTTCGGGTAGCGCCTTCTCGCCCTGGACCTGGGCCGTGCTCAGTCCGCCGAGGAACCCGAGCAGCGCGGCGGGGTTGCCGTGGCAGGCGCGCACGAGTGCGGAACGGACCGAGGAGGCCAGGTGGGCCGGCGCCCGGTCGGTGAGCAGGTCGTGGACGGCGCGGTCGCTCAACGGGGCGAGCGGGTGTTCGGTGACGCCGTGGACGACGGGTTCGCGGGCTCCGTTGCCGGTGGGGCCGGGGACGACCTGGGCGTCGGTGGGGTTGCCGCGCCCGTCCTGGGCGGCGAAGAGGAGGGCGACGGCGGTGCCCGTGAGCCGCCGGGCGGTGAAGGCGAGGGCGTCGAGTGTGGGGGTGTCGAGCAGGTCTGCGTCGTCGACGCAGATGAGGAGGGGCTGCTCCGCGGCGATCAGGGAGACCAGGTCGAGGAGGGCGGTGGAGAGGGCGAACCGGTCGGACTCGGCGACGCCTCCTCGGGTGACGGCCTCTCGGAGGAGGTCGCGTCGGTCCTTCCCGAGCCGGTCCAGCGCGGCTTCGACGGGTCTGAGGAGTCGGTGCAGCCCGGCGAGGGGGATGTCCGACTCGTCGGCGACACCGGCCACGTGCAGGACGGTGAAATCACCGGCGATGGTGCGGGCGTGTTCGAGGAGGGTGGTCTTGCCGAGGCCGGGGCCGCCGGTGAACAGCATGGACACACCTCGTCCGGACCTCGCGTCGCCCAGTGCGTCGGCGAGTGTCCGCTGTTCGGCGTCCCGTCCGCGAAGACGTGGACCGGGGGGATCCGTGTACATGTGTGCCACGTGTCACACCGTTGCACAGAGGGACCCGGTTCCGGCAGGTTCGACCAGGCACACTGGTCGTTTCACCGATGCCCGTACCGAGTCGCACGAGGCACCTCGCACCAGGGGTTCACGGGAGCGAAAGAGGGCCTCACGAAGAGGCCTTGGAGGTCTTGTAACCCTTACTCCACCTGTGGTTCCACCGCTTCGCCCCGAAGAGGCCGGCGGCCCGCCTCCACCCTCGAAAGCCCCCTGGGCACCGCTCGAACACGGCCGCCCGGGTTATCAAGACGTTACGTGCGGGCAACACCCAACCCGCGAAACAGGCAAATAGGACACATGCCACCATCGGTGGCTTTCCACTGCCTTTGGGAGGCCGGTGCGTGTTCTCGGATGGCACGAGGTGGGCGCGTTCGCAGAGGCCCCACGAGTCGAAGGAGCCACGCGCGGGCCATCCCTGGCCGTCGTGTTTCCACAGCCTGTGGACAACGGGCCCACCCCGGCCCGCGCCCCTGCTCGTCTTCGGTCAGCGCAGGTCGCTCTTGGCGGTGTGGAGGAAGGCGTTCCACTCGGCCCGGTTGTAGATCAGCGCACCCAGCTCACGGTTCTGGGTGTCGCGGACAGCGGCACCGGTCGGCCAGTCCGCCACCTCGACGCAAGCGGTCTGGCTGGCGCTGTAGCTCGCCTTCCTCCAGTTCGCTGCGCTGGAAATGCTGACCTGGTGCTTTGGCGTCATCGCTCGTCTCTCTACAGTTCCTTGCGGATGCTGGATAGCAAGGTCCGCAGCATGTTGCCACCGACCCCTGCCAACCGAAGCTGGTTGAAGATCATCTCGTGGCTGCGTAGATCTTCGGAGTTCTCAAGGAAAAGATTACTCCGGTAACCCTCCACGTATACGGTTGAAAGCCCGTTCTGAGGCAGCCTGAGAATCATGAAGGTCGGCACGACCATGCCGACATGCGCGCCCGCTTCGTGCGGTATCACCTGAAGAGTGATTCTGGGGTGTTCGGACAGCTCCAACAAGTGCGTGATCTGTTCACGCATGACCTCCATGCCTCCCACCTGCTGGCGGACTGCACTTTCACCGAGGATCACCCACATATTGGGGCCGTCTCCAGCCAGGTTCTGACTAACGCGTTCATGCCGAACTTCGATCTGTCGTTCAAGTTCGTCCGCCGTCACACTGCTGTCTACCCCGCTGATGATGGCGCGGGCGTAGTTCTCGGTTTGGAACAGGCCGGTGACGACTGTGCTGGTGTAAGCCTCGATCTCAGAGGCGCTGGCTTCCAAGCCGATGAAGGTTCCGTAGCGCTGTTCCAAGTCGTAGGACTGCCACCAGCCGCGCTTGCCGGCCTGTCGTCGTAGCTGGAGCAGGGCTTCGGATTCCCGATCGGGGAGTTCGTAGTGCCGCGCCAGCTGTCGCAGTTCCTTCTCTCTGGGCACACGCTCGGCGGACTCCCACCGGCTCACCGTGGAGGTAGTCACCTCAAGGACCTTCGCGACCTGGGTGATCGTCAGCGCGTGCTGTGCGCGTAGCTGTTGGAGTTCGCGGCCCAACTGCCATTGGGCGACGGTGGGGCTTGCTATCGACATGAGGTCATCCTACATAATTAGAGTTGCCAATTAGCCTTGCCAAGCAGGTCACGCAGAGTCATACTCTGACTATGGCTAGTTCTCCCCGCTGGCGCAGGGGATTGCGCAGAACAGCGAGTACGGACTGGCCGCCCTTCGCGGGCAACATGTCCGACGTCGGACATGAAGAAGGCCCTGACGGGTGCTATCACCACCCGCCAGGGCCAGCCGACAACCAACCCTTCAACCAGGAGTTGCCGACATGTCCATTCTCCCTGAAATCCCCACGCCCGCCTACCCGGGGCGGCGCTGGCAAGCCCGCCACTACCCCGGAAACCCGTCCACCTGCACCCGCTTCCGGGCAGAACTGCGCTCTGACCTGCACGCTCTGGCCGGGGTCCCCCGCCCTCTGGCCGAGGACATCGAGTTGTGCGCCGGCGAAGCCTTCGCCAACGCCGTCACGCACTCGCGTTCCCAGCGGCCCGGGGGCACGGTGGTCCGGTTGCTCTCCACCCCGCTCGTGATGGGGCGTGAGACCACGGTGCGGTTGTCGGTCATCGACGACGGACCCCTGGACGCCCGTCCGGTGTGCCCGCCGGCCCGGCGTTCCATCGAGGAATGGGAAGAGGCCGAATCCGGGCGCGGCCTGTTGCTCATCCACCAACCGGCCAGTGAGTGGGGCACCCAACGGTGGGCCGATCCGGCTTTGCCCGCCGTGCTCGGCACCGTGCTGTCGGCCGAATTCACCTACCCCACCCCCACCGCCTCGACCACCACTTGCGTTTGCGGGGGTGGGCGATGAGCAACGCGACCATACCCATGGACCTGCGCCGAGTCCTGGACGCACCCCGAGGCCACCGGTTCAGCCACACCCCACATCGCCCTGGCACCCGACCTGTACCGCGTCCCGCACAGCACCCGCCGGCCGCAACCACGCCTGACCCGCTGCCGCCGCTGGTTTCGCTGGGACGCACCCCCAGGGAACGCGCCCTCCTGGCCCACATGCCCGACACCCCCGGACTACGCCGACGCCTCGAACGCGGAGACCTACCCGAATGGATGCGCGTCGCCGCCGCCCGACGAGCCGAAGAACCCGACCGGCCCCAACAGCCCCCGTGGTGGCACGACCAGGTACCCGACCGCACCCCCGCACCGGAACCGGCCCGGGAACCCGACAAGGACATCGAACCCACCGAAGAAGCCGAGCCCGCTCACCCGCTCCCGATCCCGCACCCACGCCGAGAACAGGCACCGCCTCCGCCGCTGCCGCGCAGGTCCGACCACCCCCGCCGTCCGGCGAGCCACCGCAAACCCCGCCGCCGCATCGGCCATCTTCTGACCGGCTACGCCCTGGCCGCCATCGCCGGCGCCGCCGTCCAACCCCTGATCACCCTGCTCGGTTGACCCACCAGAACCCACCGAAAAGGCCGCACCGGGCACACGGGGCCCGGTGCGGCCGGGGGCCTGCGAACGCTATCCGGCCGTGGCCCGGGCCAAGGCGGCGTTCAATTCCTCCCTCGTGGGCGGCTCGGCACCCTCCCGGGTGACCGTGTGCGCGGCCGCCGTGGCCGCGTGCGTCAACAGCGCCTCCAAGTCCGCCTCCGTCAGACCGGCCAGACGTTCCCGGGGCGAATCCCCCAACCGACCGTCCAGGTCCAACCGGTGCAGGAGGGCGCCCATGAACGAGTCACCCGCGCCGACGGTGTCCACCACCTCCGTCTTCGGGGCCGACACCGAGGCCGACACTCCGTGGGAGAGGGCGAAGGCGCCCTCGGCTCCCCGGGTGACCACGACCAGGGCCGGGCCGAGTGCCGCCAGGGCCGAGGCGGCCTGTTCCAGGGTGTGGTCGGGGTAGAGGTAGTCGAGGTCCTCGTCGCTGGCCTTGACCACGTGCGCCTGGGCGGCGTGCCGCAGGGCCAGGGCGCGGGCGTCGGACCGATCACCGATCACAGCCGCGCGAATGTTCGGGTCGAGTGTGATGGTCACCCGGCCCCGCCCGTGTTCGCGACGCAGCAGGGCCTCGATGAGGGAGGCTCCGGGTTCACGGAACAGAGCGATCGAGGCGGCGTGCACCGCGACGACCTCGGGTTCCAGGGTCTCGGGCAGCTCATCGGATCGCCAACGCCAGTCGGCGGCGTCGTCCATCCGGAAGTCGTAGCTCGCCGACCCGTCCGCGGCCAGGGTGGCCAGGGCCAGGGCGGATGGTTCGTCCGCGTCGACGAGTCCGGCCGGATCCAGCCCTTCACCCAGGAGGCGTTCCCGGATCATCGACCCGAACCCGTCGGAGCCGATCCGGGCCAGGAGCCGGGTGGGCAGACCCAGTCGGGACGCGGCGACCGCCGTGTTGGCGGGACCACCACCGGGGGCCGCCCACAGGGCCTGAGGGCCGTGCCGGGTGGGCAGCAGGTCCATGACGTTCTCCCCGACCACCACGAGTCGGGCGGGTGCCGGCTCGTTCACTCCGCACCCCCGTCGACATCACGGGCGGGCAGGGCGGCCGCGAGCGAGGTGGACAGACCGATCTGGGGCAACAGCACCGCCTGGTAGGCGTGGTAGACGTCCGGTTTGCCCGCCCACACCGACCCCGACGGCCGATTCTGCGGATCCAACTCGTGCCACCAACTCCCGTTCTCCCGGTCCACGTGGTGCCGGTCGGCGTAGGCCCACCAACGGTCCAGGTGCTCGGTGTACTTCTCCCCGCCGGTGCGTTCGGCCAGGACCCACGCGGCCATGGTCGCCTCCGCCACCACCCAGTGCATGCGCTGCCGCACTACCGGTCGGTCCTGCCAGTCGAGCGTGTAGACGAACCCCTCGGCCCCGTCGACGTTCCAGCCTCGTCGGACGGCATTGTCGAAGAGGAGTTCGGCGTCGGTGAGCAGCCAGTCCGGCACCGGTTCGCCGGCCCGTTCCAGGGCGAGTTCTAGGTGCACCAGCAGCCGGGCCCATTCGAGCAGGTGACCGGTGGTACTACCGAACGGCCGGAAGGGGTGGTCCGGGTGGTCCCGGTTGTAGTCCGGAAGGGGTGTCCAGTCCGGGGTGAAGTGCTCGGGCAGCCGCCAGTCGTGGTCGGCGGCCACCCCGTGGATCAAACGCTCGGCGATCGCGAGCGCTCTACGGGTCCACAGGGTGGCGCCGGTGACGTCGGCCGCGGCGAGGAAGGCCTCCACGCAGTGCATCGCGCTGTTGGCGCCACGATAGGGCTCGGTAGTGGTCCAGTCGGCGTCCCAGCTCTCCCGAACGCACTCGGCGTCGGGTTCCCAGAACCTCTCCTCTATGACGCCGAGGGCCTCGTCCAGCAGGGCACGTGCCCCCGGACGTCCGGCGTGGGCGGCGCTGGCGGTGGCCAGGACCACGAAGGAGTGCGGGTAGGCGGCCTTCTCCGGCAGCGCTTGGGAGCGCTCCCGAAGACTTCTGGGATCTCCGCCCTCCGGCACCTCCTCGAACCATCCGCCCAGCTCCGCGTCGCGTAGCGGACCCGCCAGTGCGGCCAGCCCGTGATCGGCGAGATCGGCGGCGTTGGGGACCCCTCGCAGGTGCGCCAGGGAGAACACGTGGGTCATGCGCGAGGTGATCCAGGCGGCGGTCGCGCGTTCGGGCTCCACCCCGCCCTTCGCGTCCAACCAGCCGAAGCCCTCCGGGACCGCGGCCCCGGAAGCGAAGCCCACCAGGCCTCGCTCCTGCTCCCTCAGCCACACGGCCCCTCCCGGGACCGGGTGTGTCGATGCGGTCAAACCAGTGCCTCCTCGGGGAGTTGTTCCGCGCGCAACGCTATCCCGCACCGACCACCTCGGGAAAGACCAAGGGGCCGGGTGAATCGGCCCGAAGCCGGGGCGGTCGCCCACGATGTCCGGTCCAGACCCGTGTGCGGGTTCGAAAAGCGATGGCGTTCTCACCGAACGGGTGACAGAAGTGCCGCCGTCCGAGGAAGCACCACACCGCGCACCCGACCGACAGGAGACGAACATGGGCCACCCTCTCCCCGACCCACCGTACGCGCGGGACCCGCTCCCCCTCCCCGTGAACGTGTCGCCCTGGTCACCGGCGCCGGCCGACGTGAGGGCATCGGCTACGCGGTCGCTCGCCGCCTGCGTGGCCTGCGTGGCCTGCGTGATGCTCCACCGCTTCCGCCCGTACGACGAGTCGCACCCCTGGGGCGGGGACGGAACCCTCCCCCAGATCACCCCCACCATCACGGCGGAACCGGGGCCACGCGGCATCACCGTCAACACGGTCGACCCGGGTCCGGTGCAGACCGGCTACATCGAGGGGGAACTCCTGGAACGGGTGGTGCCCATGTTCGCGCTGGGGCGGTTGGGTGAACCGGACGACCCCGCACGGCTACTGTCCTGGCCGGCCACCGACGAGGCGGCGTGGATCACCGGCCAGGTGATCGGCTCCGAGGGAGGGTTCCGGTTCACCTGATCCGAGCGACCAGCCGATCTGCGGCGTTACAGGTCCATCTGATCTGTTCGGCCACCGCGAGCGGGTCGTCGGCCATCGGGATGTGACCGGCCCCGAGCAACGACACCATGCGGGCCGACGGAACCCGCTCGTGGGCGTGCCGCGCGCTGGAGGGCAGCAGGGTCCGGTCGTGGTCGCCCCAGGCGATCGTGACCGGACAGTCGATCGGGCGCGAGACGAAGTCGTACTCGGCGATCTTGGGCACCATGCGCACGTACGGGGCGCCGGGTTCGAGCCCCCGCACACCGAACCTGGTGGCCTTCGCCTCCGGGGAGGAGGGGTCCCCGCGCAGGGCGACCCGGGCCGCCGCCCGGGCGGGCGGGGTGTCCGCCAGACGCTCCTTGATCGGCATCGGGATCCGGGTGGCCAGGTTGGCGACCATCCCCACGGTGCGCATGCCCCAACGTGCGAGGTTGTCCGAGAACCCCGCGGGTGAGAACACCGTGACCGAACCGGCGACCCCCTGGACGCCCAACTCCAACGCGATCGAACCACCCAGCGAGTTGCCCGCCAGGTGCGGGTGCTGGAGGCCGTGCAGCGCGCAGAACTCCCGGACCACCCGCACGAGGCCGTGCACGTCGTAGGGCTCGTCCCTGGCGGGCGCCGGCGACTCACCGAAACCCGGCAGGTCGATGGAGACCACCTCGTAGTCGGCCACCAACTGCGGCGCCACGGCCCGCCAGCTCTGCCTGCGGTCCCCGAGTCCGTGCAGGAGGACGATCGGTCGTCCACTGCCGTGTCGTTCGTAGGCGATGTGTCTGGGGTCCATTGGTCGTGTCTACCCTGGCGCGCCCGGCGCGCCACACCGTTCGGGTGTGGATCTGGACAAGAGGTGGCCTCCCGTCGACGCTCCGCGCCGGCCGATTCACCCGGTGGTCAGGCGCCGACCGCTTCGCGTACGGTTTCCCGCACTCGGGCGCGCGGTGCGGCGGTGAGCAGTAGACCGCAGATGACCGCGATCAGACCGAGCACCGGCAGCGGACCGAATCCGAGGCCACCCACCGTCAGGACCAGCAGCCCCCCACCGATCAGGGCCGCGGCGGCCAGCACCCGGATCAGGCCGGGATCGCCCTTGAGCATCCGTGGTGGCTCCTCGAAGCGCACCGCCCAATGCGTCAACGGCAGGATGAGCGGGATCAACACCACCATCCCGAGGACGCCCCACAGCAGCCACAGACCGGTCATCGGTTCGGGGGTGTCGATGCCCAGACCGAAGACCAGCACACCGGCGACGACACTGATCGGCAACATGTGCCAGAGGTACACGGTCATCAACTGCGGGCTGATCCGGTCCATCATCCGCGCGAGCCCTGGTCGGTTCACCCAGGCGGAGATCACGTCGCGCAGCAGCACGGAGACGCCGATCTGGAGGGCCCCCAGCGCCGCCAGGACGAGGGTGGGCGGGGCGACGTTCGAGGTCTCGGCCGCGAACACCCCCGTCATGTTCAGCGAGTACGGACCGAACCAGGCCAGCAGCAGAGCGGCCGCGCCACCCACGACGGCCAATCCGGCGGCCTGTGCCTTGCCGATCGAACCGGTCGCGTATCGGAACCCCATCTGGTGCACGCCCAGCCAGACGAACGCCACGTTCAGGTAGCCGAGCCACTCGACCCCGGAGTTGAACCGAAGCGTGTCCACGACCACCGCGCAGGCGAGCAGTACCGCCGGAACCCACCAACCGAACCGCTTCTGCGCGGCGACCAGCAACGGCGTGGCCATGACCACGATGACGTAGGAGGCCAGGAACCACAGGATCATGCCCGCGGCACCCGCGCCGACCAGGACCGGCTGCGCCGGCGCCCCACTCAGGACGATCAGGTGGCAGGCCACGATCCACACGACCGCGAGGGGCACCACCGGCCAGGCGAGCCGGCGTAGCCGCTTGGCCCACCACACCCGGGCGTGTTCGCCCCGTCCCGAGGCCGAACGCCAACTCAAGTAGTTGGCGGCGCCGCCCACGAAGAAGATCAAGGGCATGACCTGGGAGATCCAGGTGAGCGCGAAGCCGCCCTCGGAGCTGAGCACGCTGCCCGCGGACAGCTCGCCCTGGGTCTGCACACTGAGCACCGGAAGCCACCAGTGCTGACTCACCACCAGGACCATGACGAACAGACGCAGTACGTCGAGGAAGCGGTCGCGGGTGCGTGGCGCGGGCGCGGCGGCCTCGGCTGCGGTGGTGGGCGGTCGCCCACCCGCGGGTTCGACGGTCATGGTCATCGGTATGTCGCTCCTTGGTCGTCCCGCACGACCGGTGAGCGCACGAAGGCGCCCATTGGTCGCGGTGACCGGGATACAGGGGGTGTCGACACGTCCCCGCGGAGGCCCTGGAGTGAGACCGCGAGTGGCACTCGATGACGCGTCGTCGAAAACGACCCTAGGCGCGGAGGCCGTTCGGTCGCGATGGCGCAGGAACCCCTCCTCGGCGGCGCCAGACCCACCCACCGGGGTGGGGCCTGCACCACCTTGCATCCGAGAGGACGGTTGCCGGAAGGGCTTGGAGAGAAAATACCCGATCCGCGGCCCACCGGTCAGATGCCTGTGGATAACGATGCCGGGACCATGGCACCACCGACCGGCGGGCCGCGCCCGTGAAGGCGACGGCCGAAAGGGACTGCGGCGGTCAGGGAGCGGTCGGCATGGCCCGCTTGTGGGCGGTGGAGCGGTAACGGCCCACCAGGAGACGGGTCACCTCGTCGTCGACGGGCAGTCCCTCCAGGAAGTCGTCGATCTGCTCGTAGGTGAGGCCGAGGGACTCCTCGTCCGGCTTCTGCGGGGTGAGTGTCTCCAGGTCGGCGGTGGGCACCTTGTGGACCAGGTCCTCGGGGGCGCCGAGCGCCGCGGCGACCGCGCGCACCCGGCGCTTGGTGAGCCCGGCCAGCGGGACCAGGTCGGCCGCGCCGTCGCCGTACTTGGTGAAGAACCCGGTGACGGCCTCGGCGGCGTGGTCGGTGCCGACCACCAGACCACCCAGGCCACCGGCCACGGCGTACTGGGCGATCATCCGTTCACGGGCCTTGACGTTGCCGACCACGAAGTCCTCGGCGGCGCCGTCCGCGTAGCTCATACCGGAACCATCGAGGGCGGACGCCATCGCGTCGGTGGCGGGCCGTACGTCCACGGTGAGGCAGCGGTCGGGTGCGTCGAACTCGACGGAGCGGACGGCGTCCTGCTCGTCCTTCTGGATGCCGTAGGGCAGGCGCATCGCCACGAACTCGGCCTCGTGCCCGGACTCACGGGCACGGTCCACGGCCAGTCGGCACAGTCGCCCCGCGGCGAGCGAGTCGACACCACCACTGATGCCCAGCACCAGAGCGCGCGCTCCGGTCGTGGTGAGCCTCTCGGTGAGGAAGGCGACACGGCGCTCGATCTCGGCGTCGACGTCGAAGTCGGCGGGGACCCCGAGGTCGCGGATGATCTCGTCGCGCGCCCGGCTCGAATCGGTCTCGGTCACGTGTGCTCCCTCGATGTACTGCGGCTGTTCCCCTCGATTATCGCCCGCCTCGTGTTACGTGCGGGTTTCCAGGGTCGGCGCTTCGATAATCCCCGCTCCCGGCGTCCGTTCGATCCCCTCGGGATCGAGTGGTCGTCGCGGAAGGGAAGGCGTCGAGGGGGTCAGGAACCGGGGTGGATCCTGCGGGCGAAGCGTTCGTAGTCCACCACCACACCGTCCCCGTCCACGGACATCCGGTACTCGCCGTGCAGGGGGTCTCGGTACGTGTACCACTCCAGGCCGCCCTCGGCCGCGTGCCGGATGTAGCGCTGGCGAACACGTCTGACACGCAGGGAGGGGACGTCGATCCACACGACCGTGATGTCGCGGTGCTCCCCCGGTCTCAGGCCCAGTCTGCGGATGGGGAGGGTGTTGGTGAGCGGCGTGGCGGCGACGTCGACGTCGAGGCAGCCCACCAGTTCGTGCAGTGCACGGCCGTTGCCATCGCTCCAGTGGCCGCTTTGGGCCCGGAGGGTGAGCGATTCCGTGCCGCCGGCGGAAAGAACCTCGGCGCGGACCTCCGTGGTCGCCCAGGCCAGGTCCGTTCGCACGGTGAAACGGGTGAAGAACCGGCCCCCGTCCTCGACGACGGTCTCCCCGGCCTCCAGGCGGAAACCATCGGGCTCGGGCAGGAGGGTGCCGAGCCCCAGCCCTTCGGGGACGTCGGTGCGGGTCCAGGCTGCCGGGTGTTCCGTCGGTGACGACATGTCACCGTTCTACCGCTCCGGGACCGGCGGACGCCAGAGCGCGGCCGGGCCCGTGCCGCACGCGACACGGGCCCGGAAGCCGTTCGTTACAGGACCTGTGGACTCTTGACGGTCCGGTGTCCCGACGGACTCAGGCGGTGGGGGTGGGCTCTTCGTCCCTGCCACCGTTCTTGAGCTCGGCCTCGACGCGGTCGAAGTCGGCCTCCATCTGCGGGCTGACCTTGCCCAGGCCGTTGAAGACGACCATGCAGAGGAAGCTGAGGATGACCGCGGGGACCATGGCGTACAGGCCCCAGCCCAGGAAGGCCTCGTCGATGAAGTCCCAGAGGATGGCCATGCCACCGCCGGCGACCATGCCGGCGAGGGCGCCCGCCCAGGTCATGCGCTTCCAGAAGACGGCCATGAGGAGCACCGGACCGAAGCCCGCGCCGAACCCGGCCCAGGCGTAGCCGACCAGGTCCATGACCGAACTGTTACCGAACAGGGCGACCAGGGCCGCGACGATGGCGACCACCACGACGGTGCCGCGGCTGACCCACAGGAGGAGGCGGGGGCCCGCGTCCTTGTTGATGAAGCCCTTGTAGACGTCTTCGGTGATGGCCGAGGCGGCGACCAACAGCTGGGAGTCGGCCGTGCTCATGACCGCGGCCAGGATGGCGGCCAGGAGGAGCCCGGCCACCGCCGGGTGGGAGAGGCCCTCGATCAAACGCGGGAAGACCTGTTCCGGATCACCGAGCGGGGTGTCGAAGTAGGCGATGCCGATGAAGCCCACCAGGACCGCGAGGACCATGGCGGAGACCGCCCAGCCCACGCTGACCACGGCGGCCTTGGGGATGTCCTTCACCGAGCGGATCCCCATGTAGCGGGCGAGGATGTGCGGCTGGCCGAAGTAGCCGAACCCCCACGCCAGCCCGGAGATGACGACGACCCAGCCGAAGGACTCGGCGCTCACCCAGGCGCCCAGGTCGGCGTCCAGGGAGGTTCCACCGAACGCGGACATCAGACCGTCGGCCTTGGCACCGACTCCGTCCGCGAGCCCGCCGAACCCACCCAGGAGCGAGATGGCGAGCACCGGGACGATGAGCAGGGCCAGCCACATCATGACGGCCTGCACCACGTCCGTGTAGGAGACCGCGAGGAATCCGCCCAGGACGGTGTAGAGCACCACGATGCCCACACCCAGCGCGATGGCGGGTGCGGGCGAGAGCCCGAAGATCATGTCGAAGAGCGAGGCCATCGCCACGAGGCCGGAGGCGACGTAGAAGAAGTAGAAGACGATGATCAGGATGGCGGAGACCCCGCGCAGCAATCGGGTGGGGTCGTTGAAACGGTTCTCCATGAAGGAGGAGAGCGTGAGGGAGTCGGCTTCCCCACCGGATCGGGCGTCGGTGACCCGCTCGGTGTAGACGCGGAGTCGCGGAGCGAGAAGGATCCAGCTACCGGCGAAACCGGAGGCCAGCCCGACCGCGATCCAGGCCTCGCCGAGGCCTGATACGTAGATGGCTCCGGGAAGCCCCAGCAGCAGCCAACCACTGAAGTCACTGGCGTTGGCGCTGAGGGCGGTGACCCAGCTGTTGAGTTGCCGGCCGCCGAGCACGAAGTCGGACTGAGAGACGGTGCGCTTGTAGACCCAAAGGCCGATCGCGACCATCCCGACGAGGTACACACCGAAGGTCAGGATCGACCAGATCATGGAGTCGTTCAACCGTCCCCTCCTTTCCCTGGAAAACGCCAACGTCGGACCGTTATGCGTCACTTATGTGGAACAGACAGATCATCACCTCGACTCGCCCGGACCACAATGCCCGTGTGTGGAAAAACACCCGTTCGAGACCTCTCCGAGTCTTCGACCAGGAACAATTGTCCGGCCCACCACCGA
>NZ_BCSH01000066.1 GCF_001570765.1 Nocardiopsis listeri NBRC 13360 | reverse complement strand
GAAGAGGCCGTCCTGGTCCATTTCGAGGTACACCACAGGGTCAGCGGCGGCGAAGTCCATGAGAACGAAGCTGCCCTTGGCCCCGGCGTGGATGCCCGCGCTGAACGGGACCACCTGAACTGTGATGCCGTCGCCGTTATCCGCCATATCGGCCAGGTGCCCTACTTGTTCACGGCAAACCTCGGGAGTGCCGCGCAGCCGCTCGATGGCGCCCGCGTCGACCACCGCCCACAGGTCCGGCCGGTCCTCACCGGTGAGGATCTCCTGTCGGCGGCGTCGTGCGTCGACTACGCGCAGGATGTCGACCGGGTCTCGGACCAGGTTTCCTGATCGTGCCAAGAGTTCCACGTACCCCGGTGTCTGAAGCAGCCCCGGGATGATCATCGGTTCGTAGGTGCTGATGGCTGTGGCGTCGGATTCCAGGACTGGGAACTCGTCTGGGAAGACATCGCTGTACTTCGTCCACCAACCCTTTTTCCCAGCTTGACGAGTAAGCGCGAACAGGGCCTCTCTGCGCTGAGTGTCGGTCACCTCGTAGACGTCGAGCAAGGCCCGCACCTCGACCACGCTGGGGCGAAGCCGGACTCCGGTCTCGA
The DNA here is from genome assembly GCF_001570765.1 of Nocardiopsis listeri NBRC 13360. Taxonomy (GTDB): domain Bacteria; phylum Actinomycetota; class Actinomycetes; order Streptosporangiales; family Streptosporangiaceae; genus Nocardiopsis; species Nocardiopsis listeri. Next base: position 44,232 of record NZ_BCSH01000066.1, on the reverse strand, counting down.
TGTTCGAGACCTTGCCGACGCTCCATTCGGTTGCGGCTGCCGCGTCGTCCAGGGTCATACCCGCTGCGATGCGGTAGCGGCGAAGCTCCTCCGAGAGCCGTCGCCTGCGGACGCTTGGACGTGATGGGTCAGGCATGGGCTCTCTCCCGGGGGTGGTGTCTCTCAGGATGTTACGGCCGGTCGTCGTTTCGGGCATCCGGTTACAGACAGGATGAAATCCTCACTCCCTGTAAATCCTAAATTCTGAATCTGTTGAAACCCTGAGGATTTCATGGTTTTCTGAGCTTACTCACTTCCGTGCTGGGCTTCACCCTCAGCCCTTGAGCTCCAGGAGCCGCGCCATGTCGCGTTACCTGAACCTGTCCGAGCCGGTGCGCGTGCGTCACCGCGCCGCCGAACTGATCGAACTCCGTAGCCCCCGCAAGGCCGGTCGGGTGCGTATCTACGCCTCGTCGCCCCGAACCTCTTCCGGCGGGCACCAGCCGCGTTCCCCTCGGCCGCCGCTGATTCCGGCTCCCCGGCGGCCGCTGGAAGTCGTCCCCCTGGAGCTCCTCCACGCCGTACTCGCCGGGCTCCACCGGCTGGAGGTGGCCCTCTGATGCTCGACGCGCACACCGGAAACCTGCTCGCCACCATCGAAGACGCGTTGCGCCCGCCGGCGCACCTGACCCCCGGTCAGCTCGGGGACTGGTACTCCCACACCCTGCGCAACCGACTCCCGCTCATCGGCGACGCGCTGCGCATCGCCCACCAAGAGGGCGACACCGAGCTGGCCACGCAGCTGATCGACCAGGCCATCGCTGACCATCCCACGCCTGACCGTGCGGATATGGCCAGGCCCAAGATGCTCCTCCCGCCTTCAGCGCAACGGCGCTCGACCGATGAAGAGCTGCCCATCCCCGAACGGGTCCTGTGCGCCCTGCTCTACCGGCACTGGGACATGACCATCGAAGGCCGGCCGCCCCACGAGAAATACGTGGCCCGTCGCCCGTTGGCCTGGGCGGGGGAGGGCGATCGCTTCGAGAGCATCACCGCTCCCACCCGTACCGAACTCCTGCGTCGGCTCGCACGCCGCCACCTGGGCACCACTCGGGTCGACCCCGAGCCGCCGGACGCCGCCTGAGGACCCCATGAAAAAGCTCTGGCGGGTGCACGAACACCCCCAGAGCAGGCCGACAACCAATCCCGGATTCAACGAAAGAGAGTTGCCGACATGGCCATTGTGCCGCACGACCAAGCCCCGCGTCATAGCTTCGCCACATCCCCGGACCCCTTCCGCGAGAGGCCGGGCACACCGCCGGCGGCGGACCACCGGGTCCGCTCCGTACTGGCCGCGCCTCGGGGACAGCGGTTCTCCCGACCGGGCGCCTCCCGTCCGACCACCCCGCGCCTGGGCCCTTTCGAACCGGTGAACACCCCGCCGGAAACGCACCAGGCCCGACGGGAGCGGTTGCTGCGACAGATGCGGGGCAACCCCCGAGTCGCCTACATGCTCGAACACGGCGAGCTTCCGCACTGGATGATCGTGGCGCGTGAACGGCGGGAACAGGCCGAGAGGGAAGCCCGAGAGAACCGGGCGGCGAGGGCCGCCGACGAAGCGTTCCTCGCCGACCTCCCCGGCATGGTCCCCGCCAAGGCCCAGGGCCGGCACCGGGCCCCACGCCGGAAGCGAAACCTGTCCACCCTGGCGTTCGGCGTGGCCCTGCACTCGGGGTTGGCGGTCCTGGCGGTGGTGGGTCAGGTGGTCGCCATCGCGGGCGGGTTCCCGTTCTGACCAGCGGCGCTGGCGCCGGGACCGGGCTGCTCCGCCCGAGCCGTGCACCCTCGCCGGCCTGGCCGCCGATCACATGGAAGGCACGGAAGTCTCGGCGTGATCGGTGAAGCGGTTCCGGTAGGAGGTGGGCGTGGTCGCGTAGCGCGCGATGAAGTTCTGCCGGAAGGTGATGGGACTGGCGAACCCGCACGCGGCGGCGACCTGGGCGATGGGCCGGTCGGTCGTCTCCAAGAGTCGGCGGGCCTCGTCGAGCCGACGGCTGAGAACCCACCGAGCCGGACTCACCCCCGTCGTCTGCCGGAAACGGCGCGAGAAGTTGCGCGGACTCATGCTCGCGCGCCCGGCCAGAGCCTCCACCGTCAAGGACCGGTCCAAGTGCTCCAGCGCCCACGCCATCGTCTCGCCGACGGCCCCGTCCTCGGCGTCGTCCAGGACCGGCCGATCGATGTACTGGGCCTGGTCGCCCTCCCGGTGCGGCGCGATCACCAGGTGTCGGGCGATGGTGGCGGCGACCTCGGACCCGAGTCGGGCGCGGACGATGTGCAGACAGGCGTCCAGCGCGGAAGCGGTACCCGCCGAGGTGAGCACGTCTCCGTGGTCCAGGTACAGCGCGTTCGGACTCACCTGGACGGCGGGATGCCGTACGGCCAGCTCTTCCGCCGCCGTCCAGTGGGTCGCGGCGGTGCGTCCGTCGAGGATCCCACTGGCGACCACCGGAAAGGACCCCAGGCACAGTCCGGCGATCCCCGCTCCCCGCGCGTGCGCGGCGCGGATCAGAGCGGTCGTCTCGGGGTCGGGCTCTGGGAGGTGGATCGGCCAGGAGGGAAAGACGAGCAGGTCGGCGCGTTCGGCGACGGATCGATCGTGCAGGTCGCCCATGGTGACGCCCTCGTCGGTGCGAACGGGGCGCCCGTCCTCGCTCCACACCTGCAAGCTCCAGCCCGAGTCCGGGTAGCGGCGGGACAGCTCACCGAACACGAGCAGTGGCGCGGCGAGGTGGAACGTGGTGATCCCGTCGAAGGCGCGAACGGCGATTCGCATGTGTTGTCCTGATTTCATCGAAGATGTGCATATCTGCCACTCACGCTACCCGGTCATGCTCGGAGAGGATCGGAACCGATGGCGTCGTCCGCCTCGACCCGACCCGAACCCGAAGGAGAGCACCATGTCCGCTCCGCGCCGCGCCCTCGTCCTCGTCGACGTCCAGCAGGAGTACTTCGATGGGCCGCTGAACATCGAGTACCCGCCCCGAGAGGAGTCCCTCGCCCGGATCCTCCAGAGCCTGGACGTCGCCGAGCGGGCCCAGACGCCGGTGGTCGTCGTCCAGCACGAGTACCCCGCCGGTGCGCCGGCTTTCGTCGCCGGGACCCCCGGTTACGAACTCCAGCCCGACGTGAAGGCCCGCACCGGCAACGCGGCCAAGCACGTCACCAAGAGCCTCGCCAGCGTCTTCGCCGGCACCGATCTGACGGACTGGCTGCGCGCGAACGAGATCGACACGGTCACCCTGGTCGGCTACATGACCAACAACTGCGTCCTGGGCAGCGCGGCCGACGCCGAACGTCTCGGGTTCGCGATCGAGGTCCTCTCCGACGCGACCGGCGCCATCCACATGGCCAACGAGGCCGGTAGCGTCAACGCCCGACAGGTGCACGAGACCCTCATGGTCCTGCTGCACTCGAACTGGGCGGCGGTCGCCGACACCGGGGCGTGGGCCGAGGCCGTCTCCGGTGGGCGGGAGCTTCCCAAGAGCGACCTGGTCACCACCGCCGCCAAGGGCCGTGCCGACCACTGATCCACGCCACCACGTACGGGGGCGGGCTCGGCCCGCCCCCTTCGGTTCGGGTCAAGGCGTTTCATCGCGTATGGCGGAGGCCGCCTCGCGAAGTGAGCCGGTGACCAGCTCGTGGAGTTCGGTGGTCTCCCACGGGGTGAGGGCGAACACCGACCGACCCAGCCACGTGGGGTCCTCGACTCGTACGACGCCGACGCCCGCGGGTACCGAGGGCGCGAGCACCTCCGGCAGGAGACAGATCCCGAGCCCGGCGGAGACCAGGCCGAGACGGGCGGTCCAACTGCGGGCCCGGACTCGGACGACGGGGTCCGCGAGTGTCGGCCAGGCGCCGAAGCGCGGTTCGTCGCGAGATCCCCGCCCGACGATCCACGGCTCGTTCGCGATCTCCGCCAGGGGAACGCGGGCCGTGCCGTGGAGGCGGTGCCCGGTCGGTACGCCCACGCACAGTTCGCCGGTTTCCAACGGGGTGGTCCGCAGGCCCGCCAAGGCAGCCTGAGGCAGACCCTGTCCCATGGCGACGACCGCGACGTCGAGGCGTCCGGCGCAGACCTGTTGAACGAGGGCCGGGGACGATGCCTCGGCCAACGTGAAGGCCACCCTCGGATGGTGTTCCGTCAGACGGGCCAAGGCTCGTGGGAGCAGGGCGGCGTTCGCGGCCGGGAAGCCTCCCACCCGTACCCGCAGCTCCTGGTCGGAGGCCGGTTCGTCGATGCTCTGTTCGAGGTGTTCGAGTCGGGTGAGGGTTTCGGTGGCGAACCGTGCGACCACGGTGCCCGCGCGGGTCAGGGACACACCGCGAGGGTGGCGGACGAAGAGCGGTTTGCCCACGGCGGCCTCCGCCGCGGCCACCTGGCGTGAGACCGCCGGTTGGGAGTACCCGAGGACCCGGGCGGCCTCGCTCAGGGACTTGTGCGTGGCCACGGCGCGTACGACGCGCAGTGAGCTCATCGAGATGTCGGGCATCGCCCCAGCCTAGCCATGCGGAAAGGTTATGCCTATCGGACGAGAGTTGCATATTCGTTAGGGACTAGGCCCGTGGCGGGGAGGTGTTGGAACCATCGACGGTAGAAACACCAGGGACAGGAAGGCCCGCCATGAGTGAATTCATCTCGCCCGACGACACCAGGTACGACGACCGCTCTCGGGCGTTGATCCGCATCGGTCGCGAGGCCATCGCGGTGGCCGACGACGACAAACTCGACCGGTACTTCGCCGAGGACTTCGTCTTCCACGGTCCGGACGGCGACATGGGGTACCCGGAGCTCAAGTCGTTCTTCGCGGCGATGCGGGGCGCCTTCGAGGGGTTCGCCTGTGAGCGCAGGGAACTCGTCGCCGAAGGCGCGTTCATCGCCGCACGCACGTCGATGTCGGGCGTGTTCACCGCCCGCTTCGACGCTTCGCCGATCGGACCCATCGAGCCGACCGGGAAGCCGATGCGGCTCGAACTGATCAACTTCTTCCGCTACGACGAGGACGGACTGCTGGCCGAGGAATGGGTCCAGTACGACAACCTCGGCTTCCTGCGCCGGCTCGGTGCCGATCCCTCCTGATCAGTGCTCGCCCACGTCCACGGCCCGGCTCACCGCCGCACTGATCCCCCGTGCCCAGGGAAGGCCGTGGCCGGGCAGGACGAGGGTCGCGTCCGTGGCGACCAGGGCGTCCAGGGACGCCAGCGCCTGGTGGGTGTCCTTGGTGGCCGCGGACGCCACGATCTGGGGTCCCGAACGACCGGTGTAGGGATCGAGCGTGACCAGGGCGTCGCCGCTGATGACGGTGCCGCGATCCGGAAGGTGCAGCGAGCAGTGACCGTCGGTGTGACCGGGGGTGTGGATGGGCACCGGCCGCCCGGGTACCGGCAGGGCGGTGCCGGTCGTCATCGGCTCGACCCGTTCCACCCCTCGCACGTTCAGGGCTCCCGCCAGGCTCATCCGCGCCAACACCGGCAGGGACCGGGGATGGGTGAGGGGGTAGAGAAAGCGATTCCGCTGGGGCGTGTACCGGTACGGGTGGGCGGCCAGACGTTCGTCCCGGGTGTGGACGAACACGGGCACCCGCAACTCTCGGCGCACCCGGTCGGCGAACCCCACGTGGTCGAAGTGGCCGTGGGTGAGGACCAGGGCGCGCACGTCCTTCGGTGTGCGGCCGCACTGTTCCAGGGCCCGCAGGACCATGGGCCACATGGAGGGAAGACCCGCGTCGACGAGGGTGACCCCGTCGTCGTCCTCCACGAGGTAGACGTTGACGTGTGCGTGGGAGACGACGTGGACGCCGTCGGTGACCATACCGATCTTCACGGGTGACCTCCTCAGCTCCGGGCCTGCTCGACTACCCGGTGCCGCACGCGTACAGTCGCGCCCCCGTCGTTTTTCTCGGGGCGCGGTCACCGTGCCCGAACGGGTCAGGCCACCAGGCCCTGACGGTAGGCGTAGACGACCGCCTGCACACGATCACGAAGGTTCAACTTGGTGAGGATGCGCGACACGAAGGTCTTCACCGTCTCCTGGCTCAGGGTGAGCGCCGAGGCGACCTCCCGATTGGACAGACCCTCCGCGATCAGGCGCAGCACCTCCAGCTCGCGGGGGGTCAACGGGGTGTCCTCCTGATCCCGATCGACCGGTCGGACCCGGGCGGCGTACGTGCCCACGAGCCGCCGGGTCACCTCGGGGTCCAGCAGCGCCGCGCCGGTGGACACGGTCCGGATCCCGTGCAGCAGTTGGGCCGGCGGCGCTTCCTTGAGCAGGAACCCGCTGGCCCCCGCGCGCAACGCTTCGTACACGTACTCGTCCAGGTTGAACGTGGTCACCACGAGTACCTTGGTCGGCTCGGCCACCCCGACTCCGGCCAACAGACGCGTGGCCTCGATGCCGTCGAGCACCGGCATGCGCACGTCCATCACGACCACGTCTGGCCGCAGCCGGGCACAGAGGTCGACCGCCTCCTTGCCGTTACCGCACTCGGCGACCACCTCCATGTCCGGCTGTGCGTCGATGACGGTGGTCAACCCGGTGCGGATCAGCATTTGGTCGTCGCAGACCAGGACCCGAATGGTCTCGCTCACGAGCGGCCTCCCACGGGCACGCGAGCCTCCACGGCGAATCCACCGTCGGTGCGTTCGCCCGCGCTGAAGTCGCCGCCCAGCACCTCGACGCGTTCGCGCAGGCCGGTCAGGCCCCGCCCGGCGCCACCCGTGGACGCGATCGGCGTACCGGCCCCGTCGGTGTCGACCCGCACCGTGATCTCCTTCTGTCCGTGGCGCACCCGAACCGAGGTGGGGGTGCCGTGGGCGTACTTGAGCGCGTTGGTCAGGGCTTCCTGAACGACCCTGAAGGCCACGAAGTCGGCGCTGCCCGACGACTCCGCGGGGGTGCCCTCCTCGGTGAACTCCACCGGCTGGCCCGCACCGCGGGTGTGCTCCACGAGTTCCGAGAGCCCGCCGGTGTGCGGCGCGCGGCTCTCGTCGGTGCCGTGGTCGGGGTCGATCAGTTCGAGCAGGCGCCGCAGGTCGGAGGTGGCTCGACGGCCGGTGTCGGTGACCGAGGAGAGAGCCTGGTCGAGACGGTCGGGCGCGGCCGTCAGGTACCGGGCCGCCTCCGTCTGCACCACCATGGCCGTCACGTGGTGGGTGACCACGTCGTGGAGTTCGCGGGCGATGCGGGCCCGCTCGGCGGCCAAGGCGTCCTGGGCGAGCCGGCGGCGGCGCTCGGCCTCGGCGATCCGGGTGGAGCGCACCCACGAACCGATGCCCCAAACCAGGGCCACCGCCAGGTAGAACACCACGAACTCGCTCACCGGCTCTCCGGTGCCGATCCGGTACAGCACGACCGCCAGGGGCACGTACGCCAGGGAGAACAACAACGCGGTGAGGCGCCGCTGTCGCTCCAGGTGCACCCCCGCGCTCAGCACGGCGATGGCCAGGCCGGTGCCGGCGACCGTGTGGTAGCCGAGGAGCTGGTCGACCGCGAAGCCGACCGCGATCAGAGCCAGGCAGAGCGTGGGCCACCGTCGACGAAGGGCGAGGGGGAAGCTCTGTAGGGCGATCACCACGACGGCGATGGCGTCGAAGGGTCGGTCCGGCACCCCGCCGACCTGCGTGCCGTAGTTGAAGAACATCGGCATGAACGAGGGGACGAAGAGCAGGAGGACCAGGGGGAGGTCCCGGAGGGTGACGTCGAGCCGGCGCCACAGCTCGGGGACGCGCAGAAGAGCGCTCATTCGGCGAGTGTAGCGGCGGCCACGCGATCGGAACGACGCATGGGCACCAGGTTCCGGCGCCGACGGGCGACCCACAGGTACACCACCGTCGCGAGCACGAGGAAGACCAGCGAGTACAGGCTCGCCTCCGGCCCGAAGTCGCCGCCGGTGACGAGTAGTGGCCCCGAGGTGGTGGCGTCCAGCAGGCCCGCGGGGGTGCCGTTGCCCGAGACCTCGGTGCTGAAGATCGCCGAGGCCGCGAAGTTCCAGCCGAAGTGGATGCCGATGGGCAGCCAAAGGCTACGGGTGGCCACGTACGCGACGGCGAGCAGGCCACCGGCCCCGACCGTGATGATGGCGATGCCCAGCAGGCTCGCGTTCGGGTTGGGCAGGTGCCACAGGCCGAACAACACCGAGGACGCCACCACCGCGATCCAGGTTCCGGCGCCCCTCTCGATGAACCGGAACAGGACGCCGCGGAACAGCACCTCCTCGGTTACCGCGGCGGCGGCCATGAAACCGAACAAGCCCACCGCGCCGGTCGGCGACCCCATGCCGTCGACCGTGTAGTGGCCCAGGAAGGCGATGTTGACGATGACGCACGCGAACAGCAGGACACCGACCAGTGTGCCCCCGCCGAGGCCCGCGAAGACGCCCTCGCGGGTCAGATCCGTGGCGGGCCGCCGTTCGGTCAAGCGGACCACCCACCGGTAGACGACCAGTGTGATCAGCGCGGTCAGCAGGCCCAGCCCGAGGGTGAACCATGGGTTCCCCTCGACCAGCATGACGACCTGACCACTGACGACACCGACCACCACGACGGCCAGGAGCTGTAGGAACAGCTTCATGATCTTCCCCTTCACCGAGTCCACGGACGGATCACCGCGGCTGTGGGGAAAACGCTACGGATTCGGGCCCTGGGGGTCGTCACCACGTGGTGGACACTCGCGTGTGGCTCTCATGGGGGACAGGGGAACGCCGGGGCGTCGATACCCGCTGATTCTCGACCGAACCTAGGATTCGTGCATGCACGTGACCCGCCCCGACGACCCTGCCCCCGGCGCTCGACCGTCGAGGGTCCTCCTGGTCGAGGACGAACCCAACATCCTGGAGTTGCTCACCTCCTCACTGGAGCTGAGCGGGTTCGCCACACGCGGTGCGCCCGACGCCGAGTCGGCGCTGGTCGGTCTGGCCGACTTCGACCCCGACATCGCCGTGGTGGACGTGTCCCTGCCCGGACGCAGCGGGCTGGAGCTGGTCGAGGACCTCAGGGGGACCTGCCCCGGGCTTGCGGTGCTGTTCCTGACCGCGCGCGACACCGTCGAGGACCGTCTGGCCGGACTGCGCGCCGGCGCCGACGACTACGTCACCAAACCCTTCAGCCTGGAAGAGGTGGTGCTGCGACTGCGGGCGATCCTGCGCCGGTCGGGCGCGGCCGAGAAGACCCACGTCCTGAGCTACGCGGACCTGGAACTGGACGATGAGGCCCACGAGGTTCGACGCGGGGGCGTGCCGGTCCCGCTGTCGCCGACGGAGTACGCGCTGTTGCGCTACCTGCTCCTCAACGCCGGCCGGGTGGTCGGCAAGACACAGATCCTGGACCAGGTCTGGGGTGGTCACACCGACGACACCCGGGTGGTCGAGCTGTACATCAGCTACCTGCGGCGCAAACTCGACGACAACGACGACGCCCGCCTCATCCACACCGTGCGCGGGGTGGGCTACAGCCTGCGGTCGCCGCATCGGGGGCGGACCCGATGACGCGGGGTCGGCTTCGTCCCACCGGTCTGAAGGCGCGTCTGATCCTGACGGTGCTGTGCCTGACCACAGTCGGCCTGATCGCCTTCGGTACGGCGGCGAGCCTGTTGCTGCACCGTTCCCTGGTGGAGGAGGTCGACCACCGGCTCATGGAGCTCTCTCGGGGACCCGTTCCGGGGCCGCCACCTCCGCAGGAGACCGAGCGCACGCCGCCCCTGCCCACCGACCTGCGCCGGATCGTCCTCGACACCGACGGCGAGGTGGTGAGCAGTCTGGGACAGACCGAGAACGACCCGGGCGGCCCCGACCTGGACGACACCGGCGCCCAGACACTCCGGGGACGGGCCGGCGAACCGTTCGACCTCCCCGACAGCGCGGGGGAGGGGAGCTGGCGGGTCCTGGCCACCGAACACCGGGACGGGACGCTGGACGTGCTCGCCCAGTCGCTGGACGCGGTGGACGGAACCCTGAGCAGGCTCGTCCTCATCGAATGCGCCGTGGGGGCCGTGCTCTTGGTGGTGCTCGGGGTCGGTGCCGTGGCGATCGTCCACGGGCAGCTACGGCCACTGCGCCGGATCGAGGGCACGGCCCAGGAGATCGCTGCCGGCGACTTCCAACGGCGGGTCCCCGAGGGCGATACCTCCACCGAGACCGGACGCATGGCGGTCGCCTTGAACACCATGCTGGAGCAGCTCTCCCGGGCGTTGCACGAACGCGACCGTTCGGTCGCGACCACCAAGAGGTTCGTCGCCGACGCCTCCCACGAACTGCGCACTCCGTTGTCCTCCATCCGAGGCTTCGCGGAGCTGTACCGGCAGGGACGGGAACGGGGAGTGGTGGCGCAGGACGCGCGCACCGAACGTTGGATGTCCCGGATAGAGGGGGAGGCGATGCGGATGAGTCGCATGGTCGACGACCTGCTCACTCTGTCCCGGTTCGACGAGGAGCCCGTGCTCGACCGGTCGGACGTGGACCTGACCGAACTGGCCGACCACGTCGTGCGGGCCGCCAGGGTGCGCGACCCGGAGCGGTCGATCGACCTGTGTGCCCCGCCGGCGGTGTCCGTGCCGGGGGATCGGGCCCGGCTCACCCAGGTCGTGGAGAATCTCCTGGACAACGCGCTCACCCATACTCCCGATGGCACGCACGTCCGGGTCGAGGTGACCCGAACGAAGGAGGCGGGCGGGACCGCCGTCCTGAGCGTGAGCGACGAGGGACCGGGCATCCCGGAGGAGGAACTGCCGCACATCTTCGGCCGCTTCTACCAGGTGGGCGGGACGGGTCATCGCCACGGCTCGGGGCTGGGCCTGGCCATCAGCACCTCGTTCGTGGCCGCCCACGGTGGTCGGCTGACGGTGGAATCAGGTCAGGGGCAGGGGACCACCTTCCGTGTCGTCCTGCCCCTGAACTGAGGTAGAGCCGGGTCGCTATTCCTCCTCCGGGGGAGTCCCACCCTCCTCGGGAGCCCCGCCGCCCGGGAAGAGGCCGACGTCCTCCGAAGGTTCGGCGCTGATCGCCTCCACCTGCTCGGCGAGGGTCTCACCGGCGGCGCGGGCGCCCTCGTCCCCGGCGGCCTCGGCCCGACCGACGACCTCCGACAGGATCTGGTCGGCGGTGCCGTCCTCCACCAGGTTCTGGTAGAGATCGGCGTAGGCCCGCTCGTACAGTTCTTGGAAGTCCTCGTTCTCCATGAACCGTTCCTTGAGCGCCCCGCTTCCGCGACCCATTTCGGACATGCCCTCGGGCATCTCGCCATCCTCGAAGTCGGGGAAGCCCTCGGGCGTCTCACCGTCTTCGCCTCCGGGCATCCGCGGCATGCCCTCCGGCATCTCACCGTCCTGACCTGCGCCGGGCATCCGTGGTGCCCCACCGGGCGCCCGACCACCCTCCGGCGCCTGGTCGCCCTCGGCCGACCGGTCGTCGCCGGTGGCCTGGTCGCCTTCGGCGTTCTCGGTGCCCTCGGCGCCCTCCTGACCCGGCATCCCGCCGCCCATGCCGGAGAAGGAGAGGTTCAGGTCCCAGGACAAGACCGTGAATCGTTCCTCGTCGATGTCGTACCAGAGGTAGTAGTTGTTCCCTGGTCCGTCCATGGCGTCCCCGTTGGACATCAGGTTCTGCAGGGCGAGGTAACGGGCGAACGACTCCACGTCCACGTAGTCGTCGAGATCGCGGGCGAACTCCTCGTCGTCGGACTCCTCGACGAACTCCAGCAGGTTCATGATCGGCTCCAGGTCCTGGGAACCCTCCGCGTTGAGCTGGTCGAAGGACTCCTCGTAGTCGGTGGGGTCCCCGCCCAGGTAGTCGAAGGAGCCACTCGCGCGGCCCTTGTACAGCACACCATCGCCGAGGGTGCCGGCCCACGCGGCGTCCGGTGAGTCGAGCAGCAGCCTGGGCACGGCCTCGCCGCCGTTGACGCTGAACGACGTGAACGTGTAGTCCTGCGTGGTCTGACCGTCCGCGGCGGTCAGCTCCAACGCGAGCGCCTCGTTGAGGGCGGTGTCGGTGCCGCCCGCGGCCGGGCGCAGAGTGATCTCGGTGTGGCCCTGGTAGGCGCGGCCCGAGGAGAACTCGTCGAAGCTGATCAGCCACGGGAGATTCTCGGGCTCGTCCTCGGACAGGGTGACCATGCCGAGGCCGTCCCCTCCGCCCCCTCCGGGCCCGCCGCCTTGACCGTCGCCCTCCTGTCGCCCTTCGGTACCTTCCTCGGCCCCGGGCGGGGCGGGGAAGGCGCCCTCCTCGCCCTCCTCCCCGTTCGGCATCCCGGGCATCTCGGGCATCTCGGGCATCCCGCCGTCACCGCTCAGTGAGGACAGGGTGGAGTTGCCCTTCAACCGCAGCCCCACGTCGTTGATCGTGGTGCCGTCGATGGTGATGTCGGCGCTGACGTACTCCTTCTCGCCCTCCTCCCTGAAGGTCCGCATCATGTCGGCGTACTCGTCCTCGTCGAAGGTCACCTCGATCTCGTGGTCGCCTCCGTCGAACAGGTCCCCTTCGCCGGTGACGTCGTTGGTGATCTCGTCGTCCGAGGCGAGCTCGGAGGTGATGAAGGGGCGCACGCGGGCCTCACCGAAGACCAGGACCAAGGCCAGGAGTCCCACCACGATCACGGCCGGCAGCTTCCAGTTCTGACGCAGCCGTACCGGCAAGCGGTGGCGCAGGCGGGTCCCCCCGGTGCGGTGCGTACCGCTTCCGTCGTCGTTGTGTTCGCGCATGGTCACAGGTCCGTCTGGTCGTATCCGGTCAGCACGGTCGCCTTCTGCCCGGCGTTGATCATCCGCAGCCGCTCGATGAGCTCACCGGGCTTGACGCCCTTCTTCAGCCGGGCGGTGTAGGCCGACTCCAACAGCGCGCCACCGCGGACGGTCTCGGTGCTGATCAGCTCGTACTCGTCGGTGTGATGGATGAGCACGTCGTCGATCAGGTGCCCGTAGTCCTCACCGTCGGTGGGGACCTGCACCTTGACGACCTGACGCTGCACGTTGAGCGCGAACCAGTTGAAGCGGTTCATCAGCAGGATCACGGCGCAGATGACCACGGTCGCGATGATCGCCAAGCTGTAGAAGCGGGTACCGCAGGCCATGCCGATGCCCATCACCAGGAAGATGAACCCGACGTCGCGGGTCTCCTTGATGGCGTTACGGAAACGCACCACGGAGAGGGCGCCCACCAGGGCGAAGGCGCGGGCGATGTTGGATCCCACGATCAGCATGATCAGGGAGATGAGCATGCCCAGGATCACGAGGGTGTGGACGTAGCTCTGGCTGTAGCTGATGTTGCGGTGCGTCGTGCGGTAGGTCCAGGCCACCACGAGGCCGGCCAGGAAGGACAGGGTCAGTGCCAGTGCCACGTCCATGACGCTGAACGTGCCGGACAGGTCGGTGAAGCCGAAATCGAGGTTCATCTGGTTCGGGTCTTCCTTGAGGGTGGGTGTGCGGGTCTGTGGACGAAGGACGTCCGGTGCGGGTCGCCGGAAGGCGGTCAGCGCGCCATGGGAGTCGGGTCGTCCACGACACCGTCGAGGACGGGTCGGGTCTCGGCGACCACGTCGTCCACGGGCAGGTGGAAGAGCGAGCGAGGAGCCATCCCGTGGGCCTCGACGCTCTGGCAGTACTTGGAGATGCGCTGGATCTGGAGCCCGTGGCGGGCCGCCATGTCCGTGACCCAGTAAGGGGCGCGCTCGTTGGCCTTGACCTCCATCACAGCGAGGTCGGGGTCGATGATGTAGCGGTTCTCGGTCTCGGCGCGCAGGTCGAAGTCGCGGTCGCGTCCCCTGATCCGGTGGTCCAGGGTCACGCGCAATCCGAGGTCGGCGTCGATTCCCACGTAGGGCTCGCGTCGGTAACCGGTCATGGCGACCGGGCGCAGGTCCAGGCGGATGATGAGGTCGAGGACCTCGTCGACGAACGCCTGGTCGACCCCGGGGTGGTGCACGTGCAGACGCCGGTCGCACAGGTCACGAGCCACGTCGTAGGGGAGGATCACGCGGCGTTTCTGGGTCACCCGGTTCACCCGCTGCTTGATCTCCACCGAGACCGGTGTTTCCTCGGAAGGGTCGACCCCGACCTCGCCGTAACGGCGGATGCGCAGCTTGCGCCGGAACTTCAGCCCCTCGATCTTCTCGTGGTAGAAGCGCAGGCGGTCGGTGTCGTAGTACAGGCTCCACACGCCGTAGCCCCGCGGACCGGCGTTGCCGTCCCTGCCCATGCGCGCCGTGAGCTCGTCCCTGATGTCCGAGGCCTGTCCGGAGGGGACCAGGTACTTGAGCTCATAGCGGTTGAAGGCGTGCAGCCCGCCCGGTGCCCGGAAGCGACTTCCGGGATCGGTGCCGGGGCCCTGGGAATCGTCCTCGTTCACCCGTCGTGCTCGGAACACGTGTCCTCCGTCCCTGTCGTGGTGATGACAGGGAAGACACAACTCGAACACCCTGTGAATTCACGGAGGGTTTCCTGTGAGTTTCCTGTGCGTGGGAGGCGGAATCGCAGGTGGGGCGGGGCTTGTGATCCTTCGTTAGAACAGGGTGTGAAGAGCGGATGTGAAAGGAGACGGTGCCCACCGGGGGATGGTGGGCACCGTGGGATGGGCGAGAGCGACACCGAACGGGGTGATGTCCTCTACGTCCCCGACATGGGGTGTCGTCTAGTGGGAGATGTCGTCCGGGCCGCGGAGGGGACCGTGGTAGAACTCGTGGCTCGGCTCGTCGTCGGGCACCGCCGGGTAGGTGGGGCCGTCCTCACCGGCCGCGCGTGCGGCGGCGATGGGGATGTCGAGAGCGCTCATCGTCTGGGTGACCCGGTTGCGCAGGTCGGGGAGCATCGCGTACAGCACGTCGCCGGGGCAGGCGGTGGCGTTGAAGTCCCGGTGGCCGACGATCGCGCTCGGGTTGAGACCGTAGGCGCCGCACAGCCAGGCCAGGGTCTCCACCAGGGAGTCGGTCAGGGCCTGGGTCGGGCTCGCGCTCGTGTAGGTGCCCTCGTTCTCGATGCCGATGGCCGAGCTGTTGTAGTTGGCCACGTGGGTGCCCACGACGTGCTGACCGGCCGCGATGGCCTCGGGGGTGCGGTCACGGCCCTCCATCACGTACCCACCGCGGCTGATGGTGAGCTGCTGGCCGGCGTCGATCCAGCCGTTGGTGTCCATGTGGTGGTTCTGGATCGACTTGGACAGGTTCAGTCCGTGGTCGAGCGAGTAGTCGGTGCTGTTGGGCGTGGCGGTGTGGTGGACCACGATGTAGGTCGGCGCGTTGGCCAGCACCTGGATGGGCGAGCGAGGTGCGCGGGCGTTCCAGGCGCCGCGCCAGTAGAGCTCCGGGGCGGCCGCCTGGATGGGGTTGCTCGGTTGCGCGGAGGCGGCGGTGGCGCCCAGCGTGCCGAGGGAGCCTCCGAGGAGGGCCACGCCCGAGGTGAGGGCGGCCCCGCGCAGGAGGGAACGCCTGTTCGGACCGGACCGGGGGATGTTGGTCATGGGTGTCCTTCGCGATCGTCGTTAATTACTTACCAGTTCATAAAAGAACATGGAGAAGCTTGACGCGCAAAGGGTCGAGCCGTGAATTCCGGTGACCGGTTCTGGTCAAAGAATTCACCGGTCGCCCCCATGGCCGAATTTCGTCGGGTGTTGTAACGAGGCTCGAAGGATCCGCTGTGGGTCCGAGCCCAGCGGCCCCCGGAGAGGGGCTCCGGCCGGACGTCGGCATCCACCGAACGGTGGATGACACGGGTCCGTCGCATCGGTGCCGAACAGGGGCCACACGGGCGATCCGGGAAGAGCCCGTGCCGACCAGGCTTGTGGGCATGGCAGTCATCGAAGTCGACGAACTCTGCAAGA
The DNA here is from genome assembly GCF_001570765.1 of Nocardiopsis listeri NBRC 13360. GTDB lineage: Bacteria > Actinomycetota > Actinomycetes > Streptosporangiales > Streptosporangiaceae > Nocardiopsis > Nocardiopsis listeri. The sequence goes on along the minus strand of NZ_BCSH01000066.1, from coordinate 28,393 downwards.
AGTACGACGATCACGTGGTCCTGGACCGGGTCTCCTTCTCCGTGGAGAAGGGAGAGGTGTTCGGGATCCTCGGCCCCAACGGCGCGGGCAAGACCACCGCCGTGGAGTGTGTGGAAGGCCTGCGCCGCCCCGACTCCGGAACGATCCGGGTGCTCGGATCCGACCCCATCGACCAGAGCCTGGAGCTGCGCGAACGCATCGGTGTGCAACTACAGCACACCCGACTCCCCGAGACCATCAAGGTGTGGGAGGCGCTGGATCTGTACGCCTCCTTCTACTCCCGCCCCAGGGACTGGCGGGAGCTGCTGGAGTGGTGGGGACTCGCCGAGCAGCGCGACACACGCTTCGGCAGGCTCTCCGGCGGGCAGAAGCAGCGCTTGTTCATCGCCTTGGCGTTGGTCGGGGACCCCGAGGTCGCGTTCCTGGACGAACTCACCACCGGACTCGACCCGCAGGCTCGCCGGGCCACCTGGGAGCTGGTCGAACGGGTCCGCGCCGAGGGGGTGACGGTCGTACTCGTCAGCCACTTCATGGACGAGGTGGAGGAACTGTGCGACCGGGTGGCGGTCTTCGATCGTGGCCGTGTCGTCGCCCTCGACACCCTCGCGGGGCTGATCGACCGGGTCGACCCCGAGTACCGGATGGGATTCCGGCTGATGGACGGGGGAGCTTCCCCGGCCTCGGCGCCGGAGGCCCTGCTCGGGAACCTACCGGGGGTGGGCTCGGTCTCCCGCACCGACGACCGGGTCGAACTGGTGGGACGCGGCGACTTCGCCACCGAGGTCACCGCTGCCCTGGCCCGCGAACGCCTCCTCGTCGCCGACCTGCGTATCGACGGTCGCAGCCTCGACGACGCCTTCATCGCCCTGACCGGGCACTCCTTTCGAGCCACGGAGAACGGGGACGGATCATGAAGAGCCTCACCAAGCTCACCACCGTCGAGACCAAGCTGCTGGTCCGCGAACCCGGCGCCGTGTTCAGCCTGCTCATCCCCCTGTTCATCCTGTTGGCGTTCGGCGGTTCCATCACCGAGGGGGACACGGTCCTGCTTCCGATGGCGGTCACCATGGCGATCGCCATGGTGGGCGTGTACCTGCTGCCCACCACCCTGGCCACCTACCGCGAACACGGGATCCTGCGCCGGCTCTCGGTCACCCCGGTGCGCCCGGGGAACCTGCTCACCGTGCAGATCCTGCTCCAGCTCGTCCTCACGGTGCTGGCGGTCGTACTCCTGCTGGTGGTCGGCACGGGGTTCCTGGGTGCGGTCGTCCCCTCGGGCACCGCCTTCGCCGTGGCGTTCGCCCTGGGGGTGGCGTCGACCTTCGCCATCGGCCTGCTCCTCGCGGCGCTCGCCCCGAACGGGCGGTCGGCCAACGGGTTCGGCGTGCTGCTCTTCTTCCCCATGTCCTACCTCGCCGGGCTCATGCAGCCCCCCGAGTACATGCCGGAACCGTTGGCGGTCGCCGGCCGGTTCACCCCGTTGGGCGCGATGCGGGAGAGTTTCCACTCCGCCTGGTCGAATGGGATCCTCGAACCGCTGCCCCTGATCACCATGGCGGCGTACGCGGTGGTCCTCAGCGCCCTCGCGGCCAGGTACTTCCGCTGGGAGTGAGCATGGAGAACACCTCGGAGCACGATCTCGACCTGCGGGAGCGTCGGTTGGGACGGCTCATCGCCGTCGCTCCGTTCGCCCTGTTGGCCGCCTCCACGGTGTTGGCGTTCACCACCGGCGACGTACAGTGGCCGAGCCCGCGGACACTCGCTCTGGTCGCGCTCACCGCCCTGCTGCTGTGGACGGTGAGCGGTCGTCGCCACGTGTGGGTCGACCGGACGGGTGTGGCGATCGCCTTCATCGCCGCGCTGATCGTGATGATCGCGGTCCTCGGTGTGATCAGTGTCTGGTTCGCGGGGTTCTTCGGCTTCATCGGTTACGTGTACTCCTGGTGGCTCCTCACGGGCGCCTGGCGGTACCTGGGGGTGCTCGCCACCGCTCTGGCGACCGTCGACGCGTACATCGGTGGGCCTTTGACCCTCGCTCCCGGCCCGCTTCTCCTACGCCTGTCGTTCGTGGTGACCATCGTCGTGATGGTCGTGGTGTTCAGCCACCTGGGCGAGGTCACCGAGCAGCGCAGCGCCGAACGCGAGCAGATGGTGCGGCGACTGCGCGAGACCATCCGGGAGAACGAGGGACTGCACGCTCAACTCTTGGTCCAGGCGCGCGAAGCCGGTGTGCTCGACGAACGCCGACGCATCGCCCGAGAGATCCACGACACCCTCGCCCAGGGGTTCGTCGGGATCATCACCCAGCTCCAGTCCGCCGAACGGGCGGCGGAGGCGGGGGAGTGGCGGTCCCGCGTCGACAACGCCCTGCGGCTGGCCCGCGAGAACCTGACGGAGGCGCGCAGGTCCGTGGACGCGCTCGGACCGGCGCCCCTGGAATCGGCGGCGTTGCCCGAGGCCCTGTCCGACCTCACCGCCCGCTGGTCGCGTCTGTACGGGGTGCGCGCGGACTTCACCGACACCGGTGAGGCCCGGCCCCTGCGCGACGAGGTGGAGGCCGCCCTGCTCCGCGTGGTGCAGGAGGCCCTGGCCAACGTGACCAAGCACGCCCGTGCCGAACGCGTGGGGGTGACCCTGTCGTACATGGAGGACGTGGTCGCCTTGGACGTGCGCGACGACGGTGTGGGCTTCGATCCCGAGCGGTGCCCTGCACCGCGCCTCGACGGCGCGTCCGACCGAGCGCGCGGCGGCTTCGGTCTGACGTCCATGCGGCAGCGCGTGTCCGGCCTGTCCGGGACCCTGGAGATCGAGTCCGAACCCGGTGCCGGGACGGCGATCTCCGTGGTCGTCCCGGCCGCTTCAGAGGGAGAACACTGGTGACCGACCGGCCCATCCGCCTCCTCATCACCGACGACCACCCCGTCGTCCGCGATGGCATCCGAGGCATGTTCGCCGCGGACCCGGGGTTCGACGTGGTCGGAGAGGCATCCGACGGGGCGCGGGCGGTCGAACTGGCCCGGTCGCTGGAGCCCGACGTGATCCTCATGGACCTGCGCATGCCCGACACGAGCGGTGTCGATGCCATCCGGGAACTGGTCCGACTGGGCGTTCCGTCCCGTGTGCTGGTGCTGACCACCTATGCCACCGACAGCGACGTCGGCCCGGCCATCGAGGCCGGGGCCACCGGCTACCTCCTCAAGGACGCGCTGCCCGAGGAACTGACCCGAGCCGTCCGTTCGGCCGCGCGCGGGGAGACGGTGCTCTCCCCATCGGTGGCGACCCGACTCGTGGGCCGGATGCGCTCACCTTCGGTGTCCCTGAGCGACCGTGAACTGGAGATCCTCCGGCTCATCGCCGACGGGTCCACCAACCGGGGGGCGGCGGCACGCCTGTTCATCAGCGAGGCCACCGTCAAGACGCACGTGCTCCACATCTACGCCAAGCTCGGGGTCAACGACCGCGCGGCCGCGGTGGCCGCGGGCTTCCGCCGAGGCCTGCTCGACGTATCGGACGGCTGATCTCGTCTCGGCCCCGGAGAGGGGACGGAGTGGGCGTGGCCGTGGACGGTGGCGTCCTCGGTGACGCGGACCGTCCGGTTCCGGGCGTCCAGGGAGTTCAGGGCGAACCACTCGTCGGCGTTGGTGCCGGTGGGGCGGCGGCGGGGTCGTGTACGTTCATCGACGTGTGTCGAACCGAGTGAAAAAATACACGTTGAGAATATTTGCGCGTCCTGAAAAAATCAGCAGTGTGCAAGGAGGGCCGATGGGGCTGCGGGAGCGAAAGAAGCAGGCCACGAGGCGTGCCCTCCAGGGTGCCGCGGTCAGGCTCACCCTGGAGCGCGGACTGGAGAAGGTGACGGTCGAGGAGATCGCGGCCGAGGCCGACGTCTCCGCCCGTACCTTCTTCAACTACTTCGCCACCAAAGAGGACGCCCTCATCGGTGACGCCCCCATCAGCCCGGACGAGGCGGATCGGGAGGAGTTCATCGAGGGTGGTCCCACGGGCGACTTCTCCGAGGACCTCGTCCACCTCCTCATCAACTCCCTGGCCGGCCCCGGCGGCCTCGCCGCCCACCGGGCCGAGGCGACCCAGCGCAAGGAACTCCTGGACCGGGAGCCCCAACTGCTGCCCGTCTTCCTCGGTCGCCTCCACAGCGCCGAGCAGGGGCTGGCCACCGCGGTCGCCCAGCGGACCGGGGCGCCCGAGGACGACTTCCGCTCCCAGGTGATCGCCGGCGCGGCCATGTCCGTCATCCGGCACACCGTGAAGCGGGTCCCCTACGGGGACGCCGGGGACATCGAGGCGGCGCGCGATCTGTTCCGGAAGGCGTTCGTGAACCTGGGCGAGGCCTTCGGGGCGACGGATTGATCCCGGTCTCCCCTTTTTGGAGGTTGTGGCTCAAGTCATGGAACGCGCTTGTGTCCCGTTTCGTCCCATTAATAGGGGTTTTGCCTCGGTGAGGGCCCTCCCCCTGAGGGCCCGGGGCGGAAGTCAGGGGACGCCCAGGGCTGTCCCCGATGGGAACTGTCGCAAGGAACGGGCACGCTGGAACCATGAGCGAGAACTTCGGGAGCAAGCGACTCCAACGCAGCGAATCCGACCGTTTCCTGACCGGTGTCTGTGGCGGTATCGCCACCTACACGGGGATCGACTCCACGCTGGTGCGCGTCCTCTTCGCCGTCTTCACCCTGCTCGGCTTCAGCGGTGTGTTCGTCTACATCGTGGCCTGGCTGATCATGCCGTCACAGAGCGAGCAGCGTTCACTGCTGGAGCAGATCGTCCGTAACTTCCAAGGAAAGGAGAGCCGGAACTGATGATGTGGACCTTGAGGGCACACCCGGACTGGCACCGGAGGGACCCCCGGTGCCCGCGCGAGGAGCACGAGACCGAGGAGGTCCGTGACCACGCCTCGGACCACGGTTCGGGGGAACAGTGACCGACACGGCCGGAGACGACGGAGACGGGCGCGCCTCCTAGGGAGAGCGTTCCGACTCCGTCGCCTCCATGCGGGCGATCGTCCGACCGGCCATCCGGGACCACCGGGCCGCCAGGAACGCGGCGCTCAGCACACCGAGCACACCCGCCCAGGCGATGACCGGACCGGTACCGAAGGACTCCACGAAGTAGCTGGCGATCAGGATGCCGATCCCCTGGGCCACCTGAAGTCCGGAGGCGGCGAGCCCGAACGCTTGTGCACGCCCCTCCTGTGGCACGCACAGCACGAACGCGGCGTTGGCAACGAACTGGTAGGAACCCGCCGCTCCGCACGCGATCAGGGCGACCACCATCAGCCACAGTGGCGCCTCGAAGAACCACAGCAGGAGCGGCACCGACGTCAGTACGGCGAGCGGGCCGAGCAGCCGCATCCGCGTCGGTGGTGGCACCAGACGGGTGAGGATCAGACCACCGAACAGGGCGCCGATCGACGCGCCGGCCATGATGAACCCGGTCGCCGTCGCGCCGGCACCCGCCTCGTCGGCCATGGGTGTGGCCAGACCGTAGGGGATTCCGTACAGCCCGGCGAGCCAGGCGAGCAGGACGAGCGTGCGCAGCTTGGCGTCGGTGAAGACCAGCTTCGCACCGTCCCGGAACATCGACAGCAGGCCGGGGCGCTTGGGCGCCTCCGTGTCATCGGCGCCCCCTTCCGGTTCGGGCAGGGGACGGGCCCGGACGCCGAACAGCACGATGAGCGCGGACAGCGCGAACAACAGGCCGGTGCCCATCACGGTGATGTTGGGACCGATGAACGACACGATCACGCCGCCCGCGATGAGGCCGAGGAGCATGCCGAGCTGGGCGGTCAGCTGGATGATCGTGGTACTGGCGACGTAGCGTTCGCCCTGGATGATCTGGGTGAGCAGCGCGGCGCGTGCGGCGGCGAAGGGGATCCCCGGTAGCACTACGAGGAACATCAGTGCCCAGACCGCCCAGACCGGCATCCCCGGCACGCCGATGAGGACGATGACCGCGGCCCTGAGGACGTCACAGGCGATCATCACCCGGCGACGAGGCAGGATGTCGGCGAGTCCGGACAGGAGCGGGCCGCCGATCAGCGGTGGCAGGAAGTTCAGGGCGAGGGTGATCCCCGCGGCGAACGCGGACTCGGTCACGTGGTAGACCAGCAGCGAGGTCGCGATGTTCAGCAGGTTGGTACCGACCACGGACAGGGCGTGGGCGAGCCACATGGAGCGGAACTCACCGATGGCCATGACGTCGCGGTAACTGCGCCGCCACTCGTTCTTCCGGGCCTCCTGAGCCGCCGAGGACCCGTGGTCCTCGTTGTCGGGGGCATCGTCGATGCTCGGATTGCCCACGGGGCACTCCCTACTGTTACAGGGTTGAAATCACGCTGTGTCGTGTCCCAATGACCAACGGTTCCGGATGGTGGGCGACCTGGCAAGTCGTTCGGGGAAATTCGTATCTGATTCGTTGCTCCGGGTAATGCCCCCGAATGGGATTCGGCGATGTGCCGGCGAGTCTACGCGCGGATTGTCTTCCCAGGTCGCTCCTTGTGAAGTGGAGTGGGGAAGGGTGTGCTGGAACGCCGGGTCGAAGGCGAGTGGAGTTTTCCAGGGGGCCTTTCCGTCGACGGTCCGTGGTCCCCCTGGAACGGCGTTCCGACGTCGCGCCGACCGCTCATCCCCAACCGAGCTCGGTCAGACGCGAGTCGTCGATGCCGAAGTGGTGCGCGATCTCGTGGACCACGGTCACCAGTACCTCGTGGACCACCTCGTCCGGTGTCTCGACGATCGCGCAGATGTTGCGTCGGTAGATGAAGATCTGATCCGGTAGCACCCCGAAGTAGGAATCGCCCCGCTCGGTGAGCGGGATCCCCTCGTACAACCCGAGCAGTCCCTCCGGAGACTCGTCCTCGACCGTGATGACCACGTTGTCCATCAGTCGGGAGAGCTCGGGCGGGATCTGGTCCAGGGCGTCGGCCACCAGTTCCTCGAAGTCCCTGCGCGTCAGTTCGACCACACCCGTCATTGTGGTGCCTTCGGGCGGTCGTGAGGAAGAGACATAACACTCTGGTCGGGATGAAGCATTGGGAACGGTCCGCGACGACGGCATGATGGGGGTGTGTTGTCACAGATCCGCGCATTCGACTTCCGTGGTGCCCTCGACCGCTCCCGTGCGAGCCTCGGACGTTCACGCGCCGCCCTCGCGCGATGGCGCACCGGGCGTCTGTGGCGCTGGGGCTGTGTCGTGGTGGCGGGTCTCCTCGGCGGCTGGCTCGGTCTGGCTCTGGGCGGACAGGTGGTCACCCCCATCGGTCCCGCGGACGTCACTTTCTCGCTGAGCCCCCAGTGGCACGGGGAGACGGTGGTCGACGTCGCTCCCCTCGGGCAGTTGGCCTTCGACACCCACACCGCCCCGTTGCGGATCGAAGCGGCCATCACCGAGATCCGCAGCTCCGCGGCCCAGGAGATGTTCACCGACCCGGAGGCCATCGACCGGATGGCCGCGGGCATCGGAGCCGACCTCACCAGCGGCGTGACCGCCCTGGTGTTGCGCTCGCTCCTCGCGGCGACCCTCGGCGCGGCCTTGATGGGGCTGCTGCTGTTCCGTAACGCCTGGCGAGCCCTGGCGAGCGCCGCGACCTCCGTCGTCGTCCTGGCGGGGATCGGTGGTGTGGCGGCTTTGACGTTCAACCCCAGCGCCATCGTCCAACCGCGCTTCACCGGCCTCATCGGGGAGGCCCCGGCGGTGGTCGGCAGCGTCGACGACGTCGTAGGACGGTTCACCGAGTACCAGGAGCAGCTCGCCGGACTCGTCGGCAACGTGGCGATGATCTACCAGGCCACCTCGTCTCTGCCGACCTATGAGGAGGACGAGTCGGTCATCCGGGTACTGCACGTGTCCGACATCCAGCTGAACCCGGCTTCGTGGAGCATCATCGGCACCCTGCGGGAGCAGTACGGGGCGGACGTGATCGTGGACTCCGGCGACCTCACCGAACGCGGCAGCGCGGCGGAGGACGTCTTCGCCGATGAGATCGGCAAGCTCGACGTGCCCTACGTGTGGGTGCGCGGTCAGCACGACTCGGTGGGTACCCAGCGGGCGGTGGAGGCCCAGCCCAACGCGGTGGTCCTGGACGGGGACACCGAGGAGGTCGGCGGGCTCACCTTCTTCGGCGCCGGCGACCCCAGGTTCGTTCCGGACGCCACCCGGCTCAACCCCGACGAGGCCGACGTGAGGGAGCTCGGGGAGAAACAGGCGGCCTCGGTCGAGGGCGGCGACACCGACGTCGACGTCGCGGTCCTGCACACCCAGACCCAAGCGCGGCCGTTCGACGGGGTGGTGCCCCTCGCACTGGCGGGTAACGAGCACACGCGGTCCACCGAGCTCACCCAGGAGGGCACCAGGTTCCTCGTTCAGGGTTCGACGGGCGGCGCCGGCTTGAGCGGGCTCGATCACGGCACGGACCGGCCCACGCCCTACCAGGCGTCAGTGTTGTACTTCGACGCCGAGACCGGCCGCCTCCAGGCGCGCGACGACATCGACCTCGGCGGTGTCGGTCTCACGTCCGCGCAGGTCGAGCGGCACATCGAGGAGGACCCCGACCGGGTCGTCGGCGAGGAGGAGGAAACCGAAGAGGAGGAGGCCACGCCCTGACCCGGAAGCCCCCGGTCGGCGGGGGTGTCGATCGGTCCGGACATTCACTTTGGCGTTGGTGGAATTCTCCCCTATGCTTGGGACGTCTACACGGGCCCCCATCGTCTAGCGGCCCAGGACGCCGCCCTTTCAAGGCGGTAGCGCGGGTTCGAATCCCGTTGGGGGTACGAAGCGGTCAGACCACTGCCGGGCATCTGGCAGAATGGGAACCGCAGCGAAGCACCGGGCCCGATCAGCTCGGTGTGACAACTGAACAAGGTCCTGTGGAGCAGTTAGGAGTGCTCGCCACCCTGTCAAGGTGGAGGCCGCGGGTTCAAATCCCGTCAGGACCGCAAGCGTCGCCGATCGGCGCCGCGGCTAGGTAGCTCAGTTGGTACGAGCGTCCGCCTGAAAAGCGGAAGGTCGGCGGTTCGACCCCGCCCCTAGCCACACATCAGGACCAGCATCAAGGCCCGGAGGCCCTTTGGCTCCGGGCTTTTTGGCGTCGAGCGAGGAATCGCTCGCTTCCCGGGCGTCCTAGGTCGCGAACGTAAGCGTTCTAGTACGCTTGCCGTGTTCGCCATCAAGGAGCCGGCCGTGTCCCCTCAGGTTCAACGCACCGATCCGCCCTACCTACAGGTCGCCGAGCACATCAGGGCCGAGATCGAGTCCGGTGCCCTTCCCGACGGGGAGAAGATCGACTCGGTGCGCACCATCAGTGCCAAGTGGAAGATCTCGCTCGCCACCGCGACCAAGGTCGTCGGGGTGCTCAAGGCCGAAGGCCTGGTTCGGGGCGAACCCGGCCGGGGGACCATCGTCACCCGTGACCAGGCGGCGGCCAGCGCCCGGGACCGGGTGGTGCACAGCCTCCAGGGCAGGATCTACGCGGATCACGAGCGGGCCGAGGTCCACGCGGCCGAGTTGGTGCCGGCCCCTGAGGCGATCGCGGACGCCCTGGGCGTTCCTGTGGGGACCGACGTCATCCGGCGTCGGAGGGTCGCCTTCCGAGACGACGTGCCCTCTTCGGTCAGTACGTCCTGGTTCAAGGGCGAGCTGGCGGCCAAGGCTCCACTGCTGCTGGAGGTGGAACGGCTGCCCCAGGGAACCCCCAAGTACGTGGAGGAGACCGCGGGACTCGCCCCCGCCGCCGGCAAGGACCAACTTCGCGCCGACATCGCCTCGCAAGAGGACTCCGCGGCCTTGAACATCCCGCTGGGTTCCCCGGTGCTGCGCAAACAGAACTGGGTGCTCGACGCCGAGGGCGACGTGATCGAGTTCGGCCGGTCCGTCTCCGTCGCCCGCCGCTGGACCACCTACGACTACGAGATCTCCAGGTAGGAGCGACATGGAACTGCTGCACTCGGGCAAGGTACGCGACGTCTACGCCGACGGTGACGACCTCATCCTGGTGGCCTCGGACCGCGTGAGCGTCTACGACGTCGTGCTGCCCACCCCGGTCCCCGACAAGGGCAAGATCCTCACCCGGCTGTCGCTGTGGTGGTTCGAGCAGCTCGCCGACGTGGTGCCCAACCACGTCGTCTCCGCCACCGACGTGCCCGAGGAATGGGCCGGCCGCGCGGTGCGCTGCCAGAAGCTCACCATGCTGCCGGTGGAGTGGATCGCCCGCGGCTACCTCGCCGGTCTGGGACTGAAGGAGTACGAGAAGCAGGGCACGGTCTCGGGGATCAAGCTTCCTGAAGGCCTGGTGGAGGCGTCCGAACTCCCCGAACCGATCTTCACCCCCACCACCAAGGCGACCGAGGGGCACGACGAGTTCATCACCTTCGCGGACGTGGTCGAGGAGATCGGTCAGGAGACCGCTGACCGCCTGCGTGCGGTGACCCTGGACGTGTACAAGCGCGGTGCGGAGATCGCCGCCGAGCGCGGCGTCATCATCGCCGACACCAAGCTGGAGTTCGGCCGTGCGGCGGACGGCACCCTCGTGCTCGCCGACGAGGTGTTGACCTCCGACTCCTCGCGGTTCTGGCCCGCCGACGACTGGCGGCCGGGCAGGCCCCAGCACGCGTTCGACAAGCAGTTCGTGCGGGACTGGTCGAGCACGGTGACCGACTGGGACCGCACACCGCCCGGCCCCGAGATCCCCGATGAGGTCGTGGCGGCGACCCGGGCCCGGTACATCGAGGTCTACGAGCGGATCACCGGCGAGCGCTGGGAAGCGTGATCTCGGAAGGCCACGTCCGAGAACCGAACGGGTCGAAGTGGGATCTCCTGATCGAAGACCCTTGACCCCGGGAGGTCCCATGGCGAAACGGGAAGGCCCCGACGAACTCCGGAAGCGGCTGGATCGGTTGGAACGACTGACGTGGCGGCTCGACGCGGACGAACGCAGACTCCGTCTGGGCACGGCCGCCATGGTGGTCGGTGCCGTGGCGTTGTTCATGTCGTTCGCGCTGCCGTGGTTGCGCGGACCACGGAGGGACGGGTCCGGGTTCGACGTTTCACCGACCCTGGGCTCTGAGGACTTCCCCTTGCGGCTGGAACCCAGGGGCCTGATGACCGGATGGGAGATGTTCGGGGCCGCCATCACCGACACCAGGGCGATCCTCGCCGTCTTCGTCGCGGTCGTGCTGATCCTGGCGCTGACCCTGTACGCACTGATATCGGACGACCGACGCTTCCACCTCGCCGTGCAGGTCTGCGCGTTCCCCACACCGTTCCTGCTGCCGATGGTCTGGCCGACCGACCCCGAGAGCTCCGTCGTCGTGGGGCCTGGCGCGATCGTGGCCTTTTTGGCCTGTCTGATGGTCGGAACGGGCGCGACCCTGGCAAAACCGGACGACTAGTGCCGTGTCGGGGTGAACCTTGGCTGATGCGTACCTAACCTCTGTGGTCAGTACGACTAGGGCGTTTTCCGTGGATGCTTTCGGTTGATTCGGCGCTTGCGCCGATCGACGCGAGCGGCCTCCATGCAACCTCTCGCAAGACGAGGAGCGAAGGTATGCCCGGGTTCGGCTGTCCGAGCGAAGTCGGCGCAGCGAGAGGCGGCCTGGTGGTCGCGAGCCCGGAATGATCCGCGGAACACGTCCTAGCTCCAGGTGACTCCGTGCCAGCTGACGTGGTGGTCGGTGTGGTCGGAGTCCTTCGTGCACCAGTAGGTGGTGCCCTCGCGCAGCAGGAACCGATCGCACGCGATGCCCACGGCGCGGTCCTCGGCGAGGCGGCGCAGGACGGTTTGGTCGTCGTCGAACCCGTCGACGTGGGCCAGACCGTCCAGCAGTAGCTCCTGCCGGGACAGGTAGGGCGACTCCGGGAGGGGAAGGCGGATGACCATGGCGGTGGCGTTGTCGCCGCTCTCCGCTTCGCGGGCGGCGTCCACCAACACCTGGGCCAGGACGTCCGGGGTGTGCGCGTGGTCGGTGACCAGTTCGGCCAGCAGGAGTTCGTCGACGTGGTCGTGGACCCCGTCGGTGGTGAACAGCACCAGTTCCGCCGGGGGAGCGGTCGCGGTGCCGATGTCGGCGAGGGCAGCGGTGGCGACCGAGGTGGTGAGCGCGTTGTCGCCGGCCCGCGCCAGGTCCTCCGCCACGTACCGGTCCCGCAACCGCTGCCCGAAGGTGTGGTCGTGGGTGTGCCGGCGCAACCCGTCGCCGGGTGACCAGGTCCAGAGCCGGCAGTCGCCGACCCAGGCGACGTCGATGGGGTCGTCGGGGGCGTCCTGGCGCGCGTGCACCATCACGCAGTCGGCTCCCGGGTGGGCGAGGGAGATCGCGCCTGTGGCGGCGAGAACGGCGTCCAAGGCCTCGCCGCCGGCCTCTATGGCGGTGACGGCGGCGAGTACGGCGGCCTCACGGGTGCGAGGGTGTTCGCCGAAGCCGTCGGCCAGGGACGCGCGCCAGCCGCCGGAGGCGTCGGCTACCTGGTGCGCGTACGCGTCCTGTTGGTGTTCCCGAGGCCCCTGGTCGGAGTCGGCGGCGATGACGGGTGTGTGCATTCGCGCTCCTCTCCCGGTGGTGGGGTCCGGGGAGATGCTCCTCAGGGGTGGTTTGGTTCGCGGTCACCGGACACGAGATCGTGGACGGACCACTTCCGACGAGTCGAGGAGACCCTTCCGTGAGGTCCAACGATCAGGAACAGCCGAGCGAGACCGAGCGCCTGCGCGTTCGGGTCAACCGCTTGGAGATGCGTTTGCAGAGGCTGAACGGCGACGCTCCGTCGGACCGGACGACGGCCGCCGCGTTCCTCGGTGGCACCGTCGCCCTGTTCCTGTCGCCGGCCCTGCCCTGGATCCGTGAAGGTGGGGGTTTTCGCGTCTTCGATGATGCTGTGGACGCGCTGGAGCCGACCGGCTACTCGACGGGCTGGGACGTGTTGTGGGGAGCGCTCGCCGAGGGGCATGGGCTCTTCTTCCTGAGCCTGGCCCTCCTCCTGATCCAGGTCGGCTTCGCGGTGGGCTGTCACTTCGGGCAGAGCGGCTTTCGGCTCGTGACGTTGATGGTGCTGTGCGGTCTGGTCCCGTTCCTGTCCTTCGTGGCCTGGTTCTGGGCGGGGGTCCCGGACGAGGACGTGGCGCCGGGGTCCGGAGTGTTCGTCATGCTGGTGGCCAGTGCCGTGCTCGGCTGGGCGGCCTATCGTTCCTGGCATGAGGACCACGTGGTCTCGCGGTCCTCGCGCCACTCGTGAGGCGTGCTTTGTCGGGTAGTGTCCGTTGGCGTGAACCACGCGACCGCCGCTGACGGAACCCGCATTCGGTACGACGTCCACGGATCGGGTGAGCCGCTGCTGCTCATCCACGGACAATCCCTCGACCACACCATGTGGGAGGGGGTGTACGCCGATCTGGCCGAGCGTCACCGGGTGATCCTGATGGACATGCGCGGCAGTGGCGGCAGCGACGTTCCCCTCGACCGCCCCTACAGCATGGAACTGCTGGCCCACGATGCCTTGGCCGTCCTGGACGCCGAGAGCGTTGAACGCGCCCACGTGTACGGTTTCTCCATGGGCGGAAAGATCGCCCAGACGCTCGCCTCGATCGCGCCCGACCGGGTCGGTGCGCTGGTCCTGGGCGCCACCGCGCCGGGCGGGAGCAACGAGGTCGAGCGCCCGCACCACGCGTCGATCGCCCTGCGCAAAGCCAACACCGAGGAGGGACGCGGCCTCATCGCGCACCTGTTCTACTCACCCTCGTGGGCCGACGCGAACCCCGAGACGGTGTCCCGGATCGTGCCGCGTAACCCGCTGCGTGCCCAGCGCCGCCACTACGAGGCGAGCATGAAGCACGACGGCTGGGACCTGTTGCCGCGCATCCAGGCGCCCACCCTGGTCGTGCACGGTGAGGACGACGAGCTCACCCCCGTGGCCAACGCCGAACTGCTCGCCCAACGCATCCCGAACGCCCGACTGCTGGTCCTGCCCGGCGCCCGTCACGGTTACCTGCACGAGGCGGTCCCCAAGGCGACCGATGCCGTCCGCGACTTCCTCGCCCAACACCCGCTCTCCGGGCTCAACGGAGATACCGGACAAGGGAGCTCCTGAGGGCTCAGGCGGGCGGGGGGAAGTCGGACCGCAACCGGTCCAGCATGCGACGGTCCTTCTTGGTGGGCCGACCGGCGCCGCGATCGCGCCGGATCACCGGCCCTCGGGCCTCCGGCGGTGGGGCCGGAGTGCGGTCCTCATAGCAGCGGACCGCGACGGACGCCCCGACCCTCTTGACGATGACGTGTGTCACGTCCACGATCCGGGTGGTGCCGTGCAGGCGCACCCGCACCTGGTCGCCCGCCTTGACCGTCGTGGCCGGTTTGGCCGGTCGGTCGTTGACGCGAACATGCCCGCCACGGCAGGCCTGCGCCGAATCGGAGCGGGTTTTGGTGAGGCGTACCGCCCACAGCCAACGGTCCACCCGCGTGGAGTCGGGGCCGGTGGGAAGGGGGGCGGACTGCTCGCTCACGCAAGGTCCTCTCGTCGGTCGCGGGTACTTTCGAACCACTTTAGGGCGACGGCGGTACGAAGTACTCCGGAGTCGCGCTAGAGTTGTGAACGCAACGAGGTCCTGTGGAGCAGTTAGGAGTGCTCGCCACCCTGTCAAGGTGGAGGCCGCGGGTTCAAATCCCGTCAGGACCGCATCATCGAAGGCCCGGTGTCCCTCAGACACCGGGCCTTCGGCGTTGTGGGGACGTTGTCGTCTGGACGGGGGACGTTTGTGAGTTACCGGTACGCCACTGAGCGTACGGACCACTCCGCGCTGGCGAGTGGACAGGTTCTGCGGTCTGCGCCGGGTTTCCCCGGCTTCCCCGTCCGATTGGCCAGCGAACTCCTTCAACGTGCGATGGTGCACCTCGGCCACGAGCGGGCCCGCCTGTGGGACCCCTGCTGCGGTAGCGGCTACCTGGTCACGGTCCTGGGTCTGCTCCACCGCGACCTGTTGGTCCACGTACGGGCCTCGGACGTGGACCCCGACGCCGTCGCCATCGCCGCCCGCAACCTCGAACTCCTCACCGCCGAAGGGCTGGCCGAACGTGAGCGCGAGCTACGCCGCTCGGCCCTCGACTTCGGTCGTGTCGCCTACGTGGAACGCGCCGAGGCAGCCCGCGACCTCGCCGCGGGGCTGGCCGTCACCGGGGGCGACCTCCCGCACGAGTCGGCCGTGGCCGACGTGTTCGCCCTCGCCGAGCCGGTGGACGCCGACCTCGTGGTCACCGACGTCCCCTACGGCGAGATGACCCGATGGGAGGGTGACATCCCGCAGGACCCGGTCCACGGGCTGCTCTCCTCGATGGGGCGGGTACTGCCGGAGCGCTCCGTGGTCGTGCTGACCGCGCGCACGCGCCGGGTGCAGCTGCCCGAGGGCGTGCGCGCGCTGGAACGGGTCAAGGTCGGCAACCGTTCGGCGGTCCTGGTCCGCGCCCGCGACCTCACCGGGATCTGATCCCGCCCGCCATCGCCCACAGCCTGTGGACGGCCGATGTCGCGGTGCCCCCTCTTTCCGGCTGCCGTGATTGTCGTTCGAAGCGGTGTGGGAAGTATGACTTTCCCGCCGCAACAGGCATATTTGCTAACGGAATGCAGCCGAGGTCGGAAGTGCTTCCCTGGTCTCTTGTCCCCACTGTGGTAACGGGCCGGCAAATGGGGTGTTTTCCTTATGGCGACGCGGAGTAAAAATGGCGGGGACCGCGATGTGTGCGTCGAATACGGAATCGTTTCTGGGAAAACCCCGGCCACCGACCATTCCTCAGCGGGTTCGGAGCCCCCGACGGACTCTTCCCACCCCGGAAGGACGACGGTACCGACAACGGGCGGGGCTGGAGCCCCGGGCCCGCGTAAGGGGTCGACCATGAGCACCACCACCGACGATACGAACAACGACGACGGAGTACGATCCGGATGGCTGGGCGCCGGACGCGAGGCGCGCCGGACCCACGCCCGTGCGGTGACCCACCAGTCCGCCTCGGTCCTGCTCGGCTATCCGGACGAGGGCTTCTTCGAACGGCTCCCGCTGGTGGCGCGCGCCGTCGCCGAGCTGCCCAAGGGGCCGGCCCGGACCGAACTGCTGGAGTTCTGCGAACACGCCGCCAGCACGCCGGAGTTCGAACTGTGCGCGCACTACGTGGACGTGTTCGACCCGCGCTGTCGCCGGGCCCTGCACATGACCCACTACACCGACGGGGACACCCGGCGTCGCGGTCACGCCCTGGCGGAGATCGAACGGGCGTACGCGGAGTGCGGCTGGCGGGCGCACGCCCGTGAGCTGCCCGACCACCTGGCCGTGATGCTGGAGTTCACGGCCAGGGGCGACGCCGACATCGGATTGGAACTGCTGGTGGACCATCGGACCGGACTCGACCTGCTCTCCGAGGCGTTGCGCGAGCACGGGACGCCCTACGCGCGGGTGGTGGAGGCGGTCCGGCACACGCTCCCCGCGCCCCTCCGTGCCGAGGTGGGGCCGCTCGGGAAGGACGTGGGCATGGAACCCCACGGGACGCGGCCACGCGTCCCGCTCCCGAGGACGGGCGCGAGCGGGAAGGAACCATGAGCGGTCCGGACCCGTCGCCGTGGAGCGTTCCGTGCCCGCCCGCGCCACGAAGTACCGGTGGGTCCTGGGCCGGGTCGGGACATCGACGCGCCGGCCTGTTCCGGTGGGTCGGCTTCCGCCTCACGGCCGAAGCCGGGGGCCTGCGCCGCTGAGAACCGAGCACCGGCCCCCGTCTCGCCGGTCACCGACCCGTTCGGCGACCCGATGTGTGGGCGTGTGGTGGGTATGGGAACGTGTTCTCCTGTGGGACCCATCACGCGCACGACGGGTGCGCGACGAATGCGCGAACTTGGGGTAGTGGCAATGGAACTGACCGTCGTCGACGTGCCGGAGCGCTCGCGGTACGAGGTGAGCGCGGACGGCGAGGTGGTCGGGTTCTCCGCCTACCACCTGATCGCCGAAGGGGTGCTGGCCCTGCCGCACGTGGAGGTGGAGTCCGCGTTCGAGGGGCGGGGCGTGGCCAGCACGCTGATGCGGGAGTCCCTGGACCACATCCGTGGACGTCACCTGAAGGTCGTGCCGATCTGCCCGTTCGCGCAGAACTTCTTCGAGCGCAACCCGGACTACGCGGACCTGGTGCACGAAGGCTGAACCCGGGGTTCCCGAGGTCGGTAACGGAACGGTCACCATCGTGCGTCAGTGCGCGTGGTTGCGGTGTTCTGTCCCATTGTGCGGGCATGGGGTTTCGGTTGTCTGTTCTTTGGAGCAAAGGAGCCCCACCCTCGTGATACTCGCAGACGCAGCGCCCGCCCTGGGCGCTCGGCTCACCGAGATGGTCGGCGTTTTCAACGACGACTTCCTCTGGGCGTGGATCCTCATCCCGCTCCTGATCGTGGTGAGCCTCTACATCACCATCCGGTCCGGCCTCGTGCAGTTCCGTATGTTCCCGGAGATGTTCCGGGTACTGAAGAGCAAGCCCGAGGTCGCACCGGACGGGAAGAAGGCGGTCTCCTCACTCCAGGCCTTCTTCATCTCCGCCGCCGCCCGGATCGGTACGGGCAACATCATCGGCGTCTCCATCGCCATCTCCCTGGGCGGCCCTGGCGCCGTCTTCTGGATGTGGGTGATGGCCGTCGTGGTGTGCGGCGCCAGTTTCGTGGAGTCCACGCTCGCGCAGCTGTACAAGGTCCGTCACCCCGCGGGGTACCGAGGTGGCCCCGCCTACTACATCGAACGCGGACTCGGACAGCGTTGGCTGGCCATCGTGTTCGCGGTCATCCTCATCATCACCTTCCCGATGGTGTTCAACGCGGTGCAGAGCAACACCATCACCAACACGGTCGCCAACTCGGCCGGGGAACTGGGCGTGGCGACCGGTCCGGTCCTCTCCGCCGTCATCGGTGTGCTGCTGGTGTTCCTCACCGGCCTGGTGATCTTCGGTGGCGTCCGCCGTATCGCGAACACCGCACAGGCCCTCATCCCGGTCTTCGCCGCCATCTACATCGTCATCGGTCTGATCATCATGGTGATGAACTGGCGGCTGGTGCCGGGCATGTTCATGTCGATCATCGAGAACGCCTTCGGTCTGGGCGAGTTCGCGGCGGCGGCGCTGGGTGTGGTCATCATCCAGGGCGTGCGGCGAGGAATGTTCTCCAACGAGGCCGGTCTGGGTTCGGCGCCCAACGCCGCAGCCAGCGCCTCGGTCACCCACCCGGTCAAGCAGGGCCTGGTACAGACCCTCGGCGTCTACGTGGACACCCTGGTGGTCTGCTCGGTGACCGCCTTCATCGTCCTGCTGGGTTACCAGGGCACCTTCGACGGTGTGCTGCAGGGTGACATGACCCAGATGGCCCTGATGTCGATGCTGGGCCCGTGGGCGCTGCACCTGATGACGCTCATCATCTTCCTGGTGGCGTTCACCTCGGTGCTCGGCAACTACTACTACGGCGAGTCCAACATCGAGTACCTCAGCGAGAACAGGACCGTCCTGTTCGTGTACAAGGTGGTCTTCCTGGTCGCCACCTTCCTGGGCTGCCTGGGCTCGATCGACCTGATCTGGACCTTGGCGGACACGACCATGGGTCTGATGGCGCTGGTCAACCTGATCGCGATCACCCCGCTGACGGTGATCGCCTGCCGCCTGCTCAAGGACTACAACGAGCAGCGTCGCCAGGGGATCGACCCGGTCTTCACCCGGGACCGGCTGCCGGACGTGCGCGGCGTGCAGTGCTGGGCGCCGGAAGAGGGCGCGGGACGTGGTGAGAAGGAGTCCGTCGACTCCTGAGGTCCTTCGGCCCCTGAAACGCCGGCACGAAGTCCCGTGGGGCGCATCCGAGATGTCTTGGATGCGCCCCACGGCGTTCTGGTTGCCATTCGATTCTGTTGAAAATGCGCACAAACCCCTAACCGTAGGCGTTATCGGGCATCCGTGTCCTTTCGGTCACAGCGGATCACCGCTAGTGTGCTTCATCACATGTGGCGGTCAGAGTTGTGTCTCGCGAGGGAGTCCGATGTCCATCGTCTCAATCGAGCCCGCCACCGCCGAGCGGTGGAACGACCTGGAGAACCTGTTCGGTCCGACGGGAGCCTACGGGCACTGCTGGTGCACGTTCTTTCGGAGGCGGGCCAAGGACCACACGGCGAGCGTCTCCTGTGAGCGATCCCTGCGTGGTCGCGACAACAAGGAAGAGCTGCGGCGGCTCACCTTGGACGGGCGGGTGCCCGGGCTGCTGGCCTACGACGAGGACGGCCCCTGCGGCTGGGTGTCCGTGGCCCCACGGGAGGACTTCATCCGACTGTCCCGCTCCCGGACCCTGCGCCCCGCCGACCCGGAGGAGCCGGGGGTGTGGTCCCTGGTCTGCTTCTGGATGCCGCCGCGCCGCCGTAGACGGGGGCAGGGCAGTCGTCTTCTGGGCGGGGCCATCGAGTACGCGCGCGCCAACGGCGCCCGAGTGCTGGAGGCCTATCCGGTCGACACGGCGGGCGGCCGCGCCCCCAGTGCCGAGGTCTACACCGGCACCGTGGAGATGTTCCGTCGGGCCGGGTTCACCCTGGCCCAGCACCACCTGAGCGAGCGGGTGGTGGCCCGCCTGGAACTGAAGACCGAGTAGCTCCGGCGGCGCGCCTCGGGGAACCGGGGGAGGGTATGCGCCGAGCGAGTACGACGGGCCCCTCGGGTGTCGGATGATGTGTCGTCCGGGCACCCGGGGGGCCCGTCCTCTTCGACGTGGGGTTTTGCCTTTTCTTGGTACCCCCCTGGGGTAGCCTGGCGACCGCGTGCCGGCGGGGACGTCACGGACGTTTGACACTCACATACCCCAGGGGGGTATGTTGGTCTCAGTGGGAGCGACCCACAGGAAAACGGGGGTTACCCGTTCGGGTCCGGAGGGCCTGGGTTTGCTTCAACACAGTGCAAGACGAGTCAGGCCGCGAGCGAGGAACGAGCGGCAGGCGTAGACGACGATGCTGTGTTGCTTGAAACCCGATCCCTCTGCAAAGGCCCCCGAACACGGGCCGAAGCGCTAGCGGAGGTCCCAAAGAACACGAGGAGGCACCGATGGCAGGCACCGCCGTCTACACCGTCGAGGGAATGAGCTGCGGACACTGCGTCGACTCGGTCACCGAGGAGGTCGGCGCCGTCGCCGGCGTCACCGGTGTCGAGGTCGACCTGGAGAGTAAGAAGGTGACCGTCACGGGAGAAGGGACGATCGACGACGCCGCCGTGCGCGCCGCGATCGACGAGGCCGGCTATGAGGTGGCGGGCTGACATGGGCGTGACCACGAAACTCGGTCTCTACGCCGTGGGCCTCGTGGTCGTGTTCGCGGCGGCCTTCGGGGCCGGCTCCATCACCGGCCCCGTGCTGCCAGAGGGCGACGGCTCCCCGAGCGAGAGCGTGGAACAGGCGCCCGACGACGGACGTGACCACGTCGACGGCGACGAGGAACACCAGAGATGACCTGGAGCGGAAAATGAACAAGGGTGGAACGACGTCCACCGGATCCGCGCCGGTCGAACTGGCCATCGGTGGGATGACCTGTGCGGCCTGCGCCAACCGAGTGGAGAAGCGGCTCAACAAGATGGAGGGCGTCACCGCCACCGTCAACTTCGCCACCGAGAAGGCCCGGGTGACCTTCGAGGGTGAGCCGACCCCGCTGGACGACCTGGTCGCCCAGGTCGAGAAGGCCGGCTACACCGCCACGGCGCCCGACCCGGAACCGGAACAGGGCGTGGCCGAACCGGAGGACCCCGCGCGTGCCCTGCGCGATCGCGCGCTGGTCTCCATGCTGCTGTCCGTCCCGGTCATCCTCATGGCGATGATCCCCGCGCTCCAGTTCACGTACTGGCAGTGGGCCTCCCTCACCCTGGCCGCCCCGGTGGTGGTGTGGGGCGCCCTGCCCTTCCACGTGGCCGCCTGGAAGAACCTCAGGCTGGGCACCGCGACCATGGACACCCTGGTCTCCCTGGGTGTGGCCGCCGCCTTCCTGTGGTCCCTGTACGCCCTCTTCCTCGGTACCGCCGGGGTCCCGGGAATGACACACACCTTCGAGTTCACCATCGCCCGTACCGATGGTGCGGCCAACGTCTATCTGGAGGTCGCGGCGGGCGTCACCTCCTTCATCCTCCTCGGGAAGTACTTCGAGGCGCGCTCCAAACGGCGCGCCGGAGCCGCCCTACGCGCCCTGATGGAACTGGGCGCCAAGGAGGTCACCGTGCTGCGCGGGCAGGGCGCCGCGGCACGTGAGGAACTCGTCCCGGTCGACCGGCTCGCCGTCGGTGACCGCTTCGTGGTCCGTCCCGGCGAGAAGATCGCCACCGACGGCGAGGTGGAAGAGGGCACCTCGGCCATCGACATGAGCATGCTCACCGGTGAGTCCGTGCCGGTGGAGGTCTCGCCAGGGTCCGCCGTCGTGGGCGCCACCGTCAACGCCGGTGGCCGACTGGTCGTGCGCGCCTCCCGGGTCGGGTCCCGAACCAGGCTCGCGCAGATGGCGCGCCTGGTCGAGGACGCTCAGAACGGCAAGGCCGAGGTTCAGCGCCTGGCCGACCGGGTTTCCGGGGTGTTCGTTCCGGTGGCCATCATGATCGCGGTCGCCACCCTGGGCTTCTGGCTCGGTACCGGGGGTTCCGTGGGTGCCGCCTTCACCGCCGCCGTCGCCGTGCTCATCATCGCCTGCCCGTGCGCGCTGGGCCTGGCCACTCCGATGGCCCTCATGGTGGGCACCGGTCGCGGCGCCCAGCTGGGCATCCTCATCAAGGGTCCCGAGGTGCTGGAGAGCACCCGACGGGTCGACACCGTGGTACTGGACAAAACCGGTACCGTCACCACAGGGAAGATGGCCCTGACCGACGTCACCGTCGGAGACGGCGAGGACGAGGACGAGGTGCTGAGGCTGGCCGGGTCCCTGGAATCGGCCTCCGAACACCCCATCGCCAGGGCCATCGCCACCGGCGCCACCGTGCGCGTGGGAGACCTGCCCACCCCCGAGGACTTCGTCAACATCGAGGGCCGGGGCGTCCAGGGGATCGTGGACGGCCACGCCGTCCTGGTGGGCAGGGCCGCGCTGTTGGCCGAGTGGTCCCAGGAACTGCCCGACGAGCTGGGACAGGCCTTCAAGGAGGCCGAGTCGCGGGGGCGCACCGCCGTCGCCGTGGGTTGGGACGGCCGGGCGCGAGGGGTCCTGGCCGTGGCCGACACGGTCAAGCCCACCAGCGCCGAGGCGGTCCGACGCTTCCGTGACCTGGGTCTGAACCCGATCCTCCTCACCGGTGACAACGCGGCCGTGGCCCGCACCGTCGCCGCCGAGGTCGGCATCCAGGAGGTCGTCTCCGAGGTGATGCCCGAGGACAAGGTCGCGCAGGTCCGCCGGCTCCAGTCGGAGGGACGCGTCGTGGCGATGGTCGGTGACGGGATCAACGACGCCGCCGCCCTCGCCCAGGCCGACCTGGGACTGTCCATGGGCACCGGCACGGATGTGGCGATCGAGGCCAGTGACCTGACCCTGGTCCGGGGCGACCTTCGGGTCGCCGCCGACGCGGTCCGGTTGTCCCGCCGCACCCTCGGGACCATCAAGGGCAATCTGTTCTGGGCGTTCGCCTACAACACCGCCGCGCTGCCGCTGGCCGCCGCGGGTCTGCTCAACCCGATGCTCGCGGGCGCGGCGATGGCTCTGTCCAGCGTGTTCGTGGTGAGCAACAGCGGAAGACTGCGCCGCTTCCGTCCGCTGAGCGACGACACGCTCGACCCGGTCGAGAGCCGGCCGCGAAACGGCTGACGACGTGGGGTGCGCCCGAGAGGGGCGCACCCACGCCCTCGTCACCCGGGAGGAGAGCCGCCGGGGTAGACCGACCTTCTCCCACGGAAGGAACTACTTCCCGGGTGCGACTCTGACCCGCGTGGAGGTCGACGAGGTCCCACCGCGCCTGTTCGAGCGGTCCCCCGATCTCGACCTCGGGGGTGGACGAAGTGGAACCGACGGCGTCACCGTCCATCATCGACGCCGGAGCCGTGACTCTGCCGGTGTGATCGGGGGCCTACCTCCGACCAGAGCACAGCGTGGAAGAACACGCCCGAAGACGCCCTCCCCGTCGAGATCGATCCACGCGGATCCCGGCGGGGTCTTCGCACGTCAAGGGTGATTTGGTCGGATCTGTCGCCTGATGGGGACACTGTTCGCGCCTTCGAGGAAGCACACGAACGGGCCCTGCGGCTCCTACACTCGTCTTGGTCCCCCACATCTGCGTCCCACCCCCGCTCACGCTCCTGCCCGTCCGCACGGGCCCTCCCGAGGAATGCGAAACATGAACAGTTCGGAAGCCGACCCCGGCCGTGTCCTGGTGAACCGCTACCGTCTGGACGAGGTCATCGGCGAGGGCGGAATGGGACGCGTCTGGCGTGGAACGGACACCCTGCTGGACCGCCCGGTCGCGGTCAAGGAGCTGACCACCCCGCCCGGCCTCCCCGTGCACGAGGTGGAGGTCCTGCGCACCCGTATGCTCCGCGAGGCGCGCAGCGCCGCCCAACTCAGCCACCCGACCATCATCACGGTGTTCGACGTGGCCGAGGAGGACGGCCGCCCATGGATCGTCATGGAACTCGTGGACGGACCGTCCCTGGGCGACGTCATCCGGGACCGGGGGCCGATCTCGATCGAGCGGGCCGCGAGCATCGGCGAGCAGATGGCCGCCGGCCTGGCCGAGGCGCACGGCCACGGCATCGTGCACCGCGACATCAAGCCGGGCAACGTACTCATCGCGGGCAACGACCGGGCCGTCCTGACCGACTTCGGCATCGCGCATTTGGACGGCTCCACCCACCTGACCAGTACGGGTCTGCTCATCGGTTCGCCGAGCTACCTCGCACCGGAGATCGCGCACGGTCGCTCCGCCACCCCCGCCTCGGACATGTGGGCCCTGGGCATCACCCTCTACCAGGCGGTGGAGGGCGCCCTGCCCTTCGACCGACCCACACCGATGGCCACCCTGACGGCCATCGTCACCCAGGACCTCCCGGAGACCCCCAACGCGGGGGCGTTGCGGCCGGTCCTGGAGGCCTTGTGCGAGAAACGCCCCGAGGACCGTCCGTCGGTCACCGAGGTCCGCTCCCTACTGCTCGGCATCCGTGACGGAGAGAGGACCTCCCCCACGCTCGCCGCCACCACCCTGGTCGCGTCCCCGACGGCGGACGACGCTTTCTCCGACCCCGTCGCCGAGGAGGAGCCGGAGTGGAACCCGGTGACGAGCTCGGGCATGGTCGACCGGACGGTCAACGCCGCCGACTCCGCCCCCGAGAAGGAACCCGCGGCCCCGACCGCGTCGGGTGCGGTGACGAACAGGCCCCGTGGCGACGGGAAGAAGCGCTCCCGCCTCGGAGTGCTGGTGGCCGCGGCGCTCGTGTTCGTCGTGCTGGTCGGAGCGGTGATCACCACCGTCTACGTCAGCGCGAGCCGCCCCGGCGACGTCGCCGCGACCACCGGGGGATCGGAGGAAGAGGAGGACCCCGGTTCCGACCAGACCGACGAGGCCGGCGCCGGAGGCACCGACGGGGAGAGCGAACCGGAGGAGGCGCCCTCCGAGGAGGAGGCGCAGGCCTCGGAGGAAGAGGAGACAGAGGACGAGGACGACTGGGACTTCCTCACCCGCCACGAGGACCCCAGCGGGTTCGCAGTCGACGTCCCGGAGGACTGGGACATCGATCGCGACGGGCACATGGTCTACTTCCGCAACCCCGACGGCGGATACCTGCTGGTCGACCAGACCGACAACCCCAACCCGGACGCCGGTGACGACTGGCGCGACTTCGAGCCGACCGGCAGTGGGAACTTCTCCGGTTACTCCCTCATCGGGATCGAGGACCTGGACGCCGATTGGACCGACGACTACGTCAGCGCCGCCGACTGGGAGTTCACCTTCCAGGGCCGGGGCGGGGAGATGCACGCCATCAACCGGGGCTTCCACACCAAGGAGAAGGGCTACGCGCTGTTCCTGGTGAGCCCGGAGGACCCGGCGGTCAACCACGCGCTCCTGGACCGCATGTCCGAGACCTTCGAGCCCGCCGGCTGAACCCGAGCCTCAGTCCCGATCTCGGGCTCCGTCGGAGTCCAGCAACTCCGCGTCGTGCACCAACAACGCGATCTGTACCCGGTTGTTGAGCTCCAACTTGGTGAGGACGCTCGACACGTGGGTCTTGACCGTCGGCACGCTCAGGAACAGGCGCGCGGCGATGTCGGCGTTGGAACGCCCCTCTCCGACCGCGACCGCCACGTCGGTCTCGCGGGCGTTCAGCACGGCCAGGCGACGTCGGGCCCGCTCCGCCCGCTCACTGTGGTCGCCGTGCGCCACCCGGTGCATGAGCCGTCGCGTGACGGCGGGGGAGAGCACCGGAAAACCACGGGCCACCCGACGGACCGACTCCACGATCTCCTCCGGTGGAGTGTCCTTGAGCAGGAACCCGGCAGCGCCCGCGCGCAGAGCCCGCAGCACGTGTTCGTCGGCGTCGAAGGTGGTGAGCACCAGCACCTCCGGCGCGTCCGGCATGGCCCGGAGCCGTTCGGTGGCGGTGAGTCCGTCCACGGTGGGCATCCGGATGTCCATGAGCACCACGTCGGGAGAGTGCTCGCGGACCAGCTCCTCCACCTGACCGCCGTCCTCGGCCTCGGCCAGCACCCGCACGTCGGGGGCCCCGCCCATCATCATCACCAGGCCGACCCGCACCAGGGCGTCGTCGTCGACGATCACCACGCCGATCCGTCGCTGTTCGTCCCGTTCGCTCATGCCGTCCACGGTAGCCAGGCGGTGAGGTTCCAGCCCCCGTTCTCGGTGGTTCCGTACTCCAGACGCCCCAACGCCAACGAGACCCGTTCGGACAGACCGATCAGCCCCTGGCCGGAGCCCGCCACGGTGGACGCTCCGTCCTCGGACGCCGGAGCGGGGGGTCCATTGGTCACCGACACGCTCAGGCCCTCTTCCCGTGCCCCGGAGACCCGCACGGAGGTATCTGCCCCCGGAGCGTGCTTGCGGGCGTTGGTGAGCGCTTCCTGGACGATCCGATAGGCCGTGCGCCCGGTGTGCTCCGGTACCTGGCCGGTGTGCTGGTCGACGAACTCCACCACGACCCCGGCGTCGCGGGCCTCCTCCACCAGTTGCGCCAGGTCCGCCAGAGTGGGCTGGGGCAGTTCGCCCACCGGTGCGCGCAGCACCCCGATCACCTCGCGCAGGTCCTGGAGGGCCTGGTGGGCGCTCTCCCGGATGACCTTGGCCGAACGGGCGACCTCCTCGGCGGGTGCGTCCGGCCGGTACTCCAGGGCGCCGGCGTGCACGCTCAACAGGGACAGCCGGTGTCCGAGCACGTCGTGGATCTCGCGGGCGATGGACTCACGGACCCGGTGCTGGGCGTGCTCGGCACGAAGCTCCGCCTCCGCCTCGGCGTGCACGGCTCGCTCCCGCAGAGATTCGAAGAGTTGACGTCGGTGTTGCACGGAGATCCCCCACCCGGCGACGGCCCCCTGGAAGACCGCGCTGAGCAGGAACATCACCAGGAACGGGGCGTGGGGATCGGGGTGCAGGGACACGTTGACGAAGGAGGCCACGAAGCTCAGGCCCAACACGCACAGGCCCTCCTTGGGTGGCCGATGCACGCACAGGGAGAACAGGGCCGCGAGCATGGCCCCGCCCATCAGGGGGAAGACGGCCGACAACACCACGAGGACCACCGCGAGCCGGATCGGCCACCGGCGTCGCCACCACAGGGCCGCGCAGGAGGCCAGGGCGATGAGTTGGTCGGCGACCCGGAACGGCTCAGGAACCGAAGGCGGTGACGGGTCTTCGGGGAAGGTGATCGCGCCGAGCAGCCCGAACCCCAGAGCGATCAGGAACATCAGGGAGTCGACGATCCAGTCGCGCGCACTGCGCCGGTGCCGCTGCGGGGACGGGGCCGTGTCGTTCATCGACTCCGGAGTCTACGAGCGCGCGAGCGCGGATCGGGCTCCGCCGAGCGGACTCGGTACCGAAGACCGGTCGAGCGATACTTTGGTCGAACGCCTCGGGCCACGGCGAAGACCTTGGTCCATCGGGCCCATGCCTGTGCCCGATCCCCCGGCGGGGACTTCGCGCCTAGATTCGGACCATGCGCAAGTCACTGCAGGGCGTCGGCTTCCTGCTCACCGTCATGGGGATCAGCGGGGTGATCGATCACCTCTGGGCCCAACCGGTCCTGGGTGTCGTACTCAACGCGTTCAATCGGTTCGTCGTGCAACAGGTTCCCGGGCTCCAAGAGAACGCGATCCTGGCGAACCTGGGGCTGTCCGCGGTCGGGATCCTGCTCATCGTGGTGACCGAAGCGCTCTCCCGACCTCGAAGCGCCACCTGAATCCCCTCGCTCACGTCGTTTCACGCCCGTTCCACGCGCGCGACTAGGTAGCGTCAACAGGCGGAGCACCCGCGCGTGAAGCTGGGAGAACACCCGATGAGTACTTTGGTCACCGGAGCCACCGGACAGGTGGGCCGACGTGTCCTGACCGAGCTTCGAAGTCGCGGCCTGCCCGCCGTGGGAGCCTCCAGGGACGGGGAGGTCCGTTTGGACTGGACGGACACCGGTAGCTGGAAGGCGGCGCTGGAGGACGTGGAGAGACTCTTCGTGTCCGTGCCCATGGCCAGTGGGTTGAGCGAGCGAGCGGAGGCCTTCCTGCAACAGGCGTCCGATTCGGGGGTGGGCACCGCGGTCCTGGTCACCGCCATGGGTGCAGAGGACGGTCCACCCGACTCCGAGCAGCGTCGCCTGGAGTCCAAGGTTCGCGAACTGTTCGGCCACTGGACCATCGTGCGCCCCAACTGGCTGGACCAGGACTTCACCGAGGGGGTGTTCGCCCGTCTGGCGCGCGCTCGCAACGGCCGACTGGAACTTCCGGTGCCCAAGCGCGCCGCCGTCAGCTTCGTGGACGCCCAGGACGTCGCCCACACCATCGTGGCCGCTCTCACCGACGAGGCGCACCACGAACGTGAGTACACCCTCACCGGCCCCGTCCCGGTCACCTTCCGCGAGGTGGTCAAGTGGACGAAAGGGACCGAGAGCCCGGTGTGGCGGTACAAGAAGGTCGACGAGGCCGGCTTCTACTTCCGGGCGACGAACATGGGCTGGTCGGAACGCTACGTGGACACCCTCAACGATCGCTTCCGCGCCATCGCCAACGGTCGGGCCGCCAAGGTCACCGAGGACGTGCGCCGCGCTCTGGGCCGCGACCCCGTCCCCATGGCCAAGTTCGTCCGCGAGTCCGTCATCTAGGGGAGTGATTCCAGGGAGCGGAAGTGGCTGGGGGGCTGGTGGTTGGTGGGGCGCCTCGGGCCGGGAGCTTTGGGGGTTGTTGGGCGGGTTGGGG
>NZ_BCSH01000065.1 GCF_001570765.1 Nocardiopsis listeri NBRC 13360 | reverse complement strand
CCCACCAGCCACCACCCACCCCCTACACCGGCCCCCTGGAATCCCTCATCCAGCGGAAAGGCCCGGCCCCCGACGGGGCCCGGGCCTTCTCCACGGAGCCGCCGGCACCGCTACCGGGCGAACCGGTCGGTGGCCTCGATGAGACGGTCGAGGATGCCCGGCTCGCTGACCGCGTGCCCGGCGTCGTCGACGACGTGGAACTCCGCCTCCGGCCAGGCGCGGTGCAGGTCCCAGGCGGTGCGCATCGGGGTGCACACGTCGTACCGGCCCTGGACGATGACACCGGGGATGTGCCGAATGCGCTCGGCTCCCTCGATGAGCTGTCCGGGCGTGAGGAAACCCTTGTTGTGGAAGTAGTGGTTCTCGATCCGGGCGAACGCCAGCGCGTAGTCCTCGTCGGCGTAGTTCTCACGCAGCGACGGGTTCGGCAGCAGCGTGATCGTCGAACCCTCCCACACGCTCCACGCGCGGGCGGCCTCCAGGCGCGCCTCACGATCCGGGGAGGCCAGGCGGCGCGCGTAGGCGGCGACGAGGTCGTCGCGTTCCTCCTCCGGAATGGGGGCCAGGTAGGACTCCCACAGGTCCGGGAACAGGTTGGAGGCACCCTCCTGGTAGAACCAGCGGATCTCCTGGTCGCGCAGGGTGAAGATGCCGCGCACGATCAGCTCGGTGACCCGCTCCGGGTGCGTCTGGGCGTAGGCCAGGGCCAGGCAGCTGCCCCAGGAACCACCGAAGACCTGCCAGGCGTCCACTCCGACCATCTCGCGCAGTCGTTCGATGTCCTCGACCAACGCCCAGGTGGTGTTGGTGGACAGGTCCACGTCCATGCCACTGGCGTGCGGTGTGGAACGTCCGCAGTTGCGCTGGTCGAAAAGCAGGATCCGGTACTTCTCCGGGTCGAAGAGCCTGCGGTGGTCGGGGTTGCAGCCGCCGCCCGGGCCACCGTGCAGGAACACCACCGGCTTGCCCGTGGGGTTGCCGCTCAGTTCCCAGTAGACGCGGTTACCGTCGCCCACTTCGAGCATCCCGGAGTCGTACGGTTCGATCGACGGATACAAGGTGCGCAAGGCTTGGCCTTTCGTGACTGTGGCGGGGCCGGACCGGGATCAGAGCCGGTCCAGTAGTTCCGCCTTCTTGGTGCTGAACTCGTCCTCCGTCAGCAACCCCTCGGCGTGCAGGCGACCGAGCTCACGGATCTTCGCGAAGATCGCGTCGCCGTCGCCGCCGGCGGCCTCGAGCGCGGCGGGTTCCTCCACCGACACGGTGTGGCTGTTGACGGTGGCCGCCATGAGGAGGGTCTCGTCGCTGCCCTTGGCCCCGTGCGAGACCAGGGTGAAGAAGTCGTTCTCCAGGTCGGAGGTCTCGGTCAGGGTCACTCCGCGCAGGACCACCCGCAGGAAACCCTCACCGAAGTCGACCTGCGGGGTCCAGTGGACGCGGTCGATCTCGGAGAGTCGGTACTCGCGGAACTGTTCTCGTTCCTTGGGGGTACTGGTCATCCACCCGTCCCACTGCAACCGCACCCGTTCTCCGTCGAAGGAGGCGGAGCCCTCGGCGGTGCGCACCTGTAGGGGTGGCCGGGCCACCAGCGCCCGAGCGACCGCGGCGGGGTCCTGCGGTTCCTGTGTCATCTCGCGGGCGAAGCGGGCGGAGGCGGAGAGTTGTTCGGAGAAGTACTCGGCGACCAGTTCCTTCTCGTGCGCTCCGGTCAGCAACAGCGGGGTGGACGCGACCCCCGTGGTGTCCAGGTCGGTGTAGGGGTCGGCCCCGTCCGCCAGGCGCATCCGCAATCGCCACCCTCGTTTGCGGTCGCCCGGGTCGAACTCCACTTCGCGCACCGCGGCGAGTGGCACCGTGCAGTGTCCCAGCGCCTTGAACAGTTGTGGAACCTTGCGCCCGGTCCCGAAACCGACTCGTACCCGCTCCTCGTCGAAACGCCAGATCGCGTGGTGCCCGTGTAGCTCCTCCATGGTCCACCACCTTAGAGGGGGCGTCCCACGACACAAAGCCCGCGTCGGTGCGGTTCCAGGCGGCCCTGCGGGCGTCACCGGGGGCCGTCGCGGGTAGAACCTCAGGGGCACACCCCGACCCACCGTCCACACGGCGGTGGCGGCCCGTGGACGGCGCGCGGCGCGCGCCGGACCCGAATCGGAGGTCTTCGATGTCGAAAGGGATGTCCGAGGGCGCGCGGGAGTTCCGTGCCGCACGGGACCTGCTCTTGCAACGTCAGGAGGACCGGGAGGACCAGGAGACCGTCCGCCGCGAGTTCGTCTGGCCCCGGCCCGAACACTTCAACTGGGCGCTCGATCACTTCGACCACGTGGCGACGACCCGACCGGATCGGACGGCGTTGTGGCTGGTGGAGGAGGACGGCACCGAGACCCGCCACACCTACCGGCGGTTGTCCGAACGCTCCGACCAGGTCGCGAACTGGCTGCTTTCACAGGGCGTCCACTCCGGTGACCGGATCATGGTGGCCTTGGGCGACCAGGTCGAACTGTGGGAGATCACGCTGGCCGCGATCAAACTGGGCGCGGTGGTCTGTCCCACCTCACCGACACTCTCGGAGGGCGACCTGGTGGATCGACTGGACCGAGGCGAGATCTCGCACGTGGTCTGCTCTCCCACCGAAACCGAACTGTTCGACCCGTTGAGAGGTCACTGGACGCGGATCTGCGTGGGCTACATGGAGGGCTGGCTCAGCTACCCCGACTCCGAACACGCCGGGCTGGAGTTCCAACAGCCCAGACCGACCGCCCCGGACGATCCCCTGCTGATGTACTTCACCTCGGGAACCGCCACCGCGCCCAAGCCGGTCACCCACACTCAGAGTTCCTATCCCATCGGGCACCTGTCCACCATGTACTGGCAGGGGGTGCGGCCGGGGGACATCCACCTCAACGTGTCCGCGCCCGGGTGGGCCAAACACGCCTTCGGTGGCTTCTTCGGCCCGTGGAACGCCGAGGCGACCGTGCTCGTGGTCAAGCAGACCAAGTTCGATCCCGAGAGGTTCCTCGACGCGCTGGCGCACCTCGGGGTGGACACCCTGTGCGCTCCGCCCACGGTGTGGCGGATGCTGGCCCGGGCCACCCCCGGGGCGTATCGGGTGGACCTGCGCGAGGCCGTGGCCACGGGGGAACCGCTCGATCCCGAGGTGATCCGCCACTTCCAGGAGGCATGGGGCATCACCGTGCGCGACGGGTTCGGGCAGACCGAGACGACCATGCTCATCGGCAACGGCCCCGGACAGCCGGTGGTCATCGGTTCCATGGGCCGCGCGCTGCCCGGATACGACATCTCGATCATCGACCCTGTCACCGAGGAACCCTCCGACACCGGCGAGATCCGTGTGGACCTGGGCAACGCCCCGGTGGGCGCGATGCGCGGCTACTCCGACGATCCCGAACGCACCCGCCGCAGCACCCGCGCGGACCGGTACCGCACCGGGGACATCGCCTCGGTGGATTCTCACGGTCACATTACCTATATCGGCCGAATCGATGACGTGTTCAAGGCGTCGGATTACCGCATCTCACCATTCGAACTGGAAAGCGTTCTGGTCGAACACGAATACGTGGCGGAGGTGGCCGTGGTCCCCTCCCCCGATCCGCTGCGACTGGCGGTGGTCAAGGCGTACGTGACCACGGTCGACGGGGTGGCGCCCGACTCCGAGAGCGCGCGGGCCATCCTGCAGTACGCGCGCGATCGACTCTCCCCGCACAAGAGGGTCCGCCACCTGGAGTTCGCAGACCTGCCCAAGACCCACTCGGGTAAGATTCGACGGGTGCACCTGCGCCGGGCGGAGGCCGAACGCGGCACGGTCACCGACGGCACACGCAACCCGCGTGAGTTCTGGGAGGAGGACCTCCCCGGGTTGAAGGAATGATCCCTCCTCGCCCGCCGGGTCCCGAATAACCGCGACCGCGCCTTTTCGTCTCAAACCATGAGACGAAGTCCGGGCAATTGCGCAAATGTGTCCTTTCCCATCCCCGCGATCCGGTGGAACAACTCACGTCACCGTGCCGGCACCGATGTGCCGCGCTACGGTTTCAGCACCGCAACGAAACGATCGGACGGGAACAGGGAAACGATGACGAGCACCAATGACACACGGGTGGCGAGTTACAAGCCGCTCATCGCGCCCCGGGACCTGCTCGCGGAACTTCCGCTCGGCGACGCGAGTACCGCCCTGGTCGAGAGCTCGCGCGCCGAGGTCAAGCGTGTCCTGGACGGGGAGGACGACCGTCTACTGGTCGTCGTCGGCCCGTGTTCGGTGCACGACACCGAGTCCGCCATGGACTACGCGAACCGCCTGGCCGAGCTGGTGCCGTCGATCAGCGCGGATCTATGCGTGGTCATGCGCGTGTACTTCGAGAAACCCCGCACGACCGTGGGGTGGAAGGGTCTGATCAACGACCCGGGCCTGGACGACACCTACGACGTGCACCGTGGTCTGCGCACCGCCCGCAAGCTCCTGTTGGACATCAACGCGCTGGGGCTGCCCGCCGGGACCGAGTTCCTCGACCCGATCACCCCGCAGTACATCGCCGACGTGGTGTCCTGGGGTGCCATCGGCGCCCGCACCACCGAGAGTCAGGTGCACCGTCAGCTGAGCAGCGGCCTGAGCACCCCGGTCGGGTTCAAGAACGGCACCGACGGTGACGTGCAGGTCGCCGTGGACGCCGTGGGCGCGGCCGCCGCCTCGCACACCTTCTTCGGTGTGGACCCCAGTGGTGCCGGTTCGGTCGTGGAGACCCAGGGCAACCCGGACTGCCACGTCATCCTGCGCGGCGGACGCAGCGGCCCCAACCACGACGCGGCCTCGGTGGGCTCCGCCCTGGAGGTCATCGGCCAGGCCGGTCTGCCGCAGCGGCTGATGATCGACGCCAGCCACGCCAACAGCGGCAAGGACCACGTCCGTCAGGTCGGTGTGGCCCAGGAGATCGCCGACCAGGTCGCCGAAGGCCAGAAGGGGATCATCGGCGTGATGTTGGAGAGCTTCATCGAGGAGGGTGCCCAGAAGCTCGGGGACCCGGCCGCGCTGACCTACGGCCAGTCCATCACCGACAAGTGCATGGGCTGGGAGACCACCGAGGGTGTGCTGACCAACCTCGCCGAGGCCGTGCGTCGGCGCCGCAAGAACGCCGTCTGACCCTCGACCCCACGACGTGGAGGGGCTCGACACACGGATCCGTTCGGTGTCGAGCCCCTTTTCCGCGTTTCCAGGGGCCGCCCTCGTCGGTGGGCCGGCGAAGGGCAGCGCTTCCGCGCCGGTTCCGTCGATGAGGGTGAGGTTCCGGTCCGGGCCTGTTCAGGCGCCCGCGGCGCTCGGCGGGAGCACGTCGAGTTCCACCAGGAAGTCGCGTCCCAGCGACTCGCGCAGTTCGGGGTCGGTGTCCTCGTCCATGTCCAGACGCAACGCGAACGTGTGCAGGTCGTCCCCGTTCTCCACCCAACCGACCCACCAGCCCGGCACCGGATCGGCCTCCGCGCCGAGACCGGTCCGCCCGTACAGGGCGTAGTCGTCACCGCGTTCGATCTCCAGCATCTCCCGCAGGGCCTCCTGGTGCCCCACCTCCACCGGCAGGTCGGCGCGGACCAGCGCCGCCAGGAACGTGGTCTGCTCCACCGCCGTGATCTCCAGCGGACCGTCCACCCAGAACCGGTCCAGTTCGCCGTCCTCGCCCACCTTGCGGTTGCCGTAGTCGAACCGGTCCACCCAGGTGGACATCCGGTCGTAGCCGATGCGTTCGGCGACCTCCTGGTGCAACGACACGTCGGGGGTGGGCAGGGATTCGCGCAGACTCAGCTCGTCCTCGCCCCCGTCGGAGACCACCTCGTCGAGGTCGGACACCACCCCCGTCTCCAGGGCGATGAGCGTGTTCGGGAGCTTGAAGGTGGAGGCCGGGACCGCCCGTTCGCGGGCCTGCTCGGCGTCCACCACGACCACGGAGGCCTCACGCACGTCGTGGAGCACGAAGGTGCCCTCCGTCCCCGCCTCATCCAGCAGCGAGGCGAGCTCGGGGCGCTCCACCGCCTCCAGGTCACCGAAAGCGATCGGGGTACCGCTCTGGCCGGGTCGGTCGGGCCGGTCCACCTCGGGTTCGGCCTCACCACCCGAGCACGCGATGCCCGCCACAAGGGTGAGAACGGAACCGGTGGCGGCCAGGGCGAAGCGGGCCGTCCTGGGAGAACGGATGGTGGCGGTGTCGATACGCACTCGGCTCCTCCAGCGGTGTTCGAGGAAACGTCCGATCCCAAGCTAGGCCATGATCCCGTTCCGGTCCCCGGCTTCCGAAGGGTCGTCCACAACCCGTCGGCCGCTCTTGGGCGCCCTGTGTCGCCGCTGCTAGGCTGAACCCGTTGCTGACCCCGTACGGGAGAGCGCCCACGTAACCAACGCGGGCCGCCGAAGGAGCAATCCCTCCCCACAGACAACCTCTCAGGCACACGGACCGTACGGGCGAGACCACTCTGGAAAGCAGGGACGACGTACCCTCGCCGAAGGTGCAAGCCACACCGCGTGCGTGGCGAAGCTCTCAGGCACCCATGACAGAGGGGGAGGATGGCAACGCCTCAACGCAACGATCGACGCCCATCCTCTCGGGAGTGCCCATGTCAGAGTCCACCGCCACGCCCCGCCTGACGGCGTTGCGCAAGACCCACGAAGAGGCCGGGGCCACCCTCGTCGACTTCGCCGGCTGGCTCATGCCGCTGCGCTACGGCAGCGAGACCGCCGAACACACCGCGGTCCGCGAGGCCGCCGGACTCTTCGATCTCTCCCACATGGGCGAGATCCGTCTGAGCGGCCCGCAGGCGGCCCAGGCCCTCGACAACGCACTGGCCGGCCACCTGTCCAAGCTGAAGGTCGGCCGCGCCCGCTACACCATGCTCACCGCAGAGGACGGCGGCGTCCTCGACGACCTCATCGTGTACCGCCTGGACGAGGAGGAGTTCCTCGTCGTGGCCAACGCGGTCAACGTCCCGGTGGTCGCCTCCGCCCTGGCCGAACGCGCCGTCGGATTCGCCGTCGAGGTCGTCGACGAGTCCGCGGACTACTCCCTCATCGCCCTACAGGGTCCCAAGGCCGTCGAGATCCTCGCCCCGCTCACCGACGCGAACCTGGACGAGATCCGCTACTTCGCCGGCTACTCGTACAGCGTCGCCGGGGTCCCCGTACTCCTGGCCCGCACCGGCTACACCGGCGAGGACGGCTTCGAGATCTTCATCAAGCCCTCCGACAAGGCACCCGAGATCTGGGCCGCCCTCATGGACGCCGGCGCCGAGCACGGGCTGGTCCCCGCCGGGTTGTCGGCCCGCGACACCCTGCGCCTGGAGGCCGGGATGCCGCTCTACGGCCAGGAACTCACCGCCGAGCTCACCCCCTTCGACGCCGGACTGGGCCGCGTGGTCAAGTTCGAGAAGGGCGACTTCGTGGGCCGCGCCGCCCTTGAGGAGGCATCGCGCACCGCGCGTGCCCGGCGCCTGATCGGGTTCGTCGCCCGCGGCCGCCGCCCGCTGCGCAAGGGTCAGGACGTCCTGCGCGACGGCGCCGTAGTCGGAACCATCACCAGTGGCGCCCCCTCCCCCACCCTGGGCCGCCCCATCGCCATGGCCTACGTGGACGGCGACCTCGACACCACGACCGGCACGTTCACCGTCGACGTGCGTGGCCGTGGCGAGGAGGTCGACGTGGTCGAACTTCCGTTCTACCAACGGAAGTCGTAGGAGCGGGGTCCCCTTCGGACCCCCGCAGGACCTGCACGCGCCACCATCCGGATCCCCACGAGGGACCGGAACGGTCGGGGCGTGACCAGGCGTAGGTCGGGTCGGGCCGGCGCGTCCGACGGGCGCACGGCACACAAAGGACGAGCATCTCCAAGGAGAGTTGAAGTGAGCGTTCCCACGGAGCTGGGTTATACCGCCAAACACGAGTGGGTCGTGATCAAGGACGGGGTGGCCACCGTCGGCATCACCGCGTTCGCGGCCGAGTCACTGGGCGACATCGTCTTCGTCGAGGCCCCCGCCGTCGGGGAAGAGGTCAACACGGACGACCCGGCCGGCGAGGTCGAGTCCACCAAGTCCGTCAGCGAGATCTTCTCGCCGGTCAACGGTGAGGTCACCGAGATCAACGAGACCCTCGAAGAGGCACCCGAGACGATCAACTCCGACCCCTACGAGAGCGGTTGGCTGTTCAAGGTCCGGGTGTCCGAGGAACCCACGGACCTGCTCTCCGCCGCGGAGTACACCAAGCTGATCGAAGGCGAGAACTGAATATGACCAGCGACAACCTGCTCAACCAGACCCTGAGCGAGCTGGACCCCGAGGTCGCCGCGGCGGTCGACGCCGAACTGGGCCGACAGCGCGACACCCTCGAGATGATCGCCTCGGAGAACTTCGCCCCCCAGGCGGTTCTGGAGGCCCAGGGCACGGTCCTGACCAACAAGTACGCCGAGGGCTACCCGGGCCGCCGCTACTACGGTGGCTGTGAGCACGTCGACGTGATCGAGCAGCTCGCCATCGACCGCGCCAAGGAACTCTTCGGCGCCGAGCACGTCAACGTGCAGCCGCACTCGGGCGCCCAGGCCAACACCGCGGTGTACTTCGCCCTGCTCAAGCCGGGCGACACCATCCTGGGTCTGGACCTGGCCCACGGTGGTCACCTCACCCATGGCATGCGGATCAACTACTCCGGCAAGATCCTCAACGCGGTGGCCTACCACGTGCGCGACGAGGACGGCACCGTCGACTACGACGAGGTCGCCGCCCTCGCCAAGGAACACCGTCCGAAGATGATCGTCGCGGGCTGGTCCGCCTACCCGCGTCAGCTGGACTTCGAGCGGTTCCGCAAGATCGCCGACGAGGTCGACGCCCTGCTCATGGTCGACATGGCGCACTTCGCCGGTCTGGTCGCGGCCGGGCTGCACCCCAACCCGGTGCCGTTCGCCGACGTGGTCACCACCACCACGCACAAGACCCTGGGTGGTCCGCGCGGCGGCATGATCATGACCAAGGCCGAACTGGCCAAGAAGATCAACTCCGCGGTGTTCCCCGGTATGCAGGGCGGTCCGCTGGAGCACGTGATCGCGGCCAAGGCGGTCTCGTTCAAGGTCGCCGCGAGCGAGGAGTTCGCCGAGCGTCAGCGTCGCACCGTCGCCGGTGCCCGCATCCTCGCCGAGCGCCTGACCCGACCGGACACGACCGAGGCGGGCGTCAAGGTCCTCACCGGTGGCACCGACGTCCACCTCGTCCTGGTGGACCTGGTGGACTCGCCGATCAACGGCCAGGAGGCCGAGGACCTGCTGCACGAGGTCGGCATCACGGTCAACCGCAACGCGGTGCCCAACGACCCGCGTCCGCCGATGGTCACCTCGGGCCTTCGGGTCGGTACCCCGGCCCTGGCCACTCGTGGCTTCGACGAGGACGACTTCCGCGAGGTCGCCGACGTCATCGCCGAGACCCTCAAGCCGGAGCGGGACATCGCCGCCCTGCGCGCGCGGGTCGACGCCCTGGCCGCCAAGCGACCGCTCTATCCGAACCTGTAGCGGCGTTTCCGCCGTGCGGGCCCGGCCGGGTCCGCACGGCGTCGTTCCCCACGGCCCGAACCCTGTGCTCAACGAGGAGGACAGCCATGGCCATCAGCACCTTCGACCTGTTCAAGATCGGTATCGGACCCTCCAGTTCGCACACCGTCGGCCCGATGAAGGCCGCGACGACCTTCGTGTCGAGGTTGGCCGATGACGGTCCACTCGACCGGGTCGCGCACGTGCGGGCCGAGCTGTACGGCTCCCTGGCGCTCACCGGCAAGGGGCACGGCAGCGACACCGCCGTGATCTTGGGGCTGATGGGGCACACACCCGAGGGGGTGGACGTGGACGCGGTCCCCCTGCTCGTCGAAGAGGTCCGCGTATCCCGGACCCTTCGTCTGGGCGGCCCGGACGGCCCGAAGGTCTCCTTCGACCCGGCCGTGGACGTGGACTTCCGCCGCAAGGAGAGCCTGCCCGACCACCCGAACGGGATGCGGTTCGTGGCCCTGGACTCCGTCGGGGTGGAGTTGGCCGCCAAGGTGTACTACTCCGTGGGCGGCGGGTTCGTCGTGGACGAGCGGGCCGCGGGAGCGGACCGGATCAAGGCCGACGACACCGAACTGCCCTACCCCTTCTCCTCCGCCGAGGAGCTGCTGGAGCTGTGCGAACAGACCGGCATGTCGATCAGTGCCCTTGTGTTCGCCAACGAGCAGGCGTTCGGGCGCACCCCCGAGCAGATCCGTTCCGAGCTCCTGGAGACCTGGGCCGTGATGCGCCAGTGCGTGCGGCGCGGCGTGATGACCGAGGGCAGTCTGCCCGGCGGCCTGAAGGTGCCCCGTCGGGCGCACCGCCTCTACCGCCAACTGGGCGGCAACTGTGACGAGAGTGGCCTGCTCGCGCCCACCCACGTCGATCCGGACCCCATGCGCGGCAGCGACTGGATCAGTCTGTACGCGCTCGCGGTCAACGAGGAGAACGCGGCGGGCGGGCGGGTGGTGACGGCCCCGACCAACGGTGCGGCCGGCATCGTGCCCGCGGTCCTGCACTACTACCTGCATTTCAGCCCGGGCGCGGGCGACGAGGGCGTGGTGCGGTTCCTGCTGACCGCGGCGGCCATCGGCATACTGTTCAAGCAGAACGCGTCGATCTCCGGTGCCGAGGTGGGTTGTCAGGGCGAGGTGGGTTCGGCGTCCTCGATGGCGGCCGCGGGCCTGGCCGAGGTCCTGGGCGGTTCCCCGGCCCAGGTGGAGAACGCCGCGGAGATCGCCATGGAGCACAACCTGGGCCTGACCTGCGACCCGATCGGCGGCCTGGTCCAGATTCCGTGCATCGAACGCAACGCCCTGGCCTCGGTCAAGGCCATCAGTGCCACCCGTATGGCCCTGCGCGGCGACGGCAGCCACTTCGTGAGCCTGGACAAGGTCATCAAGACCATGCGCGACACCGGCCGTGACATGCACGACAAGTACAAGGAGACCAGCCGCGGCGGCCTCGCCGTCAACGTCATCGAGTGCTGAGGACGACCACTCGGGGAGTGTTAACAGAAACGCGCACTCCAGTGCGCTTGCACTAGACGTCCGCCATGTGTACCGTCGTTCTTGAAAAGTGGTGCACGCGGCAGCGTTCGTAAGGAAACGGCCGTCGGGGATCGGGCGAGGTCCACCCTGGAAAAAGCTGTGCCCCGGGTGGCGTGCTGAGCAGAGGCGGCCCGGGGCTTACCTTCCCGACGATACCACGTGGAACTCGGAACAAACACCCTCCGCCCCCGGCCGAGTTGGAAGAAGGTCCTCTTGAGCGACGACATGCCCGAGTGGATGTACACCGTCTACTCTCGCCCGCGCCTGGCTCCCTACATCGCCAACTGCGACGGAGACACCACCAGAGCGGCCAACCTGTACAACTGGAACGTCGCTGTCTCCGCTGCCTTCTACCACCCTTTGCACGTCCTCGAACTGGCGCTGCGCAACTCCATGCACGACCGGTTGTCCGACCACTTCGAGCGAGCGGACTGGTGGCACGCGACCCGGCTCCATCACAAGGGCTCCCAGCTCGTCGACCAGGCAAGGGACACCTGTCTTCGGCGAGGCTCCCAAGCGACTCCGGACGACATCGTCACCGAACTCTCCTTCGGGTTCTGGTCCTTCCTGTTGGTCGCCCGGTATGACCGTAGCCTCTGGCGAACGGCCCTGCACCGCGCCTTTTCCTTCTATGGCGGTCCTCGAGAAGACCTACGCAAGGAACTGGACTACCTGCGCACCTTCCGCAACCGGATCATGCACCATGAGCCCATCCATCACCGCCATCTGGAAGCGGATCACAGCACGATCTACCGTGTCCTGTCCTGGATCAACCCGGAGGCGGCCGGCGGTATCAGGCATCAGGACCGGGTTCCCGAGATACTCCTGGTCAAGGAACGGATGCGCTGGAACGACCTTCCGCCGAGTGGCTGAGGAGAACCACCGTGGACAAGAGCAGCCCAGAACTCGTATCACGCGCGCAACTCGCCAGGTACGCCGAGGTCAGCCGGGCCGCGGTCACCAACTGGCGCAAGCGGGGACCTGATTTCCCCGATCCCGCAGACGTGGAAAGGGAGCTGTTCGACCTCGACCGGGTCATCGGTTGGTTGTCCTCGCGTCTCATCCCGGTGAACGCCCGCCACCCGCACGAGCCGGTCGGTACCACCTACGCAAACCGGGTCCGCGCCAATGCGGAATCCGAAGTACTCGAACGCGACCAGAACGCCCCGCGCGGGGCCCCCACCGATGTCGGCGACGTCGAGAAGGCCGTCTTCCACGCACTGGACGACCTTCGAGGAACGTGCAGGACGGAAGAGGCCGCGCTTCTGATCGGAACGCTCATCTTTCTCCGCTCCCGGTCCGGTCACCAGTGGAACCTCCTGTGTGAGCGGACCGGTAAGGGCACCGTCGACGGGACCGTGTTCGCGACAGACTTCGACCGTTTCCTCCCCTCCTTCGTCTCGGACTCCTTGCGAACACTGGGTCCTGACGCCTTCGCCGCAGCCGTTTCCAGGATCGACGCGATCGATGTCCAAAGCGGAGACCGGGACGTGATGACGGCTGCCTTTGACTACCTCCTTTCCTTTTTGGAGAAGAGCGGAGACCGCCGCTACGGGGGACTCCGCACACCGTCGTCCGTGGTACGCACGATGGTCGACCTTCTCGCGGCTGATGAACCCTTGGACAGTGTGTACGACCCGCACTGCCGGACCGGCGAATTCCTAAGGGCGATCGTCCGAGCGCAGTCGGAACTCAGCCCACCGAAGGCCCCCCGTGTGAGCGGCATCGGATTGAGCGAGCGGGGCCTCGGTTTCGCCAGAATGAACATGTTGCTCCACGGGACAGACGCCGAATTCAGCCACTCCGGTTTTCCCTGGGATCATGACGCCGGCAGCGATAGTGCGGACCTCGTACTGGCCAACCCACCCTTCAACATGGTGTCACCGCCCCTCCAGGACGAAGAGCCCAAAACGACCTTCCGATACGGTACGCCTCCCAAAGAAAACGCCAACTTCGCCTGGCTCCAACACGCTATCGAGCGTCTATCGCCAACAGGAAGGGCAGGGGTGTTGATGGCCAACAGCGCTTCACGCTCCACTAACGCCAAAGAGGTGGCCATCAGGTCCGGAATGGTCGAGGACGGTGCCGTGGAATGCGTCATCGCCTTGCCCGATCGTCTTTTCCATGAGACCTCCATCCCCGTGACCCTGTGGATGTTGAGGGCTCCCACCGGGAGGCCCGAGGACGTCCTGTTCATCGACGCGAGCGGACTCGGCCAGATGGCCTCACGTACACAGCGGGTCCTCCGAAAAGAGGATGGCGAGCTAATCCGCCGTACACACCGCGCATGGCGTGACGGCAAGGCCGACAAAGCCCAACCCGACGCCTCCGGTATCAGCCACATCGCCACGATCCAGGAGATCCGCGACGCACAGTACTCACTTCACCCTCCGTCCTACGTGACCGGCGGCGCCCGAAAGGAGAACCCGGCGGCGCAGATGGACACGCTCGACTCGCTCCTGCGGCGACTGCGTTCACTCGAATCCGAGGTCCCCGGTATCGATGCCCGGGCCAGTCGACTGTTGCGGGAGGTTCAGCGGTGGATTCCCTGAGCGAATCGGGAGCCAAGGGCTGGGGCGAGTACCGCTTGGACGAGGTGTGCGAGCTCCAGGCGGGCCCCTCCGGGGCGAGCCTGCCCTCCCGGGAGTTCCTCGAAGAAGGTACTCCGTTGGTCAGGCCCGGGAACATCTTGGACCGGCGGGTATCGGACTCCGGTCTGGTCCACTTGGCGGTCTCCACCGCTGAGCGGCTACGACGGTATCGGCTCGAACCGGGAGATGTCGTCGGCACGAGAACCGGGACACTCGGTCGGTTCGCCCTCGTCATTCCCGAACAATCAGGGTGGATGTACAGTACCCAACTGATTCGGATCCGTCCTTCCGACCGTGTGGACCCGACCTACCTGGTGCATTACCTCACTCTGCCCACGGTTGGGCACTGGATCAACAGACACATCTCTGGAAGTACGGTCAAGTCGATCACGGTGAACACCCTGGGTTCACTCCCCACATCGCTACCGCCTCTGCACACTCAGCGTGCGATCGGGGTCTCCCTCCAGGCACTGGACGACAAGGTCCGTCTGCACTCGGAAATCAGCAGGACCACCGCTGAACTGCACGACACCTTGGCTCCCATGCTGTTCTCCGGCCGGGTTCCCGTTCCAATACCCGATCCGTGACCGGCGGCGTCCGTCGACCTCGGCGGGAATGGATCGGGGCCGAAGCGGGTTGTACGGAGGGCACGGCCAAGGGCCTGGCTCGAGCGCTTCCACCCGTTCGCCGGTCCACGGTCGTCACCCCGGGTCTGGTGGCTCGAGCACCGCTCGCCACCAGACCCGCCCTTTTCCGG
Organism: Nocardiopsis listeri NBRC 13360; assembly: GCF_001570765.1. GTDB lineage: Bacteria > Actinomycetota > Actinomycetes > Streptosporangiales > Streptosporangiaceae > Nocardiopsis > Nocardiopsis listeri. Next base: position 23,555 of record NZ_BCSH01000065.1, on the reverse strand, counting down.
CCCGGGCCTTCGTGCCCGGTCAGGCCAGGACGCGACGGGGGTTCTTGGCCGGAGCCGTCATCGACATCCGGATGACCGCCGGAACGCTCTCCAGGTCGAGCGAGGACCTCAGGTTGGCGAGCGCCTCCTCACGAACCCGGTGCCACACCCGCGCCACGTCCGCGTCCTCGTCCAGGGTGAGCGCCAACCGCAGGTGTGGTTCCTCGCCGGACTCGGTCAGGCGCGCCTTGGCCCGGCGCACTCCTGGATACTCGGCGACCTCCTGTTCGAGGGCGCCGCGGGCCGCGCTCTCCGACATCTCCACGTTGCCCTCGTCGCCTCGGTCCAGATACAGGCGGCTCACCGTGTCGTTCATGCCCTGCACCAACAACCAGCGAAGGGCCAGGAACCCGGCGACGAAGGCCACCGCCACGGCCACGTAGGGGACCCACTGACCGGCCAGGATCCCTCTGGCGGTGTCGCTCAGCAGGGGTTCGCCGGCCGGCCCCGAACCGAAGAGTCCCTGCCCGGCCGCGAGGGCCGCCGCGCCGGCCGCGAGCAGCAAAGTCCCGACGATCACCAGGCCCAGGCGATTACCCCGGGCCGACCTGCGGTATCTGTCGCGCGCCATCGCTAACCTTCCGCGTATCGAACGTTCGTGACGATCCGCATGCTGCGCAGCGGAGCCAGCTCCTGCAGTCGTCGCTCCACTGACCGGGTCACCTCGGTGGGCAGGTCGCCCGCATCGCGCATCCCGGTGCGCACGTGGACGCGAAGCCTGTTGCCGCGCACCGTGACGTGTGCGTTGTCGACCCCACTGACCTCCTGGGCGGCGGCTGCCACCGCGCGACGCAGCGCCGGGCGGGTAAGCCCCACCACGAGAGCGGGGTCGTCGGTGCGCAGCGCGGTCCATCGGCTCCGTCCCGGGGCCAGCGCCACCACGATCAGCGCCAGCCCGATCAGCGCCAGCACCGCCGAAGCGATCTGGACCGAGGGCTCGGACCAGGTGGTGGTGGCCGCGTAGTCGGTGGCCGCGCCCACCGGGAAGAGCCGCAACGGGTTGCCCGCGAGCGCGGCGATGACCTCGGCCGCGGCGACCACCGCCACCGCCAGGACCAAGAACCCGGTGATCACCGCGGGCCACGAACGACGTGGCCGGAAGGTGTGGACTGCGACCCGCCTGGCTCGGCGGTCCACGCTCTGGGCCGGACGGCCGAGCGCCTCTTCCACGGTGGTCATCGCACCAACTCCGCGATCTCTATGTCGATGTGGTGGACCTGTTTGCCGGTGATCCGCTCGATCCGGTCCTTGACGTGCTCGCGCACGGCGCCGGCCACCCGGGTGACCGATCGTGGATAGTCCACGTCGACCCGAAGCCGTAGCAGGACCACCTCTCCACTCACACTCGCCCGGGCCGACCGGGAACGGGCGGCCCGGGCACCGGAGACCTCACCGGTGGCCTTGCTCGCGGCCTTCTCTATGACGGATCCCGGGATGTCGACGCGCCCCCCGGGATCACGCGTGCGAGCCCGGCTGCCGCTCGACTCGCTCCGTGGGCCCGGCACCTTGTGTTGAGGAACCGTGTCGCTTCGCACCCCGACCACGTTCACTCCCCGTCTAGGCCGAACGCCGCGTGAACATCTCGGCCAGGTCGAGTTCACCCTCCATCGCCCGACCGGCGACGAATCCGACCAGGCCCAAGACCAGGACCAGCGCGAAGGCGGGGAACCCGCCGAACGCCGCCGCCAGCCCCAGTACGGTCCCGTAGGACAGTCCAACGATGGGCCACATGGCTTCCCCTCTCATCAAACGCCCTGCCTTTCGATCGGTGTTCAGCCGGTCGCGCGTACTCCGTCGCCCAACCCGGCGACCACGTCCTCCACGGACACGTGGACGACGCGGCCGCCGGCCAGCGGAGTCAGGCCCCGACGGATCTCGGTGGCGATCTCCGGCAACGGACGCCCGTACCTGACCACCACTCCGACCTCGATGTGATCCTCACGCACCGCGACGCCGCTGATCCGGCCACCCAGCGCGGCGGTGCTCAGGGTCCCGAAGGACCCTGAGGACGGTTCGACCACGTCGGGGAAACGGACCAGTTCTTCGACGATCTCCCGCGCGATCCGGTCGGGTGTCCGGCCACCGGCCATGGCTACTGGACCCTGGGCTCGGAGTCGCCGTTGTCGGAGGAGTCGTCCTCCGGCAGGTGGATGTCGTCCACCTTGATGTTGATCTCGGTCACCTCGAGCCCGGTCATCCGCTCGACCGCGTTGGTGACGTTGCGGCGCACCGCGGCCGCCAGGTCCTGGATGGCGGCGCCGTACTCGACGACGAGATCGATGTCGACGGCCGCCTGGCGTTCACCGACCTCGACCGAGACACCCTGCGCGACCGTTCCGGAGGCGCCTCCCCCGCTCACGGCATCGCGCACGGCTCCGACCATGCGTGCGGTGCCACCACCCATGGCGTGGACTCCGCCGATCTCTCTCGCGGCCATGCCGGCGATCTTGGCTACGACACCGTCGGCGATCTGGGTGTGTCCCTGTCCGCCGCCCTCACGCTTACCGCCGGATTCGCGGGCGCTCGGCACCGTGGACTGGGTCTTCATGTCCGACACTGGTCCCCCTACGCAGTGTGCAAACCGTTCTGAACGTTCGTTCGAGACGCGCTAGTCGCGTTTGAAGACGTTCTTGATCTTGTCGCCCGTGGACCCGATGGTGTCCTCCGCCTTGTCCTTGAGCTTGTCCGTGGTGTCCTTGGCCTCGGACTTGGCCTGGTCGACCTTGCCCTCGGCCTCGGTGCCGTGGTCGCCGGTGGCCTTACCGACGGCCTCCTTGCCCTTGCCGACCGCGTCGTCGAAGTGCTTGCCCATTTTTCTCCCCTGGTTTGAGCCCGTACGGCTCAGGGCGTGTGGACCGAAACGCCACGACCTCGCCGATGTGCGGGGGTCGCGGTGATTCGACCTCATCACACCATATAGGCACTCTTCGTAGCCACCAAGACACTTAAAGCTATGCTTTGCAGGTCGGGAGGGTCATGGTCTCACCATCCTTGCCCCAAACCCAGCCCAGGGAACCCTGTTCCGAGCAAGAAGAACGCCAGGGGTACCGGTCGGTACCCCTGGCGTCCGAAAATCAATTCTCCGGTCAGTCGAAGATGACCGTCTTGTCCCCGTTGAGAAGAACCCGCCGCTGGGCGTGCCAGTTCACGGCCCGCGACAACGCCACCGACTCAAGGTCGCTACCGATCGCGGTGAGCTGCTCCGGGCTGTGGGTGTGATCGACCCGGGAGACCTCCTGCTCGATGATCGGTCCCTCGTCCAGGTCGGCGGTGACGTAGTGGGCGGTGGCACCGATCAGCTTCACACCGCGCGAGTGCGCCTGGTGGTAGGGGCGGGCACCCTTGAAGCTCGGGAGGAAGGAGTGGTGGATGTTGATGATGCGACCGGACATCTTCGCGCACAGCTGCTCGGAGAGCACCTGCATGTAACGGGCCAGCACCACCAGGTCGACGTCGTAGGAGTCGACCAGCTCCAGGATTCTGCGCTCCTGCTCGCCCTTGGTCCGCGGGGTCACCGGCAGGTGGTGGAAGTCCACTCCGTAGGAGTCGGCGAGGAACTCCAGGTCCGGGTGGTTGGAGACCACCGCCGCGATGTCGATGTCGAGCAGGCCGCTGCGCTGTCGGTAGAGCAGGTCGTTGAGGCAGTGTCCGAACTTGGACACCATCACGATCATGCGCGGACGCACGTCCCGGGCCTGCAGGCTCCACTCGACGAACGCCCCGTCCGCACCTCGCCCGAAGTCCCCGGACAGGGCCGCGAAGGCACCGCGCAGGACGTCCTCGCCAGTGGCACCCGAACCGCCGTCCTCGGCCATGAACTGCATTCTCAGGAAGAACCGTCCGGTGTAGTGGTCACCGTACTGCTGGCTCTCCGTGATGTTGCATCCGTGGTCGGACAGAAGGTTGGCCACCCCCGCCACGATGCCCCGGCTGTCGGGACAGGACAGGGTCAGAACGTACTCACGCTCGCTCATCGAAGAAAGCACTCCCGAAGGTCGTCGGCCGAACAGCCTGACGATCCAGGATATCCAGGGCCTTCGCTCCTCGGGGTCGTTCCGGACGTATCCCATGTCACCTGCGGGTACGCACGAGCCCGCAGATCGGCCCCCTCGGACAATATGAAAGAGATTCACGTTCTGGCATGCTCGATTCCATGACAAGCCCGCGTGAGAAGTACGAGGCCGCCACCCGGGAGCTCCAGGCACCCTTCGCCATGGTCGACCTGGCCGCCTTCCGCGCCAACGCCGCCGACCTGACGCGGCGCGCACACGGCCGCCCCATCCGCGTCGCCAGCAAGTCCGTACGCAGCCGCGAACTCCTGCGCCGAACCCTCGAACTGCCCGGATACGCCGGGATCATGGCCTTCACCCTGCCCGAGGCCCTCTGGCTGGCCCGGGCCGATCCCCACCTGAGCGACGACATCCTCGTCGCCTACCCCACCGCGGACCGCCCTGCCCTGGCCGAACTCGTCCAAGACCGCGCCGCCGCCCGCGCCATCACCCTGATGGTCGACGACACCGCGCACCTGGACCTCATAGTCACCGCCGTCCGAGCTGCCGACCACGGCGCCGGCGCTCCCCGGATCCGCGTGTGCCTGGACATCGACACCAGTTGGCAGCCGCTGGGATCGAACCTGCGGATCGGCTCCTACCGCTCCCCCGTCCGCACCCCGGAACAGGCCCGGGAGCTGGCCCGCGCCGTGGTCGCGCGTCCCGAACTGGAACTCGACGGTGTCATGGCCTACGAGGGACAGATCGCCGGGCTGGGCGACGCGCCTCCCGGCAGGCCCCTCTACGGGAGGATCCTGCGCGTGGTGCAGCGCCGTTCCGCCATCGAACTGGCCAGGCGCCGGGCCGCCATCACCCGCGCGGTCCGCGCCGTGGCCCCGCTGCGCTTCGTCAACGGCGGTGGTACCGGCAGTCTGCACACCACCGGACGCGAGAAGGCCGTGACCGAGCTGGCCGCGGGTTCGGGTCTGTACCAACCGCACCTGTTCGACCAGTACCGGTCATTCCAGGGCAGACCCGCAGCGCTGTTCGCGTTGCCGGTCGTGCGACGCCCCGCGCCCGGCGTGGTCACCGTCCTGGGCGGCGGCTATCCCGCCTCGGGGCCGACCGACGCGCACCGTCCGCCCGTGCCGTACCTGCCCGAGGGTCTTTCCTACACGGCGACCGAGGGTGCCGGTGAGGTGCAGACCCCGCTGATCGGCGAGGCCGCTCGTGGTCTGTCCGTCGGCGATCGGGTCTGGATGCGCCACGCCAAGGCCGGCGAACTGTGCGAGCGCTTCGACACCCTGCACCTGATCGACTCCGACAGTGGCGCCTACGAGGGTTCGGTCCCCACCTACCGTGGCGAGGGACGCACCTTCCTGTGAGGCACGGGCTCCACCGGACACGGGATGGGCCCGCGCGGCCTACGCGCGGGCCCCGTCCCAGCGTTCTCGGGGGCCGGGAACCTACTTCCGCTTGCGGCGGACCGCCCAGGCCACCACGCCCACGGCGATGACCGCGCCCACCCCGGCCGCCAGGATCAGCGCCTCGGGAGGCAGCTGACCGCGCGACTGGTAGGTGGTCACCACCTTGTCGTCGCCCTTGACCACGATGCTGCCCTCTTCGGGATGCACCAGGTGGCTCTCCACCCGGACCGCTCCGCCACCGACCACCAGCGCACGGGCCTCGTCGAGGAGTCGCGTACCGCGTTCCTTGACCTTGTCGACCTGGCGTCGGGCGATGTTGGCGGGTCGAGCCTGCACACCGAGTTCGTCCAAGGTCTCGGCCAACCGGCGCTGCTCGCGCTCGATCTCGGCCTGGACCTCGGCGGCGGTCTGGCGCGGTGCGGTGTCGCCTGCCGTCATTGAGTGCCTCTCTCCACTAGCGCACGATTGTCTGAGAGCCCGAGTCCGAGCCGGTGTCCCGGCCCTGTTCCTCCGCGCCGTCGGACGGACCGGAGAATCTCAGCGCGCCATCGATTCCGTCGACCACACGGAAGAAGTCCCGCGTGGACAACCACAGTTTATAGATGATGGCGATCTCGAAGGCGAGCAGCAAAACGCCCACAAAGGCCGTGATCCAGCCGATCACGGGCGGACCGAACAGAACCGTGGCCACCGGCGCGACCACGAAGACGGCCACCTGGAACTCGATGCCGCCCACCAGGTGGGTGCGGATGCGGCGGGCGTTCAACGCCGCCCAGAACCGCTGATACCAGGGGAAACGCGACCGGAATTCCTGGTGCAGGTCGACCTTGGGAAGGGTCAGGTCCGGCTGCTTGCCGGCCGTGCGCTGGTTGCGCGCCTCCCTCTCGTTCTGGCTGCGCAGAATCTGCTCCAACACGCCGATGCCATGCCGCAGAACCGCCTGCTCGCCACCATCGCTCATCGTGCGGCCACCGCGACCGGTCGCCGCACCCGTGTCGTCGCCCGCGGGATCCAGCATCGACAGGGTCGCCCGAGCGCGCTCCAACGCCGCCGCCAGGTGCGAACGCATCTCCCGCCGCACCTTGTACACCTGCAGGGCGTTCAGGTAGCGCAGCATGTCCAGGAAGACCACGACCAACGCGAACCAGACGAACGCCACGTGCCCGGTCTCCCGGTACTGGCCGCCCATCAGCGCGACCACGCACACGAGCACCCGGAACCGGTCGGACACGTAGTCCATCCAGGCCCCGAAGATCGTCTCGGTGTCGGTGAGTCGGGCCAGTTTGCCGTCGACGCAGTCCACGAGGAAGCACACGTAGTACAGCGCGGCGCCCAGAATGAGCAGCGGCCAGTACCCGAACGCGAAACACACGGCGGCGCCCAGCCCGAGGAAGAGCGCGACCACCGTCAGCTGGTTCGGGGTGATGGAGGTGCGGTTGGCGAAGAAGCGGACCAGCCGGACCGCGATCGGGTCCACCAGGTACACGGTCCACCAGGAATCGCGCTCCTTGAGGGTGCGGGCCCTGACCTCGTCGAGTGTGAAACCGGACATCGGCGCGAACTACTCCCAAAGAGAAACGGATGTGCTCCGGCCCGACTGCGACGCCGGACATGCCGGCGGGTCACCGGCGACCCGCGCACGCTACGGCATGAGGTCCAGAACAGGCCAACCGAGAGCGTTCGGTCAACAATAGGTGATCAGACCGTCGGCCACCCCCAATGCGGATGAACCGAACCGGAATCGCAACCGAAGCACGCACACCACCCCCGACCACCACCACGGATGCGTCCCCCACCCGCACTCCGTGGCCACCCGGGCATCTCGTACTGTGAGGCGTGCAGAACACGGGCCGGGCACGCCCGGCCCACCAGCAGCGGAAGGAAGACACCACGTGAGCGAGACCATCCGTCTGGAGCCCGGAGACCAGGCCCCCGACTTCACCCTCAGCGACGCCGACGGCGACCCCGTCACCCTGAGCAAGGTCCTGGCCGACACCGGCAAGAGCGTCGTGCTGTACTTCTACCCGGCCGCGATGACCCCCGGATGCACCACCGAGGCGTGCGACTTCCGGGACAACATCACCGAGTTCGCCGACGCCGGCTTCACCGTGCTGGGGGTCTCCCCCGACAAGGCCGAGAAGCTGGCACGGTTCCGGGAGCAGGAGAGCCTGACCTTCACCCTGCTCGGTGACCCCGAGAAGGAGACCCTGACCGCCTATGGGGCCTTCGGGGAGAAGAAGAACTACGGCCGCGTCGTCCAAGGCGTCATCCGCTCCACCTTCATCGTCGGTACCGACGGCAAGGTGCAGAAGGCCTTCTACAACGTGAAAGCCACCGGCCACGTCGACCGGATCAAGCGCGAACTGGGCCTTTGACCCGCGATCGGTCGTCCGGTCACCAAGAGACCGGACGACCGGTACCCCCGGTTTCCCGTCCACTCCCTCGATCCCGGTAGAGTTACCTCGTTGGGGCCGTAGTCCAACCGGCAGGAGACGGCAGCTTTAGGTGCTGTACAGTGCGGGTTCGAATCCCGCCGGCCCCACTCCACTCGGAAACGACCCGGCTCTGGTCGGGTCGTTTCCGTCGTTTCAGGGGCCCTACCGGCCCAGGGCTCTACAGGCCCAGCAGGGCCCACATGACCAGAGCGAGCAGAGCGAGCACGCCCAGCCCCACGCCGACGGCCACCGGGAGCCTGCTCTTCTCCGCGTGCTTGCCCGGGCTGGTCAGCCCCATGTTGTCGGTGGACTCACGGATCGACACCATGATCGAGTTCATCGCCTCGGGGCTGTTGTGCAGCCGCTCGCTGATGGACTCGGCCAGCACCCTCGCGCCCGCACGGAAGTGCTCACGGGCCGACTCGCGCTCCTCGACGTCGTCCTCCGTCGACGACCCCTCCGAGCCCTTCTCCGAGTTCTCGGGCGACCACGGGGCGAGCGCGGCGATCCGCAGCATCTTGGTGGCGTTCTCCGCGCTCAGCCGCTCCGCCGGATCGACCCTGAGCAGACCGGCCAGCACCGGGGCCAGCGGCCCGGCGTTGGCGGCCTCCTTGGGCTCGTGCAGGGGCTCCTGGCGCAGGATCTTGATGTAGCCCTTGCGGTCGTAGGGCGGATAGCCCTCGACCGCGGCGTACAACGTGGCGCCCAGCGACCACAGGTCGGACTCCGGGCCCACGGGACCGGCCTTGGCCCGCTCCGGCGGGATGTAGGCGGGCGATCCGATGATGCGACCCGAGGAGCTCAGCGCGGACTCGCCGTTCCAGGCGGCCAGACCGAAGTCGGTGAGCACCACCCGACCGGCGGCGCTGATCATCACGTTCTCGGGCTTGACGTCGCGGTGGACGATGCCCTCACCGTGCGCCACCTGTAGGGCGTCGATGAGCTGGAGGCCGATCTCGGCGACCCGTTGGTAGGGCAGGGGGCCGCCCACCTGGATGATCTCCTCCAGGGTGGAGGCCTCCACCAGCTCCATGACGATCCACGGCCGCTCGTCCTCGTCCACCACGTCCAGGACCGTGACCAGGCTGGGGTGTGTGAGGCGCCCGGCCACCCGCGCCTCGCGGGTGGTGCGCTGCAACAGGGAGTCGCGCTCGGAACGGCTCAGGTCCGCGGGCAGCCGCAGTTCCTTGACCGCGACCTCCCGCTTGATGACGAGGTCCGTGGCGCGCCAGACGGTACCCACACCGCCCCGGGCGATCTCGGAGGTCAGCTGGTAGCGACCCTTGAGAAGTCGACCGACGGGCTCATCCACAGCCGTGTCCGGACGCGCGGAATCGAGCGACGTCTCTGGCCGCTGCGTGTGGGGGTTTTCTAGGGAGGACACGGTTATCCACGGGTCCATTCACCGGCCATGGTGGCCTCCTGCGGAGCATTGCGGTCGCTGTCACCACGTAGGTGCACGGATCACTCGTTATACCAGCATGACGCGGGTAGCACGCCTACGGTTAACCGATGAGTGACACATAGGTTCGGTTTCGTTATGTCCGAGCAGGCACGACACATGCCGTGAGGAGGATCTCCCTTGTCCTGCCTTGACCCGGACGCGGGTTTCGTGCACGCGTCGTTGCGCGTGCACGAAACCCGCAGAGATCAGCTCCAGAGGGACTCGGGGGAACGCACCTCGACCGGACCGACCCCAGCCTTGGTGAGGGGGTCGCGGAGACTGTCGGCGTCACCGACCACCACCACGACCGATTCCTCCGGGTGGAGGTACTCGACCGCGGCACTGTTCAGGTCCTGCGGGGTGAGCTTCTCATAGCCGGCCCGCACCCGGTCGACGTGGTCGTCGGGCAGCTCGTGCACGACGATGTCCACCAAGGCGCCGGCGACCGCGCGAGCGGTGGAGAAGGCGACCGGGAGCCCCACCGTGTTGGACTCACGGACGGCGGTCAGCTCGTCCTCGGTGACCCCGCCCTCGCGCAGCTTCCGGACCTGTTCGAAGGTGGAGGTGACCGCGTGCGCGGTGGTGCTCGCCTCCACCTGGGTGCTCATGAAGAAGACACCACTGTCGCGGCGCAGGTCGAAGCGGCTGCCCGCGCCGTAGGTGTAGCCCAACCGCTCGCGCAGCTCCATGTTGAGGCGGGAGGTGAACATTCCGCCCAGGACCTCGCTGATGCCCTCCACCCGGGGCAGGTCCACCTGCGAACGCGAGGGGGCCCGGTGCGCGACGACCAGGGCGGACTGTACCGACCCGGGGCGGTCCACGATGAGGACCCGAGGCAGCTCGCCGGGCGGCGGCGCGGGCTCGGTGATCAGGCGCTCGGGGGTGGCGGCGGAGTCACCGAAGACACCGCGGCCCAGCTCCTCCAGGTCGACGCCGGCCAGGTCACCGACGACCACGAGGGTACCGGCGACCGAGGCGAGGGACTCGGCGTGGAAGGCGGCCACCCGCTCGGGGGTGACGTCGGCGAGCTTGACCGGACCACCCGCCAGCGGGGTCGCGTAGCGACCGTTGAACAGCTGCCCACCGAGGCTGCGCATGGCCAGGGTGGACGCGGATGCGGCCTCCAGCCAGAAGCGCTCCAGGAGCTGCTCACGGCGTCGGAGGATGTCGTCGGGGTTCAGCGCGGGGCGGCGCACCGCGTCGGTGAACAGGCGGACGGCCTCGCCGAGGCGGTTGGTCGGCGCGTCCAGGCCGGTGATGAAACCGTCCCAGTTGACGCGGGAGATCCACTCGGCGCCGTAGCGCTCCAGTGCGGGCGCCAGCGAGCTGTTGCCGTCGGGGCCGTCTTCGAGGACCTCGCTGGTCAGGGCACCGACGCCCATGGCGTCGAGGGGTTCGACCGCACCGCCCGCCGGGTGGATGAGGCGGAGCGAGGCCAACCGCTGGCCGGGCAGGTCGACGGCGACGACCGTGCCGTTGCCGACGCGGATGCGCTGGGGCTTGGGAAAGGTGTAGGACGCGGCGGCACCGAGGTCCGGGCGGGTCTGCTGCATGCTGCGGCTCTTTCTGTGGCTGGGAACGACGGGGCCTGCGGTCAGGAACGGGAAGCGTCGGCTTCGGCGCCGGCTTCGGGGTCGAACCGAACGACCAGCATGTTCTCGTCGACCAGGAGGCGCGCGGCGGCGGCACGGACCTCTTCGGCGGTGATGTCGGCCCAGCGCTGCGGCCAGGTGTAGGCGAGCTCGGGGTCGCCGAACAGCTGCGTGCAAGCACCGATGGTGTCGGCCAGACCGGAGGGGCCGGAGATGTGGTGCAGGTGCTCGCGCTCCAGGACGGCGCGGGCCCGGTCGAGCTCCTCATCGTCCACCCCGTCGGCGAGCTTGGCGATCTCCTCGCGGATGGCCTTCTCCAGCACGTCGCCGTCGACGTTCTCGCGGGCGAGCATGTTCACCAGCAGCAGGCTGTCGGTGTAGCGGAACGGCAGGATGTCCGCAGCGCCACCGCCGTCGTCCGCGGCGATGGGGCGGTCCACGACCAGCGAACGGTACAGGCGACTGCCCTGGCCCTGTCCCAGGACCGCGGCGGCCAGCTGGGCGGCGTCGTGCTCGCGTTCGCCATAGGCGGGCACCCGGAAGCCGATGAAGACACCGGCGGCGGGGACGGTCTCGGTGACCGCGTCGCGCACCGGGCCGCCCAGCCCACCGGTCAGGGTGGAGTCGGGGACCTCGGGGGTCTTCTCGCGGGCCGGGATGTGGCCGAAGAACTTCTCCACCCGGGCCAGGACGTCGGCGGTGTCCAGGTCGCTGACGATGGTCAGGACACAGTTGTCCGGGCCGTAGTGCAGCTTGTGGAAGGACTTGACGTAGTCCAGGTCCGCGGCGTCCAGGTCCGCCATCGATCCGATGGTCGGATGGTGGTAGGGGTGCCCCTCCGGGTAGGCCAGACCCAGGATGCGCTCCAGCGCGGTGCCGTAGGGCTGGTTCTCGTAACGCTGGCGGCGTTCGTTCTTGACCACGTCGCGCTGGTTGTCCAGGACCTCCTGGGTCATGCCCTCGCGCAGGGTGGCCAGACGGTCGGCCTCCAGCCACAGGATCAGGTCCAGGGCGTGGGTGGGGACCGTCTCGAAGTAGTTGGTGCGGTCGGTGGAGGTGGAGGCGTTGATGTCGCCACCGAGCCGCTCGACCGCGTCGAAGTGGTCACCCTTGTCGGTGTTTCCGGTTCCCTGGAACATCAGGTGCTCGAACAGGTGGGCGAACCCCGTGCGCCCGGGCACCTCGTGGCGCGAACCCACGCCGTACCAAAGGTTGACCGCGGCGACCTGACCGGTGGAGGCCGGAGCGGTCACGAGACGCAAACCGTTGTCCAGCGTGTACTGCTCGACCCGCCCGGACGTTCCCATGGTGGTCACCTGCGCATGCACCCCATCAAATCGCGTTGACTGCTTCAGCGAATACGAGCCTATGGCCTCAGTGCACCCTCAGGACACGAGGTTCGGGCAATCCGTAGGGGTTTTCGTCGCCTTCGCCGACCGATACCGGGAAGGGCGTGACACCGGTGACGGCTGGATGGTTTCCGTTCGAGCACCGTCAGGGTTCTGGAGGTACCGAAGGTTCCCGACCCATTCGGTGCCCGACCACGCCGAAGCGAAGTGGGGACGCCGAGAAAACGCGGCCTCAGGAGTTCGCGCGGTAGGCGGTGGTGTCCATGGACGCTGCGATCTCGTCGTAGAGAGCGTCGTACTGGGCGTCGACGGACCACACGTAGAGCATCACGTCGCTCTCGGGCAGGAACCACATGCGCACCTCGAAGTTGTCGCCATTGGCGCAGGTGACGCTCCAGATCGAGTGGTGGGACTTGAGACCGTCGGCGTGCTCGAAGACGTTACCGCTGCCGTTGGCCAGGGTCGCCTCGTCCACGCCGATGTTGCCCGAGCCCGCGGTGTTGAGGCTGCGGCAGCTGTCGGTGTTGTCCGCCCAGCCGTTGTCGTCGTAGAAGGCGTCGTCCTTCTTGGGCCAGCTCTGGGGGTGATCGGCGGCCTGTTCGGGGACCAACCGCACCGAACCGTAGGCGCAGGCGCTCTGCCCGGGCGGGGTCAGGCACACCTGGCCGCCCTCGTTCTGGACCTCCCAGTCGTCGGGGGCCTCGATCTTCACCCCGGCGACCTCGACGTGCTCGAACCCCTCCGGCCCGGGCGGGTCGATCGCGGGCATCATGCCGCTCTCGCCGCGCTCCAGTTCGGCCCCTTCGGGCTCCCCGGAGCCACAGGCGCCGAGGGTCAGCAGTGCCATCACCGCGACCGCGGCGCCCTGGACACCCCTTCTCGCACGTCGCCGCAGCCGGTCCTTCGCGCCCGCCATGGTGTCCCGCCCTTCTCTGTGGTCTCCGCCGTATGGGGTCCTCGTCGGCTCGGAGCAAGGTCGACCCTAGCGCTATCCACAGGCTCGACGCACAGTGGAACCGTCGCGACTACCCTGGGCCCATGGTGGACCTCGCGAAGATCACTGAGCCCTTGTCCCTCAACCGTTTCGGCCCTCGCCCCCAGGGTCCCCTGGTCCTGGAACTGGATCTGACGGAAGGGGTGGTCGACGAGTCGCCCGGCGACCCCCTGAGCCAGATCATGAACCGGCGCAAACAGCAGTACCTGGAGGTACTGGAGGGTATCCGCCGCGGTGCGCGCGACCCGCAGGTGGGTGCGCTCCTCGTGCGGGTGGACGCGCGTTCACTCGGCCCGGCCAAGGTCCAGGAGCTGCGCGACACCGTCGCCGACTTCCGCGCCGGTGGGAAGCCCGCGGTGGCCTGGGCGGACACCTTCGGCGAGGCCGGTGACGGCAACCTCCCCTACTACCTGGCGACCGCCTTCACCCGGATCGTCCTGTCCCCCACCGGCCTGGTGGGGTTGAACGGCCTGATGATGCGGACCATGTTCTACAAGGGCGCCCTGGACAAACTCGACGTGAGGTTCGAGGCCGGGACGCGTCACGAGTACAAGAACGCCGTCAACTCCTACACCCAGACCGGGTACACCGACCCGCACCGTGAGGCGTTCGGTCGGATCGTGGAGTCCATGAACGACCAGATCGTCCAGGCGGTCGTCGAGAGTCGTGGCCTCACCGACAGGCGGGTGCGCGAGCTCATCGACACCGCGCCGATCCTGGCGAAGGAGGCGCTGGAGGCCGGGCTGGTGGACCGGCTCGCCTACCGGAACGAGGTCTACGACGACCTGCTGAAGGAGGTTCGAGGCGAGCAGGAGAAGTCGCCCGAGCCCGTCCTGCGGTTCGTCGTGCGCTACCACCGCGGGCACGTCACCCCGCCCAAGCCCAAGTTCGTCGACGGAGACCCGCACATCGCGCTGATCTCCGCAACCGGCGGCATCACCCTGGGCAAGAGCCGCCGTTCCCCGCTGGGCGGCGCCGTGATGGGATCGGACACCGTCTGCGCGGCGTTCCGGGCCGCCCGCCAGGACCCTCGGGTCAAGGCCGTGGTGTTCCGGGTGGACAGCGGCGGTGGTTCGGCCATCGCCTCGGACCTGATCCGTCACGAGAGTCAACTGACCCGTGAGGCCGGCAAGCCGGTCATCACGACGATGGGCGACGTCGCCGGTTCCGGCGGCTACTACGTGGCCCTGGGGTCGGACGCGATCGTGGCCCAGCCCGCCACCATCACCGGTTCCATCGGCGTGCTCACCGGCAAGCCGGTCCTGGGCGCCCTCCAGGAACGCTTCGGCATCACCTCGGACTCGGTGCGCCAGGGCGCGCACTCCGCGATGTTCGACTCCGAGAAGGGCTTCAGCGAGTCCGAGTGGGAGCGGATCAACCTCCTGTTGGACAGCATCTACGACGACTTCGTCACCAAGGTGGCCGCCGCACGCGGAAGGACCTGGGACGAGATCCACGAGGTCGCCAGGGGCCGGATCTGGACCGGCGCCGACGCCAAGGAGCGCGGCCTGGTCGACGAGCTGGGCGGTGTGGCGACGGCGGTGCGGCTGGCCAGGGACAAGGCCGAGGCCGGCGCGCTGCCGGTGCGTTCGTTCCCGCGCACCCACCCGTTGGACCGGTTGCGTCCGCACGAGTCCAGCGAGGACATGGCCATGGAGCCGCAGACCGTCCTGAGCGCCTGGGGTCCGCTGGAGCACGTGGCGGCCCGCCTGGGTCTGCCCGCCGCCGGCCCCCTGAGCATGCCCGGAACGTGGGAGATCCGTTGAGCGTGGACGGTGGCGCCTACCTGGGCGCCATGGCGATGTTGCCGACCGGGGTGACGGTGGTGACCATCGCGGACGGACGTGACGACATCGGAGCGACGGTGAGCGCCCTGGTGTCGGTGTCGGTGGACCCCCCGGTGGTCATGCTGAGCGTGGACTCGGAGGGGTACGTGGCCGAGGTCGTGGCGGAGGTGGGCGCGTTCGCGGTGAGCGTGCTCTCGGCCGACCAGCGCGCTCTGGCCGGCCGGTTCTCCGCCGAGGGCCGCCCCAGCGCCCGCCTGTTGGTGTCGGGGCAGCCGCACCATCGGGGCGAGCACACCAGGGCGATCGTGTTGGACGAGGCCCTGTCGGCCCTGGAGTGCTCGGTGCGGCAGAGGGTGGAGGTCGGCGACCACACGGTGTTCTTCGCCGACGTGGTGGGCCTGCCGGAGGTGGGCGCGGACCGTCCCGGCCCCGCGATGGTGCGTTGGGGCGGGCGCTACCACTCGGTGGAACCCTGAGCGTCGGCCACGGCCGTCAACGGCGGGTGGCAACGGGCGGCCCCGGGGTGAACACGCCCCGGGGCCGGTCCCGCCGTCCTGTCGGACTCAGGCCAGGCCCTGTTCCTCCAGCCATTCCTGGGCGACGTCGGCGGCGTTCTCGTTGTCGACGACGATCCGCTTGTTGAGCTCGGTCAGCTCCTCGGTGGTGAGGGTGCTCGAGACCCCGTCGATGATCCCCCGGACGGTCTCGTCGACCTGCTCGGAGTTGATCAGCGGGGTGACGTTCTGCGCGCCGAAGAGGTTCTCGGGGTCCTCCAGGACCACGAACCCCTCCTCCACGATCTGCGGATCGGTGGTGAACAGGTTGGCGGCCTGGATGTCGTCGTCGGTGAGCGCCTTGGTGAGCAGGGCGACCTCCAGCGAACGGAACTCCCCGAACTCCACCCCGTACACCGACTCCAGACCCATGACCCCCTGCTGCCGGGTCTCGAACTCCGGCGGCCCGCCCAGTACCAGGTCGTCCGCCACGTCGGCGAGGTCGGGGAGGGCTGCCAGGTCGTACTCGTCCGCGACCTCCCCGGTGACGGTCACCGAGTCCTTGTTCTCGGCCTCGGAGGAGGCCAGGATCTCCAGTCCCTCGGGCAGAGCCTCCTCCAGCAGGGCGTTGGTCTCCTCCGAGTCGGCGCTGGGCGCCTCGTCGTCCAGGTAGGCCAGGATCGCGCCGTTGTACTCGGGAAAGAGCGAGAGCGCCCCCGCCTCGATCTGGTCGTAGTACACCTCACGGCTGCCGATGTTGAGCTGGTAGTCCACCGGCACCCCCTCGGCCTCCAGCGCGCGACCGTAGACCTCGGCGAGCAGGGTGCTCTCGGGGAAGTCCGCGGAACCGACGACGACGGCACCGCTCTCACCACCCTCCTCGTCACCGCTCTCCTCGAAGGGGTCGCTGCCTCCGCAGGCGCTCAGGAGCAGCACGAGGGGGAGCCCGGCCAGGGCGAGTTTCTTGCTCATGTCAGATGCCTCTTTTCGGATCAGCGTGTGGCGGCGGCCTCGGCACGCAGCCCCGGGGCGACGAGGAGACGCCGCAGCCCGGCGAACAGGAGTGTGGTGACCACGGCCAGCCCCACCACCAGGACGGAACCGCCCAGCAACATGGAAAGGTCCTGACGGGCCTGGCCGTCCACGATGTAGCGGCCCAGCCCGCCCACACCCACGTAGGCGGCGATGGTGGCCGTGGCGACGACCTGCACCGCGGCGGTGCGCATGCCCATGAGGATGAGCGGGGTCGCCACCGGCAGTTCGAGCTTGAACAGGACCTCGCGCCCGCGCATGCCCATGCCCACGGCGGCGTCCCTCAGCCTGGGATCCACCCCTCGCACGCCCTCATGCGTGTTGACGAGGATCGGTGGAACGGCGAGGGCCACCAGCGCGCACACCACCGGGACCAGGCCGATCCCGGCCAGGAGCACGATGAGGAACAGCACCCCGATGGTGGGCAGGGCGCGGGCGAAGTTGGCGAGGCTGGTGGTGAGGAACCCGCCGACGCCGGTGTGTCCGGTGAGTAGACCCACCGGGACGGCGATCACGGTGGACAGCAGCAGTCCCAGCAGCGAGTAGTGGACGTGTTCGCCCAGTCGTGCTGGGATCCCCGCGGACCCGGTCCACTGGGCCGGATCGCTGAACCACTCGACCAGCAGGGTCAGGACGTTCACGGCGACTCCCCGTGGTCGGAAACGGTGCCGGAGGTGACCGCGTCGTCGCCGGCGTCCGCCGCCTCTGCGCGGGCCGCCCGCTTGCGGGCCGAGCGACCCTTGCCGGCGTACGCCCACGGGGTGAGCAACCGCTGGGTGATGACCAGGACCGCGTCGGTGACCAGCGCGAGCCCCACGGTGAGGACGATGCCGACGACGATGGGGGCGTCGAACTGACGGCGGAAACCCTCACTGACGATCAGCTGTCCCAGACCGCCCAGTCCCACCAGGGAGGCGACGCTGACCATGCTGATGGTGGCCACGGAGGCCACCCGCAACCCGGCGATGATCACCGGGACCGCCACCGGCACCTCCACGAACACCAGACGACGCAACGGCCCGAAACCCATGGCTACGGCGGCCTGACGCACGTGTTCGGGTACCTGACGCAGGCCGTCCACCACGTTGGGCAACAGGATCACCAGGGTGTACAGGGCCAGCGGGATGATCGCGGTCCAGTCACTGAACCCGGTGTAGGGCAGCATCAGGAAGAACAGGGCGATGGAGGGCACCGAGTACAGGACGTTCACCCCGGTGAGCACCGGCGGGTAGACCGGTCTCCAGCGCACGCAGGCCAGACCCAACGGCAGCGCGATGGCCAGGCCGATGAGGATGGACACGTACGACAGACGCATGTGCTCCAGCAACCGGGCCAGGATGCCGCGGTCCGGCTCACCCGGATGGCTCCAGTCGGCGATCGCCCAATCGACGATCCCGCTCACCCAGTCGTAGGCCGCGGTCATTCGCTCACCGACCAGATCGCGGCGCCCAGGTCGTCCTGGGAGACCACACCCAGGACCGCTCCGTCGGTGTCCACGCCCACCGCCCGACCGGCGGGCGAGAGGACCGCGGCGTCCAGCGCGGCGCGCAAAGAGTCGGTGGCGACGTTGAAGGTGTGTCCGTAGGGCGTGAGCTCCAACGACCCGAGGGTGACCCCGGCCGGGGATTCGTCGAGCCGACGCGCGCTCACCCAACCCAGGGGCGAGCGCCCCTGGTCCACCACCAGTGCCCAGGGTTCACGGTCGGAGACCACGGCGGCACGGGCTCGTTCCACCCGATCCTCGGTGTCGAAGACCACGTCTTGGCGCAACGAAAGAGAGCCGGCGGGGAAGAAGGACAGACGGCGCACCCCTCGGTCGTAACCGACGAACGACTCCACGAAGTCGTCGACCGGTTCGGCGAGCAGCCGCTCGGGGGTGTCGTACTGGGCGAGCCGCCCGCCGGGGCGGAACACGGCGATGCGGTCACCCAACCGCACGGCCTCGTCGATGTCGTGGGTGACGAACACGATCGTCTTGTGCAGCTCCTGCTGCAACCGCAGCAGTTCGTCCTGCAGGCTCGTACGCACCACCGGGTCGACCGCGCTGAAGGGTTCGTCCATCAGCAGCACCGGTGGGTCGGCGGCCAGCGCGCGGGCGACTCCGACCCTCTGCTGTTGTCCACCGGAGAGCTGGTGGGGAAAGCGTTTGGCCTGGGAGCGTTCGAGCCCGACCAGTTCCATGAGTTCGGCGGCCCTGGCCCTGGCCTTGGAGCGGCGCCGGCCGAGCAGCAGCGGGACGGTGGCGATGTTGTCCAGGACGGTGCGATGCGGGAAGAGCCCGGCCTGTTGGATGACGTAGCCGATGGACCGGCGCAGCTTCGCGGGGTCCTGTTGACGGATGTCCACGTCGTCGACGCGGATGGTCCCCCTGGTGGGTTCGACCATGCGGTTGATCATCCGCAGCGAGGTGGTCTTGCCGCTGCCGGAAGGGCCGACGAAGACCGTGGTCCGCCCGGTCTCCACGGTCAGGTCCAGTTCATCGACGGCGACGGTTCCGTCGGGGTAGACCTTGGCTGCGCCCTCGAACGTGATCATGGGCTCTCCTTCGGGGGCGGGGCGATGCCGACCGGCGGCGATGCCAGGGGGCGACGGCCGGTCCGAGACCGTAGCGACGTTACCCGAGCAGACTGTGGACAAACCGTCGCGACGCGGCCCGTGACCGAATCGCGCCCGTGTCCTCCGTCTCTCGTTTCGGTGGTCAGTGCGCGTTCCGGATGGCCCATTCGGCGACCTGGTGGAGGTCGTCGGCGATCACGTCGGCTCGCCGCGCCTGCGGGTCGGCCGCGTGCCGGTAGCCGTAGATGCCTCGGCGCAGCAGGGCCGTGCTCATGCCGGCCGCCCGCGCCGGCAGCACGTCGTTGTCGACCCTGTCACCGACGTAGAGGATCTCGCCCGGTGAGATGTCGGGGACGTTCTCACGCACCAGGTCCAGGGTGCGGTCGAAGAACTCGGGGCGGGGTTTGGCCACGCCCCAGGCGTCGGAGATGCCGACGCCGTCCACCGGCAGGTCCATCGCCACCAGCGCCGCACCGGCCTCGACCGGCTGGTTACCCGCGATGACCAGGCCCAGCCCGGCCTCGCGCATGGTGTCGAAGGCCGGGCGTACGTCCGGGTACAGGTCTCCCTCGCCGAAGTGCTCGCGCTCGCCCTCGGGGTCCTCCTCGTGCCATCGGGCGCTCTCGGCCGCCAGGTCGAATCCCGGGACCAGCAGACGGAAGCCGTCCGTGAGGGTGCCCCCGGAGGCGATCACGCCGCCGATGGTGCCGAAGAAAGCCATGTGCGGAACCCCGAAACGGTCCGCCCAGCGCGCGAAGATGCGCGTCTCGTCGATCAGGGTCTCGCCGACGTCGAACACCACAGTACGAATTGCCACGATCAGGGAGTGTACCCAGGAGGGAACCTACGCCTGGCCGGGCGGGCGCAGGACGGCGAAGGCGTCGGTCACCTCCATCTCGCGGGTCCGGAACCGGAACAACGCCGCCGGACGGCCGCCCGAACGCCCCGACGGCACCGAACGTCCCGTCTCCTCGATCTGTCCTCGACGCAGCAGCACCCGGCGCAGGTTGGTGGCGGCCACGTCGTGGCCGAGCGCGGCCCGGTAGTAGCCGGAAAGCTCCGACATGGTGAACTCGGGTGGCGCCAACGCGAAACCGACGTTGGTGTAGCCGAGCTTGGAGCGCAGACGCCGCCGTCCCGAACGCACGATCGAAGCGTGGTCGAAGGCCATGGGGGGCAGGCCGGAGGCCGGGTGCCAGTCGGTGTCCTCGGGCACGACCGGATCGATGTCCGCGGGGACCAGCCCCAGGTAGGCGGTGGCCAGCGTGCGCCGCTGCGGGTCGCGTCCGGGTTCGCTGCGCGTCTCCAGTTGCTCGAGATGACTCAGGTCACGCACATCGACCTTCTGGGCCAGTTGTCGACGGATCGAGGCGCCCAGATCCTCCTCGGCCCCGAGCCTGCCTCCGGGCAGGGCCCATTCTCCCTCGCAGGGCGGTAGAGCCCGCCGCCACAACAGGACGCACACTTGGCCCGCGCGGATCTGGAGGACGACCGCTAGCGCCTCGTGCGCCGCGAGCGTGGCCTGTCCGTTTACCTCCGAGATATCCACCCTGTCCCTTCCGTTCCCGGCCATGTTAAGCTGCACCAGGTTTGTGCCTGCCAGTCGAAAACCTGGTATCCACACCGCCCTCCCACGGCACGGCACCCGCACGCCGAGCCCACAGCCTCGAGGAAGTAGTAGGACATGGCAACGGTCACCGCGACGGCGGACACCATGACCAGGCAGGAATGGGCCGCCGAGGTCCGCCGCCTGGCGGAGGAGCGCGACGCTGTCATCCTCGCGCACAACTACCAGCGCCCGGAAATCCAGGACGTGGCCCACCACACCGGTGACTCACTGGCCCTGTCCCGCCTCGCGGCGAGCGTCGACGCGAGCACCATCGTGTTCTGCGGCGTGCACTTCATGGCCGAGACCGCCAAGATCCTCGCGCCGGAGAAGACCATCCTGCTGCCCGACCCCAACGCCGGCTGCTCACTGGCCGACACCATCACCGCCGAGGACGTGCGCGACTGGAAGGCCCGGCACCCGGGCGCGGTCGTGGTCGCCTACGTCAACACCACGGCGGCGGTCAAGGCCGAGACCGACATCTGCTGCACCTCCTCCAACGCCGCCGACGTCATCAGGTCCATTCCCGAGGACAGGGAGATCCTCTTCCTCCCCGACCAGTTCCTGGGCGCCCACGTCAAGCGGGTCACCGGTCGCGACAACATCCACGTATGGATGGGCGAGTGCCACGTGCACGCCGGCATCGACGGTCACACCCTGCGCGAACGCGTGGCGGCCGAGCCCGACGCCGAGGTCTACGTGCACCCCGAGTGCGGCTGTGCCACCTCCGCCCTCTACCTGGTCGGCAGCGGCGCCGTCCCCGAGGACCGGGTCAAGGTCCTGTCCACCGGCGGCATGCTCACCGCCGCGGAGAACACGAGCGCCGCCAAGGTCCTCATCGCCACCGAGACCGGCATGCTGCACCAGCTGCGCAACGTCAACTCGAACACGGAGTTCGAGGCGGTCAACTCCCGCGCCGAGTGCCACTACATGAAGATGATCGACGCGGACAAGCTGTTGAACTCGTTGCGCCACGGCACCACCGAGATCACGGTCGACCCCGAGACCTCCGAACGCGCCCGCCGTTCGGTGGAACGCATGGTCGCGATCGGTCAGCCCTCGCGCGGCGGAGAGTGAGAACGCGCCCGCCCTCGTGGGTCGGGTAACAGAAGTCTCACCTTCAGGACACAGCTGATCGATTCCCGCACGCCACGGCCCTCCCCTCGCTAGCGTCACCACAGACAGCGGGGGGAGAATCGTGACCAGAGGTAACGAAAGAGACGAAGCGGCGGGACCGGTCGAGGCGCTCCACGACGCCTACGCGCAGGCGCTCTACCGGTACGCGTGGTCCCTGCTCGGTGGTGGCACCCCGGGTGCTCCGCAGGACCCCGTCACCGAGGCAGTCCACGAGGGATTCGTCGCCGGAGTGGTGCTGGAGAAGAAGCTCCGCGACCCGGCCGATCGCGGCCCCTGGCTCTACGCCCTGGTACGCGCCGCCTGCCAACGGCGCGGCTTCGCGCACACCTGCCCCTACACCCGACTGGCCACCGTGCCCGCCGAAACCCCGGTCGCGCGCATGTTCTCCCGGTTGCCCGCCAGCCACCGCGAACTCGTCGAACTGAACCTGCGCCACATGTTGCCCTCCTCCGCGGTGGCCCGGGTGCTCGGACTCGAACCACGGATCTGTGACGAACTGTCCCGTTCGGCGATCCGTCGCGCCGCGGAGGGCCTGAACCGGCTGTCCGAGCAGGACGACTCGGAGGAGTCCGAGGAGAGCGCGGCCCCCAACCGGCGCGACCAGATCCAACAGGTCTCCTCCGCGCTGGCCCTGCTCCGCCCGCCCGGCGCCCCGCCCGGACTGCGCGAACGCGTCGTGCGCACATGCCTGGCCCCCGAGGCCGCCGGGGAACGCAGGCGGATCGCCGCGGCCATGGAACCGCTCGCCGAGGACGGCTACCCGGTCCACCGTGCCCGCGTCACCGGCGTCTTCCCGATCGAGGACGAGGATGTGGACGAGACCCTGGTCCCGATGCCCGCCACCACTCCGCGTCCCCTGCCCGACGATCGGATCACCACGCGGGACCAGCCGCTCCACGAGAACACGCGTGCGCCGCTGCCCGCACCCGAGCGCAGGCGCTGGCCGCTGCCGGCCGTCTCCGGGCTGGCCACGGTGGCGGTGGCCCTGGGGCTGTGGTGGTGGGCCGGCATGGCGGGCGCTCCCCCGACCATGATCGACGCCGGCCCCGCCGAGACCGGCCGAGGCCACGACGGCTCCAAGGTGGAGACGGTCTCCACCGCCTCCGAGAACAAACCCGGTGTCGACCCCTCACCCGAGGTCGAGTCCGTTCCCGCGACTCCCTCCCCGGAGTCGACCACGGGCACCGCACCGGAGTCGAACGGCCCCGGGGACGCCGCCGACCCCGAGGACGGTCAAGGGCCTGAGGACGACCCGGGACAGGCACCCGAACCGGAACCCGGATCCCCCCAGACTCCGGAGGAGGAGGACGACACCGCTCCGACGACACCGCCCGAGGACGACGAAGCCCCCGGGGAGGAACCCGGGGGCGAGGAGCCGGACGGTGGCTCCGGAGGCCTGCTCGGTGGGCTGTTCGGACTGCTCTTCGGCGAAGAGTGACCCGGGCGGAGATCAGAAGGAGGCGAGGAGGCGTTCGGCGGTCACGTACAGTCGCCGCTCGACCTCTTCCACGTCGCGCCGACCCTTGAGCACCTCCACCAACTCGAAGATCCACACGCTGGTCAGCGATCCGGCCAGGACGTACTCGATACCGTCCCGGTCCACCTCGTCCACGGAGGTGGTCTCCTCCACGGTGTCGGCGGGGCGGGCCGCGACGAGGTTGCCGGTGGCCACCC